>CANQMP010000021.1 GCA_947624975.1 Candidatus Gastranaerophilales bacterium
AGATGTTAAAGATTTCTCTTGACCTTTTATTCTACAAAGACTTTATCCTTAATGCAATGAAAAGTTGACAATCCCCTAATGGGGAGGGCTGGGGTGGGGTACAGTTTCCCCCTCCCTTTTCAAGGGAGGGGGAAAGGGTGGGTTTAATTCTTTGCATGAAATGTAAGAATCAGTCTGTAATTGCGAGCGAATGCATCAGCCTATAATTTTGCACGAAGTGCCGATAAGAACCTTTCACCTTTCACGTCTCACTTAAATATTGCCTGCAAACTCAGCCTTTCACTTTTCACCTCTCACCTCTCACTATATTAAAAATCGATGAATAAAATGATAATTAAAAAAAATAATGTTTTACAAAAATAAACTTGCGAAAAAAAATTTTTATGATAGTATTGACTTATGTTCGATGAAGTCGAGCAGAGATTTCCCAAACGGAGTATCGGGCGGAAAAAGTTAATAAAATTCATGCCTTAGTCGCTCAAGATAGGGTAATTGATTCCCTAGCTGCAGGACATACTGGCATATAAATTAAAATTGACAATTAAATAAACAACCTTATGCGTCCGTAGCTCAGCTGGATAGAGCAATTGCCTTCTAAGCAATGGGTCGCGCGTTCGAATCGCGCCGGGCGTAAATTTAGAGAGATGGAGAATTTCCCTATCTCTCTTAATTTTTGTTTGGCAAGCGATGAGGATACTAATTGTGTTCTGGCGGATTTGCGGACGGACGGAGTGAAGCGAGTTTGGATAGCGGATTGCGAGCTGAGGCTGAAGCTATTTTGCGATTGTGATGAAATCACAAGAGCAAAATACGGAATGCCATTAAATGCGAGCAACCAAGAAGCGAGTGAATTGAGCCTGCTATGGCAAAGCCACAAATGCGACTGTGAGCGTGGAGCAAATACAAGACTGCTTGAGTTGAGGCTGGAGTGTTTTTGATAAGTAATCACGTAGTCAAAACACGAAATTGCAGTTACACGCGAATGAGATAATATCGGGCGTGCAAATTGACCAAATTCCTTCTCTTTTGCTCGCAATGATAAGTTTTTATGTTGAGAATTTAAACCACTTTACCTGCCATATAGAAATATTAAGTACAACATATTAATCCCCATTCCTTTGTGATGGCGGTTTTTTCCCTAATAAACAAGGGTTATAGGGAAATCTTTTAAAAACAGGCGGGATAAAGATTATTTTCCCGCCGACTATATCTCCAAAAAAATCTATTTTCTGATTAATCCTTCTGAAACAGCAGCCATTACCGCTGCGGTTCGGTTTTTAACATTCAATTTTCTAAAAATAGATGACAAATGCGCTTTAACCGTGCTTTCCGTAATAAATAATTTCTCGGCAATTTCTTTATTTGAACAGCCGCTTATTGCCATTTCCAATACGTCTATTTCTCTTTCAGATAATTTAAGCATCTTAATGCCTCCTTTATCTTTAAAATAACATACTATTTTTCAAAAACTTTAATAATATTTCCTCTTTTTTAAATTAGTACTTTAGTCTAATAAAAATTTAAAAAATCTTTGTTTTTTGCGGTTTGAAAAAAGGTTAAAACGCTGTCATAGTAACTTTTTTATGGAATTACAGAAAATTTAAGAAAATGCTTTACAAAAGTTCATAAACCATAATAAAGGATAAAAAAACAAATGGCAAAACGAATATTCCCACCGATTTACCAAAAAAATTACAAGAACCTATTTACTGATTAATCCTTTTGAAATAGCTGCTATTGCAGCTGCAGTTCGATTTTTGACGTTCAGTTTTTTATAAATTGACGTCAAATGAGCCTTAACCGTTCTTTCGGTTATAAATAAAACTTCCGCAATTTTTTTATTCATGTAACCAATGATAAAACTTCCAATTCTCGCTCTGTTATTTTTTTCATAGTTCTTTCTATCCTTTTCATCTGCACAATAGCATACAAACAAAAGAAAGTATCTTGTACTTTAGTACAATTTTTATTGCATAAATGCAAAAAACTTTAAAATTAGAGCTTTTCACATGTGTGAATTGAAATAGGTGAAAAGTAAAAGGTATTTTATGACAACAAATAAGTCGGGTTTTAGCCCGACCTGTTTGTTTTCAGATACTAATTTATACCAAATTATTTTATCGTATCATCTTTCATTCTCATAGACCAAACTTGAACAAATATTGGCTTGTCGCCCGTTTGTGTCAGATTTGCGACCTGACCGACTGTGTCGCCATTGTCATCTACCAAGTCATAAATACCATTGTTACCGTTATCTATTATTCGATAGTCACACGGATATTCAATAGGCAAATCATTGGAATTTTTCAATATATCATCGATGTCATCTCGCATGTATTGATTCCACATAATCGCAAATTGTGGTTTTTCATCGCCCATATCTTCTATAACGCCAACATCATAATGCATATTAGGGTCTAAGTTGTCGAATTCAATTTGTTCACCGTTGCCTTTTACAAACTCGCTGACTTGTGTACCTGTTTTAGTATCAAACAACCCGTAAGCTCTTTCAGACTTCGAAGGAATAATTCTAATAATTCTCGGAATTGGTATTAAAATAGCTTGCTCGGGTGAATCATTTTTAAATCTGTTTTGTTCCATAATCATTGTCCTTTCTTATATTTATACTTTCATCATTATTAAAAACAATATCATATATTTTCATTTTAGAAAATAATATTAAAATTCAGTTACAAATATTTTCTATATTAAGAAAGTATGATGGGTGAAATGTAAATTGTTTTACACATCCTTAAAACTTTACGTAACTAAGCAATCACCAGATTGCTTGTATGTAAGAATTTTACATCCATCATTCTAAGGGTCGAATTCTTCTCACCAAGAATGAATGTCTGTTTTGTATTAATTTAAAAATTCTGAAACTTATGTTACTTTTCCCGAAATCAGGAGTTATTTTTTCCAAAAATGAGTGGAAATTTTTTGCTAATTTTCAAAAACGGAATTTGCCGAAATAATCAGCTAACGCATACAGGCTCATTGACGTCGCTTTTGGCTCAATAATTCACTTTGTAAAACTAAACGTACACTTCAAACGCACGGGCGAAATGCAGACAGGGGAATAATTTTAATTCAACTTACCGTAATAATCATACTAACCGTTCATCCAAAAAAAGTCCAAAAAGACCGTTTTGTAAACGAATAGTTTGATTATTTTCGACAGCTCAAATCCAAACAGGAAGCCAACTTTCCGAAAAAATCAAACTAACCGTAAATATAAAACTACTCAATTAACTATATCAATATTGTTTTTTCCCTTATTTTTGAAATGTCAATAAATTTATGTCTTTTTTTGCTTGGTTAAAATAAAACAGGATAGTAGCTTTATAAATGGATACCTTAAACTTTTCAAAACTCAACACAATTTTAAACTAAACCAAAAATCTTTTTATGTGCTTTAAATAGTCTTCTTTTGTACATTCAAACAAATAATCCAGTTCCGTTTCACCGATAACTTTAGCACCCATCATTTTGTGATAACGAATAACTTTTTTATTATCCTTTCTGACATCAAAATGCATTTTGTTAAATTTTAAATTATCAAAACCAAATTTACGAACAAGATAATCCCCTTCAAGCATTTCTTCTGAACTTACACCTCCTTTCATAAGCCATGAACCTATACAGAAACTATCTTTTCTTAAATCATAAATCCTATATGTTCCAATAGGTTCACCCGATTTGTTTTCTATTATAAAATAATACTCATTATCAAGTTTTTTATATCTTTCTATGTATGCAATTTGAGCTTTTATATCAAATTCTGTTTTATGTAAATACCTTGATTTTTTCTCATCGCACCTTAAAGAAAGAACAAATTTTGCGTCTTTAGTTTCTATATCCCTTAAATTTACAAATTTTCCCGAAAGCATTTAAACACCTGCAATTCTTGCTAAATCTTCTATAGTATCAATATTTTGCAAATCAGATACGGTTACTTTTTTCCCAAATTCAGAGTCTAAAAAAGCTACTGTTGAAATAATTGATAAAGAATCCCATTCATCCAAATCTATCAAATTTGAATTGTATGTCAAATCTTTATCTCCCTTATATTGAAGAATATCTTTTATTTTTTCTAAAAATTTTTCTCTTTTCATTTTATTCCTCCTTATAATTATTTAGTTTTGAACAATATATTTTATCAAAAGTTACTATCGCACTTGCCCAGCTTAAACCAACACCAAATCCTGATAAAAGACATTTAAGGTTTTGCTTTGCTACTTTTTCTGACAATATGTTTGAAATTGTACATGGTATGGATGCTCCGCATTGATTTCCAAAATTTGTAAGTGTTTTTGTGGAAATTCTTTCCGGCTCTATATTTAGTTTTCTCGCAATATTTTCTAATATAAACTTGTTTGCCTGATGAAATACAAACTCGTCTATATCGGAAACGGATATTCTTGCATAATTTAAAAGGTCTTCAATATTTGGTGCAACATTATTCATCGTAAAGTCAAAAATTCTTCCGCCGTCCATTCTGGAATTATATATATAACCTTCGTCTTTATAAAAATCATTTTTTTTGACAGGATTTCTAAAACCGCCGTTTTCACATATTAAAGCATCAAAATCATTACCGTCTGAATTAATGTTAAAAAACATTTTTTCAGCATCTTTGTCATATTCAATTAATGTGGCACTTCCTGCATCACCAAATACGGGAGCAGTATTGTTTTTAAACATGTCACTAAATTTTGAAAAACTGTCCCCTACAAGAAGAAGAACTTTTTTACACCCTGAATTTATAAGCATTGCAGCTTGATATAAACCTAATTCATACCCTGAACACGCTTGAGGAATATCCATACATATACAATTTTGTGAAAGTTTAAGTTTTTTATGTAAAACATAGGATGTTGCAGGCATTAAATAATCAGGAGTATAGCTTATAAATAAAAGTGCATCAATTTCATTTATATTCAGATTTAAATTTTTAATTAAATCATTAGCTGCTTGCAAACATAAATCCGATGTTGTTTCCTTACCTGTAATTCTGCGTTTTAAAAATCCGGAAGAATTTATAACTCTGTTAATCTTTTCCTTATTTCCTCCGTAGAGATTTGGCTCATTCAAAAGACATCTTTCATTATTTGGAATAACAGTTGAAATACCTGCTATTTTACTGTTTCTAAAAGCAAATTTTACCATTATTTAGCAACCTCTTTTAGAGATTTATTGTAATCTTTTATATATTCTTTTTCTTCATAATAGTCAGATTCAAAAACTTCAAAAGGTATATCCTTTTCGGATTCTAATGCAACCGGTTTTCCCCTATTATCACCGTGAACACACACGATTAATCTGTAATTCATTTATTAATAATCCTTATCACTATTTATTGAGTACATTTCTTACAACACAATAGTTATTTTGTTGAGAATATGCGAAAACTGAGATATATTCATAATTTTAAGATTAATTCAAAACAAGTTTACAATAATTTAGAATTTACAAAAAAATAATATGTTTATGCTAGTATTAATTTTAGGAGAGTTCAACATAATAACTATTGTGTTGAGTTATTTTTTTGTTAAAAGCATCAATTACAGCCTGTTATAATTGTATAAAATTTTTATAATGCACAAGAATCATTGATTTTTCATTTTCTATTGACATGTAATTACTTAATATCTAAATTAACAGAAAGTATGACTGGGAAACAATTGTCATTTCACCCATCATAAGAACTTTTTAAATAATTTTTTGCATATTAACAAGTTAACTTTATTTCCGGACTTGTAAAAATTATTCTGTTAATCTAATATAATAAAAGTTAACAGGAAAGAGGTTAAAAATGAGAGATGATGTTAAAGAATTTAATGCCGTAGAACAAGTTGCAAGAAAATTTTGTGAAGCGGTTAAAAAAGGCGACAGTTCAATAGTTAAACCGTATTTTTATGAAAAAGCCTGCTTTTTTGGGCAATTAAACGAACAAACTTATCAATCAGGCTCGATTGAAGAATTTTATAAAACTATTGATACATTCGGCGGCTGCGATGATAAATATACCGCAAGAGTTGATGTTATTGCATTGGAAAAAACGATTGCAACGGTTAGAGTAATTGAAGATAATTGGCACGGTTATAAATTTACGGATTTTTTGATAATGAATAAAATTAACGGCACATGGAAAATAGTTTCAAAAGTTTATGATACATTAGAAAACTTGAATGAATAATAAAAAAGCCGATAGTTTAATTGATATACATTAAGGTATGAAATGAGCGAAAATTTTAACGATAAAATTAATATTCTAAAAGTCCTACTGATTAATTCCATTTTAGTGGGTACACTTAACCCCCCCCCCAACTTACATTTAAAGGCATATGAAAACGGTAATACCAGAATTTTGTTGATACAAGTAGTGTAATCATATCGAACAAAAACATTAAAAATATGGATTTAGATAAAATTTTCACTAATCATACTTCGTTGCTCTTCACTATTAATAATAGTATAAATAAAAATAATAATCTATTGTTGATATTTTACACAAAGATAAAATTTATACATCAATTTAGTTAATTTTGTATTATTCTTCAATGCTTCGGTTAGTTCCGAAATCAAAATTTCATTTTCATTACTCAATTTCCCAATTTATCTATAAATATAATTTTTATATACATGCACTAATTATTTAAATATATGTAAATAAATTTTAAAATAATACTCAAAATCGAAAAAATTTGTTATAATAACACTATATTGTTAAACAAAAGTAAATTTAATGATGATGAAAGCATTAACATAAAGTAAGTGTTGTTATTGTGGAACAAAATAAGTTTTTAAATAAAATACCGGCAAAAGTCGTTTTAATTTCCAAACAAAGAGTTTATTTAAATTATACTTGTTCTCAAATGGCTTATAGATTTCTTAATGCATAATATAAGTACTCAAGTTAGAGACTATGTGGAAAGTTGACGGCAAACAAATTGAATTTGCTAAACTGAACCCAAGCATATACTATAATGTTGGTGTAATAGAAAATTCGGAAAATGAAAAAATTATAAATACTTAGAATAAGAATTTACGTATCAAGAGGATAAAAATGAATACAGAGAATTATACTGATAACTTAGAAAAAGAAAATATAGATCAGAAAAATAATGACAATAATATTTTTGATAATAATATTATTGAATATTCAGAAGGTTATGAAGATGAAATTCAAATTCCAAAAGAATTAAGGAAAATACGTACTCAAGCATATGATAAAAGTGTTGAAGATACGGTAGGAATGATAAAAAAAGGACGAATTTTCCTTCAACCTGATTTTCAAAGAAATTCACAAGTCTGGGATTATAAAACATCTTCCCAGTTAATTGAATCAATATTATTAAATGTCCCAATTCCACCTATTTATGTCGCGGAAGAAGATGATGGAAGTTGGAACATTATTGACGGATTACAACGATTAACCAGTTTTAAAAATTTTTATGAGGGTAAATTTAAATTAAGAGGACTTGACTCTTTAAAAGAATTAAATAAACAAAGTTATGAGAGCTTAAATCCTAACGCTAAAAATATTTTAGATAATGGTTCCTTGCGTATAATTTTAATTACAAAAGAATCTCATCCCGAAATGAAATATGACGTATTTATGAGATTGAACAGAGGTTCTGTAAAATTAACAGAACAAGAATTAAGAAACTGCTTATATAGGGGACCTTTTAACGATTTAATTAAAGATTTAAGAAATAATAAACAATTATTGGATATTTTAAATTTGGATAAACCTCATAAAAGAATGGACGATGCTGAATTAATTCTTAGATACTTTGCATTATCCGAAAATTTTGATAGAAAAAACATATTAATCATTGGCTATAAAGGAATTATGAAAACATTTCTCAATGCCTATATGAACAAAAATAAAAATATGGATACAGAACAAATTGAAAAATTAAGAACAAAATTTAATGATACTTTAAATAAAGTGTACACAATTTTTGAGAAAAATGCTTTTAGAAAAATTGAAACAAATGGGGATTTTTACAGATGGATGAATAAGGCAATATATGATTTTATAATGCTTAGCTTTGAACAATATTCTTTAGAGGCTTTATTGAATAAAAGAAATCAAATTTTAGATGCTTTAAAAAATTGCGTAAATGGAGATAAAAATTTCGAAGATTCTATTACTGTAGGAACATCTGAACCAAAAAGAATGGAATACAGAATAAAAACTTGGTTAAGCGAAATGGATCGAATAATAAATGAAAACATCTCATAATTATGAAAGTTTAAATAAATTTTATATCGCTTTAAGAGAAGTCATTATATTAATAAAACGTTCACAAAAAGAAGAAAATAAATATAGAAAAATAAGTAACATTTTTCTTAAGTCGGCTTTGATACTTTTAACTTCTAAATTTGAAGCTTTTTTAGAAAATTTAATGAGTGAATATATATATTTTCTAAATGAAAATAAAGATAAACAAGTTTCTGATATACTGAAAGTCCAACACACAAAAGAAATTATAGACAGTTTAGGCAGTTGTTTTAAAAATACAAAAACAGATAAAAATAGAAAAAAAATTATTGAGTCAATGAAAGATTTATCATTAATATGGCGAAACAGTAAAGATTTCAAGCCGATACAAATAAGTAATAAATTCAACTATGGTAAACATGGTTCAAATGCAATAATTGAATTATTTAATAGAATTGGATTTGATGATATATTTAATGAAATAGAAATTACTGAACTGATTAAAACAATAGATGGGGAAGCAGAAGAGATTATTGACTTTAGAGCGAAAATCAATGAATTAATACAAAAACGTAACACAATTATACATAATGATTCATCAATATTATTTACAAAAGAAGATCTAATAAATAATATAAAATATTTAAAACAATTTTCTAAAAAAATAGTAAATAAATTAGATGAAAAATTATTGCAAAATAATTAAAAAACTTACAAAAACTTTTTTGAATAATATGGATTATTATTTCATTCACTACGCAAGTGAAGGATTTTATAACGGCTCAAGCCCTGCTCCTAAAATTTCGTGCATTGTAATTTATAACGATAGCGAGTTGAATAAGGATAAAAAACGATTTTCGCCTATGGATTATCTTGAGGAAAACGATTTAGAATCCGCTGAAAGATTATGCCTTGAAAAATTCAAACAAATCATCTCTAACCCTAGCACTTGCTTTATCCATTGGAATATGAATATGGAAGGTTTCGGATTTAAGGCAATATCAGCAAGAGCAAAGGATTTAGGTATTGATATGCCTGAAATCACAAATGACAGATTATTTGATTTATCTTCTTATGTAGCATACCTATCAGAAAAAAGACTTTCAATAAAGCAGGTTTTATGGTTTAATTCCTTGCTTGATAATGATTTTTTAGACGGCAAAACGGAAGCTGAATATGCAAAAGAGGGCAGATTTGAAGAAATCTTCAAATCCGTCAATGCAAAAGTGATAGGATTATCTATGCTTATTGATGAAATAAAGAACAATACTTTAAAAACCGAAAATCCATTCCCTGAACCAAATGACGGGCTGACAAAAGAAGAACTCAGAGCTCTTGCTCAAAAAGTAGCCGAATCAAGAGAAAGGATGTTTAAAGAAATAGAAGAACACAACAGAAGAGTTTTAGAACATAATAAAAGAGTAATGGAACAACCCGTATATCAAGAAGTTGATGAAGGCTTTTTGTTCTTTGACTCCGACCATCCTTTATTATCCTTGTTCGCTAATTGGTTTATAAATTGAAAATCAGAGATAAATATACCGAACAATATATCTCATATTTTCATGCTAATATCGTTACATAAGGGTTGAAGTATGCCAAGAATTTTTGATAATATCAACTTAAAACTGGAAAAAGCATTAAAAGAAAGTCTTGAATTATCATATCGTGCCGACTTTTGTGTCGGTTTTTTCAATTTAAGAGGTTGGCATATTATAGACGACTACATAGATAAGTTTGAGGGTGGTGAAGGTAAGAACTGCCGTTTGCTTATTGGCATGCAGAAAACACCTAAAGAATTATTGAATCACCTATATTCATTTAATGCTGATAATGAGTTTTATGGATAGAGAGCAGGCTAAAAAACTCATTAAGGATATGATAAAGGAATTTAGAGAACAGCTTGTAATAGGTATACCGGATAATAAACAAGAAAAGGCATTAAAATCACTTTTAAGACAACTTAAGTCTAAAAAATTAGTAGTGAAGTTCTATTTAAAAGACCTGCATGCAAAGCTATATCTTGCATACAGAAAAGATAACATTAATCCTACAATACCGTACATAGGTAGTAGTAATCTTACTTTTGCAGGTTTAAGCAGGCAGGGTGAATTAAATGTTGATGTTTTGGATACAGATTCAGCAGAAAAACTGGCTAACTGGTTTGAGGATAGATGGAATGAGCAATGGTGTGTTGATATTACACAAGACTTAATAGAAGTTATTGAAAACAGTTGGTGTAGGGAAGAACAACTGCCGCCACAACATATATACCTAAAAATGGCATATCATATGGCACAAGAAGCTAGAGAAGGTTTAACAGAATTCAGAGTTCCAAAGGTATTTAAGAACCAACTATTAGACTTTCAAATTAAATCGTGTTTAATGACAGCAAAATATCTTAATGCAAGAAACGGGGTGTTAATAGGTGATGTTGTAGGTTTAGGTAAAACAATTACTGCATGTGCTGTTGCCAAGATATTTGAAAATGACTTAGATATAAGTTGTTTAATTATATGTCCTGCAAACTTAATTCCTATGTAAGAAAAGTATGTTGAAAAGTATGACTTGAGAGCAATAATTATGTCATCAGCGGTAGTTCAGCGAGAACTGGCAGATTTAAAACGATACAGACTTGTTATAATTGATGAAAGCCATAATTTAAGGAACAAAGAAAGCAAGCGTTATAATGCTATAAGAGACTATATTCAAAGAAATGACAGTAAAGTAATTCTTTTAACTGCAACACCATATAATAAAAGCTATAAGGATATTTCAACCCAGTTACGATTTTTTATATCAGATGATGAAGATTTACCGGTAAGACCGGAAAGAATGCTTGCAGAACAGCCGGAAGCACAATTTGTGAATGACGTTCAAGTTTCACCACGTTCAATATTGGCATTTGAAAAAAGTAAATATGCTGAAGACTGGCAAGACTTACTACGTTATTACATGGTAAGACGTACAAGAAGTTTTATTAAAGCAAATTATGCTAAACTTAACGAAACTAACAACAGAAAATACTTAGAATTCTTTGACGAAACAAAATCATACTTCCCTGAGAGAATTGCAAAGAGTGTAAAGTTCAATGTTAATAGTAAAAATAAAAAAGATCAGTATGCAATGTTATATTCACAAGATATTGTAAATACCATAAATGACCTTGAAATCCCTCGTTACGGTCTTGCAGGTAAGTTAGTTGATAAGAAAACCTTAGAAAATATGGATATAATAGGGGAAGAAAGCCAGATTATAAAAAATCTTTCTCGTGCAGGTAAAGAAATTATTGGTTTCTGTCGTACAAACTTATTCAAACGTCTTGAAAGTAGTGGTTATGCATTTATTTTATCATTGAAACGTCATATACTAAGGAACAATATTTTCTTATATGCTTATGAAAATGGTTTACCTCTGCCAATAGGTTCACAGAGTTTTGAATTCATAGATGACGATAGCAATGTTTCAGATAATGACCAAGAATCTTTTATTGACATAGAAGAAGATAATGAAACAGAACCTACATTGTCAGAAGGTTTGTATAAGAGAGCAAATGAAGCATATGAATTATACCAAAATAAGTATAAAACTCGTTTCAAGTGGATTGACTCTAAGTTCTTCAAGCCAACATTAAAAGAACACTTAATTAAAGATAATAAAGCACTTGAAGAAATTATTAAAAAAGTTGGTGAATGGCAAAGTGAAAATGATGAAAAATTGAAAGAACTTATCAATCTTATATCTGATAAACACAAAAACGATAAGGTTTTAATCTTTACACAGTATGCAGATACGGCAAAGTATTTATATGAACAACTCCAAGCACATAATATTCAAGATGTTGCGTGTGCTACCGGTGGAAGTGAAAATCCTACATTACTTGCAAGCCGTTTCAGTCCAGTAAGCAACGAATACCAATTTGGCAATGATAAAGAAACAAGAATACTTATCGCAACAGACGTATTGAGTGAAGGTCAGAACTTGCAAGATAGCCATATAATCATTAACTTTGACCTGCCCTGGGCTATTATCAAACTTATTCAAAGAGCAGGTCGTGTGGATAGAATCGGTCAGAAATCGTAAGAAATACTTTGTTATAACTTCTTGCCTGCTGAAGGTGTAGAAAAAATTCTACTTTTGAGAGGTAGGTTAAAAATAAGACTCAAACAAAATGCAGAAGTAGTAGGAACAGACGAACGGTTCTTTGATGATGAAGATAGTATCAAGTTAAAAGATTTATATAATGAAAATTCACAGGTTCTTGATGAAGAAGATTCAAACGACATTGACTTATCTTCATATGCTTATCAGATTTGGCAAAATGCAATAGAAGAAAATGCTGAATTGAAAGACATTATACCGAGTTTACCAGATATAGTTTATTCAACAAAGCAATCAACCGAGAGAAAAGGTGTAATTGTTTATACACAGACTGCATATGGTAATGACATACTTACATATGTAGATGAAAATGGTAATCCGATACAGTATTCTCAATTTGACCTATTAAAAATGGCTGAATGTTTGGCTGCTGAAAAACCAGTAGAAAGGCTTAAAGACCATTTTGACCTTGTTAAATATGGTGTTGAAAATATTGTTAAGAATGAAAAGTTGATAGGTGGTCAATTAGGTAAAAAGACAGGTGCACGTTACAGAACATATCAAAGACTTAATACTTTTGCACAGGAAAACAAAGGTAAGTTATTTGATACACCAGATTTACATAGAACTATTGATCTAATCTATAAATATCCACTTACTGAGAAAGCAAAAGAGAAACTTAACCGACAACTTAAAAGTGGAATTGATGATTATTCATTAGTTTTAATGACAAATGAATTAAGACTTGACGGTACATTGTGTTTGACTACGGAAGAAATAACTGAAAAACCGCCAAGAATAATATGTTCTATGGGATTAAATGAGGGTTAAAAATGGCAATGACTATTACATTGAATAAGGGTAGAATACTGGAATTGCTATCAAAGAATAAGTTAAAGGAATTATTCACGCAACATTTGGGTTGGAATAACTTTAATCAAACAATGCCGGTACAGGTTGAAGGTATAACATACACTCTCAATGGTATTGTTGAGAAAGAAGGGTTTGCTATATACGAACTTATTAACAGAGGTTCGGAACCAATTAAATATGATCTTAGAAAGAAAATTAGTAACAAACTTGCCAAGACCCAACTTGAACATTTAATCGTATTTACTGAAAAAAATGAACAGATTTGGTAATGGATAAAGAGAGCAACCAAAAATTCACCTGCCGTTACACGTTCAGAAATTTATAACCCTGCAACACAATCTGGTGAAAAACTGTATCAGAAGTTAGAAAAACTGTTCTTTGGATGGGAAGATTATACAATCACAGATGTTACACAAAGAATTAACGACTCACTAAACAAAGATAAGGTTACAAAGAAATTCTATGAAGAATTCAAGAAAAACAAGGATAACTTCTCTAAATTCATTGAAGGTATAAAAGAAACTGTTGATAAAGAATGGTACAGTTCTTTGATGTTGAACCGTTTAATGTTCATATACTTCATTCAGAAAAAAGGGTTCTTAAATAATGACTTGAATTACTTGAGAAACAAACTCAATGAAACTCAAGAAAAACATGGTGATAACAAGTTCTATTCATTCTATCGTGAATTCTTGTTGGTATTATTCCATGAAGGTTTTGCAAGAGAACTTGATAAACGTTCTGCTCAAACTATGCAGATTATAGGTAAAATTTCTTATCTGAATGGTGGTTTGTTTGATGTTCATGAACTTGAAAGAAAATACCCGAATATTGCAATACCGGATTCTGCATTTGAAAAGATATTTGACTTTTTTGACAAGTATGACTGGCACTTAGACGATAGACCGGTTTCAGATGATAAACAAATCAACCCGGACGTAATCGATCATATCTTTAAAAAATATATTAACCAAAAACAAACGGGGGCTTATTATACTAAAGAAAATATTACTGAATATATTAGTAAAAACACTATTATTCCTTATCTGTTTGAAGAAGCTAAAAAGAAATGTGAAATTACATTCAAAGAAAATTCATACATCTGGCAAATGTTAAAAGATAATCCCGATAAATACATATATGAGGCTGTTAGAAAAGGTTGTGATAAAGACCTGTCAGACTATATCTCAAAGTGTATTGATAATGTTTCACAAAGAGAAGAATGGAACACCCACCCACCCGCAACAGAAGAATATGCTTTGCCAACTGAAATATGGAGAGAAACTGTCGAAAGACGGAATAGATATTTTGAAGTTAAATCTAAACTTGAAAATTGTGAAATAAATTCTATAAATGATTTCATAACTTATAATTTGGATATAAGGCAGTTTGTTGAAGATATTATTACCAATACTGAAAGTTCAGATTTAGTCAAAGCATTTTACTATACAATAGCAGGTCATATAGGTGAAAAATCTAATGGAAAAGACATACCTGCAATGAGTATTCTTGACCCTACTTGTAGTTCTGGTGTATTTTTGTTTGCAGGTTTGAACATACTTGAACCCTTGTATGACGCATGTATTGACAAAATGTATGACTTTAAACATGAAAAACCAGATTCATACAAAGAATTTGACAGCATTTTAGAAGATATTGAAAAACATCCAAACAAAGAATACTTTACCTATAAATCTATCATTTTAAACAACCTGTATGAGGTTGATATTATGAAAGAAGCAACTGAAATTGATAAGTTAAGGTTGTTTTTAAAACTTGTTCTTGTGCAGAAGTTGATTACAAAAAAGACAACTATGGCTTAGAAGCTCTGCCAGATATAGACTTCAACATACGAGCAGGTAATTCTCTTGTTGGTTTTGCTAACTATGAAGATGTAAAGTATGCTGTTGAACATAATACATTGAGTGGGCAGATGAACCTATTATCCGGAAATACAATGGATATTATTGATGAAAATGCTCAAAAAGTAGCATTAGCATACAAGAGATTCAAAAATTCTCAAATAGTTTCCGGTACGCATGAAGAAATCCTATCAGCTAAAAAAGACTTACAAAATAGATTAGAGGAACTTAATAATGAATTAAATCAATACATGGCTAAAAAATATGGTATTAATTCTGATAAAAAAGAAACATACCACCAATGGTTATTAACTCATGAATATTTTAATTGGTTTGTTGAATTTTATAATGTAATCAATAATCGTGGTGGGTTTGATGTAATAATCGGTAATCCGCCATATGTTGAATATACAGATATAAAAAAAGATTACACTATTCAAAATTATGAAACTGAAAGTTGTGGTAATTTATATGCTTATACAATAGAACGAAGTTTAAAAATATTAAAAAATGACAAATATTTAAGTATGATTGCTCCATTGTCCTGTGTTACAACCCCAAGAACGATACCTTCAAAAAAGTACTATGTAGTAACTTATTATACATGAGTTTTTATTGTAGTGATACTAATCCAAGCATATTATTTGAAGGTGTAAAAACACGACTAATGATTTTTATTTGTAAGAAAAATAAAAAATCGAATATTTATACAACTAATTATTATCGCTGGTATGCTGTTGAACGCGATAACGTTTTTAAACTAATAAATTATTCTTTAAATAAGACGAATACTAATACTCTTTTAAAAATAGGAAATTTAATTGAAAATAACATTGTACAAAAAATATTAACTCAAAAGGACAAAATTGAAAAAATAGTAAGAAAAAACGGAAATACTATATATTATCATAATGTTGCTATATTTTGGACAAAATGTTTTTTATTACAAAATAGTTCAGTACAATACAAAAAGTTATGTTTTGATAAACATATAATTTCTTTAATTATATGTAGTCTATTAAATTCAAGCTTATTTTTTATATGGTGGATAATGTATAGTGATTGTTATCATATTACAAAAAAAGAAATTTATGATTTTTGTATTTTAATTGATTCTATAGTTCTTCAAGATGAAAAAACTTTTATAATTTTAACAAATAAATTACTTGAAAGCTTAAATAATAATTCTATTTTAGAAACCTATAATTATAAAACAACAGGAATCGTATCTTTTAAAAGATATTTTCCACAAAAATCAAAACCAATAATTGATGAAATAGATAAAGTTCTATCAAAATATTATGGTTTTACAGATGAAGAATTAGACTATATAATTAACTACGACATTAAATACCGCATGGGTGATGCACTTAATGGTGATGAAGATGAAGAATAACGATATTGTTTCATATATAGGCATTATTTTCTCAATGTTTATAAAGTAGCTTTTATATGTTCTCAAAAATGCCTTAATTTTATATTTAGCATTCGGTGGCGGTCTTTTACGGTCTTATGCTATATTTTTTACTTTTAACATAAAAAGAAAGTAGATAATGTCTTGAAAGTCAAGAGAATAATTTTTTTGAAAAAAGTATATTTAAGGTAAGCAAAACCAGGGTGCTTTTAGCATCCCGGTTTTTGCTATTTAATTGTATTGATTTCTTTAAGCTGTTCTTGCTAATTCTTTATTGTAACAAGAAATGTGGTTTTCATCGTATGTTTTTTGTGAATTTAGAATAGCACAAGCTATCACAAGCAATTTTCTTGCAACAGCTATTAATGCCAGTTTTTTAGGCTTACCTTTGTTAAATAAACGCAAATAAAAATCAGACATTTTTGCATTGTGCCGGATTGCAACTATTTCTTACTCTGGGATTACCGTATTTAGTTATTCTTGGCTTATTTCTAACACTGGAACCCGACTCCATTTCTCTAACTTCCAGCCCAAAGAAAGATGTTAATCTTTTAGAATTATACATATTGTATTCATCTTTGTAGATTTCAGATAAAAGTACATTACTGACTCGTTTACCGAAAGAAGGAATTGAATTAAGTAATTTATATTCTTTCTCTAATTCCGGATAATTTTCATAGTAGTACTTTATTTCTTTCTCTGTTTCTGCTATTGTATTCTCGATAGAATTAAGCGTGGCTTTGACCATGCGGGCTGCAGCTTCTGTATTTAATGTTTGCAGCCTTACTTTTTGCATAACTCTTAATTCAACAAGATTGTCCATTAAACGAGATAAATCTCTTAATTCTCGTCTTTCTCTCGATTGAGGAGTAAAAGGTTTTGGGTTTCGTTCTTTGCAGAATTGTGCAAGAATTTTGGCATCAATTTTGTCATTTTTTGTCTTAACCAGAGATTTTGCATAAGACTTTACTATTATTGGATTAACAACACTAACTTTAAAATTTTTGTTTTCCAATAAAGTAAAAGCTACGAGTTCGTGGTAAACATTAGTTGCTTCCATCCAAAAGTGGACTAAAGCATCTTTATCTAATTTGCTTTTAATCCACTCTTGAAGAATAATCACTCCATCATTACTATTTTCAACAACTTTGTAAAGAAATTTTTTTTGGACTAATAGCATAACATCCAGTTTCTTTTTAGAAACATCTACACCACAATAGAATATTCATAGAACTCCTTTCTGAATTAAAATAAACGGGTCTGTTCTTAATGTAAAACTTTGCTTACCTTGTAAATACGAGTTTCTATCACTCTCCAGATAATATTCAGCTTTAAAGAATTACAAACGGGGACTTATCTCCGAATCAGTTTTGAATAACTTTGGATGGGTACAGTCTTATTCCGTTTTTTAATTCATTGTTATTCTACTATCTTTTACAAATTTATGATACAAGGATGGGTGAAACGATTTTCATTTCACCCATCAAACATCTGATATAATATAACCCCTCACCCTAACCCTCTCCCGCAGTAATTGCGAACAATTCATTGTCCAATAAAAGAAAATATCCTAAACTAATAAAGGAGGTGAATCATGACAGAATGTCCATATTGCAAAAGTATTAAAGTAAAAAAGAACGGAAAGAGTAGGGGCACCCAAAGGATGTTATGCACATCTTGTAAAAGAACATTTGCACAAACGCCCAGAAGATGCTCTAAGGAAATATAAAGCTTTACTAATGTATCTTAATAATGTAGGTATAAGAAAAATAGCATTATTTTCCGGAGTAAGTCCTACCGGTGTAATAAAATGGATAAAGAATGCTCATAAATTATTAACAGAACTTTTACAAGATTTTAAACCATTAACAACAGATAAATCTGACATAATAGAATTAGATGAAATATATACTTATATAAAAAAAAGAAAAATCGAGCAATCATATGGACTGCTTATTCTAGAAGACAGAAACGTGTTATTGCATATACCATCGGAGAAGGAATAAAGAGTGCCATAAGAATATATTTAAAAAGTCAAAGGTTGGTAAGATTACACAAATATTTTCGGATGCTAATAGTTGTTACCAGGTAGCGTTTAATAAAATAGGAGTAATGGAATCCTATACATGACAAAAAGTCAAACACATTTAATAGAAAGTTCAAACAGTTCCATAAGGGATAATCTTGCACGATTTAACAGGCGAACAAAAAGATATTCAAAGAAGAAATGCTTAGAATATCTCTTGACCTTTTCTTTCACAAAGAGTTTATTCTTAATGCAATGAAAGTTGATAGTGCCCTTGAAAATGGAGGGGGAAACCACACCTCACCCTATCCCTTTCCAAGAGAGAGAAAAGGTGAGGTGTGCCAAATATTTATACAAAAGTTACAACATATTTAATCAAATATCTTTTTAAAATAATCCTTATCATTCAGTGCTTTGTAAGTGCAACAGATACCGTTAAATATTGAATGGCTTGTTTCATCACAAAGATTGTCACTTTCATCAAAATCTTTATATACCGGGTATGCTGAAAAAATATCGCTTACACCTAAAGGAATGAGTCGACTATCATTTGTTATATGAAATCCAAATAAATCCTTTCCTGCAACATTTGGTTCTTTTAATCCGTTAATATCTATAAAAATAAAGACAAAATTATAACTAGAAATCGGATTTTCAATATAAATTATACTTCCGTCTGACAGGTATATTGTACCGTCATCAAGGAGATTTTTATAAAAATCTGCATTTTCGGCAAAATTTTTGTAGGTTGGCAAGCTGATATCATAATTTGCCCTTCCTACATTTGCTTTTACATTTCTAAAGTATTTTTGGAAATCAGATCCAAAGCTAGAGGCGGGATAACTGCTTCCGTCAATAAATCCGCCGTTATCTATTTTCATAAGTTCAAATGCCTGACTGATAGTTGAATAAGCTTTGTCAAATCTCGTTTTCATTTCAACAGCACGATATTTATTAATCAATGTCGGGATGGTCAAAGCCGCAACGACACCGATTATTCCCAACGTGATTAAAATTTCTGCCATCGTAAAACCAAATTTTAAACTTTTTTTCATAATTCCTCCTTTTACACCTTAATTTATACCATAATATATCATGGTATTTATTACCTGTCAAGTTGCGGTTGAATTTACTAACAAAATGTGCAATTTTATTTGAAAGGGATATTTTTATGACTAATAAAACTGATAAAATTATTGATTTGACCAGAAACAAAACTAAAAAAACTAGCATTATGATTAATGATGATTTGTGGAGTTTGTTCAAAATTGCCTGCAAAAAAGAAAATACAACTCCAACTTTGAAAATCGAAAAATGGATGGTTAATTTTGTCGATGAAAGCGGTTTATTATAATTTATTTAATTAATTGCACGATTTTTACTTATTAAATATAATATCATTATGAAGAAGTTTGATTTTTTCAGGCAATTTAGGGATGCCGTTCTAGTTATTAATAAAAAAAACGAGATTGTTTATAAAAATCACACATTTAAAAGATGGTTTAAAGATACTAATCTTAAAAAACTTTCTCACAATTCGGGGTTTGAAATCTGTCCGCTTAATTCTGAAAATATCGAAATTTATTCTCCCGTTTACCATGCTATCACTTCCGCTGAAGATTTTTTCGCAAGAATTTCTTACCAAACAGAACTCAACAGAATTTATTACTATGATTTGCAGTCGGTTAAAAAAGGAAGCTACACAATTCTTTTCTTCACCGATGTCAGTGCACAAAATCGACTTAACGATGTTTACAAGCAAAACGAAAAACTTAACGAAAAATGTAAAAAGTTAATCGTTGAAAATGAAGATTTACAAAAAATTAAACAAAAAGCCCAGAGTCAAGCTATCAGAATTGCTCTGATTAACAAAGTTTCCAACAACATCAGAGAAAGTTTTGATATCTCGCAAATTCTCCTATCGGCTCTGAAAGAATTGTCGATGATGTTTAACGCATACAAGGTTTATTACGCAAAATCGGAAAGAGGAGGGTTTGCTGTTCAGGAAGTTTACGGTGCTAAAAAATCCACCATGCCCGACAAGATAAAATTCGATGACAAAACCTGTGAAACTATTGACAGAAAAGAAATTGCGGTCAATAATTCTTTGATAGAATATATCGGTGCAAAACCGCTTAAACAATCGGTTATGAGAATTGTTGTTCCAGTACATCATGCTCAAAAGCTAATGGGGGTAATAGTTTTACTCAGCCGGCAAAAACGAGGTTCGGAAGAAGAAATTGAAATTCTCGAGGCAGTTTCAACTCAGCTTTCAAACGCGGTTATCAGAGCTGAACTTTACAGAAAAAATATTCAAACCGTTAACGAATTGAAAAACACATTGAAAGAACTGAAAGAAACTCAAATTCAACTTATAAATTCCGAAAAAATGGCATCGCTCGGTCAACTTGTGGCAGGTGTTGCACATGAAATCAACACTCCCGTTGCGTCCATAAAGTCAAACAACGCAATAGTTTCCAAGCTTTTGGATAACATTAAAGACGAAGAATTAAAAGAAATGCTTACCGACATAAACACAATAGACAAAGAAGCCGTAAATCGCATAAGCAATATCGTAACTTCATTGAAAAAATTTGTTCGTCTTGATGAGGCGGAATTACAAGAGGCTGATATAAATAAGGAACTTGACCTTACGCTTGAACTTATCAGGCACGAAACAAAAAACCGTATAGAAATTATAAAAAATTACGGTGAAATCCCGATGGTGAGATGTTTTCCGAACTTGCTTAATCAGGTGTTTACAAACATTTTGGTTAACGCATGTCAAGCGATTGAGGATAAAGGAACGATTACAATAACAACCGATTTTTCGGAAAATAATCTTATCGTAAAGATTAAAGACACTGGCAGAGGAATTCCCTCAAATCAGCTTGACAAGATATTTACGGCAGGTTTTACGACAAAGAGTTTGGGGGTTGGAACGGGTATGGGATTAGCCATTTGCACAAAGATTATTGAAAAGCATAACGGGAAAATTATTGTAAACAGTGAGGTTGGCAGGGGCAGCGAGTTTATTATTACTATCTGTAGTAAGTAATAATTTATGAATTTTTGTTACACTGATAGTATAATTATATATGAAAGGGATGTATTTTTATAAAAAAAATCATATTGTTTTTTTTAAAAATTAAGACAAAATTTTAAATATATGTTATATTATTAGTATAAGTGTCAAATTTACCCTTATAGTTTTAGACATCATAAGGAAAAAGTTTGTTAATAAAAATTAATAAAAGTAGATAGAAAAGGCAATATTTTATTCACCGATGTTTTTATTAAATCATAAGTGTAGTGAAAAAATATTGTGTCGGAGGAAAAATTAATGACAATTAGTGTGAACAGCAAAAAGAAACAGGTTAAGAAAACTTTTGAAGAATTGTTGAGTGATTTGAAAACAAGTAATTCGGAAAAAGTCAGATACAACGCTGCACGTGTTCTCGGTGAAATGGGCGATTCAAAGGCAGTTGAACCGTTAATTGATGTACTTAAACATGACAAAAACGGTTCCGTCAGATTATATGCAGCCCGTGCACTCGGTGAACTCGGAGATTGCAAAGCAACGGTTCATTTGATAGAATCACTTCGTGAGGACAGAAATGTCGATGTAAGAGTTCGTGCCGCACGTGCTTTGGGTCGCTTAGGCGGTGAAATCGTTGTTGAACCCCTTGTTGAAGCCCTTAATGACGAAAACCCGCAAGTATGTATTACGGCAACGGACGCTCTTATTGAAATCGGTGATGTCGCAACGGACGCTTTGATAGAATCTTTAGACCACGAAAAAGTTAACGTAAGATGCGATGCAACACGTGCTTTAGGCGAAATCGGAAACAAAAAGGCAGTCGATAGAGTTATTAACATGCTTTATGACGAATGGGTAAACGTTAGAATTTATGCGGTTACTTCACTTGGTAAATTGAATGACATTAAGGCAGTTCCCGCATTGATAGACGTTATGAAAAACCGTTCGGAAAACGAACTTGTCAGAGCAGGTGCGGCTGCTGCGTTAGGCGTTCTAAGAGATCAAAGAGCTTTGCTTCCTTTGAGAGAATTGATTATGGAAGCTGAAGAACTCGGCGAACTTGAAGATACGGCATTGAAATCTTTCAAAAAGATTATGGCAGCTAATTGGCAATCAATTCCGGGTGCTACGGCTCAGAAAAAACCGGCTAATGCTCTATAAACAAAAAGGATTAATAAAAAAACGACCTTTAAAAGGTCGTTTTTTTGTTGCTTATTCTTCCGTTTCGTCCGTTCTTATTGACGATTTGTCGGAACCCAAACTTTTATCCTTGTATTTTTTAACCTGTCTGTCGAGTTTATCTGCCAGCAAATCAATACTTTCATACATCGAATCAGCTGCTTCTTCGCATCTGACGGAATTTCCCGTATTCATTTTACAGTTAACTTCCGCTACATGTTTTCCCGATGCCGACGGATTTTTAATAACAGATAAAACAACTTCAATTCCTTGAATTTGGTCGTAGTGATTTACGACTTTTGTAAATTTCTCTTTCACATAAGCCTTAATCGCATCTGTAATTTCGATGTTTCTTCCGTTTACGTAAATGTGCATGTGAACCTCCTATAATATACTGCTTGTATATTATACCACAGAATATTCTTAAAGTCTTTAGTCCTCGATAATAAATTGTTGTAATTCTACATTCGGTGTACCGATAACCCTTACAAGTTCAAGCACGGAAGCTTTCATCTGACATCTGTGCGATGAACCGCTGAAAAAGTCTTTATAAAAACAACCTTCGCAATTACAACCCCTTTTATAACATTCAAGTGCTGTCGGTGTCCATCTTCTGACTGCAACAGCTCTACCCATATCTCTGCTTCTAAACAATTTATATAATCTCCGATTTACTATCTTACCCAAGTATGGCAACCATGCCAGCTTTTTTATACTGTCAGAATCCCCACGTATTCAGTATAAAAAATAATTGGATATTTTCAAGGGCAAAACATGCAATTATGAACATTTGTAACAGTAAATTTTTTTACTTGATATATCAGTGTTTTAGCAATTTTATAACGGCAAAATTCAACCGCTGACATGATTTATAGATTTTTAATCATGCCTTTCATGCTCATGGCATGGTTTTTCATGGTTTTAATTTGTATTAAGTTTTGTAAAATATTCCGTTAAAATGCCATTTCGGGCATGCCTTTTTTAAAAATTGAGGTTTTTTAATGCCAAAAATATCAATATAATTCCGCCTGATATTTCAAGAAATTTTGACGGAAACCGTTTGAAAAATATTCCGAACCAAAATCCCGATAAAGACATTAAAAAAGACATTACACCTATTACGACGACAGAAAAAATCAACGGTGCAGAGGTTAAATTTAAGCTGACACCTGATACAAGTGCATCAATACTGGTCGCAATTCCCATAAACATCAAACATTTTATATCAATGCATTGGATTTCTTTTTTTTCTTGAAAAGCTTCAATAATAAATTTCAAACCCAAAAACATAAATATCGCAAAAACAAACAGTTTACTAAACGGAGCGATAAAATTCACAACGGGATTTATCCCGAAGTAACCGATAAATGGCATGCCGCCTTGAAAAATTCCCATTGTAAGGGCAAGTATCATGGAATTAAACAGTCTGTTGTTTTTGAAAATCAGACCTTGAGAGAATGAAACGACCATGCAGTCTATACCGAGTGCTATTGCAAGTATTATAATTTCAGTTAAGCTCAATTTCTACCTCAAATAATCTGTTCCACGGGAATTTATAATTACAATTATACTCCGTTTTCAAAAATTGAAAAACTTTTTTTTCATAGGGTTTCATAAGTTTTTTGAGTTTATCAATGTCGGGTTTGTCGAGCATTTGTCTTACATTTGCCTGATATGCCCAATCGTCGAGCAAGCGTATTGCAAAAAGTTTTTTCAAATCGACATTGAGCAAAAATTTCGCTTTAACAGAGCAAATCAAACTTCCGAGAGTATTGGCGGAAGTATTCCATGCACTGTAGCCGAGGCAGTTTTCATCAAACCCGCTTTGAAAAAGTTTTTCCGTAAAAGCGTTATCCGCACCGTTTGCAAACCGAACATCGGCTATCATATAGGGTTTGTCGGGTTTTTTCCAGGTACCTGAAAACGGTTTTGCGGGAATTTTCATGACAATTTCTCCCTGACGGTTTTCAAAGTTATTTACAATTAGCACTACATCAGCGTTTTGCAAACCCGAAACTTCACATCCCGCAAGTTCTATTTGAGAATTAACGCATTTTTCAATAGAAATGTCCTCATAGTTTGAGATTAAATCTTTACTTTCGGGCTGTAAAAACACGGGTGCAATTTTAATCGACCCGTTTATTGCCCGTGCAAGAAGGGAAAGCGGAATTTCATCCGCTCCGGTTTTAACGTATCCGCCGAGTTTTTCAAGGGTCTGGGCTTCCTGTACGTTAAATCCGTATTCTGCACAATCATCTTTTGAAAAAACAAGCGTGTCAAAAAAGCCTTCTTTTTGCCATTCGAGATAGATTTTGTTAATTTCAAAATTCCGTTTACGTCCGTTCATGTAATCGTCAATAATTTCCGAGGGAATCAGGTTTGCAATACAGCTTTCACAGCCGTTTTTGTGACATTGGTAAGAGTAATCGAAAATCTTTTTTCCCCACTTGTTCCAGTATTCTTTTTCTTCTTCATTAACATTGTTGTTGGAAATTCGCATTATACTTGAAAAAGCGTATACTTTGGCATGCTTTTTAATGAGAATTTGTTTTAACTTTTCTATACGGGTTTTTATCTGTTCAAAACTTTCCGTTGAGCGTCTTGAGGGTATCAAACCGCCGTATGCTATTGTATCAAGTGCAATAACAACCGCATCAATATTTTGCAGATTTTCAAGCCAATTTAAAATTCCTTGTGTGTCGGCAATTTTTTGCAACCCGCCCAAAAGTTCTCTTTCGGGCAAAATTACCGTATCTTGAGCAATATCTTTTGCCAAATTATAACAAACAGGACGATTATCTATCGGTATAAATGCTATTTTCATATTTTAATTATATGTTATGATGAGAAACGTGCAAATAGGTTAAAATTTTATTTACATTTTAATCTTTTCTATGCTTTTTGCAATACATAATTATATTGAGGGAATTTTTTTAAAAAATACTCCATAATTTTAGCGATTAAAATTGATTCGTTACTGCTCAATTTATATGAAGAATAGCCTCTGTTAATTGATTTGACAAATTCGGATAATTCATACCTCAAACCATCACCATCAAATTTTGTAAAGAATTTTTGGACTTTACCCGGATCTTCTGCTTTGACTTCAAAGAACTCTGTTTTCCACCACGGAGCAGGTACATATATATAGCCCTTTGTTCCTGATATTACCAAATCACCTTCACTTTTTACACCGATACCTACGGTTAAAGTTGCAATTGCTTCAGTATATTCAATATTCATTTTTGAAAATATATCTACATTTGTATATTTGTCAAATATACTTTTCAAATATATTTCCTTTATATCGGAACCTAACAATTTAATGATTACACATAGGGGGTAAGTTGCAAGCTCTGTAAAACTTCCACCACACAGTTGTAAATTATATTCTCTTAAACTTTTATCATCAATTAACTTTGTAAAAGTAGCTCTTACGTCAACGATTTTCCCTACAATTCCACTTTTTGCAATATTAATTAATTTATTAAAGCATGGTGCATAAACTGTTTTTATAGCTTCCATTAATATTAATTTGTTTTTTTCCGCTATTGAAAAAAGCTCCCTGGCGAAATCCTCAGAAAGTGTTAGTGGTTTTTCACAAAGGACATGTTTGTTTCTAAGCAGTGCTTTTTTTGCAAATTCATAATGTGTTGTGTGAGGAGTAGCAATATAAACCGCATCCACAGTATCTAAAAATTTTTCATAATTTGTAAAGTAATAACATAATTCAAATTTTTCATAAAATTGTTTTACTTTTTCTTCATTTCTGCCATACACAGAACAAACATCAATACCGCTTACGTATTTAGATTCTTTTAAAAATCTGGCTGCTATTCTGCCGTTTCCTATAATACCTAATCTTAAAACATTATTTTTTTTGTTCCTGAGTTCTGTAGAAGAAATATTTTTTGTTCTGTTTAAGTAAATAACTTCGCAATACTCTTTCAGATAATCAAATTTACCTTTCCAGTCCGAACCCACTACAAAAGTATCAATATTATACTTTTGAATATCAGATACTTTTTGACCTAAATATTCTTCTACAATAATTTCATCGGCATATCCGGTTTTTTTAACATTTTCTATTCTTTCGGCAAGAGATTGAAAAACATTCAATTTCCCTCGACTATAATCGTAGTCATCTCCCGTAACTCCGACAACAAGGTAATCTCCTAAAGCTTTAGCTTTTTTTAAAATATTTATATGTCCTTGATGAAGTAAGTCAAATGTTCCGTAAGTAATTACTCTTTTCATTTTCGCATTTATGATGTTTTGGTGTATAAAAAAAACAGCAAAGCTTGTTATAGATTAACTTTTTAAATTTTGCAAACTTGACAAGTTTTAACTTGATATGTTATTCTGTTTGAGAGTACATGATTTTTATACACCAAAACATCATTTTTGGTGTATATTTTTGCAAATAAAAAATATATTTCATATTGACAATGAAAATTTGGGCAGATTAACAAAAATTTATAAATGTTCAACAGTAAATATTGTTTATGATATTATTTGGAAGTTAGTCATCAAGTATTATTTATATAAAAGTTATTAAAGAGAGGTTATTTTTAATGAAATTATTTGGAAAAGAAATAAAGAATTTCAAAGAAAAAGAATATTTTTTGGGACCATTATCTGTAAAAGAAATAAAATCAAAATATGTTTATAGGCATCGTATCCTGTTCGGTTTTATTAGAATTGATGTAAGGGATAGTAAAAAAACCATAGGACTGCTTTTTAACTTGATAAAATTTCAAGTTGTAAATACTGACTATATGTTAGACACATTGGAAGAAATAAAGAAAGCAAGTATAACCTCTCAAACATTACAAATCAGTATGGATATTACCAAATTGCCTCCGGCAACGGGTGTATTGCGTATAGTTCAACTAACTTCCATACGTTTACTGCAAATTATAGATAAAATATGCAGAAAAAATAAGATAAATTATTTTATAATGTACGGAACATTATTAGGTGCTGTTCGCCATAACGGATTTATTCCATGGGATGATGATTTAGATATCGGAATGTTAAGAAAAGATTTTAATCGTTTCAGGGAAATTTTTGACAAAGAAAATACTGATATCAGAGTTTCAAATTATTATATGTCAACTTCTGCAGTAACTGTTTATAAAGTCATACTAAAAGTACCAAATTGTCAGATTGACTGCTGTCCTTTTGTGGACATTTTTGTTTATGAACCATATTATAAAATTGCCGATGAAAATGAAAAAAACAGTATTATTTGGGAAAAGTGCAGGACTGCAAATAAAGTTCTTGAACTAAGAAAAATATATGATATAGCTAATCAACAGGAAGATATAAAAGAAAATTTAAAGTTAATAAGTAAATATTCACATGATATTATCTGTTCGGGTAATTCCACCGAAGATTTGACAAAAGTATCATACTATTTGTCAGCAGAATTTCCTGTTCAGAACGGATTTATTTGTTTTGATTATGATGACGTTTTTCCGCTTGTTGAATTGGATTTTGAAGACGGAAAATTTTATGCTCCAAGATGTTATGAAAAATTCTTATATATGATTTACGGAGATTATATGCGACCAATAATAGACAGTTATTTGGAGCATTTTACAAACAAAAAATTTCCATATGAACAGTTAGAGTTTATGAAAGACTTTATTAATAATTAAATTTTATGACGCTTGATAAAAATCCCGAAAAAATTCAAAAAATGTTTGATTTAATCGCGAAAGATTACGATTTTATCAATGATGTAATGTCTTTTGGCAAACATAAATCAATAAAGTTAAAATGTGTAAAAAATCTTGATATAAAACCTCATTATAAAGTAATTGATTTGTGCTGCGGTACGGGCGATATTGCGGAACTTATAAAAAAAATTCAACCTCAATGCGAGGTAACGGGCGTTGATTTTTCGGAAAACATGTTAAAAATTGCACGGAGCAAAACTTCCGGAATACAATATATTCAAGGCGATGTGACAAACCTTCCTTTCAAAGATGACACATTTGACGCAGCTGCAATGTGTTTCGGGTTAAGAAATATTAATAATGCCGAAAAAGCGGTTGAGGAAGCTTTCAGAGTGCTTAGACGGGGCGGAAAATATCTTCATCTGGATTTCGGTAAAAAGAATTTGGCAGGCAAAATTTACGATTTAATAACTCCGGTTTTGGTCAAAAGACTGACGGAAAACACTTTCCCGTACAAATATTTGATTAATTCAAAAAAGGCATTTTCAGAGCCTGATGATTTAATCAAAGATTTTGAACGCAAAGGATTTAAGTTGTACAAACGCATTGATTTTATGTTCGGTGCAATTTCGGCACAAATTATGGAAAAATGAGTTTAATCTAAAATCCTCTCCTATTATAAGTTTTTAAAACGGCTTCCGCCTTGTATACAGTCAATAATTCCTTTAAAGGTCATTTCCAAAATATAATCAATGGCATCCTGTGTTTCGTAAGCAATATGTGGGGTAATAATTACGTTTGGAAATTCCGTAAGTCTTTTTATGTGTTCGGCTTCCCGCATACAAAAAAGTGTTGTATTGGTTTTTTTCGACTGTTTGTGACAATGAAAACTGAGCGTTTCACACGTAACCACATCAATAGCAGCACCCGCAATTCTATCTTGACAAATCGCATCGTAAAGTGCAAATGTATCGAGAATTTCTCCTCGGGAAGTATTGATTATATAAGATGTCGGCTTCATTAACCTGATTTCTTTTTCGCCTATCATACGGTAATTATCTCCCGTAAACGGTAAATGAAGCGACAAAACATCGCAATTTTCAAGCAGATTATTAAGTTCGACATATTCAACTTCACCGAACAATTCTTGTTTCGGCATTAAATCATAAGCCAAAACATTCATCCCCATTGATTTTGCGACCTTACAAACACTCGCACCGATAGAACCAGTTCCGACAATTCCGAGTGTAAGTTTTGAAATATCACGTCCGACATAGTTTTCACACAAACCCCTTTGATTTTGAATATATTGTGATGCGGGAATAATATGCCTTATTAAGGCTATCATTAAACCTATCGTGTATTGTGCAACGGATTTTGCCCCGTAACTTCCAACATTAATAACGTCAATATTTTTTTCGGCGGCAGCCCTGCGGTTTATATGGTCAAGCCCCGTTGAACGTGTTGAAAGCACTCTGAGATTTTTAAACGCATAAATAACATCTTTTGTAACCTCAGAATTAACAAAAACGCTTATAACAAATGTATTTTCAAGAAGTTCTTGCGGAAGATTTTTGACAGTGTCAATATTCAAACTTTCTTCAAAAAATGTTATCTCAAAATTTTCCAAATTGTGTGTTTCAAAAAAATTTTTTTCGCTTTCACGGTAGTCAAAAACGAGCATCTTAACTGTCATACAAGCACCCCTTTCAGAGATATTATTTAATAAACCGTGAAAAAATCTATTACACAAAAGTACATATTTAATGTGTAATTAATCGGTAAAAAGTCTAATGAAAACCCCACAAAAAAGGTTTATCTTGTAGAAAAGAAAGGAAAAAACCATGAAACACGATTTGATTATACGTGAACCTGATTTGTATTTTGACAGTATTCACAACGAATTGAATAATTTTTTGCGTGACACTTTGCTTGTACATTCGATGGCAAACCCGCTTAACCTCAAAAAAACATCCGTTTGGCGTCCTGCCGTAGAAATTAAGCAAAATGATAAAAATTACAAAATAAAAGTTCAACTTCCGGGCGTCGAAAAAGATGACATTGATATTGAACTTGATAACGAATTCATGACGATAACGGCGGAAATTCACGAAGAAAAAGAAGAAAACGAAGAAAAATCCAAAAACGAACGTTATCACACATCGGAATTCAGATACGGCAGATACAAACGTACAATATCATTTGATGAACCTGTTAAAACAGATGAAAGCACGGCTTATTACGAAAAAGGGGTATTGACAATTACCGTACCCAAACTTCAAACCGAAACCAAAGAACCTAAAAAAATAGAAATAAAAGAGAAATAATAATTCGTATCCCTTATCCGAATTAACCGAAATGTATCGGTGCAGGGGCATTAATGCTTATTTCGATGCAGAAGAATATATTCTGTACAATTCCTGTAACAAAGCGGCGGGATACGAACGATTACCCGACAGGTGAAACTTCTCGACAAAAACCGTATATTTAATGAAACGGGTACTGAGAAGCTGAGTGCAATCGCCACATATCTTGGATGACGGTAATCGAATGCACGGAGCGGAAACGCTCCGTGTTTTTTTGACTTGCAGGCTTTTTATTGACGTGTTTTATTAACTTGTTTAAGGGACTTAACATATCTTCCCCAGATGGACTCTGCCGAGCAAAACGATTAAGTATCGTTTTGCGAGAGGGATAGTCCGGAGGACAGATGGGGTGCGGTTTTCCCCTCCCTTTTCAAGGGAGGGGGCAGGGGTGGGTTAAAAAGGTGAAAAGTTCATTTCGGCACTTCGTGCAAAAAAATGTAAGTTGGGGTTTCTACCCCAACAAATTTTTAAAAAGTGAAAAGTAGCAGGCTGAGTCTGAACGCAATATTTAAGTGAAAAGTGAAAGGTAAAAGGTGAGAAGACTATTACGGCACTGCGTGCGGAAAAAATATAAATTCCCTCTCCCCTTGCGGGAGAGGGTTAGGGTGAGGGGTCAAATAAATCGGCACTTTGTACTAAAAATATTAACCTATCCTAACCTTCCCTTAAAAAGGGAAGGTACTAATTTTTCCCCCTCCTCTGATGGACTTCTGCCAAGCAAACTAACTCCCTCCCCTGATGGACACTGCCGAGCAAAACGATTAAGTATCGTTTTGCGAGAGGTAAATTTCTTAATGAGCCATGCGAATTTAGAAATTTCGGTTAGGGTGGGGTGCGGTTTTCCCCTCCCTTTTCAAGGTA
>CANQMP010000022.1 GCA_947624975.1 Candidatus Gastranaerophilales bacterium
GACATTCCATAACTTCCTACCTCCGTTATTAGTATAGCATAAATTCCTTATTATTGCAATGAAAAGTTGACAAACCCGTCTGGGGAGGGGGAAAATCCGTTCGGCAGAGTTTATTAGGGGAGGGAGTCTAACTACAGAGTCCATTTGGGGAGGGGGAAAAATATTACGGCACTTCGTGCGGATTAATGGGCTGATGCATTCGCTCGCCATGACGGTTTACCCCTCACCCTAACCCTCTCCCGCAAGGGGAGAGGGAACAAACCCACCCCTATTCCCTACCTTGAAAAGGGAGGGGAAAACCGCACCCAACCCCAGCCCTCCCCGTCTGAGGAGGGGGAAAATCCGTTCGGCAGAGTCCATCTGGGGAGGGAGCTATTACCCGCACAAAGTGCTGAAATGAACCTCTCACTTCTCACTTTTCACTTTTCATCTTTTTAATATTTCACTTCAAAATCGTTCGTTAGCAATACTTGTGTTTCACCGGGTTGAAGTTTGAAGTTCAAACTTCCGTTTTGCGTAATCGGAGGTTCAAGTATTTTTATCGGCAAAACCATGTTTTCCTTTGAAAGCCTTGAAACATAAACCAATGTATCCGCGTTTTCTCTGAAATTCAAATTCCCAGCAACAATAAGGCTTTTGCCATCATAACTTATCGCATAGGCAAATACTGACGGGTTTGAAGTTCTTAGCGGTATAAATTTGCCGAGCGAAATCAGCCTTGAATAATAAAGTTTTATGCCGTTTGCATAGGTAAATATTCTTGATAAATTGGTATCTTTACCGCCAGGACGTCTTGAATAATTGAATATATCAATTTTTCCCCTGTGTGTAAAGTAATAATCATCGTCAGTATAAGTTTTAAAAGCTTTTTTGTTTGCCCAGAGATAAATATAATTATCTGCCGTGTCGAAACCGTCAACGTAATAAGCATTTACGGGCAAAGTGCTGTTGAGCCACATAATCATTTCTGATAATCTTGTTCCGTTGATAAGTACGGGACTTACCTCGTCATGGGTTGTGAAACTTCCTATTACAGACTTTGAATCCCCATAGCCCGAAGTGTTTTTTATCGTGTCCGAAACCAAATTTATAAGTTCTTTGCCCGTCTTAAAATCTTTTAGTTTAAAATAACTGCCGTAATATCCGTCAAAACCCGCTTCCAATAGTTTGTTATAGGGAGTAAAGACTGCTCCTTCTACAACGGGCTGTGTCCAGCTTTCCGATGCCTCCGCAAGCCACAAAAACTGCGGATCTTTTGTTCTTGAATAAGAAATCAAATCTTTCCAAAAACTTGCGGGTTTATTGGTTGCAACATCGGCTCTTATGCCGTCCGCACCCAAACCTATTACCATATCGACAAATTCTTTGTAAAGGTTGTAAACTTCTTTGTTAACAGCGTTTTCACTTCCGCAATTAAGCAGTCTTACATCCGTCCAGTCAGAGGGAACAACTGACTGACCGTTTTTGTCTTTCAAAAACAGTTCCGGTCTTTGCATGTACAAATCGTAAGAGCCGCAGCAGGGCAAGTCTATAATTACACGAATTCTGCGTCTGTGAGCTTCGTTGATAAATTTTTCCGCTTGTTCTTCGAGCGAAAGAGCCGTTTGTTTGCTTGCCAACTGGGGATTAAGCGTGTTGAAAGACGATGCGGCATATAAAGAACCCGCCGTGCCTAATGCCTTTGTTTTTCCGACAGGAGTAATCGGCAATACATGAATTGTGTTAATATTTTTCTGTGCAAGTTCATCAAGCCTTGATATCGCATTCAAAAATGTTCCGCTTTCTTCTTTGTCGTCAAAATCAATTATACCGTTATTATTCGTATCATTTGCACCGAAAGTTCTAAGGTTAATTTCATAAATTATCGCATTGTTCTGAGTAAAAACTTTTCTCAAATCATTTACCCAAACATCCTGCGAAAAACAACACTGTACCGTAAACAAAAGTGATAAAATTAATACAAACGGTTTATTAAAAATTCTCATATCCCCTCCATAAAAATATCGTAGCAAATAAGCGGAATTTTTGCAAATTTCTAAGATTTAAGTTATAATTTCAATATATGAAAAAGTATTCTATCGGAATAGATTTAGGCGGAACAAAAATTCTTATCGCTCTCATCGACAGGGAAAGCGGAAAGGTTTTGGAATATGTAAAGAAAAAAACCAAAAAAGAGAAAGGTTCAAAAAAAATTACCAAAAAAATGATAGAAGGTATTGAAGAACTTCTCGAGGGTAAAAATCTTGATGAGATAAGTTCTGTCGGTGTGGGTGCGGCAGGTCAGACAGACAGAAAAAACGGGATAATTATAGCTGCGGCAAACTTGGATTGTTACAATTTGAATATAAAAGAGATTTTGTCAGAGCATTTTAATATTCCCGTATTTTTAGGTAACGATGTTGAAATTGCGGCAATAGGAGAGCAAAAATTCGGTGCGGGAAAAGACTGCGATGATTTTGTGTGCATTTTTGTCGGAACGGGTGTGGGTTCAGCTATTGTAAAAGAAGGAAAAGTTATACTCGGAGCGACCGGAACGGCAGGCGAAATCGGACATATAATAGTCGATTTAAACGGCAGACAGTGTGCTTGCGGAGCTCACGGATGTTTGGAAGCTTACGCATCACGCTCTGCTATCGAACACAGAATTGAAGGTGCGTTGAAAAAAGGTCGGACTTCCTGTATTCTTGACTACCTTGAACCCGGAAAATCCATTACGTCAAGCATGATACAAAAATCAATAGAAAGAGATGATGAACTCGTTTTGCAATACGTAACGGAGGCTTCGGAATATCTTTCGGGCGGAATTGCAAGCATAATAAACTTTATTAATCCCGAACTCGTTATTCTCGGCGGCGGATTAATTGATGCGGTTGATTATTTTTACGAAAAAACAATTAAAAAGGCGAAAGCTAAATCACTTCCCGTTCCCGCAGAAAAAATCAGGTTTAAGAAAGCTGCTCTCGGCGATTTTTCAGGCGTAATAGGTGCGGGATTTTTGGAGGACAGAGTTTTATGAAAAAAGCTTTGCTCATAAGATTTTCTTCGCTCGGAGATGTAATTTTTAACATTCCGCTTGCAAATGTATTGAAAAATAACGGTTACGAAGTCACATGGATGGTATCCGAAAAAGGATATGACGTGGTTAAAGACAACCCCGCAGTTAAAAATACCGTTCTCGTTCCGTTTGTAAAATGGAGGAAAAATAGGTTTAATCCGTATAATTACATAGAATTTCTTAAAATTTTATACAAAATTCGCAGGGAAAAATTTGATGTCGCACTTGACTGTCAGATGATGTTTAAGAGTATGGTTTGGATGAAACTTTGTCGGGCAAAACGGAAAATTTGTTACAAAAACGGACGCGAATATTCTCATTTAGGCGGTAATGAAAGGGTTTCATCACCTCCCATAGACATTTTTAAACAGCATGCAATATTTCATCACCTCTATTATGCGAAATATTTGGGACTTGAAGGGGCTGATGATGTTAAATTTACGCTTCCCGAAAATTCCGCACAAACAAAAGCAAAAATTGATTTATTGCTTTCTGATGTCGACAAATCAAAGCCTTTAGTCGTAATTGCACCCGCAACAACTTGGAAATTAAAGCATTGGAACAAAGATAATTGGAAAACTCTTGTCAATGCGATAAAAGACAAGTGTTCCATTGTATTTACGGGAACAAATGCGGATAAAGAATTGATTTCCTACATCGGCGGTGATAATTTTCTTAACCTTGCGGGAAAAACCGGACTTAAAGATTTAACGGAATTATTTTCACATGCAGCACTTGTTATAGCACCTGATTCGGGAAGTTCCCATCTCGCAAGAGCGGTTGATATCCCTGCCGTTATTTCGATTTTCTGCTGTACACCTCCGAAAATGTACGGCCCGTTTGGAAATGATGACAAATATTTTGCGTTAAACGGAAATTTGAAGTGTCAGCCTTGCCATAAAAGGGTTTGTCCGCTTGAAGGTGATGATGCTGAAAAATGTATTAATTTCCCCGAACCGGAGAAAATAATAAATATTGTAAATAAAGTGTTACAAAATTCAAAGCATAGTGTATAATAAATATATGAGTTTCTTTAAAAATTTAAAAGAGATTTATAAAAAAGTTTCTGAGGTTGAAAATATTGTTTACTCGGGTAAACAGGATTATCTTGAAATCTATGAACGCAACCTTGAACTTGAAAAAGAAATAGAAGAACGCACGCGGGAATTAAATATTGCCAATAAAAGAATGCTGACTTTACAGCATATTTGGGACATGATGAACGCATCACGTCCGCTGCAAAGCGTTTTGGAAACGATAGTTAACAGTATTCAGGGCGAACTCGGCTACCTTCACTGTAATATTATAAAAAAATTTGAAGATGAAAAAGGCACTTACATGACCGTCATTGCACAGTCAAATGACATATCCATTAAACGTGTCAACAAACTTATCAAAACCCCTATTCAAACCCGAAAACTTGTATATGACCCCTCAAGCGTTTACGCTAAATCCGCATCCACAAAAGAAATTGTTTTGACATTAGATATTGGCGGAACTTTAAAATCCGTTGTACCGGATGTTCCCGACGAAATAATAAAGGAAATAGTTGCGGGAAGTCCGAGCAAATCAATTATAAATATTCCGCTCTATTCGAGAAACAACCATTTCGGCTGGTTTAACGTTTTTTCATCAAGAAAAGAAATGACAACGGGTGAAACCGATTTTCTGACAATGTTTGCCCAACAAATCGAAATGGCAATAACTATTGCGGGGTTGTTTGAGGATGTCAAAGCACAAGCAACAACAGACGGTTTGACGGGACTTTATAACAGAAGATACTTTGAAGAATATCTTAAAAAAGAAGTTTCACGTTCATTACGTCAAAAACAGGTATTTAGCGTTATAGGGCTTGACCTTGACCATTTGAAAGAAATCAATGACAAATACGGGCATGCTTACGGTGATTTGGCAATAAAAACCGTTGCACGGGTATTAAAGAAAAACGCACGTTCTATAGATATTTCGGCACGTATGGGCGGAGAGGAATTCAACGTAATTCTCCCGGGAATTGATTCAAGCGGTGCATTTATTGCTGCCGAAAGAATTCGTAAAGCACTTGAAGACGAAACTCTCGAAACTGTCGGAAAAATTACGGCAAGTGTGGGTGTTGCAACGTTTTTGGAACATTCCGATAACATTGAAGATATTCTTGAATTAACCGATCAGGCGATGTATCAGTCAAAAAGAAACGGCAGAAACCGTGTTACAATGGCTAAACCTATTTCCGAAACAAGCTGGCAGGAAGTTGCGGTTAACACGTTTATTGACATACTTTCAAAACATAACATTCCTATACAGACAGAAATTGCCGAAGAATTGAAAAGCAAACTTACTAATCCTCAAAATGAAATTCACAAAGACGCACTGTATACCGTTGCCGATATGCTTACACAGATTTATAATCCGCTTCACCACAGCGGAATTATGAAATCGAAAGTTCTGCTTGCGGTTAGTTTGGCTAAACGTTTTGACCTGCCGAAAGAAGAAATTGACAATTTGAGAATTGCAATGCTTTTATATGATATTGGAAACCTTATGCTTCCTCCCGAACTTCTGCAAAAGCCGACCCCGCTTACTGAAGAAGAAAAAAATCATATAAAAGAACATCCGTTGATAGCAGCCAGAGAAATTCTTGAACCGATTAGCAACGTAAAAGATATTATTCCGATAATCGAACATCACCACGAAAATTGGGACGGAACAGGTTATCCCGCGAAAATTTCCAAAGAAAAAATCCCGATGACATCTCAAATTATACTGATAGTGGATGCTTATTTTGCCTTAATTCAACCGAGAACTTACAGGGCGGAACTTACTCCGAAACAGGCTTTGGAAGTTATTAAACAGGAAGCCGGAAAAAAATGGAATAATACGCTTGTGCAGGAATTTATTACACTCGTTGACATTGATACCTGATGAAAGAAAAAGAACTTATTCAAATAATTAAATCTTCTCTCAACTCCCGATACATAGGAGATGATTGTGCATATCTTTCGGATTTGGGGATAGTTATTACGCAAGACAGCCTCGTTGAAGATGTACATTTTAAACTATCTTACACAAAAGCTTACGAAGTCGGTTGGAAATCAATAGCGGTAAACATCAGCGACATTTGTGCAAGCGGTGCGGAACCGGCCTATTTGACGGTTGCACTTTCACTTCCCGAATATATAAACACGGATTTCGTAAAAGAGTTTTACAAAGGTGCGAAAGATGCAGCCGGAAACGCAAAAATTGTCGGCGGTGACATAACGGGAAGCGACAAGCTCTATGTTTCTGTTTGTGCCGTCGGAAAAACTTCGGGCAGAAGAATTTCCTCACGCTCAAATGCAAAACCAGAATATAAAATCGTCGTATCAAATGAACACGGAAACAGTGCCAAAGGCTTAAAACTTCTGCTCGAAGGGAAAAATGAGCGGAACAAGTTTACAAAAGCTCATCTCACACCTACAGTACAAGAAGAATTTTCACGTCAAATCGCTCAAAATATAAATACCGATTACGCAATGGCAGACACATCCGACGGACTTGCCGACGCTTTAATGCAAATTGCGGCATCAAGCGGTTTAAAACTCTGCATTGAAACTTCAAAAATTCCCCATGACCCCTCGGTTGACCTTGAAACCGTACTCTATGGCGGTGAAGATTACGGACTTGTTGCAGCAGTTCCGCAAAATTTTGAAACCACAGGTACAATCATCGGAAAAGCCCGAAAAGGTCAGGCAGGACTTGAAATTGACAGAAAATTTTACGGTAATATTGATGATAAAATTTATAACCACTTTAAAGGAGAAAAATGAAATACAGTGCAATAATTCCCGCAGGAGGAACATCTTCAAGATTTGGAACAACAAACAAACTTCTTGAAAAAATTAACGGAAAAGAGGTCATAAAATACACCGTTGACGCTTTTGAAAACTCTCTTGTTGATGAAATCGTAATCTGTGCAAATGTAAATATTATCGAAAATCTTGAAGAAATTTTTCAAAGTTATAAAAAAGTGAAAATTATAGAAGGCGGTCAAACACGTCAGGCATCAGTTTATAACGGTTTGAAAGCGGTAAATTGCGACTATGTGCTAATCCATGACGCTGCAAGACCGATGATTTCGACAGATTTGATTAACCAAACCGCAGAAATGGTCAAAGATAAAAAAGCTCTAACCGTTGCCACAAAAACCATTGACACAATAAAAGAAGTCGAAGATGATAAAATCGTTTGCACCGTTGACCGTTCAAAATTGTATAACACCCAAACCCCGCAGGCGTTTGAATACAATTTGATTAAAACCGCACACGAAAAATTCATCGGTCAGAATTTCACGGACGATGCAGGCATGCTCGAAGCATTGGGACAAGATGTTTACATCCTGAACGGAAGTTATAAAAACATAAAAATCACAACTCAAAGCGACATTGATATAGCAAAAATCTACCTTAATTAATCTCTGTGAATTCCGACTTCATAACCCGGAACACATAAAAACGCAGGTACGGTTCTTTGTATAAACGACGAGAACTTAGACCTGTCAGCCATTAAAGTAACCGCAACTCCCAAATCATCAACATGGGGTGCAAAATCCGTGCCTTTAACCTTTCTGTCGACTTCTTTTTTAAACACTTTTTCGTTAAGGAAATTTGAAACTCTGTTGCCCGCAAAGATACCGATTCCCAAAGATGCTACCGTCGCAAGCGAAAACGGAACGGCTTTTAATGCTTTGTTAAATCTTGCGGATATTTTTCCCGTTTCTTTAATTTGAGGAACTTTTGCAAGAATTTTATCCTTATATTTTTTGTACATTCTTGAAGTTCCGCCGACGCAAAGAATTGGAACAGTAACGTTGCCCAAAAGCTGATTTACTGACTCTCTGATTTTGGATTTGTTGTATTTTTTGTCATCAACAACCAAACCGCCTGCCAACCCGCCCGCAACGGAAGCAGATGCAAGTTCTAAAATTTCTTTTTCTTCAAGCTCAATAATTTTCTTTGCGGGATTATTTTTGTTATACATTCTAAAAATTGCCCAGTCCTTAACGGGGGTATTTTTAATATGTGACGGTTTGAGTGAAAATCCCTGTTTTTTTGCGATATGTGCCAACGCCCCGCTGACTCCCGCAACCGAACAGACAGCAGAAGAAAGTTTCACCCTGTTGTATTTCTTATCATCTGTATTTATATTTATCGGACTAACATTCATAATCTTTACACCCATTATACCAAAAACTCTCAATAATTAAAGTTGCGTTTTCTCAAAAAAAATTTAACAAAACTTAATTAGTGTTTATATTACTATTATATTGTAACAAATTATTAAAATAATCCGTTCATGTGGCAAAAAAAAATATTCACAATTATTAAGTAAAGTGGAAGGTAGTAAATAATGGAACTGAATGTTACCCCAAACCAAACATTAAATGATTTTGGCTACGGACGTAAGTTTGTCCGCGGTCTTGCAAGTCGTTCCATACTTCCTGTTATGCTTTTGGAAGCTTCCGTTGAAGCCGGAAGAACTTATCAGGCTTACCAGAGGGGAGGTTACACAGAAGCGAGAGAAAGACTTACCGAAGAATTTATCGGAGCGGTTTTCTGGTTCAGCGGAGTTCCGTTATTCAACAAACTTATTGACAAATTTGTAGGCAAAAAGATCTTTAAACTTCCTGAAACCGATTTTGATACGGGAAAAGATGCTTTGCGTAACCCCGTAAAAAATTACATAAACAAATTCCAGGCATCGCTTAAAAATCCCGAACAAGCGGAAAAAATGATAGCCAGATACAAATTCGGCAAAGTTATAACAAGTATTTTACTTGCAAACGCTCTTGTCGGGATTGCTTTACCTAAGGTAAATCAAGCCATAACAAGACATATTTTGAAGAAAAAAGTTCAAACACAAGATAAACCTTCCAACGACAAATCTCAACAAAAATATTCAATGAATGAATTTTTGGATAGGTCAAATAAAAATAATCCTTCATTCAATGCAATATCACCGCAAACTTTGATGTCGCTTGCATACAGCTTTGAAAACAACCCGAAATACGGACTTATTTCCACTGACTTTGGTGTTTGGGTAGGCAGAGGCTATTGTGCAAGAAATAAATACGAAAGAACGGAAGTTTTATTCCGTGATATGTCCTCGACTTACTTCTACATGTTTAACATGCCTGTAATCGCAGCGTTATTGAATAAGTTAGAGGACGGAAAAACATCAAGACTTGATACCGTTGCAGCAAAACAGGTAACAAATCATCTGGAAGAAGTTCTGAAAGTTAACGGCGGTTCAATGAAACCGGATGCGTTCAGAGCATTTGTAACGGGTAATCCCGACAATAAAGCTTATATAACACCTTCTATCGCAAAAGCATTGAGAGAAAATAAAGGCGTGATGGAGGTTGATAAGTTCATCGGATTACTTGATGAAGTTAAATCAAAATACCCCGAAATTAACCTTGAGAAATTTAAGAAAAATGCGCTCGGCATGTCCGAACTTCAACCTAAACTCGGCGGTAAACGGATAATTTCCGAAAAACAAATTATTGATGTATTTACCGACGGTGCAATTAACATGCCTGAATTTTTGAAAAATGTATTCAGATGTGCAACTTCGGATCAAAACCTGTTTACAAAGAAGATAAGTGAAGCAGGCTTTGATAAAGAATTTGTCTTTGTTTCAAAAGAAACATTCCTCAAAAAACAAAAAGAAATCGAACAATACATTGAAACAATTATCGAAAAAGCCAAAGGCGGAGATATTACAAAAGCCTTACTCAAAAAAGTCGACCGTGAAAACTACATTAAAAACGCCGCAAATTGGGGTATTGGTTTTGTTATTTCGGCACTGTTCCTTTCAACATTTATTCCGAAAATCCAATACTGGATAACAAGAAAGGCAACAGGTTCAAATGAATTCCCCGGAACAGCCGATTATTCAAACAAAAATTAAGCTGCAGCCGTTTCTTCAGTTTCTTTTTGTTTTTTGATAAACAAAAATTCGCCTTTGTAAGAAGGAGCTGAACCGTTTTTGTCTTTTCCTGCAGCCAAACTTACGATCGAATTGAATTTCGGCATTGCCTCGGTTTTTTGAGTATTGCCTACACCTTCGTTAAGTGCTATTGTAATTTTTCCTTCAACATTTTTTTGAACATTTTGAGCAGCCTGAGTGTTCAAAAATTGAATTGATTTCAAAACTTCTTGATTTAATTGAATTTGAAATCCTGAATTGTTCATGGCAATTTGTCTTGCGACATTTGTATCAATGTTGCCTTTGTACAAATCCATTCCCATATCTGCGGGTTTTGCAAGTGTGGTAACTTTTGTTGTGTTGTACTGACTGTTTTTCTCCGCAGCACGTTTCAAAATTTCCTGAGAAACCTGTTGTAATGTTGTTGTGTCAATCCCTAATTTGTACTGTGCATTGTAGATACTCATTGTCATTTCGCTTATCCCTTTTTTTGTTTCCTTATTATTTTTATCGGCAAATTTTCTTTAAACTTTAGGGTTTTGGAACTTTTCGTTACAATACTTAATAAATGTATAAAATTTAAGCAATTTTTTTTAAAAAAAATACTTTATATACATGAGTACAACATGGGATATTTATTATGGGTAATTTAAGCAGCACTATTAACGCATTAGCAAATTTTAACGCAGTCACGGGAAGTTTTCTGAACTACAATGAGGAAACAAAAAAAGGTGTATCTACCGTTGATGCACTTTCCAATTTAAGCTGGAATATTGCAGGCGGTTTGTTAAGAAATCAGGCATCAAAAGCTATTGCCGATACAACCGGCAGTTATTTGGGATATGCCATAAATTCAAATGCCGGTTATGGAACAGCGGAAGCCAATGAAAAGGGAACGGCGGGAACAATATTGGCGGCACAACTTTCCTCTCCGTGGGGAATGTTTGGCGGAATGCCTTATATGACAAGTTATTATGGCGGTGCGATGCCTTATGCAATGCCGTTCGGTATTGTAGGCGGAGGATGTCATCATCACCGTCATCATTGTCATACGTCATTTATGCCGAGTTTCTTTTCAATTCGCGGATTTATTTGTTAATTAACCGATAATTTTTTAAAAACATCATCGAGAATTTTCCCGGTGGTGTTTTTGTTTAGAAGAATTTGCTGAACGGCAGTATTAACAACAGTGTTAATCTCTTTTTGATTACGAACGCTTTTCATAACGGGTTCTACTCTGTTTAGCTGTTTCGCACTGATAATGCGGGCTTTTGAGATTAAATCATTGTAATTCCCGTAAAATTCACTGTGCAAAGTTTCCTCGTTCACGGCAAGCACATTCGTTAACTTTCCGAGTTCGAGCTGATTTTCACTGTTAGTCAGGAACAGGGCAAATTTCAGTGCCTCATTTTTATGTTTTGCCCGTAAAGGAATTACAAAATTCATAAGCGAAAAATCGTTCTGACCGAGTTTTCCCGTAATTTGCGGTGCTACATCGGTGTTTTTATATGTTTCGGGGGCATTTTCTTTTATCATGGTTAAGAAATTCGCTCCTGCCTGAAAAAATACAATCTGCTCTGCCATGTATTTTTCCAAAGCCTCACGGTGGGTTTGCGTTATGGATTCTTTCGGAATTAAATTTTCCTCGTACAATTTTTTAAACATATCAAAAACTTCCGCCGACTCTTTTGAATTGATATTTTCCGCACTAACACCGTATTTGTTTAAAATTCTGAGCATTGTATCGTTTTCGGTTATGTTCGGGAAAAATACGTAAGCATTAGTTTTTTCTTTGATAACGGGGGCAATTTTTGCCAAATCTTCGTATGTTGCGGGAAGTTTTGCATCGGATTTTTCCAAAAGTTTTTTGTTGTAAATCGTAACGGCAGAAGTCGCATACCAAGGCAGAGAGTACAATTTGCCGTTATATTTCAGTGAGTTGATTATTGATTTGTTAAACTGTTTTGTAAATTGTTCGTCAATTTCAAACAACGCACCGCGTTGAGCGAGTAAAGCCGAAAAATCAGGGTTTAAATTTATTAAATCAGGCGGATTATCGCTCAAAACTGAGGCTAGTGTTCTTTTTTCGCCTTCCGAAAACGGCACATCCACCCATTTGATTTTAATCTCGGGATTTTCGCTCTCAAAATCCGCTATAACCCTGTTGATATACGGCGCAAAGTCGTTCATCTGCAATGTCCAAAAAACAACTTCATCGCTCTGTGTTGATTTTTTAGAAGAAAAGACCCAAAAAGCACACAGCAGAATAAAAATTACGACAGCAAATTTAAGTACAAAATTTTTCATTGTTAAATTACTCACTTTTTACTAATCATGCTACAATTATACTATGAATAACTTATTTACGGAACTGGAAAATCAAAATAAACAAATACCGCTGGCGGAGATATTGCGTCCCAAAACAATAGAGGATTTTTTGGGGCAGAGTAATGTTATTTCTCCAAACAGTCCGATATTAAATCTTTTGAGAACCAACAGACTGTTTTCGTTGATTTTTTGGGGTTCTCCGGGGTGCGGAAAAACTACTCTTGCAAGACTTATCGCAACAAAAACAAACGCGAATTTTATTGAGATTTCTGCCGTAACTTCAGGTGTAAAAGATATAAAAGACGCTGTTGAAAACGCAAAAGAGGCTCTTAGGACAGGGGTTAAGACGATTTTATTTATAGATGAAATCCACCGTTATTCAAAAACTCAACAGGATGCACTTTTACCTCATCTTGAAAACGGAACTCTTTTTCTAATCGGTTCAACTACCGAAAACCCGTCATTTCAGGTTGTCCCTGCACTTTTGTCACGTGTTCAGGTAATCAGATTAAACGAAATTGACGATGAAAGCATGGAAAAGATTATTAAAAAAGGTTTTGCCTACCTTGCAAAGAATTATCTTCCCATGGATTGCGAAACGGGAGCGATAGATTTTATCGTAAATCTTGCAAGAGGAGATGCACGATATGCTTTAAATGTCGTTGAAAACGCTTATTTTGCAAGCGATTTAAAAGATAACCGCCGAAATTTGACTGTAAAAATTATTGAAGAAATTTGTCAGAAACGTAACACCCGTTATTCAAGACAAGAACATTACGACTGTGCATCTGCGTTTCAAAAGAGTTTACGGGGGTCTGATGCGGATGCGGCAATTTATTATCTCGCAAAAATGATAGCGGCGGGCGAAGATCCGCGATTTATCGCAAGAAGGCTTATAACATGTGCATCGGAAGATGTCGGAAATGCAGACCCGAACGCATTAAATGTTGCCTTAAATGCGTTTAAAGCCGTAGAAATTCTCGGACTTCCCGAAGGCAGAATACCGCTTTCCCAAGCAGTGATTTATGTTGCGCGTGCGCCAAAATCCAATGAAACCATCATGGCTATTGATATGGCACTTTCAGATATTCAACAGGGTAAAGATTATCCTCCGCCGATGCATTTGCGTGATGCACATTACAAAGATGCCGAAAAATACGGCTTTGGTATCGGTTATGTTTATACCCATTCAGCACCGGAAGTTCATCAGCAGTTTCTGCCCGATGAGTTGAAGGACAGAAAATATACAAAATAAAGAGGTCAAAAACCTCTTTATTTCATCATTTCGGCAGTAACCAAATCTGCCATATTGTTAAACATATCCTGAAGCGGGGATGTAATATCGGTGATAATTTGCCGTTGTATATTTTCAAGCTGTTTGTCGATAGATTTTACTTCAAATACTTTCTCGAAATTACCGATTTCAAGCTGTTTGAGCAAATCTGCAGAAAAATCTTTTGTTTTTTTCAGGGATGATAAAATTGCCGAATCAATTTTAAACAAATCCTCGGAACTTAATTCGGACTTCAAAATTTCTTCCATTCGGTCAGCGTGAATAAACTCTCTCGTAATTTCGTTTGCCGCTAAAGTTGAGTCCGTAATTGTTTTTGAAATCATTCTTACCTCCAATAATTTTTTTCTTATTGTTCGTAAATTTTATCACGGCAATTATTCACAAAAACTTTAACAAAAACTTCAAATTGTTACATTAAATTTACAAAAGATTTTTTTGCGAAAAGAAAGTCTTGTCAATGACAAGACTTATAAATATACATTTACCCCACACAATTTATAACATAAACAATAAATTTTGTCAACCTTATAAATTTTATTTTATAAGTCCTTCTGTTTCGTTATACATGACCATATAAAAGTCAGGGCTTGTCATATCGGGGTTTTTCTTCATAAATTTTTCCACGTCAAATTTTTCAAGATAACTGTCAAGTTTTTTTATAACTTTTTCTCTGCCTTCGTTTTCTTCTTTAAGTTTTGCGATGTAACTTTTTGTCATGCTAAGAACTTCTTCGGCTGTCAAGATAGGTAAACCGCCGATTTTAACTTCATCGGGTTCTTCTTCGTCAATGTATTTTTTTAACTCTTTTTTCGGGTCTTCTTTTTGCCTCTGTCCGTTACTGTCGGAAGAAGTTGAAGAAGCTACTTTTCGATTAACAAAAGGGTTGTTTACGTTGTTAAACATACAATTTACCTCACTTTCAACTTATCGGTCGAACTTTATAAAAACTTTAATTATATCATCTGTTTGGATGACTTTATACTTTTTTTTTCTTATTTTTGTAAATTATAATTGAAAAAACTTAATAAATATGGTATTGTAATTACTGAAAGGAAGAAATTATGAAAAAATTAAAAGGTTTTACAATGACCGAACTTATGGTTGCTTTAGCTGTTGTAGGAATTTTGATAGCTATCGTAACTCCGGCTATTTTCAAAAATCGCCCGAATAAAAACAAAATGATGGTTAAAAAAAGCTTCTATGTAGCTGAACAAATCGTAAGTACGTTAATCAATGACGGAAATTTTTATCCCGACAAACGTGACAACTGTACGGATGATAAAGCTGATACGACTTGTTATTGGGGTTTTGATGACACCGAAGAAATTACATACGAAGGTGAAAAATACAGCGGTAACGATAAATTTTATAAACTGTTCAAAAACATGATAAATGTTAAAACAGAAGATGACACGACGCACGTATTTTATACATCCGACGGTGTAAAATGGGATTTAAGCGGAACTATCGGTAAATGGACATCGGGAAAAGACAGTGTCGGAAAATTCTCCGATTCATCACCTGCCGCAGGTAAAGGTACAATTCTTATTGATGTTAACGGCGATGAAGCGCCAAACACAAGATGCACTGAATCCAGTACTGACTGCGATCAATACCAAATCGAAGTGCTTGCCAACGGAAAAATGCAAATTGACCCATCAGATAAAAAAGCGATAGAATATGTTACAATAAACACATCCATCAAAGACAATTTATAAGTAATCGAATAATCGCACTTTGAAAATAAGTGAGGAAAGTCCGTGCATTCAAGGACAGACAGCCGGAGAAACTCCGGACGGCGTGAGCCGGTGGAAAGTGCCACAGAAATGATGACTGCCGATGGACGTAAAGTCACAGGCGATGGTGCAACGGTGAGGTAAGAGCATCACCGGCAATATTGAGAAATATTGGCCAGGTAAACCCCTGTAGAATGCAAGATTAAGTTGAAGGTTAAAGGTCGTCCGCCCACTTCAGAAAAAATCGCCCGAGATTGGAAGTAATTCCAATACCAGACAGATGATTATTTAGAAACAGAACACGGCTTATGAGTTGCTTATATTTTATAAAAAAAAGACCCAAAAGGGTCTTTTTTTATTTGAATAAATCCGTAATTTTGAATTTTTCCTTTTCATTTCGGAATTTCAAAAACTTTTTGGATATAGGATTTGTCTGACGAATTTGCTTTTTTTCAACCTTTTCGTCAGTCTTTGTTTTATTTTCTATAACAGTAAATTCTCTCATAAAACAATTATACCTCTATAAATATAAAAAATTCATCCACCCGAAAATTGACATTTTTTTATATAAAAAGTATATAATTTAACAAAACGTTACAAACATCTGTTGCAAGAAATTCAAAAATCAGGTAAACTCAGGTTATGGATGAATTGGTTGAAAAACTTAAAGAATTAGGGCTAAATGAGTATCAGTCAAAGGTCTACATTGCCCTGCTTAAAAAATATCCCGCAACGGGCTATGAATTAAGTAAACTTGCAAACATTCCGCAGTCAAGAACTTACGACACGTTGAAAGCTCTTGAAACAATGCAGATAGCAATTCCGTCAAACACAAAGCCCGAAACCTACACCCCGATTAAACCTAAAGAGTTAACCAAACGTTACAAAAGAAAAATCGACGGCGTTGTGAGTTTTCTTGAAAAAAAACTGCCCGATATAAAGGCTGAGTCTTACACAGAACCGATATTGAAAATAACGGGCAGAACAAAAATTCTTGACAAAATCATTGAAATAATCAAATCCGCACAAAAAAGCATTTATATTTCACTTTGGTCTTACGATTTTAAATATCTTGAACAACACCTTCTTGATGCTTACCATCGCGGGTTGGATATAAAAATTGTTAAATACGACAATTTTCAATGTAATTTCGGAACGGTTTTTCTTCATGGCGGAATACCTTTGCTTGAACACTACAAACACAATAAATTCATATTTTTAACTGCCGACAACACGGAAGGAATTTTTGGAGTAACGGATATTGTTAAAAACGACACTCCGCAAGTTATTTGGACACACAATAAAGAAGTTGCTTTTCTGATAGAAGCTTTTTCCGTACACAATATGTATTTGATAGATATTGAGGATAAATTCCCCGAACAGCTTAAATATTTTTACGGCACTGGATTTAAAAAACTTCGTGACAAAATTTTACATTAACTTTTCAAACAAAAATTACAGGTTTATAATAGTTAAAGGAGATAGTTTTTTAAGTTAGGGAAAATATGTACGGGTATAGTTTTGAATTAATCACAGGGCCGATGAGCTGCGGCAAGACGGAAGAATTACTCAGAAGAATTAGACGGGCAATTATTGCAAAGAAAAAAGTAAAAGTAATTTCTCCCGATATTGATACAAGAGCAAAAGGAGATTACATCGAATCGAGAAACGGACTTTGGCTTGATGCGATAAAGGTTAAGCATGCAATACAAATTATGAGCGTTGTTAAGCCGGAAGATGAAGTTATTGCTATTGATGAACTTCAATTTTTTGACAGCAATATTACAAAAGTTATCACAAAACTTATGAACGAGGGCAAAAAGGTTATCGGAACGGGTTTGGAGCTTGATTTTAAAGCAGAACCTTTCGGAAGCATGCCTGAACTTATGTGTATAGCAACGAAGGTTGATAAACTCCATGCCGTATGTATGAAATGCGGATGTGAGGACGCTACAAGAACACAAAGACTTATTGACGGCAAACCTGCCGATAAAAATTCGCCTCTGATTATGATCGGCGGAGATGAAACTTACGAAGCAAGATGTATAAAATGCTACGAATTGCCCGATATTGAAGAAGAAAAGAAAAAAAGAGGCTTTAAACTTTTGAGTTTTGAACATTAAAATCCTTTGTACGGTTGAGCTATATAAATTTTTTATATGCTAGTATTCTTACAGGAGAAATGTCATGGATTTAAAAATGGAACTTAAAGGCTCAAAAATTGTTTTATCTTGGGCCGATGAGGGTGCAGATTTATATAAGGTATTTTGCTTGAAAAACGGCACTTTTTATGAATGTGCCTCAACAACGGGTACTGCGATAACTCTTTCGCTTGCACCTTACGGTGATGGTGAATGTTTTGTGCAAAGTTATAAAAACGGTATAATGATAGAAAAATCATCCATAAGACGGTTTATGTTTGATACTATTGACGTTATAAGCTGCGTTAACGACGGTGAAAATGCCGAAATATACTACAGTGAATGTCAAGGGGCATCCGGATACAGACTTTATATGGGAGATGAAAATCAAAAATCGTTCAACGGCGTAAAAAATTCCAAAACTTTCCACATGACAACAAAATATGACGAAAATATTTTGTACAAAATTAAACCCTACAAAGACGGCAACGAGGGCGTTAAGGATTTTATCACCACATCAGAATCCTTTAAACCCCTTGTAAGCGGGTTTAAATCGGTTTCTCTGTATAAATCCTATAATTTTAACATGTTTCTTTCCTGGAATTTTGAAGGTTATGCGGACGGATTTGAAATATATACGGAAAATTCCGACTTTCCGATATTTGAAACGAATAACGGATTATGCCGCTGTCTTTCGTTAAACAACTACAAATTAAGTACAAAATTTGTTATAAAAGCTTTTGTGAACACGTTTAACGGCAGAGTAACGGTTGCAAAATCAAAGCCTGTAGCTATAACTATAAGAAAATACGAAAAACCGGAAGTTTCGGTAATTGTTCCCGTATACAACTGCGAAAAAACCATTGCAAAAACAGTCGACAGCATTTTGGCTCAGGAATTCGATAACGTTGAAGTAATTATTGTTAACAACGGAAGTACCGACAATACACAAAAAATTATTGACTGGTATGTACAAAACTTTAAAAATGTTACCGCAGAAACAATAGAAAAAACCGAATTTTCACAAGCCGTTAATCTTGGAATTCAAAACGCAAACGGTGAATATATTGCATTTTCGGGTTCAGGCTGTTTAATGCGTCCCGATATGATTAGCCGTTTGTTCAATTTAATAGAAGAAAACTACTGCGAAATCGCTATTGCCCCCCTATATAAAGTAACCGATAAAGAATACGAAATTGACTCCGAACTTCCGTTTGTGGAAAATACAACGGTCGATACGGATAAGTATTTGGAAATCTTGTTTACAAATAAATACTATAATTACACTATTTGGAACAAGTTGTACAAAGCTTCACTGGTCAAAGAACATCCTTTTCCGCAAAACGTTAAATACGATGTTTCATGGACTCCGTATATCCTTTCCCGAGCAGATGAATTTTGTTACATAAAAACACCTCTCTGTGAACAAAATCAAACAACAGAGGCAGAAAAGCCCGACGAAACACTTTCTGCCGAAGAAATTATTGAAAATCACAAACAAGCCGTTTTATTCATATTGAAAAACGGAAACCCCGATAAAAAAGATTTACTGAAAGGAATTGCAAAACGGTATTTTGAATTCTACTCAAAGAAAACAAATAATCCGATTTATGCGAAAATGGCAGAACTTGCCGAAAAGGGTAAATTGAAATGATGCTGAAAGATTACATATTTTACATGGCTTACCTGACGGATAAACTGCAAGGTTTTTTTGAAAAACAGTCCCCTTACATTTACTGCAAAAAAGGCTGTGCAAAATGTTGTCAGGAAGGTGAATACCCGTTTTCTCAAGCTGAATTCGACTTTTTGATGATAGGATTTTCAAAACTGCCCGCACAAATCCAAAAAGAAATTACCTCCAAAATTGATAAGATAAAAGAACGGAAAAAAATGCAACCGAACGATGAAACCTTCTTATATGAATGCCCGTTCTTAATCAATAACGAATGCTCTGTTTACGAATTCAGAGGAATAATTTGCAGAAGTTTCGGACTTATCGCAATTAATGACAAAGGAAATTCGAAAATTCCTTTCTGTGCATTTCAGGGTTTGAATTATTCAAATGTGCTTGATGTCGATACAAAAATTATTTCTTCCGAAAAGTTCAAAAAACTCAACACCGATAAACCCCCGCTGGCATATAATGTCGGTTACAATATTCTTACAAGCGAAGATATTGAAAAGAATTTCCATATAGAATTCGGTGAAAAGAAAGCACTTATTGACTGGTTTTAGCGATATTTTCTTTTTATTCTTATCTCAAAACCCAAAATTCTGATAACTTTATAGGTATGTTCGTTCATTATTGAAAACAGTTTATGTATAAAATCGACCTTTTGATGTGTGAATTTGTCAAAAATAAGTTTTTTCTCCTTCTCATCAGAAGCTATAAAATCAATCATTTCGCTTTGAACTCTTTCCGTTTCGGTGCACATGGAATATCTGTTTTTGCTTGCGTTGTTTTCATGAAGTCTGTAATTCAGCAAAACTTCCTGCAAATTCGCGGCTTTCATATACCTTACAACCTTTGAAAAAAGTGCGTAATCCTGTCCGCCAAAATATCCTTCCTCATATTTTAAATCGTATTTTTCAAAATCCGCCCTTCTCCACATGCACGCAGGGTGAAGAATTTCACAACGTCTGATAAAATCCATATATTTCGGAAAAGGTTTTCTTTTCCAAATTTTGTCTTTTTCAGGGTTTACGACATCATTTTTAAATAATCTTGTCCACCCCGAAACAAGCGAAATATCAGGATGTTCTTCCAAAAAATTGTATTCTTTTTCAAATCTTTCGGGAACTGACATGTCGTCATGGTCGATTATCGCAATATAATCACCTTTTGCAAGTTTTAAAAGTTTGTTTCTGACATTTGTAATTCCTGTGTTTTTTTCGTTTTTGTAATATCTGATACGGTTGTCACTGTAAGATTTTACGACTTCTTCGGTGTTGTTTGTCGAACCGTCATCGACAATTATCAGTTCAAAATCGGTGAAAGTTTGATTAAGAACACTTTCAATACATTCTCTCAAATATTTTTCTTTTGTATTGTACAAAGGCAATAATGCCGATATTTTTGCCATTATATTTTCCTCTTTATAAATAGCATTTTGCTTCTTCACCTTCAACGCCTGCGTAAAGCTCGACAAACTCTTTTGCGGGGCTGGATTCAATTTTGGTAAGCAAAACTTCTTCTATCTGGAAGAAACCGACTTCGGCAGACATTTCAATATCAATTCTGATAGGTTTTCTCTCACCGTGATGAATTCCTATTCTGTTAATCGCATTTGCAGAATACTTGTGAATATCGCCGACTTTTGGAGTTGTATTTATCGCCATTGGAATACGTGCTCTGCCTTTTGTCATGTCGCATCCGTCCGCAATCAGTATAATTCCCGCTTCAACGGAATGGATTTTTCTTGATGACATGTGACCTATAATCGCTTCAATGGCAAGTGATTTGATAACCGTGCGTTTGTGAAGATTATCGGGAAAAAGTTTCATCAAAGTTCTTTCAATAATAGGCTTTGCAAGAATAACCGACATATCTTCATGCCCCTGTCTGCCTATCATCATGCCTAAATCATGCATTAATCCCGCAATAATTACCGCACACATGCTGTCCTCAAATGTTCCGATTTCCTCTTTTTCAAGGGATGTTTGAATTCCTGACGACTGAAGAATATTGAGCATTTTTATTGCATTAGCCGCAACCTGCCTCATGTGAACAGGCCCATGGTCGTTATATCCGAGCCTTTTTATCGAAACATTGTTCGCATAATCCTGCATTTCCTGCAATTCTTCGTCACTAAACAGATATTCCACAAGTTCCGTGCATTTCGGACTGTTTTCAAGCCTTTTTAATATTTTTGCTTCAAGTGATTGTTCTTTAACTGATTTCATTACTATAGTATAACTTTTGCATTACGCAATGTCAATTATAAATTAATTATGAATTTGTGTAAAATTTGAACAAAAAAGACTGGAAAAAATTAAAAAAACGAGTTATACTACTATTGTAGTATAGTGTTAAGGGTTTACTTTTAGGCAATACAGTGTATTGCAATTATCGAAAAATAGTATAAAATAGTTTTAAGGATTGTAAATCATGCTGTAAAAAACGGCAAAAAATTTTTATTATAAGTTTTGATAATGTAGCAGGTGTAGTGTTGAATAAAGCAAAAACCGAAACAAAAAAAGATTTAACCAAAAACGTCGGCAAGACTGTTTCCAATCCTATCGGGAAACAGCCTGTTCGACCTGAACCTGCCGTTTCAAAAACCAAACCTGTCGTTTCAAAACCTGAGTCTGTTGTTCAAAAAACAGAACCGAAAACAAAAATAACAAACCCGATAGCGAGTGAAACCTCCAGCATTGTCGCTAAAATTAACAATTTCAACACCAACAAAACCTCAAACAGAATGTACGCAGGATATATGAACGCTGCGGCAAACTCGCATAAAGTTATTGATTTTTACGAATTAATCCAAAGTTTAAACAGCATTTTGTCCGACAAAACAAATATTCACGATTTGTTTTCGGTTGTTCACAACTTATTCACCGAAAAACTAAAAAGTGTTTACACGGCTTTCGGCATTTTCCACGAACAGTCAAAATGTATTAATCTAAAGCTTTTCAGCTCAATGGGAAGCACTTACACCTCAAAACTTTTCTTATCCGAAGAAAAAAATCCGGTTATAGAATGTTTTAGCAACCGCAAATCTTTATTTATTGATAACAACGATTTTTTAAATATGCCGTACCTGCAAAAGTCATCATCGTTGATTTTGCCTTTAAATTCGACGGACGGATGCAAAGGTGTTATGATTATCGGGAAAAATGATTTGGATAGTCAAATCGGATTTTTTGAATTCATTGCAAATTATTGTGCTCTTTTCATGCACAATGCTGAATTAATCGAAAAAACGAACAAATATGCCAACACTGACACTCTCACGGGGCTTTATACACACAGAGGATTTCAGGAGGTTCTGTCGGCGGAACTCAAACGTGCCGAGGATAAGGATTATAACCTTTCCATAATAATGCTTGACGTTAATAACATTTCAAAAATTAACAGAGAACTCGGGCATGCTAAAGGTGATGAAGTTATCAAACTTCTTGCCGATAAAGTTAAGCAGAACATCAGAAGTACGGACAAAGCAGGAAGATACGGCGGTGATGAGATCGCCATTATACTTCCCGACACAAATACGTCTGATGCGAAGTATCTTGCGGAATACATAACTTATTGTCTTTCCTGCTGTTTTGTCGATGATGTGGGGCCTGTTAAGGTTTCCGTCGGAATTGCAACGTATCCCGAATGCAGCCGTGATCAGGAAAAACTGCTTATTCTTGCCGAACAGGCAATGTATATCTCGCAGGCAAAGGGTTACAAAGAAGGCATGTCGGCTATCGTAAGTTCTTCGGATTTCAATTTCTGGGACAACGACGCTTTAAATTCTTTTGCCGAAGTCATTGCAAAACGCCATTCACAGTTGGGTATAAACTTTGAAGAAGAACTTGTTCATAAATTCAACAACGAACAAATTATTTCTCAAAATCACTTAATGGAGCTTGCAAACTCGCTTGCTGGTGCAATAGATGCGAAAGACCCGTATACAAAAGGTCATTCAACCTCTGTTTCAAGGTATTCGGAGGCTCTTGCACGGGCGGTTAACCTGCCTGAAGATGAAGTTCAGAGAATAAAACTCGGAGCGTTACTGCATGATGTCGGTAAAATCGGTATTCCCGAAAATATTCTCAAAAAACCCGACAAATTATCGGATGATGAATGGAAAATTATGCAGCAGCACCCCGTAATCGGTGCGGAAAAAGTTCTTGCTCCGAACGATGCTCTGCGTGATTTAATTCCGATGGTAAAATATCACCACGAACGTATTGACGGAACAGGTTATCCCGAAAAACTTAAAGGTGATGAAATTCCGCTTGCCGCAAGAATTGTAGCCGTTGCAGACACATATCACGCATTGATTTCCGACAGACCTTATCGTAAAGGTTTGAGCGTAGAAACGGCATGCAAAATCCTCAAAGAAGGTGCGGGAAAAGAATGGGACGCTGATTTAGTCCGTCATTTTATCGGAATTGCACCCGCTCTTTCAACGAGCATATAAACGCTTGCAAATTTCTTAAAAAAAGTGTATAATCAGGCAACAGGAAATTACGGTTTCTTAACGTACCAACTAAATTAGGAGAAAAACAAATGTATCAAGATGAAAAACTTGTTTGTGAAGATTGCGGAGCAGAATTCATCTTTACGGCAGGTGAGCAGGAATTTTACGCGGAAAAAGGTTTGGTAAACAAACCCAAAAGATGTCCCGAATGCAGGAAAAAACGCAGAAACAACAACAGAAGGCACAGAAAAATGTACGATGCCGTTTGCTCAAAATGCGGAGCACAAACTCAAGTGCCGTTTAAACCTATTCCGGGTAAAGAAGTTTTTTGCAAAGAATGTTTTGCAAAAGAAACGGAACAAAAAGTTGAAGAAGAATAAATTTCATACAAAAAAAACAGACCTCAAAAGGGTCTGTTTTTTTTAAACATTAATACAACTGTTTAAATATTCAATCGTACTGATTTTTTCATCATAGAGATATTTGATAAAATATAAATAAGCCGAATTGTATGAAGTTATTACAAGATTTATTTCAAATCCGTCCGTGCAGAACGGTTCGTAATCGTATACAACGTAACTGTTGTATTTACTTTTCCATTCTTTCCTTTCGATACGGCTGTTGTTTTCTTCTACAATATCTTCAAGCCATGCCAGAATGTCCTTATTTACATTTTTCATTTCCAAGCGATTATACTTACCGCAATCTTGACAATCATTTCCCATTAACATGATTTCACTCCAAATATATGTTCTATGTAAATTTTAAACATTTTTTCGTTTTAAATAATCCCCTTTAGGTATAAACACAAAATAGTAAAATATGGTTATTTATTAATTTAAAAAATTGACTTTTAAAAAATAATCATTAAAGTTCAACTACTACGAACGGATGATTTTTGTCAAATATATTAAATCTGTGTGTAAATCTTCCGTCCGTAAGAAAAAAGAGGTAGTAAAATGAAAATAAACGGCGGTATAAGGTATTGCGAAAAGGGCTTAACGGCATCTTTAAGGGCAATGCATGTACAAAGCGAACTTATCGGAATGTACAACGAAAACGTTACGGGTTTTGATAAAATCGGTTATCAAAGAAAAGACCCCGTTGTATCTTCGTTTACCGAATTTATCGGGGTTCACGGGCTTTCTCAAACCATAGATGACAAAGTCGGACGTATCGCAATGTCAGATAACCCTTTGGATTTGGCTCTTGCCGAAAAAGGTTATTTTCAAATACTTACCAAAGACGGCATAAAACTTACACGTGACGGAAGATTTAAACTTGATAAAGAAGGAAATCTGCTAACCATAGAGGACGATAAAGTCCTTTCTAACGCAGGTGTTCCAATAAAACTTCACGTTGTTCCGGAGCAGTTGAAAGATATTAAAATTAACTCAAAAGGTCTGGTGAGCGTTTTCAATAAAAATACAAACAAGCTTGAAAGTGTAGCATATATAGGTGTTGTTGATTCAAACGGTGTTGTGGTTATGAGTCCGCAGGTCAAACAGGGATACAATGAGTTTTCAAATGTTTCTCTGCAAACCGAATTTATTTCCATGATGCCCGTTATCAGAAACTTTGAAGCAAACAGACAAATATTTATGATACAAAATCAAAATTTATCAAAAGTAATTTCGCAGTTAGGTACAACGTCATAAGAGGTATAAATTATGTACAGTATGCAAGGTATAATAAGAAAAAGCGTCAGCAACGTCAGCACTCAGTTTGAAAAACTGGGTTATGTCGGCAATAATCTTGCTAACATGAACACAAGAGGCTACAAAAACGTAACTTTTGAACAAATGTTAAAAGAGGACGGCTATTTAACGGGAGCTATAAGAACAGATTATAAACAAGGTTCAATTCAGGTTACAAGTAATCCTTACGATGTGGCGATTAACGGTGTAGGATTTATCCCCGTAGTATCTCCGGAAGGTGAAGTTCAATACACTCGTGACGGCTCTTTTAAACAGGGCAAAAACGGATACCTTGTAACGAATGACGACTGGATAGTCGGAGAAGGAATAAAAATTCCCGCTAACTGTTATAAATTTGAAATTAAACCTAACGGTGAAGTTTATTCTTACGATGCGGCAAACACCGAACCCAAAAAACTCGGCACAATCCCGCTTGTAATTTTCGCATCACAGGAAGCTTTAGAACCTTCGGGCATGAACAGGCTCGTTGCCACCGAAGAATCAGGCGAACCTATGTTAGTAAAAAATCATGACAGATTTTGTCAAAATAATCTCGAAAATTCAAACACAAATATCTACGCATCAACTTCAGATATGCTAAGACTTAACGCATCATTACTTGCAAGCACGAGAATGATGAAAGTTGTTGATGATATGTACAACAAGGCTATAAATATACGTGAATAGGAAGGTTAAAAAATGTATTCAAGACTTGATAACATGGGCAAAGTTACATTAATGATGGATTTAATCACTCAAAGACAGAGAGCTTTGGGTTCAAACCTTGCAAATATTGATACCCCCGGATATGTTCGTAAAGATATAAATTTCGGAGATTATCTCGGAACGCTAAATAATCCTCTGGAAACAAAATTATCCGAAAAACTAGGGCCGTCAGCGATTATAGACGACAGAGAGTACGAAGAAATTGACCCCGCAAACGAGTTAATGGAATTACAGCAAAACTCACTTTTATACACTATGGCAACAAGAAGAATGTCAAATATAATTACGGAAATGAAAACCGTTATAAATGTCGGTAAATAAGGTTTAAAGAAAGGCGTAAAATTATGAGTATAATGGAATCAATGAATATCGGAGCAAATGCACTTAAAGCACACGGTTTAAGGCTTGATATTCACGCAAAAAACGTAGCAAACGTTGACACTCCGAATTACGTCAGACGTATTCCGGTTTTAAACGCAACCGAGGATATTTCATTTCACGGGCTGATGAACACAATGAAAGAAGATGTTTTCGGTGTCGGCACGTTACCGTATTTACAGGGCGGAGTAAGATTTAGCGGATGTGTTGAAGATCCGACCATGGGTGATAAAATTTATCGTCCGGGACATCCCGATGCGGACGAAAACGGTTATATCAGAGCTTCAAACGTTAATGCGGCAGTGGATATTGCAGATGCAATTCTTGCACAAAGAGCTTATGAGGCTAACCTTGCCTTAATTAATATTACAAAATCAATGGCAAACAGAGCAACCGAAATCGGAAGGTCTTAAACGGTCTGAACAAGATTTTTTGCAATTTTTAAAGCTTCATCAAATATGTATTCGTTGGTTGGAAAATCTTTTCTTTCTATATATTTTTCGACTATTTTTCGTGCATAAGTTCCGATAGCAATTCCGTTGTAATTTATGGAACAAAGTTTTGAAAGTTCTGCGGTTTTGGAATTCGTTCCGCCTGAAAGCATAATATAAACGGGTAGTTTGGTATTTTGAACGATTTCGGCTGTCGCAACGGCTTGAAGTGTTGTTTTAAAATCGTCCCTGCCCCCGCTCATTGGAAACCCGTCTGCTTGAATAATAGTTGAATAAGCCGGACGGTTAGCGGTCATTTTTTTGATACGTTCTATCATCTTGTTATCGGAAAGGTTTGCACGAGCCGTACAAATACTTAAAATCCCGTTAAAAACGGAATTTATGTAATCCCATTTTTCGTAAATTTCCGAATTTTCCTTGTTCATCACGTGAAATTCAATGCAGTCAATTCCTTTTTCAATCAAAGGCGGCAGAACTTCTTCAAGCGGTTTGTTTTCTTCGACAAAAGAAATTGCACCGTGAGTGCAGACGGAAAAACATCTTCCGCAGCCTATACACCTTGATAGCTTGACTTTTGAATAACTAATCGCTCTTTGCGGACAGATTTCTTCGCATTTAAGACAATTTGAACATTTTTCATAATTAATTTGAGCCTTCCTTATATGCGGATCACCTTTAATTCCGACGCTTACGCAAAGATAACCTTCACGTCCCTGCAAACCTCTCTTTGCGGCATCAACGATTTCGGGTTTTGCGGATAAATCAAAAAACTTACAACCTGCCGACGAATAAAGCCGAACGAGTTTTTCAACTTCCAATTCATCCTCATTACCCGCACCGCAAACGAGTTTAAAACATTTTCCGTTCTCAAGAATATCTTTCAGCATCTATTTCACCAAAGTATTATAAATAATTTCCGATGCTTTAACGATAAATTCTTTGCCGAGCGGTGAATTATGCGGACGCAGAGCAAAAATTACAACGATATATTTCTTTCCGTTCGGAGCATAAACAATTCCCGCATCGCCGAGCATTTTTCCGATATCACCCGTTTTGTGAAGAAATTCCGCACCTGCGGGAAGTCCTGCGGCAATTAAACGGTTGTTGTGAACATGTCCCATGTATTCAAAAATCTTTTCACGTGAGCTTGTATCCAAAAACTTAGGATTATCAATATTATAAAGTATTGTCGCCATATCACGTGCGGTTGAATGATTTGTTCCGCCCAAATCGGGTAGCCAAGTTTTTATATAAGTCCTTTTTAAGCCCCACTGCCTGATAGCGGAATTTACGTCAGTCATTGAGCCGAGTTTTGAAATCAGCATGTTTGTTGCCGAATTATCAGACTCCGTAATCATTACCCTTGCAAGCGTATCTATTGAATATTTTGAATTTACAGCCTTGAATTGCAGATTTCCCGAACCCTCCGTTCTGTAATATTCCGTCAAAGGCATTTCATCATACAAATTCAACTGTTTTTTCTCGATAGAGCGAAAAAGATTAACAAGAACGGGAAGTTTTATAATACTTGCCGTCGGATATATCACATTCGCATTAATATCGGCAAAATTACCCGTTTCATAATCCCAAACATAAACGGATGGTTTAACCGAAGGATAAGCGGCAGCAAGGTTTTTAAGACTGTTTTCAAGTCGCGTCATTTCATCCGCTTCAATTATGCTTTCCATCTGCGGTTTCTTAACCTGAGCACCCCTGAGTGCAAGCTGACCCAAAAATAAATCGTTTGATAAATAATTCGCCGTCGGAAAACGTAATTGACCGTAATCAACTTTAACCTCTTTGTAAGGCGTCGGGTTAAACATCATTTTGCTGACCTTATTAAACCCGTACGGCAAAATACTCATTCCCAAAAGCGATACGACCCCGACAGAAATTATTCTGTGAATTAAATAATTTCTTGCGATTTTTTTTGAATTTGCAACCTGCCTCGGTTTCACGACAGGTTGAACATCGGGTCTTGCGTAAACCGTTTCAAATTCAGGATAATTGTTATATTTTTGTGCTAATTTCGGCACAAATATCTCCTCCTTACCTTATTTTACTTTACATAAATTTAAAAGGCAAGAAAGTTACGTTTTTTTAAGTTATAATCAAGAAAAAAAGGAGAGAAAGAATGGATTGTATATTTTGTAAAATAGTTAACGGCGATTTCAACACGAAATTTGTGTACGAAAACGATTACGTTGCGGTGTTTAAGGACATCAACCCGAAAGCCCCCATACATTTGCTGGTAGTACCAAAAAAGCATGTCGAATCCTTGAACGAACTTGATGACAAAAATCTTATGGGCGAATTGTTATCAGCGGTTCGAGAAACCACAAAAAAACTCGGAATAAAATCATATAAAACATTAATTAACACGGGAAAAGAAGCCGGTCAGGAAGTTTTTCATCTTCATTTGCATATTTTGGCTAATGCTTAGTTCCTAATCAAAACTTCAGCCAAAAGACAATCTTTTCCCCTCCATTTTCAAGACTCTGCCGAGCGGAACATTCAGGGGAATTGTTCCGTGATATGGAAATTTCTAAATTCGCAGGTTCATAAAAAATCAAATAATTTCATTTAAGAATTTATATACAAGGCGAAATTTTTCATCTGATGTTCTTTGAAGCTTTTCCGTAATTATTCCAAGAAGTTCTTCTCTGCTATGTAAATGTTCGGTACTCAAAAATGCAGACACAGGCATATCTAATTTCAAGGCGATTTTGTCAAGTAACTCAAACGAAGGAAAACACCTGCCGCATTCAATTTTGCTCATGTGTTTCGGAGCAATTTCGACCATTTCCGCGAGTTCGGACTGTTTAATATTTTTACTTTTACGAATTTCCTGAATTCTTGCTCCGAGATATTTTTTTGTATCAGTCATAGACTTATGGCACGAAATTATTACAAAAAATTAAACAATATAATTTTACTACATATTAACAAAAGTATACATATCAGATATAATAGTATCCATAATTTAACACTATTTATTTAAAAATAGTAAATTGAAGGAGAAATTATGTATAAAAAACAAATTAAATGTAAAACTGCCTTTACATTGGCTGAGGTTTTAATCACTCTTGCCATCATCGGCGTTGTTGCGGCATTGATGCTGCCGACATTGTTTACAAATGTTAACCAAAAGGTTTATGATGCAAGAGAGCAAAACATTGTTCAAAAAGTTACCCAAGCCATGAACCAAATGAAAGCGTTGGGACTTTTGAGTCAAACTTATGACAGTACGGAAGATTTTATTGACGAGTTAACCAAACATTTAAAAGTTACAAAAGTATGTAAAACAAATCTTGAAAATTGCTGGCCTACAAAAACAGTTACAGATGCAAGCGGTGCAGAATTTGATGTTAGCACTGTTAAAACAAGTGGAAATATTAATAAAAAAGAATTTGACTCAAATTCAGTCGGTTTGGTTTTGGCAGAGGAGCGCATATAATTTTAGCGTATAACAAAAGTGCAACACCGATTTTGGAAACAGAGGCAACAAGACCTGAAGGTAACACTACGAATTCCACTCAGTCAATAGCATTTGTTATGGATGTCAACGGCGGACGCGGGCCTAATACGGAAAACTCGTCAAAAGATATTCGCGGATTCAGAGGTGCGAAATTTGCAAAGACGCTTCCCTAAAAATGTAAAGGAAATGATAACGGAACAGAATACGATTTTGGTGGTACTACAGTATGTTATTTAGGTACAAATTATAAATCAATAGATTGCACTAACAGCAGTTCGCCTGATTATGCGTATTGTAAACCAACCCCATCGGGTTATTCAGAAGACTACTGGGCCGGAGCAAAGAAGGCCTGTGCAGAAATGGGTATGCAATTACCGAACTATATTTCGCTAGAGGGTATATATAAAAAATATGATGCCCAAAAGAAGGATGGATCTGATGTTACTCTTGGGGGCTGGTTTTGGATGTCTACCAAGGACATCAACGACGGCGCGTACCACGTCTATTTCGACGGTGGAAATACGGACTACAACGGCAAGGACTACCAGTCCTATGTGCTCTGCTCAGGTAGCTAATCTGATAATGTAGTTTTTTGCTTAGAGTAAAAAATTCTTTCCAATTCCTTTCTGGAAAATACAGCCCGACGGTGGATTCTCCGCCGTCGGTGCTTTATTAACCCACCCCCGTTTCTCTATTGGTAAGGGAGGGAAAAAGTGAAAAGTGAAATGTGAGAAGTGAGAGGTTCATTACGGGTGCTAAAGCACCGGAATAATTACACCCCACCCTAACCCTCTCCCGCAAGGGGAGAGGGAATTAACCTACCCCATCCCTCCTTATTTGATGAGGGAGTAAAGATGGCATCTGTTTTTACACAGATGTGAAAAGCTCCAATTTTAAAGACTTTTTGCATGAATGCAATAAAAATTGTACTAAAGTACAAGATACTTTCTTTTGTTTGTATGATATTGTACAAGTGAAAAGGATAGAAAAATTATATGAATAGAATAACTGAAAGGGAATTGGAAGTTTTATCATTTTTA
>CANQMP010000023.1 GCA_947624975.1 Candidatus Gastranaerophilales bacterium
GATGTGTTAAACACTGTTGTAGTAATCTTCTTCATGTTATTTGTCCTTTCTATTTTTTACACATTCTCATTATAACCGATTTTCAAAAAAATGCAAGGGAGGAATTGGAAAATTTTTAAAAAAATTTAACAAAAATATAAAAAAGTGAGAAGTGAGAGGTGAAAAGTGAAAAGACCTTTTCGGCACTGCGTGCGGATTTATAAGCTGGATTGCTTCGCATTCGCTCGCAATGACGGACAATTTCCCCTCACTGTTTGTGGATGGAGTTGACCCCTAACCCTCTCCCGCAGGGGGAGAGGGGATTTTTATGCAAGGGGCGATGAAAAATCTTACGTTAACATCATATATTGCGTGCAGACTCATTCTGCCACTTTTCTCTTATCACTTTTAAAAATTTTTATAGTAAAATATTTTTAGGAGAGGTTTATGTCTACAATTATCATGATTTTATTAATAAGTGTTTTAATACTCGTTCACGAGGCAGGACACTTTTTTGCGGCAAGATTTTTTAAGATAAAAGTCGATAAGTTCGGAATCGGGCTGCCGGTCGGCCCGACTCTGTGGGAAAAACAAATCGGCGAGGTTACACTCGTTATTCACGCGTTTTTGTTCGGCGGATATGTGTCGTTCCCCGATGACGACAAAGATTCCGAAATCCCGCAGGATTCAAAAGACAGACTTCTTAACCGTCCTGCATGGCAAAGAGCAATAGTATTTTCGGCAGGTGTCGGAGCTAACGTTATCTGTGCATTCGTTCTTGTACTTTTAACAGCTTTTATGTGGCACAACATTCCGTCAGGAAAATTCGACATATATGTTAACGACATCGTTGCCCCAAAAGAGGCAAGCGTTTGGACTTCAGGAATTCAAAAAGGCGACAAAATTCAGGAAATAAACGGCTCCGTTATTGATACGAAATACGGACTTAACCTTTATGCACTCTATAGTGCGTCATACGACGGTAAAGTTAATCCCGAACTTGTAGAAAAGAACTACGACCGCATTAAACGCCTAAACCACGCTTTCCCCAGAGATGAAATTATTGATAAAGGACTTATCGTAAAACTTCCAAATACAGACAACGAGGGAAAAGTTTTCTTAAATAAAAATATATTGAACGCTACAGCTTTGTACAAAAACAAAGAAGTTAAAATCAGCGAAAAACAAATTGAACTTCGCGAAAAAATTAAAAATAAAACATACATAGAAGGTGACGGAACTTTTTCCCTGAACGATTTGGCTTATGCGATTTCGGACAACATAAAACCGCTTGATATCAAAGTTTTTAGAAACGGCAAAACAGTTGCTCTAAAAACAGTTTATTCGGATAAAGACGGCTTAATCGGGATTACAATAGACCGAAAAGAAAGACTTATACCTGTTACGGGCATTAAATCCGCCATCACGGCAAGTTACACGTATCTTTACAACGAAACAAAATCCATGCTGATAGTATTAAAACAGCTTTTTACGGGTAAAATTCCACTCAAAAATATGCACGGCGTGGTTCTTATTACGAAAATCGGCGGAGATATAATCAGTCAGGAAGGAATTTTTTACGGAATACTTCTGACTGCAGTAATATCAATGAATTTGGCTATTCTGAACATTTTGCCTATTCCTGCACTTGACGGCGGACATCTGCTTTTCCTTGTAATTGAGAAAATTATGGGAAAACCCGTTGATGAAGAACTTTCAAACAAAATAATGACGGTATTTTTCGCAATGTTGATACTTTTGCTCGTCTTTGTGCTGGGAAACGACATTTACGTGCTTATTCAGCCGTATTTTGCAAAATAATTAATTTGCACTCAGCATCATTTTCGACAAAACATTTTTTGCCGCCTGCAGTTGAGCGTCATTATTGTTTTTAAAATCTTTGATACTTAATTCGACAGGAATATCAGGCATAATGCCGATTTTATTTATATCAGTTCCTTTCGGAGTAAGGTATTTCGCAACAGTAAGGTTTAAACCCGTTTCGTTCGGCATCGGAATAATTTTTTGAACCATGCCTTTTCCGAAAGTCTTTGTCCCGAGAAGTTTTGCCTTGTTATAATCCTTTAAAGCACCCGAGAGAATTTCGCTTGCACTTGCAGAACCGCCGTCAACGAGAACTACCGTCGGTTTTGTAATACCGTATTCGGTATTTTGGGCGTTAATATCGTATTTATAGCCGTTTCTTCCGACAATACTTACGATATTTCCTTCAGGGATGAAAAGATTTGCGATAAATACGGCATTCGGGAGTAATCCGCCCGTATTTCCGCGTAAATCAATTATCAAACCTTTTGTATCTTTTGTTTTTTCAAGTGCTTCCAAAAACTCGTTCGGAGTCGCAGAACCGATGAAACTAAGGATTTTAATATAACCGATATTTTTGTCGACAACGGAGCTTTTTACGGTTTTAATCCTGATTTCTTTTCTCATAACACGTTTTGTAAGTTTGTTGTTATTTCTTAAAAGCGTGATATTTACAAAGGTGTTTTCCTGACCTCTGACGAGATTTGCGACGTCGGAAAGCGAAAGTCCGTTAACATCTTTACCGTCAACCGTAAGTATAATATCATCGGGCAAAAGATTCGCGAATTGTGCCGGAGAACCCTCCATGACGTTCACTATTTGGATTTTACCTGCATTTGAGGTTATATTTACGCCTATTCCCGTAATTTTAGAATCAATGGAATTATTTTGCTCTAAATATTCTGATTTGTTCATATATCTGGAATACGGGTCGTTAAGACTTGCTATCATCGTGTCTATGGCGACTTTTGCATCATCGTCATTTTTTATTTTCCCGTGGTAATGCTCTTTCCACCTCGACCATGACTGCGTATTCAATTCCGCATCGTAATAATTGTCACGGATAACTTTCCAGACGTTATCAAACAGTCGTTGAGAAGAAATGTAGCTGTAATCAACCATTTCCTCGGGAACTTCCACATTTCGGGAATTCATGAAACAGCGATTAAAAATCGCCAGCAGGGCAACGGCTAATATTAACAGTATTAATTGATTTCTCCTCATAGCACTATTTAACATCAAGGGATTTTTATAATCAATATACTTTCTTCGTAGTTTAATTAATTAATGAAATTATCCGTTTTTCAAAATATCCATAATCTCGGGATAATAGTCCAAAACATTTTTCAACTGTTTGTCATTCCCGCCTTTTTTGTTAAGGGAAAACAGAGTCAATTCACCCGTTAACCCTCTTTCCCTGGCGGGATTAATATATACTAAATCTTTAACATGATTTTTAGTAACATATATTTTGGTTTTGTTTAAAACTGCCATAGCCCAAAACCAAATATCATCACCATCAGGGGCAAGCCGCATAAACAGGCTTCTGTCGCATATTTGAAGCATGGGGGGGGGGGGGGATACAGTACACCGCCTACACCGGTGAAGAAATTGAGATAAGAGGCATGACCGCCTTTTATTTTTTTAGCCCATTTTTTGTAAGGTTCTAAACCGTTTTTTGAAATTTTTATTCTGTGTGCTCTGTGGCATACGATACATTTTTCTTTTTCATAAGCTCTAACAAGTTTTTCAAGCCAATCTTGTTCATAATAAACATCATCATCAGCCGTAACTGTTATTTTATCAGGATATTTCTCCAAAGATGGAACAAGTTTCTTGTAGGAATAAATATTATCCGTCCATTCTATAGTAAGCCCGTTATTTTTTAAATTCAAAACCTCTTGCGGAATATCCTTTTCTAAGTTCGGGAATTCGTCTGCCGCAAGCCAAAGAATCACTTTTGACGGCTTATATGTTTGGTTTAATATTGAGTACAAAGTATATTTTATTTCATTAATCCTTTGAGGAAAAGAAGTTAATGATACGATAACATTATTATCATCTTGAGCTAACCCCCAAGAATTGAATTCGGAAATTTCTTTATCAATAATTTCTCTGTTTATAGTTTTAAGTTCTTTCTTTGCAAATAATTTAAACATGCTACGTATAATAACATATACAAAAATTAATTGCAAGGTTAGTGATTTTATAATAGAATTGTTTCGGAGGGAAGCATGACAGAATTAAAATCTTGGGAAGATTATTTTTTAGATTTGGCAAAGACTTGTGCAAGCCGTTCAAATTGTATTAGGGCACAGGTTGGAGCGGTAATTGTAGGGGAAGATAAAAAAATTAAGGCAACCGGATACAACGGAACGCCTTCTAAAGTTGAGTCCTGCTACGAAAGGGGTGAATGCTACCGTATAAAAAACAACATACCGTCAGGCACAAGATATGAAACCTGCCGTTCAATTCACGCAGAGCAAAACGCCATTATTCAGGCTGGGCAAGACCGTTGTCAAAATGCAACAATGTACATTTGGGGACACAATTTTATTTGTATTCTCTGTAAAAGGTTTATCGTACAGTCAGGCATAAAAGAAGTTGTTTTACGCAAAGATGCAAATTCTCCGATACTTCATGTTACCGTCGATGATATACGGCGTGAACTTGAAGAATGCTAATTTTGCCATTTTTTGGGGTCGAAACGTAAATCTTTAACCGTTATTTTCAAAGACTTTGTATATGGTTGAAATTTCACCAAAATTTGTGTTTTTTTAAGCATAAGTTCTTGTGCAACGATAGCGTTTTCGCATGCAATTACCATAACTCCGTTTGATGTCATTGAATAAGGTCTTGAATGCGACGCCAATTTTTCACCTGCTGACTTTTTCCAGAATTTGTACAAATTACTTAAAGTCACAACACGTTTAAATTCTTTCTGCTCAAGCAGGCTTTCTATAAGTGTTTCAGTTGAAACGAAATCTGTATAAAGGATTTTTTTCATTTTTATGATAAAATTTAAGAATGGACTACCTTGAATTAAATAATATCATAAAATCGTCCAAAAATATACTGATAATATCCCATGTAAACCCTGACGGCGACACATTGGGTTCAATGTTTGCACTTTACGGAATTTTGAAAAATCATTTCAAAAAAAAATGCGACACTCTGGTTATCTCAAAAATTCCACCCGTGTATGAATTTATGCCGTTTGTAAATTGTGCAAAAACATTGGAAAATATTGATAAATCAAGAGAATATGACCTCGTTATCAATGTTGATGTCGCATCGTTAGACAGAATTTGCGAAGCGGAAATACTTTTTCATAAAGCTAAGAAAACGGTTAATTTTGACCATCACAAAACAAATAAAGGCTATGCAGATTTGAATTTCATAAACCCAGATGCAAGTTCTACTGGCGAAGTTTTGTTTGATTATTTTGAAACATCGGATATCCCGATCGACAATGACGCCGCAATTTGTCTTTACACGGCAATATTAACGGACACAGGTTCATTCAGATTTGATAACACGGGTGTTAAAGCCTTTGAATGTGCCGCAAAACTCGTTGAATACGGCGCAAACCCTTCCAACATTTATAAAAAAGTTTACGAATCGGATTCCAAAACACTCGTAACATTTCAGGCACACTGCATAAGCAAAGCAAAATTTTTAGAGGACGACAAAATTGCATATACGCTTGTTTACAGAAAAGATATGGAAAAATTCCGTGCAGGTGATGACTGCATGGAAGGTTTAACCGAAAAACTGAGAGCTATTGTAACAACCAGAATTGCTTTTACCGCAAAAGAAATGAAATCAGGCTGTACGAAAGTTTCAATGCGAAGCAAACTAGCAGACACCGCACAGATTTGTGCAAAATTCGGCGGCGGCGGACACAAATTCGCCTCGGGCTGTACCATAAAAGCTCCCGTTGAAAAAGCCGCAGAAATGATTTTGGAAGAAATTAAAAAGTATGATATTTAAAGAATTTGTAAGAGGAATAAAAAAACTTGTAATATCTGTTATAAAAAATGACTTCTACGGAATGGCATCCGAGATGGGCTTTATGATGGTTATAGGAATTTTTCCTTTTATGCTTTTCTTAACCGCCGTGTTTGGCTGGATGGGAAACAAGTCCATGATGGCACCGATTTTACGTTTTCTTGCGACTTTCATGCCGGAACAGGTCATGAATTTAATCACAAGCGTTCTGAATGAAGCCATGATATTTTCACACGGCAGACTTATTGCAATAATCGGTTTTACCGTAACCGTAGTCCTTTCAACAAACGCTATTGCAGTCGTATTGAAAGGTTTAAACAGAGCTTACAAAGTCGAAGAAACAAGAAGTTTCGTTTATACAAGAATTTTATCTCTTATAATGGTTTTTGTTGATACAATGGTTTTGTTTTTAAGCATAAACTTAATCGTGTTCGGGAAAGCGATTATAAACTTAATGGTAAGCCACTTCCACATGTCAAACGGAATAGCATTAATCCTTTTGACTTTACGCTGGCCGATAGCATTTGCATCACTCTTTTTAATGGCGTTTTTAAGTTATTACATCCTGCCCGATTTACGAGGGAACGAAAGATTTAAAAGAAAAAGTGCAATACCCGGAACATGGTTTTTCACAACCTTTTGGCTGGTCGGCTCGTGGGGATTTTCGGTTTACGTGAACAACCTGAAAACATACAATATGGTTTACGGAACTATCGGAGCATTTGCGGTTTTGATGGTTTGGCTTTACTATACTTCGCTTTTAATACTTATCGGCGGAGAGATAAATTCTCAGGTATATAACAAACTTGAGCGAAAAGCACAGGAAATCAGAGAAGATTTCGCAAAGCTTTCAATTATAGAAAAAATAGTATCAAAAGTTAAAAAATCGGATTAGCGTTTAAAAATATTTATATCCTTCAAGTCCTTTTTATTAACCACAAGCCCGCATTTTGAACATGCCAGAACTTCACCAGAGCTGTCAACGGGTAAAAATATATGTTCGCATTGGGTATCATCTTCCTCAACAACAAACGGGTTAAAATCGGACTTTTGTTTCTCGTTTTTTTTAAATAATTTTACAACAAGTTCCAACAAATACATTTTTACAGCTTAAAACATTCGGGCAATAACTCATCGAGTTTGTGAACTCTGATTTCATCGCCGATTTTTGTAATAACATCCATACCGCCGTCAGCTTCAAACTCTTTCAAAACCTGTCTGCAAGCCCCGCAGGGTGTACAGTTTTGCATATCGGGAGAAAAAACCGCTATCGCATTTATTTTTCTTTCGCCGTTAGCAACCGCCGTACCGACTGCGTTACGCTCGGCACAAATCGTCAACCCGTAACTTGAGTTTTCAAAATTACAGCCGATATATGTATTACCGCTTTCACACAATACGCAAGCACCTACGGCAAATTTTGAATACGGCGTATATGCCCGCTTTGAAGCTTCTTCAGCGATTTTCATCATTTCTTCGTAATTCATATAATTTATTTTAAAATATTATCCGAAAAAATTAATCGTTTAGGTAAATGATATTGTGCTATAATAAAACCATGAAATTTTTGGTTAAACTTTTTATAATATTTGTTTTGGCGATTTCGCCTTGCTATGCCATAACTTTTGATGTTCTTGTGCTTCCGTCGGATATTTTTTCGGTCAGGGAAAACTATTACGGCTTTAACGAAGTTTCGGAAATTATTGCCTCCGATATAATTAAGAATTTTAATTCCACAAACGGCAAAATCAAATCACCCGACCTTTATGCGGTAAAAAACGGGTTTGCAAAAAATCCGCAATTAAAACAAACGGTTAAAAAAGCACTGGAGCAGTACAAATCTTCGGGTAAAATTGATTATGAAGCTTTCAAAAGTGCAAGCGAGTATTTTTCGTGCAAATCAATTCTTTTGGTATCGGCTTCGGTTACAAGCGATAAATCCACGCAAAAACGAGGGATTTGGGAAGTTTTGGATATTTCTTCGGCATTCAAAATTAAATACCCTTACCGTCTGGAAACATCACTTCTTTTAACCGATAACGTAAACAACCTTGTCATGTGGAGCAACAATTATTCCGTAAAGCTTTCCGACAATAATGACTCATTCTCGGCAAGTTCCTACACGCAGGCAAACGAACAATACGAAAAAATAAAACTTTATTCAAAAAATATAGTCGCATCATCTGCCGCACAAAATATTTTATTAAGATTTTTCCCGAAATCCGTTCAGCCGATTTTGCGTGAAATAAATGAAAATACGGGCGGTTCGATATTATATGAAAGAAATTTGCCCGATAAACCGAAAAAATACGAAGAACCGCAAGAAGAATTTTACGGTGAAATGATTTACGGAATATAGCATTTTTTTGAATTTTATAATATAATTTACACAAGGAGAGAATTTATGGATCAAGAAACTTATATGAAGATTATGGGCTATGTCCCGACGGTTATTGAAGCATCATCAAGAGGCGAACGCTCTTTTGATATTTTTTCAAGACTATTAAGAGAAAGAATTGTATTTTTGGGAACAGAAATTGACGATGAAGTTGCAAATTCAATCGTTGCACAGCTTTTGCTTTTAGACAGCGAAAACAACGAAAAAGATATCATGCTTTATATCAACAGTCCCGGAGGCGTAATCACGGCAGGCATGGCGATTTACGATACAATGCAGCTTATCAAATCCGATGTCTCAACAATTTGTCTTGGCGATGCCGCATCAATGGGTGCGTTTTTGCTTTGCTCGGGTGCTAAAGGCAAAAGAATGGCTCTGCCAAACGCCAGAGTTATGATTCACCAACCGCTGGGCGGTGCAAAAGGTCAGGCAACGGATATTGAGCTTGAAGCCAAAGAAATTCTCAGAATGAAAGATATGTTAATTAGCATTATGGCGGAAAACTCAGGACAGCCTTACGAAAAAGTTAAAGCCGACTGTGAACGAGATCACTTTCTAACAGCTCAAGAAGCCTTAGAATACGGGCTTATTGATAAAGTCGTCACCAGAGATAAATAATTTTTCGTAACAAAACTTAATAAAACGGCTAAAAACATGCAATTATTTGAAGTTGCATGTTTTTATATAAGTGTAGGTTAAAAAAAGGTTAGGTTTAACAAGGTAGGTTAAAAATGTCTTTATTAATTTTCGCATATCGAAAACTGGACATTAATCATCGCAGGCATGATTTGAATTATCGTCTGATGAAACTCACACAGAAACTGAGTGACTTACAACAGTACGCATCAAATATTGCTGACGGCAAAGTATCAATGACCGATATGATGAACACACCGGGTTCAATGTTCTATCGTCAAATGATGTTTATGCAATATGCACATAACAGTGCATTAATGGGTGCTCAGCAAAATATGATGACGATGAATCCGATGATTCAAATGCAAATGCAGCAAATTCAAGACCCGAATATGCTTGCCATGTACCAAAACTGGATATTTAAAAGCTTGTATAACCAACAAAGAGAACAAATTGCAAAACGTGAACAAAAACTTTTAAACGAACAGGAAAAAGAAATTACGGCAGAAAAAGAAAAGATAGAAACTCAAATAAAAATGCTTGATCAGGAATATCAGTCTGTTAAAGATGCCGAAAGTAAAGCAATAGAACAATGGAAACCTCAATATGTATAATTAAATCTCCTTTCATATCATAAAAAGAAGTCCGCTCAAAGCGGGCTTTTTAATTTGAAATAACAAATTTTACGGGTCTGTCAAAATCTTCGTGCGGCAAATTATCAACCGTGAGTTCCTTTGCAATAGGCACAACGGATGGAATTTGCGGATACTTCGCCAAAAATCTGTCGTAAAACCCTCCGCCGTAACCGAGCCTGAAATTTTTTCCGTCAACCATTAAGGCAGGAACAAAAATTAAGTCTAAAAGTTCGGGATTAACGGGAGCTGTGCAGGGTTCTAGGACATTAAAAGAAGATTTTACAAGGCTGTCATCTTTGCCAAACGGACAGATAATAAGGTTTTCGCCGTCGACTTTGGGAAGATAAAATTTTTTTTCTTCACTAAAAAGTTTCAGCAGATTAATTTCATACTTCATGGGATAAAACAAAGCGATATGCAAAGCGTTTTGATAAAGATCCGTATTGCGGATTTTTTCGACGATAATTGAGCTGATTTTATCAATGTCAAGCTCTTTTCTGATCGTTTTTGCTTTAATTCTTAAATCTGATTTTTTATCCATATTTTTAATATATAATAAAAATATGGAAAATTATTGTAACAATAACTTAATTAATCCGAATTGGGCGAAACACGGGTACATACAGGTTTACACGGGTGACGGAAAAGGAAAAACAACGGCATCATTGGGGCTTGCGATGCGAGCACTGGGGAGATGTTGGAAAGTTTTGATAATAATGTTTACAAAAGGCGGAGATGACTACGGGGAGTTAAATTCGTTCCGAAATCTATCGCCTGAAATCAGGGATAATTTAACGATTAAGCAAGCGGGCTTAGACAGAATTGTTTATGAAAACAACAAATCTTCGGATGACGCCTCAGAGATAAAAAAGGGTTGGGAACTTGCCAAAAAAGCTATAAAGAACGATGAATACAACCTTATAATTCTTGATGAAGCCAATATTGCGATAGATTTAGGATTTATAGATGTTGATGAAGTTGTCGAGGTGCTTAAAAACAAGCCTGAGGAAATGGAAATTGTTTTAACGGGCAGAAACGCACACGAAAAGGTTATAGATATCGCACATCTTGTATCAAAGATCGAGCCTGTAAAACATTATTGGGACACGGGCATTTCCGCACGCAAAGGTATAGAATATTAGTGTTCAGGTAAGTGAGCTTTTTTGATGGGTGGAATGATAATTGTTCCACCCGGTCTACTTTACTGTAAGTTGGGGTTTCTACCCCAACAAATTTTTAAAAGGTGGCAGACTGAGTCTGCATGCAATATTTAAGTGAGAAGTGAAAGGTGAAAAGTGAGAGGTTCAAATCGGGTGCTAAAGCGCCGAAATAATTGCACCCCACCCTAACCGAAATTTCTAAATTCGCATGCTCATTAAGAAATTTCCCTCTCGCAAAACGATACTTAATCGTTTTGCTCGGCAGAGTCCATAATGGGAGGGAAAAAGGGCAACCCCTCTCCCCCTGCGGGAGAGGGAAGAATTTCTTAGTGAACGCAGTGAACTTAGAAATTCGGGTGAGGGGTCAAATAATTAGGCATTTCGTATGAATAAGCTGGATTGCTTCGCATTCGCTCGCAATGACAGACAATTTTCCCTCCCCAGACGGGGAGGGCTAGGGTGGGGTGCAGTCAATTCCCCCCTCCCTTTTTAAGGGAGGGATGGGGTGGGTTAAAACTCCTATTTCCACGGGTTGCACTCATCGGGGAATTTCCAACCGTTTAGCTGTACTTTCTTAAAGCATGGAAGATTTTCTTCATTCCCGTCATATAATCCATTTATATAAGGTTCAACCCCTTTATTGTAAAAATATTCAAATCTCTTTTGCCCGGATTTATACATAGGATAAAAACCAAATAAAAACAAATCCTTATTCCTAGTATTATGTTTTTCATCAGTAACATGCGAGCCTACAGGGAAAAAATATATATCATGGATTCTATACCCCAATGCCACAGCAGAACCATTCGGAAAATGCACTACTAAACGATTATCGTTAGAAATAGCAGGCTTAATATATTCATAACCGGTAATTTTTAAATACGGTTTTAAAAATTTTTCAAAATTCTTAGTTAAACATTCTTCAGAGTATTCAGAACCGGTCGGACAATATTCGTTAAAATCCCAAGTAGTTTTACTTCCATTGTCGATTTCCGAAAGTTGAATAGCTTGATTCATTGAGCTGTAAAACTGTTTCAATCTTGTTTCAGTAACGGTTTGATTGTATTTGTTAATCAATGTCGGAATTGTCAACGCTGCAACAACGCCGATGACGGCGATAGTGATTAAAACCTCGGCAAGGGTAAACGCACAGCTTTGTGAAAAGTAAGAAATGAGAGGTTCTTTTCGGCACTTCGTGCATAAAAAATTACCCTTCACACGAAAAATTTTTGAGAATTTTTTGTCTTTGGAAGTTAGAATACCACCGAAACCTGTGCTATGAGAGGAATCCCCCCCCCCCGATGTGTTAAATGTGCTAATAATCATCTTTTTCATGTTTTTTTTCCTTTCTATTTTTATCTACATTTACATTATAAACGATTTTTTAAAAAATGCAAGTGGGGAAAAATTTTTTTTCAAATATTTTATAAATTATTCTTCCGAAAGGTGTTCTGCAAGCTCTTTATAAATCTTTTCCAATTTTTTCGGCAAATCATTTGAGCGCAAAGCATCAAGTATTTCTTGTTTTGTGCCGTGTGTCAGGGTTTGCTCGGTTTTATATGGATGCGGAATATCGTATGCAACAGCGATGAGATTACGCATTTTCTCGGAACCTTTAGTCAACGGTTTATTAATTTTTAACATAAAATCCGTTGCGGTAATACTTTTATCCGTATTCGGAAATTCTTCATAAACAGACTTGAAATCGCCGTATTCCGGAACTTCTCTTTCTGCGCGCGCAAGTAAATTCTTTACCGTTTTTTGAATTTTTTCTTCCAAAGTCAATTCTTCTTCGTGCATTTTGCTAATTCCTTTTGATAATATTTTGTTTATAGGATTAATTCTGTCCATATTCACCTCATTATACTATATTTTTTTAAATTATACAACTTTCATATTTTTTTACTGCTTCATCTGCGGATATTTTGCCGTCTTTCAAGTCAGAGGCGATATCGTGGAGAATTTCAAGATTCTCCGCGCGTAATCTTGTATCGAAATTCCCGAAATCTTCCATATTCGGTTTTTTGGTGTCAAAACCGAGTTCTTTTTCTCTCAAGTAGTTATAATGCGCGGTTAAATATTTGTTATAAGCATTGAAAACATCTTCTTTCATTGTATTTTCGTTAAGTAAATTTTTTATGGGCTGATAAAGCAATTCAAGGTCTTTGTTTCCGCCCGTAATGTCTTTATTAGTCCTCAAATCGTAGGGAATATGTTCACCTTCGGCAAATCTGTTGACTTCTTCACCTCTAAACTGCCATTCGTAAACGAATCCGTCTTTGGTTACAAAATTCATCTGGTATGCGGTATAACCCGATTCCCGAATTTTTGTTGTAGCGTCTTTGTTATCAAAGTCAATTAAGCCGGCTTTTTCATCATTCGGGGTAATTCTTGATTTAACGCTTACGACGCCTAAATCTTGAAGTTCCGCCAACTGTCTTTCTGAAAGGTATGGAACACCGTCATTTGCCATGTAATTATTTACGCGTGTTGCGCGAATTTCCGTGTTATTTTCTTTTTGTTTAATCAGGAATGCTTTAAGATTTTCAACCATCTCTTGGGACTGAAGTTCAGCGGCACGCAGAACGGCTTCTTGTCTTTTGCCTGCATTTAAGAGTGCGGCAACTTCGGGATGTTGAGTGTAATCTTTATTTTTAAGCACGGTTCTTGTGCCGACCGCGTCTTTAACGCTTTTTATTGCATCATTAAGGGTTTTATCGGCGTTTTTCTCATCTATCAGGTAATTTTTAAGTTTGTCATAAAGGCTTTGACTTCCTTTGGCTCTGTGGGACATTTTAGAATCACTGACTTCAAATCCGCACTCTTTCATAAATTTTACGATATCATTTTCGATATCCAGAGCACTTTTGCGAATTTGGGCTGCAATATCACGAACTTGACCTTCCAATTCGGGTTTTAGATGAACTTTATCACCTGATTTTAAAACCATGGATTTTGCGGGCGTATTAAGCGGTAATTCAGGTATTTGCCAGTTGATTTCTTTTCCGTTAATTGATTTCAGTGAACGGACATCGGAGAGGCTGGAATCTTCAAACTCTAATTTTCCGCCGACTTCTTGGAGTCTTGGTAGTGCGGTTGCGTTGGAGTTCTTGAATTTCGCATCGCCTTCAATTTTTACGACATTTTCAAGCAAATCGTTTTCTTTTATGCCCAAATCCGACAGAGTAAATCCGTTCATTTCTGGGTCGTAATGTGACAAAACAAGTGTGCCGTCAGAGTTTTCTTTTACGGTAATTCCGATTTTTTCAAGAATAGATTTGTAATCTTTATTTTTAGCAAGTTCAGTAAATTCGGTTTTAAGTTTGTCAAACTCGGGTTTTGCCTGTCTTGCGGTTTCTATTTTAGCTTGACAGTTAGGTTGTGCTTTAAGTCCGTTGCGTGTCATATAATCATCAATTACATCAATATGAGCAATCGGAACGGTTGCGTTTTGCTGACGTTTTTGGATTTCATAAACGCTTCCCGGTCTGTTTTCTCTGATACAAACCTGCGTAAGCCCGTTTTCATCAACAAAGAAATGCATCGCGCCTTGTTCAACGTAAGGTTCTGCGTTATATGTTCTGATACACCAGTTTGTGCCGTCAGAGAATGCTTTTACTTTATCGACATTTGTCTTGTAGTCCGCTGATGATTTGTCGGTTTGCGGAACTGTATACCATGTGCCTTTCACGCCTTTTACTTCAACTTGTTCAGACACTGTATTTTTCATGGCTTTTTCTCTGATTTTTTCGGAATACAGTTTTGAGAAGTTTGTGTTTTCACCTGCATTTGTTAAAATTTCTTTTACAAGATTTTTGTCTAACTGTGGCGGAATATCTGCGTTTTCAGGCAATAAATCTTTTGTAATAAATTCAGCCAGAATTACTTTTGCAAACGGGTTGTCTTTAAGCTCGGGTTCATTTGCCATAAAGTCTGCCCATTCTTTTAAGCCTCTTTCGCGCGGTTCATTTGCTTCTTTATAAGATGTGGATTTGTAATCTCTGCCGATAATTGAATTGTATTTATCTTCCGCCCAGTCGCGTGTTGCCTGTTCGTTTTGCCAAATCTTTTGATCGGGGTTGTATTTATCTACAACAACTTTTTCAAATCCCGTTATGCTCTGTTTAGTTCTTAAACCTGATACGACTTTTACTTTGTTTGGAACATTTTCCGATGTTCTGACAATTTTTGTATCAAGTTTTCCGTTTATTTCATCAATGTCAAATCCGCGTTCTGCAAGCGTTTGGCGCTGTTCGGGGGTTAACCTTTCAAGCATTCCTTTTATTTGTTTTTTAGCATTGGAATTGAATTTTACGGCTGTATCAGCACCCGTAATGTTGTTTAATACAGCCAAATTCTTTTCCAGCAGCGGGTTCAAGCGCAAATCTTGCAGAGAAACGAAGTCATCAACAATTTTTTGGTTAAATTCACCCGTAATTTTGGCATTTTTAATCGCATCGCCGATTTTGTTTGCGGGAATACCTTTTTGCATCAGGTCAAGGGCAACCGACTGCAGCGCGATATCGGGAACACCGTCTTGTGAAATGGCTTTCACGATAGCCGAGGCTTCTTTATTGCCCATACCGTGCGATGTGAATACGTTGTAAGAGTTTTGTAACGCCTCATCTGCCTGTGGTTTAACCTCTTTTGGAGCATTTTCCGCGTTGATTTTCTTTTGTGTTTTAGCCAAAAACGCAGCAGAATTCATATCCATGCCGTTGTTCAAGTGTTCAACAACAAACGGTGAAAGCTTTTTGTCTTGCAAAAGACTTGTATACTGCTTAACTTTTTGTGTATCCGTATGTCCATTGTTGACTCCATCCGTTAATTTAACAGATTCTAAAATGCCAATAGTTTTTTCGGGGTTAAGTTCTTCTGTTTCAAAAATCTGTTTTGCAAGCGGAAAGTTGTCGGATTTAACTTCTTTAATAATATTTCCGATGTTTTGCATAACATTTTCGTTGTTGTAGAGGTTTTCATTGGAAAGAATTGTTTTTGTTATTTCTGCTCTCTTAGGGGTATTGGTTCTAGATATAATGTACCAGATATTTTGCATAACATTTTCGTTATTGTACAGTTTTTCATTAGAAGTATACAAATTTATAATTTCAGCTCTTGCTTTTACCTGCTCAGGGGTATTGGTTCTAGATATAATGTCCCGGATATTTTGCATAACATTTTCGTTATTGTACAGTTTTTCATTAGAAGTATACAAATTTATAATCTCAATTTTTGCTTTTGCGCTCTCAGGGGTGTCGGTAATATATATAATGTCTCCAATACTTTTCATAACATTTTCATTGTTGTACAGTTTTTCATTAGAAGTATACAAATTTATAATCTCAGATCTAGCTTTTGCAATCTTAAGGGTTTTGGTATTATATATTATGTCTCCAATACTTTTCATAACATTTTCATTGTTGTACAGTTTTTCATTAGAAGTATACAAATTTATAATCTCAGATCTAGCTTTTGCAATCTTAAAGGTTTTGGTATTATATATTATGTCTATAATACTTTGCATAATATTTTCGTTATTGTAGAGTTTAGCATTAGAAGCATATAAATTTATAATCTCAGATCTAGCTTTTGCACACTCGGGGGTGTCGGTAATATATATAATGTCTCCAATACTTTTCATAACATTTTCATTGTTGTACAGTTTTTCATTAGAAGTATACAAATTTATAATTTCAGCTCTTGCTTTTACCTGCTCAGGGGTATTGGGACTATATATAATGTACCCGATATTTTGCATAACATTTTCGTTATTATATAGTTTTTCATTGGAAAGAATTGTTTTTGTTATTTCTGCTCTCTCAGGGGTGTCGGTACTACATATAATGCTCCATATATCTTTCATAACATTTTCGTTATTATATAGTTTTTCATTGGAAAGAATCATATCGGCAAGCTGAATGTTATTTTTGTTTAATTCAACGCCATTAATATTTCTTTCTTTAAGCTTAGCTTCAATTTGAGGTTTCATCGCTTCAAATTCGGCATCCGTAAGTTCTTTGAACTCCGGAGCCTTTGGAGCTTCTAATTTTCCTGCCGGAATATTTATTCTGCTTTCAGGTCTTGTAGTTTCTGTTTCGGGAGTTGCTTTAACCTCACTTTCAGGCTTAATCTCTGTTTTTGGTGTCACAGGTTTCGCCGTTTCAGGCTTAACTTCTGTTTTCGATACATCAGGTTTCAATGTCGAAGCAGTATCTTTTGTATTTTCACTCAATGATTTAGCGAGAAATTCCATCTGCATAGCCATCTGACAAGTTGCCATAGCTTTTTCAAGATAAGTTACTACTTCTCTGTTTCCGTTCGGATAAGTTACTTCATATACTTCGCGTCCGTTAATCTCTGCTTTTTTAAATTTAATATCTTTTAAAACATCACTCTTTGACAAAATTTCGTTCATCATTGCTTTTTGTGCTACTTTTCCGCCTTTTGTCATCATCATTAATTGCGAAATACCTTTTATTGTCCCGAGATTTGAGAATTGTTCACCCAACTTCTCACCTAAATATTCCGTTAAACTCTCAACCGTCATAGTTTCAGGTAATCTGCCGGTTGAAGGATCAATAATATCTTTTACAACATCCATCGCTGATTCATAAGCCGTAAACCCTGCAACTTCAACTCCGAATCCGACTCCTTTTGCCGTTACACTTCTGGCAAGGCTTCCCAACTCTTGTGAGTTCATTTTGAATATGCCGTCTAATTTCAAACTGCCGCTGTCGGAAACGGTTTCCATAATCTGTTTACCTGTCAGTTCACCCTGTTCCGTGAGAGCTTTACTTACCGCTTGAGTCGCTTTTTCTGCAGGTTTTTCTATAGCTTTTACAAGCGGTGCAACAACAGTTTCGTTTAACAAACCGCCAAACGCACCAAATCCAAATGATTCAGCACTTGCAATTCCTGTTTCCTTCCATGTTTCCCAACTTGCAGCATCGCGCATTGGGTTAGAAAGGTTATTCAATGTTTCTTTACCGAGAGTAAAACCTCCGAGTGTCGTGCCGCCCATTAACATTGATGTCCCTATTTTTGCGGTTTTTTGCGCTGTCGTTTTACCCATTATTTTGCCCGCTCCGCGTTCTAATGCTCCATAAACTCCTTGTGTTGCTTTACCCATTACTTTGAGTTCTGATGCCGCACCGAGTGTGTAAAGCATTACGGCTATATCTCCAATGCCGCCTGCAGTTTGTCCTGCTTCAATGTATTTTTCCGTATTTTCAATACCTTTAAATCCAAACGCTTTTTCGCAGACATTTTTATATTCATCACTATTTATATCTGCTTTTCCGCTTTCTATGAGTGACATAAATTTTTGAACATTCTGTTCATTATAATCAGCAGTTACCAGTCCGTCTTTTTGAAGTTCAGCATATTCTTTTTTAAATGTTTCGGGGTTATCCGTGTGCATCTGTCTGAATCTTTGTGCCGCTTTTCTGTAATCAGATGCAAGGTGCATTGTACTTCTCATATCCATGCCCAAAATACTATCCGGAGTAATCAAATCCATTATATTCTTTACACCTTCAAGATATGTTCCGAAATCAAGTACCCCGTGATTATTGTAATACTGTTCCAACATATCAGCAGCACTGTCATAAATATTCGCAAGCATTTCGGATGTAAATCTCTGTTGCGGAATTCCTAACTTTTCTTCCCGTTGTGCTCTTGAATTCAGTTCCATTTGGTTTTCAGTCATTGTGCGAATATTTACACCGTTTGACTCAAATTTGTTCGCTATATCTTTAAAGTTATATCCTGACAAATCTCCAAAATTTGAACCGTTGATTTTGTCTAATTCTTCTTGAGGGAAACTTGAAAGTCTTTCATATACCTGTCTGCCTAAATCTGATTTTAAATCCAATTTTAATGTTTCTGTAAGGAAAGTTTCCAATGAAACAGGTTTTTTTCTTTGATATGCTTGAACATTAGAAGAATCCATTGATATTAATTTACCCGAATCAAACAAGTTTATTTCAGGAAATGTTTCTAAAATTTTTGCTTTAATTTTATCTGAATCAGTTATATTTTGGCTTTTGCAATACTTAATTACACTCAAAACCTTTTGTTGTTGTGTAGGATTCAGCGCATTAAATCTGTAATAAAAAACAGCATTTTCTCTTGTCGGTTTGAAACCGTTATTTGACAATTCTTGTACATATTTTGAGTCAGCTCTTTTGGTCGCAATAAGAACTTTTGTGCCTTTTTTTAATTCTATATTTGCGTTTGCAACCAATATTTCATTCACCTTGATATTTACCTGTTGATTTGACGGATTTTCAACCCCGTCAGCCGTTAATAATGCTCTTGCATATTCGTAAACATCTTTATAATCTTTATCAAGAGTTACTTCCTGTATTGTTGAAGAATAAAGCCTTTCAGCAATTCTTTGAACTTCATCTTTCGAAAAATCTTTTATTGCACCCTGTTTAGTTTTTCTTGCCGCTATTACATCAGTATCAGCATCAAACTCACCGGGAACAACAATATCTGCTCCGACTTGAGTGATAGAATTTTTACCTCTTGCAGGATTTAATTTGAGAAGTGATGATTCTTTTACCCCGAATTTTTTAGCAATAGCGGAAGGTGATTCTCCGTTTTGAACGACTGTTATTGTGTTACCGTTTCCGTCATAAGCAACTTCGTGTACTTCTCCTTGTAATTCTGTTCTTTGATAAACTCTATTCAATTTTTTGTTATCGTAATCCTCAACACTATCGCCTTTATAGATAGTATCGACCTTTTTGCCGCTCGGGGTTAATTGCTGTTCAATTACACAATTATTTTCCGTAAATATATGAGTTGTTGTTCCGTCCATTGCAGTTGTTTGACGGTCAATAAAATCTTCATCAGTATAATTTCCGTTTTCATCCGTTTCCAAAACATTTGTTATTACTTTTGACTTGTCGGCTCTTTCTGTTTGAACGGTTACATACGGAACAAACTCTTCATCATTGTATTTGTATGTAGTAGTTTCTGTCGTATTGCCGTTTTTAGACTTTGTTTGGGTTACAGGTCTACCGTCTGAAAATGTAACGGTAGTTTCATAAACGTTACCTTCCGTATCGGTAGATTTAATCGTACGTTCTAAAACTTCATCACCATTTGTTGATTCTGAAATTTCGTTCCCGTCGTCATCAGTAAAAGTTGTTTGATTGTGGCTATTTTGTGCGGTATCAGACTCGTTATGCTCAACCGTAACCCCTGTATACCATTCCCCCTTATTGTTCCCTGAAAGTAATTTAGATAATTCGGCTTGTAATTGTTGTTCAGAAAGCGCAGCAAGACGAGCTTTAAGGTTTTCTAATTCTTTCCCCTTTAAACCCGAATTTGATAGTATTTGTTGTTCTAATAAGCTTCTATCATTGTTTATTGCCACTTTCTTTACCTTCCGTTTTTTCTATTTTAAAAAGCAAAATAATAGCTGTGTTACATGTTTTCTATCGGCTTTTTTGAAAAAAACTTTAGGATTTTGTTGCAAAAATTTACAATTAGTTAAATTAAAAAATAATAAAATTTGATTATCCGAAAAGTAAGTTGGAAATGTAATTATCCAAATCAGGCAATAACGGTCGCGTTACATAAATTTTATCCATTTACACACTCCCTTAAATCTTTTAAACCTTTTTTATAATCGGTAAATTCAGTATTTCCAAGTATTTTTAAAGCTTTCTTGTTTGACAAAATGCTGTCTTTTATATCTCCTTTTCTTTTAGGAAGATAATTGGGCTTTTGTTTGTAGTTGTATATTTTAGACATCTCAAAAAATAATTCGTTTAAAGTCACGCCTTTGTTTGTTGAAAAATTAATAATTTCATTTTTAATATCCGATTCAAGGACTTTTACGCAGATATTGGCTATATCTTGAACATAAATAAAATCTCTTATCTGAGCTCCGTCGCCATAAATATTTATCTGAGTATTTTCCTTCATTGCTTTATCAAAAATTGCGACAACTCCGCTTTCTTTTGAAGATTTTTGCCTCGGGCCATAGGCATTTGAGAATCTGAATATAATATATGGAACATTTGAGAATTGAATATATTTTTCCATTGTAAGTTTTGATAATCCATAAGGGCTCATCGGTTCTGTCGAATGATTTTCGTCAACAGGTAAATATTTCGGATTACCGTATACCGCGGCAGATGAGGCAGCAACAAATTTTTTAACATTATATTTTCTGCAAACATCCAAAAGTCTAATCGTTGCCATTATGTTCATATCCGCATCAAAATAGGAGTTTGTAATTGAATAGTTCACGCTTGTTTGTGCAGCCAAATGAATTACATAATCGGGTCTTTCCGTTTCGAAAATCTTTTCTAAATCATCTTTTTCTATATTTATACGATATAGTTTTAATTTATCCGAATTTTTAAGATTAGCTTCGTCCCCGGAAGACAAATTATCCAAAACAACTGTGCTATAGTTGTTTTGTAACAAATTATCAGTTATATGAGAGCCGATAAATCCCGCTCCGCCTGTGATTATGACTTTTTTATCCACGATTTCCCGACTCCTTTTTAATCTTAATTTTTATCCACAAAATTGTAATAATTTTATGAGCTCTCGCACGTGAATTTTTTATAGAGAAAATATTTTCAATAAATGAATTTTTTGTTTGTTGGAAATATTTTTCATATAAATTTTTATGAAATTTTCGTATATTTTTCCAAAGAAAGTCTGATTTTTCTTTATCCACACTTTTGAGCATGGAAATTTCATGTTGTCTGTAGTGAAATAATATTTCAGGAATCTTATAGACTTTTGCACCGTTTTCGATTAAAGAAAGCCAAAATTCATAATCCTCCCAGCCGTAGCACATTTCTTTTTTATAACCACCGACTTTTTCCCAGTCGGACTTATAGAATAATGCAGTGCAGAAAATGCAGTTACCCAAAATTATTTCAGGAAAACTATAATCCTTAAGTTCCAAAATCCCCGTTCTTGTTCCGAAAAAATCCGCCATGCAATAGACAATACCAACTTCAGACATACTTTCCATTACATTACATGCTTTTTCAACATAGGTTTTATCAATCACATCATCGGCATCGAGAGGCAGAATATATGTACCTTGTGCATTTTTAATACCCGTGTTTCTCGCTTCGGACAGTCCTTGGTTTTGCTGATGAATTATTTTTATTAAAGGATTATCTATTGTTTTTAAATATTCAAGCGTTTTTTCATCTGTTGAACCGTCATTAACGATTATAATTTCTATATTCTTATAAGTTTGCGCTAAGGCAGAATTAACAGCATCGTTAATATAATTTGGTTTTACATTGTATACAGGTATTACTACGGAAACTTTTTTATCCATTATTTTCTCCAAAATATTGAACAACTATTCTTGCATCTTTTGTACAATTTTTTAATTCTGCCCGAATGTTTTTATTCAAATGAATAGTGACACTATGATTATTTAATGTAACAATTTCTTTTTAACCGTTGTCTTCCAATAACAAATCACAAGAGCCGCAAACACAGACGATATTTTTATCAAATTCTGCATCTAAAACAGTCTGTTTATTAGTTTCCAAGTCAAAAAGAAGATCAATCTTTTTTGTACTTTGTTTAGAATTTAAAGTTTCATCAGTATTTGTTTCAAGCATGCTGTATAAATTAGTCATCATTAATATCCTCCTTTAACATAATCACATTTTATTCAAAATGTAATGAGTTATTTTTTTATCCAATAAATATATATTACCACAAACAAATAAGTAATAAAAATTGTTAAAAATTTCGTAATGTTTTGTTCTTTTTTTAGTATTTTTGATGACCAAAAATGCTGTAATACTAATGTTTCATGCCTAACATTACATTTTGAATAAAATGTGATGAGATTTTGATTATAAAAAAGGGGGACTATAAAATAAAGTTTGTATAACTTTCATCTATTTGGTCTTGATCTATGCCGATATAACGAAGTGTTATTTGCGGACTTGAGTGGTTAAAAATTTTCTGCAGCATTGCTACATCCTTATACTTCTTATAATGATGATACCCGAAAGTCTTTCTCATGGTATGCGTACCGACTTTCTCTTCCAAACCTGCTTCTTCACAAGCATAACGGATAATATAATATGCTGCATACCTTTCTAATCTGTTTTTAAATATTGTCAAAAATAAAGGCTCATCCGAACATCTGCCTCGGGTAAATTCTTCAAACATTGGTTTTAATTTTGAATTAATCGGAAATTTCTTGAACTTTTTAGTTTTCTTTTCTTTAATTTGAATGTGGGTTTTGTTTTTGACGTCGCCGACATTTAATGCTAAAATGTCAGATATTCGTAAACCGCAATTTGTTCCGATTGTAAAAAATAAAAGATTTCTCATACTTTGTTTTTCTAAAATCGCTTCAACTTTTCTTAAATCATCTATGTTTCTAATTGGTTCTACTGTTGTCATTTTTTCTCCTTTTTTGGTTGTAGTAGCGTTTTTCAGCGATAATTTGTTTTTTCGCTTTAATACCATTACATAAAGTCTTTTTTACAAAATCTGCATTAAAAAAGCAAGGTTTAAAAACCTTGCTATTATTGAGTTTTAAATATGTTTTACTCCGTCCGTACGCAAATCCGCTGAACAATTAATTGTGGTTCTCGCCCTGCTGCAGATATTAAAAAAGACCCCTCTCGGAGTCTTTTTTAACTGGGCCGCAGTGGACTCGAACCACCGACCTCACCCTTATCAGTGCCAATCTGAATTTTGATAAATTTGTGTTTTTTCTTACTATGCTTGCATTTGAACAGTATTTGCAAGGTTAGCAAAACTGCAAAAAACTACATAAAATTACATAATAGTCCATAAATATTACATAAAAAATAACAGGACAGATTTTGTCCTGTTATTTTTTTATTTGGTTAAATTACACACTTTTCAAAAATCTGTGTAAATTTGCAACCGATGTACTATATTGTCTTGCTATTATTGTTTTTGGGACTTGTAAATCAACTAATTTTAAGATTTCTTCCAAATGTTCATCAAGTTTTGATTTCCCTTTGCCTTTTGGTCTGCCAAGTTTTTGTCCGTCTGCTTTCTTTGCTTGCAGGGCTTCAATCGTTCTTAAACTTATCAAATCCCTTTCAATTTGTGCTACAAGAGCGAATACTGTCGTTGTAACAGTTGATGTAATGCTTTTATCAGTATTTGCAAATCCCTCTTTAATTGAATAAAATTCAATTCCTTTTTGTTTCGTAATGTCGATTACTTCAAAAATCTGTGTAATTGACCTTGCTATCCTTGAAAGTTCGGGAACAATTAAAATATCCCCTTTTCCCATTTTTTCAAGTAATGTTCCAAGTTGCCTGTTTTTAAAGTTTGATTTACCGCTAATCTGTTCTTCAACAAACTCTACATTTCCAAGTTTCTTTTCATTAGCAAACTTTAAAACTTCAAGTTTGTTTTTCTCGGTGTTTTGGTCTACTGTACTGACCCTTAAATAACTGAATGTTGTCATTTTTTACCTGCCTTTCGTTGTTAGATTTTTTGTTTTCTCGTGAAAACCTATCTTTTATATTTTTATTTTCCAACCCTATCAACTAAAATTCACCCGTTTTTAGTTTATTGATGACGAAAGTTTAAACGGTCGTTTGAAAGACCCCGCTGCAAGACAGAAACAACTGTTTTTATTAAAATAAAGGGAACAATATGACCAAAGAAGAAATAAATAAAAAAATACAAGATGAAAAATACAGACACCAAAGAAAAATAAATAGGTTAAATTTAGAAATATGCAAAGAAAAAGAGCATTTTCAAAGAACCATGGAGTATTTAAACAAGCAAAAAAATACTAAAGCAAAAGAACAATTAAATAAATTGGAACAATTGCTTGATAAGGCATTAAGATAAGTTTTATTATTTGCTTATTTCATCAATATAACAACTTCTAACTCCTACCATGCCTTCATTATCTACCATTGTAACATTACAATAATCCCAAATAGTATCTAAAACTTTTTTATATTCGGGAGCTTTTTCATTAATATAATTTGTTATATAAATTTCGGCAGACCCTGAACCTGCATAAAGATAATTACCATTTTCATCTCTTTCTCCTTGATGTATTTGAAATGAATTATATGCTTCTTGATATAATCTTTTCAGTTTTTCTTTATCATATTTTAAATTATTAAATTCTTGAATTGTTTTTTGCTTTTTTTCTTCTTCTTCCAACATTTTTTGACGTTCTATATAATTGTTGTATTCTTGTTCAAAAATATCGTCTTTTGTTTTGTCATACATTGCTTTAAAAAATTTATCGTTTAATGTAAAGTCAGTTTTTGACATTGTATCATACCACAATTTCACTGTTTTATAATATTTATCGCTTTCATCTACTTTTTCTAAAAATTTAACAAATGCTTGTCTTACTTCTTTAGGCACAACTCCTTTTTCATCCAACATCATAAAGTTTGAATTTAGTGCATTTTCCATATAAGTGTTCATTCTTTCCTTTAGATAAGGTGTGTATGTGAAATTAGGAAATTTATTTATAAATTCATATTCAAGTACATACCACTTTAATGTATTATCAGACATAGGACAATATCCATCGCAATAATAAGAGATATTGCTTCTGTCATTATTTTCGATTTGTCTGATTTTTAAATATTCTTGCCAATTTTGATTTAAAAATTTAGAATATTTTTTTACTAAATAACTATGATTAATATATGCAGTATAACCACCTTCACAATCTTCTACCAAAGTTATTAAATTTGTCTTAGGCTCGATTAATCCGTCAATAAAACTTGATTCGTCTGTCGTAGGGTTAATTTCTCCGTTATTTTTATAAGAGAATGTAAAATCTTTTGGTTCTTCCCAAGATGCAAACATTAACTTACTGTCAAAATTTAATTCAGAACCCGTATATGCTTTTAAATCCTGATATAAATTTTCAAACAATTGTTGTTTATTTTTGCAAAAAATATTATCTGTGCATTTTTGTAAAAGCTGTTCTTTTTCTACAATTTTATCCAATGCTTGTCGAGCGGTCAAACTTTCTATTTCAATTGTGGACAAAGGCTGTATTACGACATTGTTATACATATACATTCCGCTAAGTACTGCAATTAAAATTAATATTGCACCGACAATCGATAATATAATAATCTTCCTAACCTTTATTTCATTATTTGTCTGTGGTGCTTGTTCTTTTGTATCTTCAACATGGCTTAATTTTGCACCACAATTTGTGCAAAACTTTTGATTTTCTTTTAATTCTTTTCTGCAATGCGGACAGTTGATTTTTTAACTCCTCATTTCTTATTTACCAAATTTATCTTTTAAATAATTATAATTTATTTCAATAAAATATTTAATTTCATATTTTTTCATAAATGCTGTAAAAACAACTATAAAACTAAATAATACAGTTGCTAAATGGAAATAGCAGATAAAACCTCTAATAAGGAAAATACCTGTGCATAAGTAAAATATAATACTTAAAACTGCTGCGATTAGTAAGTTTATTAACACAGATAATGAGGTTAATTTTTCACTATAGCTATTTTTAAGTGCAACTATACTCAAAAATATTATTATGTAAATAAATATACAAAAAAGGGGAATAAATATATTAAAGAATCCTATCATATGTTTAAAATATAATATTAATAACAACAATGGCACTAATGTATAAATTATATTTAATACAATTTCTGACATTTTAATTTTTGCTTGATTACCACATTTAGTGCAAAATTTCTCTTTACCTATATTATGTCCACATTTTCTACATATCATAAATGCCCCTATGTTTTATTAATTCTTATTCAACATCTTATATATATCATTTAGTTTTTGATTGATTCTTATATAAGAGATAAGTGAAAGTGATATTACAACTCCAATGCATATACTTACACTACATCCAACAACTTCAATCGAATTATAAATTTGCTGAAAAACACTTTCATTATTGCTTTCATTTAGTTCTGTTAATATAATATCAAATTTTAAATAAATTAAAAAACTAAGAACAGTAGCTAATAATAAAGAAATAACAAAAAATGATATCACTTCTATTAAAGAACAAGGATTTTTATGCTTTTTGGGAAAACTTATTTTATCATTTATTATAATTTCTTGTAATTTTGTTCCGCATTCCTTACAAAATGCATCATCAACACTGTTTTCTGTGCCACAATTCGGGCATTTAATTGTTTCTTCTGTCATAATTACTCCTTTACTGTTCATTATGCTTTTTGTGTGCGACTTCCCCTCCGCCTATCCACCAAAAATAAGCGTCAATTAATCGCATTTTTGGATAATCTTTATATTCATAATGTAATGTATCTGCGATTTCGTTTAATTTGTTAAAACTTTTTTCGTTAAAAGTTGTTGGGATTTTATCATTATCACCATGTTCATTGTTATACTGCCTTAATCCTTTTTTGAAAAAGTTGTCATAAGCGGGAACACAACCGAAAATTCCCATTAAAACTTTTGTTATAAGTGTATCAGTCAGCGAAATATTATGTTTTTTATAATGTGTTTCGATAATATTTTTTGCTTTTTCTATTTGATCCCATTTTATATTTTCATTTTTATTGAACAAATTATCACATTTACTTAAAAGCTCTTTAATCAATTCTTCGTGTATCTTATAATCTTTCCAAAGCAAATTCGAAGACCCGCGATACATGCCCCAACTTGCAAGATAAAAAGCTAAATTAAGACTTGCTAAGTCTAGCTTTTCTTTATCATTCAAAATTTGATTATGTTCATTTTTAAAAAATGAATAACAATGTTCCCATGATAAATACCTACTATGTTTATCATCCTTCCATGCCTTAAAAAAATCATCCAGTGTTTTCTTAATCTTTTCCATTCATTAACTCCATTTCTAGTGGTTAATATAAAATCGTTTTACATTTTATTCATATTGTAAAACGATTTGAACTTTGTTGATATTATTGAATTTTAGAACTGTTATTTTCTACAAAATTTAA
>CANQMP010000024.1 GCA_947624975.1 Candidatus Gastranaerophilales bacterium
TTTTTATCAGTTTCTTTTGTATTATTAAATTTTTCTCTGATTTTATTAAATGAATCTAATTCTGAATCTAATTTTTTACGTGCTTTATTCATTTGAGCTTGGGTTGATTTATAAGCCTTATTTAATTCTTCGTCAGTCATCTGATGGTATTTATCCATAAATTCCTGCCGAAAGGCATTATTATCATTTTCATATTTATTTGTTAATTCGGATGCATTCATTCTTGCACTACCGCCACCGCCGGATCTGCCACCGCCTGAGCCACGACCTCCCATAAATTAGTCTCCTTTCATTTTTGGTATATCTATTTCAACCCAATTCTTTTCACCTGTTCCCCAACGAAGTTTACGACCTGATTGCTTTGACATTTTCTTAACAACTTTATCGATTTGTTTTCCGCTTGATTTTGTAAGAATTTGCCAATCATAATCTTCTTCATATCGAGCTTCAGGAGGATTTTTCCAACTTCCGATGTCTCTAACAAAAAATGTTATGTATTTCCCGTTATCTTTGATTTGAGTATCTCTAAAATCAGCATATCTACCATTTTCAACATTTCGTTTTAATTCATATTTCAAGTCGCTAATGGTATTATCAATAGACATTTTTGGCTTTTTCTTGCTTGGATCTTTTTCTTTTTTTTCTGGTTTAATTCCATTTTTCTTGTTTTCAGCACGTTTTGCACGAGCTTTTGCCAAAGCATCAAGCCGTTTTTGTTTAAGGTCTGCCGCTTTTTTTGCATCTAAAGCATTTATTCTATCTTGAATATCGCTCATTGCCTTAACTCGTTGATCCACAGATAAATTTGGATTGCCTGAAATACTGTTATATAAATTTATCAGCTCATTTTTATCGGTTATACCTTCGCCTGTCGGTATTTTTTTTGAGGCAGCACCACCGCCACCTGATTTACCTCCGCCTGATCCACGACCGCCCATATTACCTCTCTTTCTTTTGCTCCTGTGAAATTTTATTCACTTCGTTCTAAAATTTTTACGTCGCTATCATACAGTTTCACAAATCAAAATTCGTCATTTTGATTTGTTACACTTCGGCTACCGCTTGTTAAACTTATTCATATACGGTTCGAACCAACGAATATTTTTATATCCGTCAAGTTCCGTCAGCTTGTTTCCGTAAATCAAAATCTCTTTCGGATCAAGCCTTTTTATCATTTCTTTAAAGCCGAGCATAAAGAGCCTTTTTGCATTTTCATCATTTAGGACACCGACTGTCCCGATTGCAACAACGGAATTTTTGGGAATTCCCAAGAATGCAAAATCATAGCTTGATTCATCTGACCAACTGACGGTCGGAATGACTTTTATACCTAAACTTTGCCAATAGCAAGTACACCATCTGTTCCTATAAACCTGCCATATTTGGAATGCTTTAGGATAATTTGTGTACATAGAAAAATCGGGAGATAACACCCCATCATATTTTTTCAATTCTTCAATTTGAGAATCGGGATTTTTCCAACATCTCTCAAAACGGTAATCATCTAAAAAGAAATGAGCAGTTCCCCTCCTGTTGGAATCTACCCGATAAGGGATGAGGTTTTTTATTTCAAACTCATCCCTTCTTATATCGGGTATTCCATAGGAATTAGAGGAGTCAAAAAATCCTTTTTCAACATTTTGAACATTTAAAAGGTCACGCCAATACACTATATCCTCCTATGAACGCAATTTTTTTGATTCTTCCAACAAGTAATTTGCAAATGTCTCAATAGCAGAAACTCCCTGATTAAAGCAATAATCGTCAATTTCATTCGGGGTTGTCGCAATTTTTACTTTTAGCTTGTAAAGACTGTCTATTGCAGGCTGAGCATATTTAGCCAAGTTCTCATACAATTTGGTAATTGTAGTCGGGACATTCTTTTTGACAAGTTTCAATATGAACGGTTGAATGATAACCCATATTTCACTTAAATTTTTCCAATTTTTCTTAATTAGAGACAGAAAACTCATAATAACTTCCTTTCTTTTCAAATTTGTATTTACTTTGCTTGATTTTATCTCTGTACCAAGAGATTTTTTGTCTTAAGTAAGTTCCAATGCTTTCTTTTGATAGATTAGGCAAATAATGAATATATGTAATGTCGATTTTGCCTTCGGGTTTTGTTTTCTTTTTGTCGAATTCATAATGCGTGAATACGGATTTTTCAGAAATCAAAATGCCGTATTTGACACTTAAATAAGCGGCAAGACAACAAAGCGATTCAATTTGCTTTTGGGTTAAAGGGTATTTTGTTTGTTTTTTAGATAAATTAAATCCTGCCATACCGCAAACGGATAAGCCGATACAGCCTGTATTATTGCCTCCGCAATGAGCGGCATAGTTTCCGTCATAGCAGTTTAAGTTATCTTCAGGTTTGTGTTTACCTGCATAAATTCTGCCTTTAGAATCAATGCAATAATGATAAGCATTCAAATCCGTATCACAGGGATTATTACTTCCGGCTGTCCAATGCAGACAAATTTTACTCAGTGATGTCATTTAAAATATTCCTCCTTTTTTGACGTTGTAAAATCAATTCAAGATACTCATCATCTGTTAATGATGTTTCAACCCCTAAGTCCTTCTGCTCTTTGTGCCTTATAATCTGCCAATCAGTATTCTTTAAAAAATCCTGTGCCTCTTTTTTATCAAGTTCCTTAAAATATGAATCAGCATCGATAACCCAATTGTTGTTAATAAAAATTGCTTTTTCGTGTGGTTTTTTGGCAACTTCAATATCGCCGAATAATAATTTTTCGGTTTCTAAATATTCATTATTTCTGATGACATAAAACATTAAAAATTCCTTTCAATTTGAATAAGCAAAGTAGCATTGGCTTTTATGGCACGTGTAACATTGTTATAATCTTTGTAATTCATTATTGTTCCCGGTGTTCTGACGTTAAATTGGCAATCATCAACATAATAGCCGTAGTTGTTGTATTCAACATTTGCATCAATATTTGAATCAACATTCCATGGCAAAATAAAGCCGTTTACTTTATCTTTAATCCAACCTGAAACTTTTAAATTTTTATAGTCGACACCTATATTGTGAAAAAATGAATACAAAGTATTAGGGGCAAGTTCAGTTTCTTCGCTCGTATATTTATTTTCAGCCGCATAGCTTTCAGCTTCGGTTATAAAATTATTTTGAGTTTTAATTCGACCGATATAAATAATTTCTTTTTCTTCAAATTCCTGAGTTTCGATATTGTATGAATAAAATTTATTTTCAGGAATAACAAAACAATTCGCTATTTCGTGAATTTGAAATTCTGCAACCTGAGCAAGTTTTGCACTATCTTGAATATCAGTAATTTCAAGTTTGAATTGATTACAATCCTCTATAATATCTGCATCAAAATGTCGGACTTCATTTACTTTCCAATCAATTTGATTTTTTATTTCTTTTAAAACCACCCATTCTTCGCCATTAAAACCTTTAATAAATCCGTTTTTAACACTTCCTCCGGCATCATCGTGCGAAGCAACAATTGTGAAACGAGCGGCTTTTCTGTAATTAGGAAATTCAATTTGTAACCATTGATTTCCCCCTGCAACATTTGCAATCCACTTATTATCCCAAGCACCGTTAAATGCCAAATACGGATTGTTTGTTTTATATATGCTACTTGAGGAGGCTATATATCCATACTTAAATTCTTTACTTGTTGTATCAGAAATCATTGTGGGGACTGAGTTTTTATTTGAATATCGTTGCAAATTATTTGAATAAACCGGGCAAGCTGTCGTAACAAATGTTTCAAAGCGATTTTCGGAGTTTTTGATATAACCCACATACATCAAAGAGTTATTATATAGGTTTTCAATCGTATCTTCTTTGCTTATTATTGAAAGCTGATTAATTTTACCGATTGTTGATTTTCCGATACCCGTATTTATAAGCAACGGGTTTTTAACACTTAAATCAAGTTTTGCCACCATAGGCATAAAATCATTTAAAGTCTCGAATAATTCCATTGCACCAAACCCTGAAAAAGTAGCAGTTCCTGAATTTTTATTAATTGTTATTCGGTAGAATTTAAAATTATCAAAATAAGTAAGAGCAAAATATCTTTTTTCATTTTGCAACCAATTAAGATGATTTTTATAATCCCCAAGCAAAGTCCAATTCGTATCATCATTGCTTCCCTCAATAACAAAATCACATGGGGAATGTTGCGGTGCATCTGCTGCATTTCGTGTCGTAATACTAAATGCGGTTATTTTAGGTCTCAGGGATCTGAATTCAATCTTTAGCCAACCTGTTGTTACACCGTTAATTGTCAGCCAGCCTCCAACATCATTTGTGTGGTGTCTAAATGCTTTCCAAGGCATATAATTTACGGCATCGTGTTGAGAACTTGAAGATATAATACAAACTTCATTCTCAAAGCCTTCCATAACAGGCATTATGTCTTTTGAAAATTCAATCTTTTTAATAAAATTACTTTTGCCTGTTTTATCTTTTGGGCAATCAATAATTGTTTGGGTGGGTAGTGTGTTTGTTTTTTCTTCTTTTGAAGTGAAGAAATTAACTTCTTTTACAACACCGTTTTGAAAAAGATAAATTCCAATGTCTCCAATTTTTGTTATTCTATCGACATTATTTTGCAATATTAACTTTGGATTATTAATAAGGACTCTTGAATCAACAAACTCAATAAAAACAAAACCGTTTAGTATTCCTGTAAATTCTGATATTGAAGAAGTGCCTGAAACCTTAAAGTTGTTTGTTGTTTCATTTAATTCTAAAATTTCAGAATCGCATTCAATTTCGCAAAGTTCGTTTAATTTATAATCATTAAAATCCTGTTTTAACTTATTAATTGAATCGTCAAGCTCGTTATTTGCAAGCCTTAAAGTTTCAAAATTTTTGTTAACTTCCTCAGCGACAGCTTTTGTTTTTGCCTTAAATTTTATTATTTCATCGTTAATCTTCATTTTTGCTCCTTATAAATATTTACTTGGTCTGTTTTTTCGCCAAATAGCAAGCCAATTAACTTGAGGGTTGGCTCTTTGCTCTGTGTTGTAACAAGTTATTTTTATTCGAGTTTCTTCTATTCCCCAATAGCAATATGAGGAGTCATCCCCATTTACATCTCCGCTGTAATGAAATGTTCTCATCGAGGGAATAAAAGCTAATAAATTATCCATTGTATAGCCTTCAGGTGGGTAAACATACGTTGTTGTTCCCACGTTATATCCGCTTAGAATTTGCATATTTTCAAAACTGTGGAGCGATTCATTGGTTAGAATTTCAGAAATCGGATGTTTATGGTCTTTATCAGCATAAGGTTTTAAATTATTTTCAGGCACAAGTCCGTTTTCATCCAAAACCAAAACTTCATTATTTCCGTTACCTGCATGATGTCCGTCTATTAAATCGGCATTCAAATTTTTATTAACGACACCATTTGAAATTGAAACATTGTTTTCTTTATTCCCTGCGTGATAACCGTCAACTTTGTCGGCATCAATTTTTCTATAATGAGCATTTGGATCTTGGTTATGGTTATTTTCTAAATATTCATAAGAAATCAGGCTTACGTTTGAATCAATAATTAATTGTCTGTCTTCTAAATTTTCAACTTCAAGAACAACTTTGATATAAAAATCTCTTGTTGAGCCTTCTTCGTCAATTGGTTTATAACTTTCAGGCAGTCTTCCTATTGCAAATAAATTTTTATCGGCATCGAATATTCCTATCTCTCTTATATAATAACCACCGCTATCTGAAGGTATTCCGCATTCGATAACAAGTCTGTTTTCATAATCTTTATCAACATAAATTCTTGAGATGTTTCCTCTGTAGGTTTCATTTATCAAGCTCTCTTGATTTGCATCGGGTTCATAATATCCGTCTCCGCCATCGCCAACCGCAAACGTGGTTAAATGCAACGGTGTATTATTTACATGAGAGTATGTTATTTTTTTAGTTCCGCCATTTGTCAGTAATGTATAAAAATCCATAAAAACTCCTAATTAACCAAAAGACCACACACACTCATCAAAGTTGGTTTCATCCCAAACTCCGAGTGACAATTTGCGTATTTCATCTTCTTTTTTCGACCAATAAGTTTCATTCCAATTGTTTTCATCAAATATGAGAGATTTTTGAAAAGGATAAATTGTTGTGCATTCGCCTGTAATACAAGCAGATTTATATTTATAACTCTTAACTTGAGTCCCCATTCCGATATTTAAACTTGAAAGATGAGAACGCACATTTTTGTATTCGTTGATTAAATCTTCAAGTTTTCCTATTAATTCAAAATCAAGCCCTTTGCTGTCAAAATTTAAATCAACAATGAATGTATAAGGCTCGTTTCCTGTTTCAAACCATTCTCTGATATCGCCTTTTAAACCAAACATTTCAAATATTTTTAAAAGAGCATATTTAGTCCCTTTATATCTGTGTACTTCAATGGATCGTTTTATTAAATCCCTTTTTTCATCATCGTTTCGACATTGTAGCCAACCCTCGTTCCCGGTAATGTGATATTGTTCAGCTAAATGCGGCAGAGCATCGGAAGGCAAATTATCTATGATTGATACTAAAAGAACATCAATATCTATGTTTTTAAATCGTTCTTCGCAGATTTCGTCAAAAACTTTTATATTAATATCATCTATCGGGGAAAGATTATTCATCGGAATATCCTTTTAATTCGATATTAAAATCTTTTAAATTTGCCCATTGATAATCAAGAATTTCAATATCAGTCGGAGCTTTTAATTTAACTTTGAACACACCATAAACGCTGTTTAAAATAGAAATAATCTGAGTTTGAACAACGTCTTTGCCTAATTTTTCGGAAAGAGCTACTTTATATTCCATAAGTTTGGCATTTATGGTTTTTATAACACTCTCTTTGTCTGCATCTTTAAATAAAATAATTTCCGCATTTATTGAGAAATCTATTTTTTCAGATGAATAAACCTGCACAAAATCGGTTAAGGGGCGAATTTTATCATCGCTTAAGTAATTTTGCACAATTTCAAGTATTTCAGGGGTTGGGTTTCCGTCTTTAGTTAAGAGATAGATTGCAACAACTCCCGGAGTGGGCGAGGTTATCGCAACGTCAATTATAGATTGATGAGCGGATAATGTATGATAACGATATGCACCACGACTTCCTGCGTTAGAAAATTTTTCAGGTGCTTGTCTTATTCTTTCTCTTAAGCTGTCAGCTTCTTCATCATCAGCACCGCCCGATGAAACGACTGTATTTTCAACGGTTGAAATGTAGCTTAAAGGTGTAATCAGATTATTTATTGAACCGATTATATAATTATTGGCGGCAGATCCCGGAGTCTCACATACTGCTTTTGTGCTGATTTCTTTTTGCCCTGCTTTTAATACAACATCTTCTGTTGTTTGAAATATAAAAAGACCGTCTTTGGTTTCAACCTCAGTCCCTTTTGAAATAGTAAAATCAAAATCCAACAACTCATCAACGCAAAATTTTAATTCCGTTGTAGCACAATTAGCAAGAAGTTTTGTAACTCCTAAAGGCTCTCCGATATGTTCCAAAATATCAAGAGGTGCATAACTTAAAAGATTTTGTTTTGCCGTTTCTTGAATTTCCATTCTTAAAACAGTTTCTCTGTATGCTCCGACATCAATCATCAGTCTTTCAATTTGTGCAGGCTGAAGAACTTTGCCTGATTTTTCTTCATACAAAGTAACCCATTGTCTTGTTATTTCATCGGGATCACGTTCTATAAAATTAGGTTCGGGGAGTTTTGTTGTCATAATATTACTTGTGTAATTCCTTTTGTTCTTGATTCATTCAAAGTCCATTCAATTTTTATTAGAATTGTTGATTCATCAATTTCTACTGATACAGAATTAACTGTTATTCTTGTTTCCCACAATAAAATTGCGTCTGTTGTTTCTCTTATAATGTTTGATTTTGCTTCGTTTACAGGGTAATCAACATATTTGTAAATATCTGAGCCGAAAGTGGGGCGGTGAGGTACAGAGCCCTTTCTTGTTGTCAGAATTGTAGAAATACATTGGTTTATGTCCTCAACTCCTTCTGCGACCTCGCCGATACCGTTGAGCTTGAATTGCCAATCTACATATTTAATCTCATCTAATTTAGTCATTACATTGTACTCGTTGTTGTTTGATTTTTATCAGGGTGGGTGTGATTGTTGTAAGTATTTCTTATCGCTTGCATTGAGGACTTTTTATCAGTTATGTCGCCACCTGAAGTAATGCCGGCAGAGTTCGATAAAGTTCCCTCGTGTGTGATATTTCCGATTAAATGAATATTAGGAAATGATAGTGTCAGCGTTTGAGTTTCTTTATCAATATTCGCAAAAGTTCCATCTTCGAAGTTTGCTGAAACTTGTTTTTCTGATTCAATAATCGGAACATCTTCAGCTGTGTAAATTGCACCGAGAATTACTCCGTCTTCTGAATTTTCATCCATAAGGCAAGCAACTTGCTCTCCCACAGCCGACATTGAATAAAACTTATCTTTGAAAGTTTTATTTTGTAAAACAGGAAGCCAATACGAAGTCATTTTGTCCTGTGCAAATTGAACTCTTGCTCTCGCAGTTTTTGGATTTATTGAAGTTACAGTTCCAAACCTTAACACGATTTAACCTCCAAATTTGTTGAATATCCCATCTGTTTATCAATGGTATGGTGTGCTTCAGTTATGTGGTATTTTCCCGAAAAATATCCGACATCTTTTATTTCAACATTCAATCCTGCGATTAAATAAGGATTGCCCGGCATGGATAAAGAACCTTCAATAATTTGATTACCATTTGCAAGTGCCGCTTTTGCTTTTATTAAAGCCTGTTGTTTATTTTCACAACGACAGTCAAGTTTCAAAGTATCCCCTTTAACACATTTTTCATTCTTAGCAGTAGCAGAGACAACTTTTCCTGTCTTTGGATTTTTGTATGTTACGGAAACGGATTTATAGTTGTGGCTCGTTTTTTCTCTAAAACTAATTGTTGATAAATCCGATTTGTATAAAATCTTGGCAGAATCAGCATTTATAAGTTTTTCCGTTTTATAAAAAACAAGATTCCCTTCGGTAATTTTAAAAATATAACCGTACTCTTCAGCGACACGTTTAAGGAAAGTTAAGTCCCTCTCATGGTTTTGAGTAATTCGTTCAACTTTTATATTCTCAATATTTCCAACAAGTGTCAGGTTGTGCCGCTTTGCGACTTCATTTGCAATTTGTTGCAGGGTTTTATTTTCGTATCCGATAGAGTTCTCTTGACGGAATGATTTTTTAATCCCTGTTGCAAGAGCTTTAACAATAATAATGTCAGGAGGGGAGTTTAACTCAATTTCGTCAATTTCAAATATTCCGCAGTTTAATAATTTTTCCCCTGCGTACCCAATGAACAGACGGAGAGCATCACCTTTAGACGGTATCCAAGCACCGTTCCATAAACCTTCAGAATTTTCAAAGGTAATTGTTATTTCATCACTCTGTCCATGTTCATAATCCGAATATTCAATATTTAGGACATAGTCAGAAACATCCTTTGTAATATTTTTTTGATTATATTCCAATTTAAATATAGGGGTTAACATTATTTTCTCCAAGGTGGTAGGGTAAATTTTATGGTTTCTGATTCATCCAATATGGGAATTTTAAGTCTGATCCCCGATTCTAAAATTGGGGTAACAGGTACTTTGGGATTCGCTTGTATAATTGGTTCGTATTTTGTCGGATTTTTATAGAACTTATACGCAATTAAATCCCATCGGTCTTTGTCTTTTGTGATGTATGAATAATATTCACTCATCCTTTTTTCTTAAGTCCTTTTTCTTCTTCTTCCTCGTCTTCAGGTATTTTCCTTGAGTATTCTTTAAGTTGAAGCTCAACTTGAATTGAAATTAAATCGCCTTCAGGACTTGTTTGTTCAGTTGTCTTTTGTATTTGTGAGATAACGAATGCTCCGACATATTCGCCATTTCCTTTTATGAATTTGAGCGGTTTTCCGAGTTGTGCTTCCGTTCTTATTTTTAGAATTTCATCTTCCGGCACACAGAATGATGAATGGAGGCTTAATTTAATAGTGAATTCTTGCAGGTTTTCTCCCATGAATTGTAAGAGGGGTTTGTTGTTTATTCGCTCGTGTTCTGCGTAATTGTATGTTACTGTTGAATTGATTCCGTCAAAGTATGTTATTAAATCAAATTGAATATCGCCAAGTTGTGCAAACATCAGTAAGCTAACCTCTCTTTGCGTTCAAATTCTCTTTTAAGTAGCGCAACAACCTCATCTTTGTGTCGTTTTAGAAGTTGTGAAAATTCATCCTTTGAAGTTCCTGACGGCATTGATATTGTTGGGGAATAATTAACAACAAAGGATGCACCGCCTCCGATTCCGACTCTTCCAATGTTCCCTCTAATTCCGCCAATCATAAGTCCTAAATTCTTATTCATAGCATTAACCAAAGGGGCAGGTTTCATTGTTGAAACAATAGTTTCAACAATTTTTAATTTATTTAGATCTTTAAGGGGGCCGGTTTTGGCAGGAGAATGTGGAAGATGATCTCGTATAATTTGAGTCATTTTGCTAATTGCCTCTTTTACTTTGGCGAATTTTGAAATAATACCACCTGCGAGCATATCGCCTATTTTTCTGCCAAACTCTGCCGCTTTGGTTACAAGTTCGACAAGTTTTACAATAACACTTGCGATTGCTTTTCCGAATTTCAACCCCATCGATTCTGCTTTACCGCCTGTGTCTTCGACAGGTTTGATAAGTTTCTTAAACCAGTCAATTATTACTTTTATAGGTTTAATGACAGGTTCAAGAGCAACGGCTAATCTCTTAAATAGTGGCATCAAAGGTTGAAGTCCCTCTTTTAAGCCGTTCCATAAACCTCTAAAAAATGCAGTAATCGGTTTCCAATATTTGTATATAACAAATACGACTGCACCAATTGCAAGAGCTATCCAACCGATTGGCGAAGTTAGAAGAGTAATTGAAAAAGCTCTGAATGCCATAATTGCTTTTCCAATCATAGACGGAATTCCAAGAAAACCGTTTTTGAACGCAATTAAACCTTTTGTAAAATTAGAAGGAATTGCTTTTATTGAAGTGACAGTCCAATCCTTAAGAGCAACACCTGACTTTGATATATTTGCAGGAAGCTCCTTAAATCCTTTAATTATACCTTCACGCATATTTTTATCAATTCTGCGTATATCGGCTATAATACCGTTTTTTAATGAGAATGTACTCATATCAAAGCCAAGCGGATTACCCGTAGCCATAATTTTTCTGCCAAAGGCAAGATTATGAGCAGAAGTGTTTAATCCTAAAAATTCAAGTAATTTAATTGAATTTTGCACTAACACAGGAGTTAAATCTTTTGCATAGCCTAAAAATGCACCGTATCCTTTTACAAGTTTTCCGACTAAGATAGTGGCTGTTCCGAGAGTTGTTAATACAAGCCCAATTCCAATTGTTCCGATAATTGCGGAGAAGATTCCTTTTTGTAAAATGGGATGTTTATTAATCTTTGTCAACAACTCATTTATTTTTTCAATTGGTTTGTGCAAATGAGGAAATACCAACTCTTTCATATTAATTTTTAAGAGTTTGAATTGCTCTTGCGTTGTTTTCAACATGTGGTTAAAGTCCTCATCCATAATGCCATCAGCACCAAGAGCTGATGCTTTTATTCTTCGATATTCATCGAGGTTTTGCATCATAGGTTTAAGGAAATTCAAATCGGTTTTATTCCTGAAAATTTCCGACACTTTAAATACATCACCGCCTGTTAAGCGGTTAATTAAAACGACCATCTCTTCAATCGGATCTTTATTTTCAGAAATAACCTGATTAAGAAAAGCAGGAAGATTTACACCATACAGTTCTTTAAATCTATTAACAGCCATTGGCGATGTTATTGCTTGTAAGAAACTTTCAAAATTTGTTGCCGCTTCAGGGGCAGATCCTGCACCTTTCATTGCTACCTGAAGTGCCGCACCTAATTCAGCAACAGCCGGCACACCTCTCATACCGAGCATACTTGCACCTGCTGTTAATGATGGGAATGCGGCCGACATATCTTTTAATTCAAATCTGCCCTCTTTTCCTGCTTGAGCCAAAATATCCATTGTTTTTCCCAAATCATTTACACTTACTTTTAAGTTATCAGTAACAGAGAATGCAGTTTTTGAAATATCAACGATTTCTGCTTGAGCGGCAGTTGCCGTTCGACCAATTACATTCATATAATCAAGTGCCGCTGTGGGATCAATACCTGAAGCAACAAGAACATTCAAACCTTCTGCAATTTCACCTCTCATTTGATTTGTATATCTTGAAATTGAACCAAGTCTTTCATCCATTTCTTTTAATTGTTCACCTGATAATTGACCGACATTCCCCAACTCTCTAAGTTGATGTTCCAATGCAATGGCTTCCGGGATTGCTTCCGTTATACCAAGTTTATATGCAAGTCCTGTCCCTACCGCAGTAAACCCTGCTCCGAGTTTGACCATATTCTGTCCGAGCTTATCCAAACATTCAGAAGTTTGATTTATTTTTCTTTGAAGTTTATCAAACTCTGTTTCAGACTTTGAAACAGCATCACGAATAACCCTCGACATTTTGTCGATGGCAACAAGAGTTAAAGATACTTTCATTAAAGTGTCGAGCATTGTTCCTCTATTTCCTGATGTTGGTTATTAGTATATTTGATAGCTTGTTTGCACCAGTATGCAATTTGGGGAATGGACATTTTCCCAATTTCTGAATATTGCCAACCTGTGATTTTGCATAAATGAATTATTGATTGAGAATCAGGTAATACATCTATGCAATAATTTGTTCGAGAGGTTTTTGAGTTGTTTCCTTTATCTCTGTGGCTTTCGCCCCTGTGAACTTTCCCGATATTTCTGCCTGAAGTGCGATTACATCTTCCAAATCAAGTTCTAATATATCTTCGTAAACTAATTTTTGTCCGTCTATTTCAGCAAGTTCAGCAATTAAAGCATAGGGAATTTCTTCTGAAGTTTTTGCTTTTTGTTGCGCTTGCAGGAGGTCAAAACCTCTGCCTTTTCTTACTGTCGCAGTTTTTCCCGATGGTAATGAAAGTGTTTTTGTCATAATTTTATGCTCCTATATTTTTCTTATATTTGGTTAACATATCGATTCCGCCCACTTTATAAATGTTTTCAAGAACATCAATCTCAAATAAAGGCACACCATCGACTACGAGCTTTGCATAAGTAACCGACATTGATGTTTCATACTCTGCATTTTCGTGAGGTTTAATTGTGCCGAGCGGAAATTCTTTAAATGTTCCGATAATAAATGCCGTAGCCGGAACCTCTTCAATTCTTCCTGTTCCGTTGTAAGTTTCAAGAGAAGCACGAACCTGAATCATTGAGGCAGTGAACGGTGTTGCTGATGCAAGTAAAACTTCAGGGTAAAGTGCATTCCATTTGATTTTGCACTCTAATTTATCAATTCCTGAGAAAAATTCCGCAGAACCAACCATTCCCAATGCTTTGTGTTCTGCGAGTTTATGTTTAATCTGAGGAAGTTGAACTTCCTCAGCTCTTCCAAGGAGATTTATTCCATTTAAATAAACATTGGCATTTGTAAGTTTATTGATTTTAATTTTGCTCATAACCTATTCCTTTTTTAAATAATCCGCATTCCCCGATAGCTACATCTGAGTAATGAAGAATAACTATCTCTTGACTGATGGCTTGTATCAAAGGGCATCTTTTCTTGTTTGCACATTTCTTACAGATGTCATAGTTCTCAAAATAAATGGCAAGTTCGCCCCAAGTATTTATCTCGGCTCTCATTAACCACCCAATGATTTTAGTAATTCAATGTCGATAAAACTTTCAAAAGTTATGCGTTCGGCAGGTGTCGGAGGCATAAATTCAACATCAAATACTAAATGCCCATTGGCGATTTCAGTTACAGGATTTTTATCGGGATTATATGAACACTTGCCATCAATAAGTGCGCCACGCCCGATTAACGTTCTGATAAATGCATTAACTGATTCATTAATCGAATCAATCAAACCATCATCAATAGGGAAGTCGATAAACTGTAACATGGAATATTCAACGCTTTCGTGAAGAATATCTGCTGTTCTTCTTACGTTTATAAAGTTTGTAACGTTTGTTGAACTTGGATAAGCAGATGACCGATTGCCCCAAGTCCTAAAACCTGAGCCGTAAGAATTAAATACGGTAACAACACCTGATTCGTTTAAGGTATTAACTTCACTTGATGGATCATTTATCATGGAAGTCAATTGTTTTTCAACACCGACAATTCCATTTATTGAAGAATTTGAAGGACTCCAATGATAACCTTTATCAATATCTTTAGCGGCAATTACACCTGCCAACCTTTGAGAATATGGCTCTAAAACATTTGAGTCAGTTTTAGAGTCATAAACTTTAAGGTGAGGGTAACACAACACAATTCTATCGGAGGCTACATTGAAGTTTATTTGTCCTTCCGGCCCCCTACCTGTAATTACTTCTTGAACTGTTGTGCCGACAGGAGCATCAACTAATCCGATTGCTCTCATTTTGTCGCATATAGTTGTTAAGGCAGACACAACTGCTGTGTCTTCACAATAGACAGGCGCAATTAAAGTTTTGGGAAAATAACCAAATAAAGAATAGCAGTCTTCAAAAGCTTTCATGCCTGTTCTTTTACCAGTTGTTGCGTTTACTTCGCCAATAATATCTGCTTTTGTAACATCGGATACCGTTTCGTGTTTATCGGGATCAAAGACATTAACAACAATTACAACACCTGCGCCCTGATCAAAAATTGCTTGTAGTGCTTGAGGTATTGTATATCCGTTTTTAGGCGAGCCGAAATATTTAACGGCATCAATTTCATTTAATATAAGCGTGGGTTCATTTACTGTTCTTAAATCAGTATCAACATCTTCAATTGGTGCTGTTCCAACAAGTCCAACTACTGCTGTTTTAACCGTTTTAATTGTTCTTGCACCTTTTTCAATTTCTATTGTTTCAACGCCATGTAAAAAACTTGCAGGCATTATAAGTCCTCCATTTCTTCAATACTTGGGGTAGAGAGTTTAAATTCTATTTCGTATTGCCATATACCGTTTGTTTCAGATATAAAGCCTTCTTTGTTAGGTATTAATTTTGTGCATTCGGGTATTTCATATCCGCATAAATATTGCTTAACTTTGTCGAGTGTTTCATAAGCCCCGTTGTTATTGCGCAGGTTTCTTGTAACGATAGTTATTGCAAAATTAAGACCTTTATCCTGAGATATAATTCCTATTGCATTTGAATTGGAATAGTTTCCACCTCTGTAATGCACGAGTATTGCACCGACAGGATGAAGTAATATAAACTCTTGCGGTTTTTCAGGAAATCCCTGAACTAAAAACTGTGGGAATTTATCTTTTAAATATTGAATTATTGAATTCTCAATATCCCTAATACTCAAAATTCATTACTCGCTTATTAAATAACCTGTCTAACTCAGTTTTATTTGTTCTGTATTCCCCCGAAGTCCTGATGTTCGTTTCCTCTTCCGTTTGCAGGGTTATTATTCCTTTTTTAAGATCTTCCAATGTTTTAATTGCGTTTTTATATGCTTGCGCAACAGATTCAGGAATATCTGTGTAAATCCTTCTTGAATATAAGCGATAAATACTTAAATCAATCGCAATTATCCGTAGTAAAGGAAAGTGGTTATTTAAGGGTATTGTGTATTTTCCCCTTAAATAACCATCAATAAGGGTAGAGGAGTAGATAAGTGCTTCCTCACAAACAACCGTATCGACAGTTTCCTGATCGGGGTTGTCATTAGTTAGCTGGATAAGGGTATGTGTACTAACTTGTTTTTCAATATCTTCGGGCGTACAGTATAAAGACATTAGATGCCTCTGATTATTCTGATGACATCACCTTCAGCTCCGTCATCAAGAGCATAACCATTTAATTTTTGATTTTCATCTAAAGTGACTGCTTTACCGTTGGCATCTGATGTAATTTCTGCTCCGGCAGTTATCGTTCCACCTGCTTCAACAAGTAAAATTCCCGTTGTCGCTATTGGTGCATATTGACCTGATTCGGTTTCAACATCACAAATACCGTAGGCTTTTTCTCCTGCTCCCGAAATTGCGCCACTAAAAGAAATAAATCTTTGTTTTGGCAAATCGGCAGTAGCAAGCACAGAATCAATCAATAAAGGTTTATATAGTTTATTTGCCATTTTCGCCTCCTGACTTTTCAGGGTTTTCTGTTTTAGTTTTATTTTGATTTTTATTTGTTGTGGAGGTTTCTTTTACCACAGTTAAAACATCTTGCAATTTTGTAGCTTGTTTATCTTCAAGTTCAATCACATCGCCAATTTTATACAAATTACCGTTGTGCAAAATGTTAGTGTTTTTAATTTTGTATTTTTTAGCCACCGAGACCTCCTTTTACTCCGTTTACATTTGATATTAAATAACCGGCTTCAGCACCAACGAGGAATGGGGTGTAAATATCTGTTGCACGAATATAGCGGACTTTGTTTCCTTCTTTTTCGTACTCATCAATTTGAAGAGCATCTTTTTTGCGAATAGTGTAAGCAAAAGCAGGATCGTATTCTGTTCTTGCATTAAGTTTTGGAACATAAGCAAGAATAATATTATTCCCCCATACTCTTACAAATTGGTCATTTGCATTTGAATAAATCGCCTTTCCGATGACGATATTTTCAACTTCAAAAAACTCTTTCAATAAATTGAGTGTTACAATTTTATTTGTAGAGTTTGCAATTAAACCTTTCAGAGATTCATTCCTTTTCAATGATTCCCATACTTCTTGTCCCATAACAAGGGTGTTGGGATCTTGACCGATTTGTCTGCTGATTGCATCTTTTGCATCATCAATTACACCAACGGGATCAGAATCTTTGTGTGTAAATTGACTCGTGCCAGATAAAGCAATTTTATTTGTTGCAGGATACTTATTCGGATCTTGTGCTAATGCGGCACATTGTGTTTCAAGTTTCAATAAAAGTCCCTGTGTTACAACATTTGTTGCATGTACTTGTAACTTGATTTTGCGAGCTTCTTCCTCTTCTCTGTAATCAATAGGATAAGCCAAGTCGTGTTCTGTAAGGGTTGTTGTGTGCTTTTTAAATCCTTTAGGACTGATTACATTTGAATTAGCTCTAATTGCACGTTCTGTGTCATAAACTTGGAATGCTTCTTTGTTAAATTCAAAGATATCCACTTTTTCCAAATCAGAATTAATAACAGGAAATAAACTTTCAGCAATAAATGAATTATTACTATACCCTCGTGCAACCTCGGACAAATAGGCATTAATTCTTAATTCTTCTAAACGCCCCATTTATACCTCCTTAATCTTTAATAGTGCTTCACGAAACGAGATATTTTCTTCTTGGGCGATAGACTTTGCCTGTTTGAATATCTCTAAACTTTCCTCATCTGCATCAGCATACTTGAGATCATCTTCTGTTTTTTTCTTTGTATTTTTTTGTGCAATTTCATTAAACTCAACTTGTTTCGGTAATGCGCAGATGAATGTTTTAAACTTATCGATGCTGTTGGAGGACTCGTCAAACTTTTTAACGTTATCCAAGTCCTGTAAAATATTTAAAACAGCATCTTTATTTGCAGGAGTTAAAACACCGGCAGAGATTTGAGAGTCAATAAACTCGTTAAAATCTTTATCTCTTATAGTGTTTTCCAAGTCTTGCAATTTCTTTGCAAGCTCATCTTTTCCTGCCGCCTGATCTTTAAATTTTGCAAGTTCAATATTTAAATTTTTGACCTGAGTTTTTAATTCTTTTATTGTCTCTTTGTTTTGAGATTTTTCTTTAAAATCAGCAACCTGTTGTTTTAAATCAGCGATTGTATTTTTTAATTCTTCTATATCTTCAGTTTCTGTTTCGTCTTCTGTTTGAGTTTCAAAGATATAGGTTTCAAATTCGCCTTCTTTAAATTCAACCGGCTCCATTCCTTTTACTTGCGGAATTGATGCTCCCAAGAAAGAAACAGCCTTTAAATATGGCTTTTTCCCTTCTAACTCTCTGTATATTTCAACAGATATTTTTTTATACTTACCCTTATTTACGAATTCTTTTAAATCGTCTGATAAATCTTTAAAAGAAGCCTTTAACATTCCATCTTCTTCTTTTAATTTATCAACCCAACCATAAGCCGGCCCCTTCTGTTCGTGATCCAAAGTAATGGGTGCTTCACAAAAACTCGGATCATAATTCTTGGCAAGTTCTTGCACTTCTTCCTTTGTGAATTTTCCCTGTGGGTAGTTTCCGGCTTTAAAAACCTCAAAATATTTCATAAAAACTCTCCATCAACTTGTGTACAACATTTTTAATTTTCTGTTTGAAGTATAATCGCCATCCCAAATCACTCTCAAATTGCAACGGCAAGAGATTTTTTCTAATCCGAACACAAGTGAAATAATCTCTTGCAACGACAAGTTGAAAAATACAACTCGCAGAAGTTATCTTTTAAATAAAAGAAAAGGCGAAAAGCCTCTTTTCTCTTTCGTTTTAGAAAGGAATGACTATGGAAACTTCTATTATGTTAAAGCTATTTGAGAGTATTGGATTCCCTGCGGTCATATTTGTAATTTGGTATATCTATCACCAAGCGCAGGTTAAAACCTTTGAAAAAATTATTGCTAATAATTTTGAGATCTTAAAAGATTTGGTTGAAACAAATCAATATAGCGCAACTGTGCTTTCAAGAATCGAAAGCAAAATCGATTCAAATGTTTGGTGTCCCGTATTAAAAAGAGAGATTTCAGGCTAATGGATATTGAGAGAATTCAATTAAAAGGACAACTGTCCGAGGCTAAATCTAAATATAAACGTCTTGATACGGAGGCGGCAGGTCTTGTTATACTAATTCGTTCTTTGTTGAACCCCTTTGAAGAAAACACTTTAAAACTTGAAGTCGAACAAGCATCCGTTGCTTTTAATCGACTTCAAGAGGTGTTTGGAGAAATGCAGACTCTAAATACTAAAATTCAAAAGTTGGAGGATTACTTTGGCTAAGAATGAAGTTTTATTGTCTAATGCAGAACGGCTCTATGTTGTAGATCAACTTACTATTGAAGAAGTTGCTCAAAAAGTCGGTGTCAATGAAAGAACTATCCGCAGATGGAAGACGGATCATAAGTGGGATTTAAAAAAGGAACAGTATTTAAGTACAAAAACAATGTTCCACGAAGAGCTTTACAACTTTGCTCGGAAACTTATGACATCTATTGAATATGACATCGACAATAACGAGAAAGTTGATCCCGGCAGAATGTTTGCATTTACAAAAATGCTTCCACTAATTACCAAAATCAAAGAGTATGAAGACGGTGTAATCAATAAACCTGCAAAAGAAGAAAACAAAGGAATTACTCCTGATTTTGTGAAGTTGATTGAAACTGAAATTTTAGGTATGAAATCAAGTGAAGAATAATTACTTTTTACCCTATCAAGAAAGATGGCTTAACGATAAATCTAAAATAAAAATTTGGGAGAAGTCACGCCGTATTGGTGCGACATATGTTCAAAGCTACGAAGATGTCAGGGATTGCGTTAATAAAACAGTCCCTGCTGTTTGGTTTTCATCAGCAGACGAATCTGCTGCTAAAGAATATATTGATTACTGCGAGCAATGGGTTAAGTTATTCCATATAACCGCTAAAAGGTTGGGCGAAGTGATTATTGACAATGACAAAGATATCAAAGCATTTGTTATTCAATTTTCAAACGGTACAAAAATACACGCACTTTCATCTAATCCAAAAGGCTTCCGTTCTAAAGGAGGGAAAGTTGTTTTAGATGAATTCGCTTTTCATAATAATCCCGAAGAACTTTGGAAAGCGGCACGCCCATGTATAACATGGGGTTATCCTTTGAGAATATTATCGACTCACAATGGTCAAAACTGTTTATATTATAAATTTATAGATCAGGTTTTGAAGGGTAAATTAAAATGGTCTCATCATAAAACGCCAATTCAGCTTGCTGTTTCAGAAGGTCTTGTTGATAGAATTTACAAAAGAAAAACCACCCCTGAAGAACAACAGGAGTGGATGAAAAATGAAGAAGACAACTGTTTTGATGAATATACTTGGCTACAAGAATATTGTTGTATTGCGGTTGATGAGGCTTGCGCCTTTTTACCTTATGACCTTATTTCAACGTGTGAGTTAGATGATATTTTAAGACCTTTATCTGAAATCAAAAACGATATGTTTGTAGGAATGGATGTCGGTCGTAAAAAGGATTTAACAGTAATTTGGGTGTTAGAAAAATTAGAAAATATTTTATATACCCGAAGTGTTATTGAACTGGTTAAAATGCCATTTCATAAACAAGAAGAGATTTTATCGAATGTGCTATCCTGCAAGCAATTTAGAAGATGTTGTCCTGATTCGACAGGAATTGGGATGCAATTGTCCGAAAATGCACAAGTAAAATTCGGCAAATATAGAGTTGAACCGATTATGTTCACTAACAGAATCAAAGAGGAAATGGCTTATTGCCTCCGTACACACTTTGAAAACCGAACGGTTTTTATTCCTAAAACTCACGAAATCAGAGAGGACTTACACTCAATTCGCAGAATAACAACAACTGCAAACAATATCCGTTTTGATGCTGACCATTCAGACAATGGACACGCAGACCGCTTTTGGGCATTGGCACTTGCTCTGCACGCCGCCGGAAATGGAACTGGAGAAATACATATTTCATCACGACAAAAATTTGAAACCTTAAAACTCGTAAAAGACTTTTAAGGGTTCTCAAATTATTTTGGCGCACATGTTATTGCGCTAACCCCTAAAAATTAAAATTAAAAGAATTTAAAAAGGTTTTAAACAACATTTAACATCACCCTAAAAGGAAAAATTATGGTAAAAAAATTATCAGATGAAATTGCTACTCGAAAACGAAGTATAAATTTTTATTCTCTCGGATCATATTTACCTGATCCTGACATAGTTCTGCGCAAACAAGGCAAAGATGTAAAAATTTATAGGGAATTATTTTGCGATCCTCACGTTTTTGCGTGCATCCAATCAAGAAAAGCCGGTGTTTTATCTCTTGAATGGGAGATAAATAAAGGCTTGGATAAGGCAAAGGATGCTGAATTAGTTGCAGATGTACTCAAAAAACTTGATATTTATAAACTGATTAATGACATATTAGATGCCACATTATTTGGTTTTCAACCCATAGAAATTATATGGAAAAAAGTTGGGAATTATGTTTTACCTATTGAGTTAAAAGCAAAACCTTCTGAATGGTTTTGTTTTGATGAAGAGAACCTTTTAAAATTCAGAACCAAAGAACACTATTGGGGAGAAGAATTACCTCCTAAAAAGTTCTTATGCCCACAAAATAATCCAAGTTACGACAATCCTTATGGCGAAAGAGTTCTTTCTCGTGTTTTTTGGCCGGTAACATTTAAAAAAGGCGGTCTTAAATTTTGGGTTGTATTTACTGAAAAATATGGAATCCCTCATTTAATTGGCAAGCATCCTCGTGGTGCGACAAAAGAGGAAACAGATAATCTTGCGGATTTATTAGAAGAGATGATCCAAGATGCCATTGCGGTTATTCCTGATGATTCGTCTGTTGAAATTCAAGAAGCCAATAAATCCTCTTCGGCTGAGATATTTGAAAAGCTCATAGATAAAATGAATTCAGAAATATCAAAGGCGATTCTCGGACAAACATTAACTACTGAAATTGGTGCAACAGGAAGTTATGCCGCATCAAATACTCATATGGCAGTCCGACAAGATATCATTAATGCAGACAAGAAACTGGTTGAAAAGACCATAAATCAACTCATTCAGTGGATATATGAAATAAATTTTACTAATGCAGAAGTCCCTGTTTTTGAATTATATGAACCTGAAGATGTGGATCTGACTCTTGCTCAAAGAGATAAAATTCTCTATGACACAGGGGTTAAATTCACAAAAGAATATTTTATTAAAACTTACGGATTGGAAGAAGATGATTTTGATATAAGGGAAGATATTATTCCAATAAATCAGAATTTTAAACAATTCAGCGAACAGGAAGAACATCTTCTCCCCGGACAAGCGCAAATTGAGAATTTGTATAAATTCATAACCGAACGAGAGCTGAATAAACAATCGCAAAATATGCTTGCGCCACTTATAGATTTATTTGAAAGCTGTGAGAACTACGAAGAAGCCTTTGAATTACTCACAGATAAGAACCTGCAAAGTAAAAAGTTTGAAGAGACAATACAAAAGGCTTTGTTCCTGTGTGAATTACAGGGTAGAGCCGATGGACTTGACGAGGATTAAAATGGTATCTATTTCCCCTGAAGAGTATGCGATGAAACGCAACTTCTTAAAACAACGGCAAAGTCTGCCTTTACATTTAAAAATAGAATTATCAAAGAATAGAATTAGACAATTTTATGAGCATTTTGACGGCAATGTTTATGTATCTTTTTCAGGCGGAAAAGATTCAACAGTCTTGTTACATCTTGTTCGTTCTCTTTATCCTGAAGTACCTGCGGTTTTTGTAGACACAGGACTTGAATATCCTGAAGTAAGACAGTTTGTAAAACAAACCGAAAACACAATTACTATCAGACCTAAAATTACATTTAAACAAGTCTTAGAACAATACGGATATCCTGTTATTAGTAAAGAAGTAGCAAAGGTTATCGAAGAAAACCGCAGAAACCCTGAAGGATATACAAAAAAGAAATTTGATCCAAATAGTGATTATGTGAAAAGATATGGCACACACTATTGTTTAGCAAAATGGCAATTCCTCCGAGACAGCGACATTCCTATATCAGCGAAGTGTTGTCAGGTTATGAAAAAAACACCTGCAAAAAAGTTCGAGAAAGAGTCAGGACTTAAACCATTTATCGCAACAATGGCGGCAGAAAGCAACTTAAGAAAGACAGAATACCTAAAAAAAGGATGCAATTCTTTTTATTCTGATCGACCGGCATCAACTCCGCTTGGTTTTTGGACTGAACAGGACATTTATCAGTATATAAAAGAGTTTAATATTCCATATTGTTCTGTTTATGGCGATATTCTGCAAGATAATAAAGGGAAATATTACACAACAAAGGTTGATCGCACAGGATGTATGTTTTGTATGTTCGGAGTGCATCGTGAAAAGTCTCCGAATAAATTTGAAAAAATGAAAGAAACACATCCAAAATTACACGACTATTGCATTAATACGCTTGGCTGTGGTAAAGTTTTAGACTTTTTGGGAGTGAAATACTGATGATTCAATTAAAATCATTATTTAAACTCACTCCTGCTATGGCTGTTAAATATTTCAGAAGCAAGAAAAATGCTTTCTCTTGGGATTGGTACGAATTATGGCAAGATGCTCATAAAAAATCATTCACAGTCGCAAAAGCAATGCGTGAGGACATCTTAAAAGATATTCGTTCTGCTCTTGAAGAAGCACTAACAGAAGGAAAAACATTCAGAGAATTTTCAAAAGAACTTAAACCAACACTTCAAAAAAAAGGTTGGTGGGGAGAGCAGATAGTTGTTGATACCGAAGGTGTTGCAGAAAAAGTTCAACTCGGCTCAATGTACCGCCTGAAAACAATTTATTCCGTAAATATGCAAACAGCATACCAAACAGGAAGATATAAAACTCAATACGAGAATGTTGATAACAGACCGTATTGGGAATATGTGGCTGTTATGGATGCATCAACACGACCTGAACACGCAATGCTTAACGGACTTGTTTATCGATATGATGATCCGTTTTGGAAATCGTTTTATCCCCCGAATGGTTGGAGATGCAGATGCAGAGTAAATGCACTATCTGATTACAACCTGCAAAAGAAAAACCGATCGGTCAGCTCCTCTGTTGGCACACTCTCTGAAGAATTGGCTCTTGTTTCTAAAAAGTCCGGGGAATATAAACCCGTTACAGTTTACACAGATCCTCTGACAGGTAAAAGAATAGCACCTGATGTCGGATGGTCGCATAATCCTGCAAGCGGTTTAATAGGCGATTAAATGATAGTTAAAAATAATTTAAAAGGAGTTTAAAATGACAACAGACAAAAAATGCTTAATTAATTGGGTTGGTGGTAAAAGATTATTGCGCAAGATTATTGCGCCATTAATTCCTAAAGATATAAAGTCTTATATAGAGCCATTTGGTGGCGGTGGTTGGGTTCTGTTTTATAAAGACAGATGGGCAGATTTAGAGATATATAACGATCTTGATGGAAGACTTGTAAACCTCTTCCGTATTGTGAAATACCATCCGAATGCATTTAAAGAAGAATATAAATATCTGCTTGGATCAAGAGATATGTTCTTTCAATTTCTAAATGGAACATTTATTACTGACATACAAAAGGCTGTTCAATTCTACTTTATTATTACTCGCTCTTTTGGAGGTAAAGGTTCATCTTTTGGTACAGTCAAAAAATCTTCAGGCGGAGCAAGTAAATCACAAAAAAATGTATTAGATAAAATTGATGCAATTCACGAAAGACTTGATAAAGTTATGATTGAAAATCGTGACTTTGAAACTTTAATCACGCAATATGATTTTGAAGATGCGTTCTTTTACTGTGATCCTCCTTATTCTCAAGGCTGTGGCTATGATGTAACTTCAACAAAAGACTTTGACCACGAACGTTTAAGAAAGATTTTAGGTAATATCAAAGGCAGATTTTTACTTTCCTATGATGATTCACCTAAAATCCGAGAATTATATAAAGGCTTTGAAATGATTGAAGTTGAAAGATTAAACGGAATTAATAACCGTTCTGATGTGGAAAATCGCAAAAAGATTTTCAAAGAATTGTTGATTGCTAATTATCCGATAAAGGAACTTCATGAGCGACAAACCGATAGAGATTGAATTTGATAATAAAGAAGTTCACGAAAAACTGCTTAATCTCGCTAAAAAGACCGAAAACCTGCGACCGTTAATGAAAAACATCGCAGGCATTTTCGCTTATTCAACTGAAGAAAATTTTAAAAACGAAGGCAGACCTGAAAAATGGCTTGATTTAGCTGAATCAACAAAAAAGCAGAGAGAAAAGAAAAGGAAATGGCCGGGACAAATTCTTCAGGTTGAGGGTAAACTTGCCGCATCAATTAATACTTTTTATGACGATGATTCTGCTATTATTGGCTCAAATCTCGATTATGCCGCCATTCATCAACTCGGAGGTCAAGCCGGAAGAAATAAATCTGTTTCAATCCCTGCAAGACCTTATCTCAAACTTACGGATAGTGATTATAAAGAAATTATACAAGAAATTGAAAAGCATTTAAAACCATAAAGGCTGTTTTTATTATCTATGCTCTTTTTTTATGCATCTCTGTTGCACGAAAATTAAAGGGTGTAGTTAATAGAAAGGAGTAAAAAATGACTACTGTAGAACCAATTAGAGATAAAAAAGATGTCGAACGTGTCGAGCGATATCTTCAAAAACAAAGTGCAAGAGACCATTTAATTTTTGTATTTGGCACAAATTGCGGTCTTAGAATTTCTGATATTGTTGCTTTGAATGTCGGCGATGTCAGAAACAAAAGCTACATTCAAATTGTAGAAAAGAAAACAGGCAAGTCTAAAAGGTTTCCCCTAAACGACAAACTTAAAACCTTAATTGCTGATTTTGTCAAAGGGAAAAGAGATAAAGAGCCTCTGTTTAAGTCTTTATGGGGCAGAAGATATAACAGAATAACTGCATATTATATGATAAGAGACGCTTGTAAAAATGTCGGACTTGAAGAAAAAATCGGCACTCATTCAATGCGAAAAACATTCGGATACCATCACTATCAAAAGTTTAAAGACGTTGCACTACTGCAAAAAATCTTTAATCATTCAAGTCAGCAAATAACTTTACGTTATATCGGAATAGAGCAGGATCAAATTGATTACTCTTATAACAACTTTGTTTTATAGTCCAAAACACTCTCTAATAAAGAAATTGCATTACATTTTTAATGGATTACAAAATATCCAAAATGTAATCCGCAGGATTAGGAGATAGAAGTTCCGTTACTTTGGGGCGCACTACCTCTCTGTGAAATT
>CANQMP010000025.1 GCA_947624975.1 Candidatus Gastranaerophilales bacterium
TTATGAATTTTGAGAATCGCTATACAAATTGGATAAAATGTATAGCATCAAAATATACTGCATTTACCGTTAATAAATGGGTTATAGTTAAATATTAAAAGGTTTTATAGTACCATAAATTTTTTGTTTTCTTTTGCAAGTTGAGAAGATATAGAATATCATAAATATTCTTTATTGCATCTCTGTCCATATCTATTTCCTTTTTTACACATTTTTCTAATGAAATTGGGTATTTGAAGTTTTTTGTCTGAATATTTAGCCTTTAAAAATTTGACGTTATAATGGATTTTTTATATAATCCTTTTATGGAAAATTTTGATAACATTAATAATCGACTCTTAAACTGCGAAAACATGCTCCAAATGCTTGTGCAGGATAAAATGATTTATAAAAACGGGTATGAAGTTAACTTTATTTTGCGAAATTTCCCCGAGTTGAATGTAATAAATATTAAAGATAAATATTTGAAACTTATAAAAAATTTGGATGAAAACAGTGTTAAAACCGTTCAGCTTATAATAAACAGGTGCAGGTATTTACTTTATGCAAAAAGATGCGATATTGATTTATTCAGCTATCAGGAAAAACAAAAACTCAAAAATGTATACGATGAATTCGGCAGATATATTACTCAATTAGATGAAAACCTTTGGACTTACAAAAATTACCTTCTGCCTTCAAACCACCTTGAATGCAATGTGTTTTATTACGACTGCATGATTAACGAATTTGACGATTTGAGCGACCTTGATTATCGTTCGATTATTGATGTGGGTGGTTTTATCGGCGACAGTGCCGTTGTTTTGAACAAGTATACAAAAGCCCCGCTTTACGTGTTTGAGCCTGATGAAAACAATTTCCGACTGCTAAATGAAACTATCAGGTTAAATGATTTGAAAAATGTTGTTCCGGAAAAACTTGTGCTTGGTGATGAAAACAAAAATGTTACAATGAATGTCGGCGGGTCAATGAGCAGTGTTGCTGCTCAAACAGGTGATTTGACCTGCAAACAGGTTACTCTCGATTCTTACGTAAGTGAGCATAATATAAATGTCGGCTTGATAAAAGTCGACATTGAAGGTTACGAAAAACAGTTTTTACAAGGTGCTAAAGAAACCATTATCAGTCAAAAACCAAAACTTTTAATCAGTATTTATCACAATTTCGAACAGTTTTTCGGCATAAAACCGATGTTAGAAGAATGGGGAACGGATTATAAATTCAAAATCGTAAAACCTGTTGACGGTTCGGTGCTTTTAGAAACGGTTTTAATAGGTGAACCTCATAAAATCTAAATTATTGTAAATTTTATTTAATAATTGTTAATAAATTAGCAAAAAAATTTTTTTTGACGCTTAGTATATTTTGTTAGGAGAAAAATATATGAAATTGCGTCCCGTAAAAATGAAAATGTTAAATTATCAAGTAGCACTTGACAGAACTGATTTGAAACGTATGCATCTTGATAACCCTTGTACATCGGTTATTAAAAGAAATGTTTATGAACTTCAAAATGCTGCAGGTGATAAAATCAGTATTAACGCAGGTGAAAAAAATCTGTCCGCAAAATTCTATTCAAAAAAGGATGACGGCTATGCTGATGTCGGAAGTTATGTGGTAAGCTGCCGTACTCCGTTTGAATTGAACGAAAAATTAGCAAAACTTATCGAATTTTTTATTAAATAAAATATAATTTTGTGATGTGGATTTTTTTAAAGGTCAATTCAGATAGGATAATTAATTTAAACCGTAAAAATTGATTTGTAGTAAAATATTTCTATGATTAATTTTGACAGTTCGACTTTAAAAATTTGGTTTGATGAAAATGCGGATTTCCTTACAGGTGCGAGAATTCAAAAAATTCAACAACCGACAAGGCGTGATTTTGTGCTGTTTTTGAGGAAAAATTCTGAAACAAAAAAACTCTATATCAACATAAATCCGCAGTTTTATCATATTTGTTTTATGGATAAGGAGAATGAGGCAAAACGCAGAATTGAAATTCCCGCAAAACCGCCCATGTTCTGCATGTTGTTGAGAAAATATCTTGAAAATGCCGTGATATCAAAGATTAATCAGCCCGAGTATGAGCGAATTGCAGAGTTTTACATTGAAACATACAACGAATTGTCCGAGAAAATTTATCTGTGTCTGGCTATCGAGCTTATGGGCAAGTATTCAAACGTGATTTTGTATAATTATGATACGAACTTAATCCTTGGTTGTGCCCATAATGTAGGGGAAGAAAAGAGCCGTGAAAGAGAAATGGCAGGAGGTTTGCCCTATGTTTATCCCGCTAATCGCCCGAAAGTATGGCATAAAGCAGGTTTTGAATACGGCAATATTAATCAAAAAATTGATGATTACTACGCTCAAGCCATATACTCTTACAATTTCCGAAAAATTCAGGAAAATATATTCCAAAAAGTCAATGGAAAACTCAAAAAAAATGCCAACACGCTTGCAAAGCTTGAAAAACAAGGGGTTTCAAGGGAAAAAGCCGACAAATACAGACTTTACGGTGATTTGATTATGGCAAATCTCTATAACTGCAAGGATTTTTCAAAAAGTATTAATGTTTTTGATTACGAAAATAACAAAGAAATTACGATTGAACTTGACGAAACAAAAACACTCAAAGACAATGCAAATCGTTATTACAAGCTCTATAACAAAGGCAAAACCTCTTATAACAAGTTTTTAGAAATTTCAAAATCCTTAAATGAGGAAAACGAATACCTTGAACAGGTGCTTTACTCTGCCGAAACCGCTGAAAACACGGATGAGCTTGAACAAATATTATCGGAACTTGAGCCGGATAAAAAGATTAAAACCGTTGATAAATCAGCTCTTTTACCGCTTGAAACGGAAATTGGCGGGTATAAAGTTTTTGTGGGACGTAACAACAGACAAAACGATTTTATAGTGTCGAAACTAGCAAAAGATGAGGATTTTTGGTTTCATACGAAAGATTGTGCAGGCTCTCATGTGCTTTTGAAATGCGAAAATCCCGATGACAAGCTGATTTTTGAGTGTGCAAAACTTGCAAAACAGTATTCAAAAGGCAAGAATTCTTCTAAAGTGAGCGTTATTTATACCAAACGCAAACACCTCAAAAAACCTCCAAAAGCAAATTTAGGTTACGTAACGTACAAATGTGAGCAGGAAATAATTGTTGGGATATAATTGAATTATGCAAATATTACATGAACTCAGCTCGAATAAAAATCTGTCCGTCGCACTCGGCTTTTTTGACGGTGTGCATCTGGGGCATCGTGCCGTGATTAAATCCGCCGTGAATTATGCGAAAGAAAACGGCACAAAATCCGCAGTGATAACATTCTTTGACCACCCATGCTGTTATTTTTGGGGAGTTTGCCCTAAATATATTTTGACCCGCAAAGAACGTGAAAAAAGGATTAAATCGCTCGGCGCGGATTACGTTTATGAACTCGATTTTGAAAGTATTTCGGGTTTAACAGGGGCTGAATACCTTAAAGATGTGCTTGTAAATTATTTTACGCCAGTTGCCATTTCTACGGGCTGGAACCACAATTTCGGAGCAAATAAATCGGGAAATGCGAAGCTTTTGCATGATAATTCACAAAAATACGGTTACGAGTATTTTGAAATTCCGCCCGAAAAGCTCGGCAATGAGGTAATTAACAGTACAACTATAAGAAAACTGCTCGCAAAAGGCAAAATTGAAAAGGCAAATGAAATGCTTGGCGAAGATTTTTCCGTGAGCGGAAAAGTCGTCGAAGGCAACAAAATCGGAAGAACATTAGGCTTTAAAACCGCAAATATCAATTATCCGCCCGAACTTATCGAACTTCCTTACGGAGCTTACAGTGTTGAAACAAATTTCGGAAAAGGAGTCGCGAATTTCGGAATTCGCCCGACAATTAACGGTTCAACCGCTGTTTTGGAGGTTCATATATTGGATTTTGACAAAGATATTTACGGAAAAAATCTCAATGTAAGATTTCAAAAAATGTTGAGAAGTGAAAAGAAGTTTTCATCGCTGTCCGAGCTTAAAAAACAAATTCAAAAGGATATCAATTCGGTTTTAAAAGCATAAAAAAAGACACATAATGTGTCTTTTTTTTTATTATAAAATCGGCAAATTTATGATAATGCCATCAAAGCTTTTACCGAGCGGGCATTATCCCTGACTTCTTCATCCGTGTGCATCTCAACAGTGTCCGTCAATATTTGAATTGCTTCCGTTTTATCTTCAAGTGACAACAATTCGTTAATTGTACTCATCGCAACAACCGTTGACATATCGTTAATACCTTTACCTTTGTTAGTTATAACAACTTTCAACGAGTCGGGAGAATTTTTTCTCACCAATGCACGGGAAGTCATTTCCCTTATCGCATCTATTCTTGAATTAGTTCCGACATCTTCCAAAATGGAAATTGATTCGGGGTTAGGGTTCATTCCCAAACCTTCAATTATGTTTGATACATTTTTTACAATTTTCTTATCAGTCATTTAAAAATCCTCCTTTAAGCCGCTGCTTCCCAAGCTGAAACTGCATCCTGCATCATTTGTCTTGCATAAACCATATCATCCGTTTTTGCTATGGATTTTGCCGTAACACCCGATGAGAACAAATCAGAAACCGATGTTCCGAGCAATTCTTTCATGGATGAGTATGCACCTGACATTTTTTCTTTTGCGGGAGTGAATGAAATTTCTATATCATTTAATTTGTTCCACTGATTTGCAACGCTTTCTTTGATTTTCGTGCCGAATTCGGTTACGGATTTAATCATGTTCTGGAATTTTTCTCCGATACCCGTAATTGAGCCGACAAGAGTGCTTGCTTTCAACTTTCCGGTGAAAACGGGTTCATTTTTCTTTGTTGAAGATTCAAATACATCTGCGGTCAGAACATTTCCTTTGAATGTTGATGCCGCAAAGGGGTTAGTGTTTCTCTGTGTTGTAGTTTCGTGTTTGCTGGTGTTGAATAAGCGTTCACGAATTGCAGGAATTGATAAATTTGCCATTTTAATATCCTTTCATTTAACTTTTAACATACTTAGGATATCATCAGTAATTTTTATTTGGCTCAACCTTTTGATGTATTCTTAATTGAAATTATGATACTTTAGTTGTAAAATTTTCGATATGAAACACGAAAATTTGGATAAATTAATTGAAACCATAAGGATATTACGCTCTCCTCAGGGCTGTGAGTGGGACAGAGCACAAACTCATGCAACACTTCGACCGAATATGCTTGAAGAAGCATACGAGGCGGTGGATGCGATAGATTCGGGCGACATGTATAATCTTAAAGAAGAACTCGGTGATGTGCTTTTACAGGTGCTTTTACATTCTCAAATCGCTGATGATAACGGTGAATTTAACATTGATGATGTCGCAAAAGGTCTGAATGAAAAGCTTATTCATCGTCATCCGCATGTTTTCGGAAATACAAAAGTAAATTCAACCGATGACATAATCAAAAATTGGGATTTGCTTAAAAAAGAAGAAAAAAAAGACAGAAAATCCGCCATGGACGGAATTTCCAAAGCACAATCCGCCCTCATGAGTGCTCAAAAAATCAGCAAACGTGCCGTTAAAATGGGGTTTGAATGGCCTGATGAAAAATCTTTATACGAATGTATTTTCTCTGAATTTGACGAGTTTAAAGATGCCGTAAAAGAAAAAGACCAAAATCACATGGAAGAAGAACTCGGCGATATCCTTTTTGCCGTGGTAAATCTCGCACGCTGGAATAAAATTGATGCGGAACAGGCTCTTTTAAAATCAAATAAAAAGTTCATGACCCGTTTTCGTAAAATGGAGGCTTTGGCGGAAAAACCCTTAACACAATACTCTTTCGAGGAATTCGATACCTTGTGGAAACGAGCTAAAAAAGCGGTTTCCGATGATTTGTAAACAAATATTAACTTAATTTCAGCCCAAAAAGCAATTTTTTCATAAAAAAATCCTTTATATAAATATAACGGAAAGAGGATTAATTTTATGAAAGAACAAGAATTAAATACGATGATGTCAGTTGTTTCAGACCCGATAGAAAATGTTTATAAAATTGAATCAAGAAAAGATTTGGAAGAAATCCAACGTATAATAAGGATTTTTGATATAGCTGATAATCAGCATAACAAACATACCATGTTGTCCATAAAAAAACTGGCAACATTCAGGCTTGTTCTTAGCAATAATTAAAAATAATAAAAAAAGACCCCTCAAGAGGGGTTTTTTATTGCACTAAATTCCAAATAATTATTATGCCTGAACTAATTTTATCTTATCGCCCCAAAACGTTTGTACGTCTTTATTGTATCCGACAAGAATGTTTTTATAATCATCAGGATGTTCTTTTTTAAGCAGTTGTACACCGTGATTATAAACTTCCTGTGCTTTGTTTATGACGGTTTTGGGAATTTTCCCGTTATAAATTTTACTTGCGGTTGACATGTCAAAAAGCCGGCGCAAACTCAGTCCGCTGTATTCTTTGCCTGTTTTTACGGATTTATTGTTTGTCATTTTGCATATTGCACTTTCAAAACGGTTATTTTTTATATCCTGAATTAAATCCGGGCTTAATATTTCCGTTCCTTTGTTAAATACCATATCAAGCAGTGCTTCTTTTATCGGGACGGGAAGTTTGTCGTACTTGTTCGGCAGTATTGCACGGAGATGCTCCTCCATTTTAAGCATATCTTTTACAAAGAGATTCAAAACCTCCTGTTTGTTTGAAAGAGTTTCTTTTTCGCCTTTAAGAACCTTATGACCTATACCGACGGTTTTTGTACCGTTTGAACCTTTTAAATCAGTGTAGCTTTCGTAATGAAATTCATTGTCTTTTAATTTATGACCGTCCTCAATTCGTTTAACGCCAAGCATAAAATCGGCACTGACGCCCATTGCTGATGCGGTATCTTTTAAGCTTTTAATATTTTTCGGAGTTCTTGTCGGCGGTATTTTTAACTCCTGATTAATTTTTAATACGGAATTTTCGTCCAAACCGTTAAGTTTTTGAATTGTTACGGTCTGCACACCGTATTTTTTTGCTATTGATGAAATATTTTCTCCGCGTTGAACTTTATGCGGTTTATTTTCTTTAATATTCAGGTGCTTTTTTCTTTCAATGTCGGCATCGCTTATTTCGCTCATCATGGAAATTTCATCTGACGGAATTATAAGGGTTTTTCCAATAGAAAGTATTGCACCGTTTTTCATGCCGTTTGCTTGTCTTAGAGCATCAACGGAAACGTTGTATTTTTTCGCAACGGAATACAGTGTATCTCCCGATTTTACTTGATATGTTACGGATTTTGGTTTGTCGTTAAAAAATATCATGTTTCATCCTTAAAATAGTTTACCACACCGTTTGTAATGCTGTCTGCAAGATTTTTTCTAAAACTTTTTGAATTTATTTTATCTAAATCATTTTTATTTGACTGAAATCCTGTTTCAATAATAATTGAAGGCATTTTATCGCAGGCCCTCAAAACGCCTAAATCTCTGTCATCTGCTTTAATTTTACAATTTCCGGCATTAATTTCAGACATTTCATCCATTTGTGATTCGATATTTTGTGCCAAAGTTTTGTCCTGATTATCCCTGAAAATAATTCTTTGACCGGAAATATCGGATTTGGGCGAAGAATCACAGTGAATACTCAAGAACAAGTCGGCATAATTGTATTTTTCTTTTGCATCCATAATTGATGATGCGTAGCCTCTCAAAAAGATTACGTTAGCACCTTCATTCTGCAATTTTTTTATAACTTCATCAGCAATTAATTTATTTTTTGGTGCTTCTTCTTCATTTCCGCTTAAAGTTCCGGGGTCAAACGCACCCGTGTTACGGTAGCCGCCATGACCTGAGTTTACTATTACGGTTTTACCACGTAATTTCCCGTTTGAAGATGACTTAAAATACTGTACTTCTGCGGTTATGTTTCCCGCATTATCAACCATCGGATAGGGTCTTTCTTTTTGGGAAGAAGCTTCTGCTTCTTTTCTCAACTGTTTTACTGTTCTTGTTTGCTCTTTATCAAGTTTTACGACTCTTTTTAAATACTCGGGTGAGGGTGATGACAAATCTTCCTGTTTCGGGAAAATAAGTTCGTTAATCATTTCATCAAGCTTGCCGGTAGATACTCTGCCCCAGGAATCAAACTGATTTTGCAGTTCAGCCAAAAAAGCCTGACGATGTTCTTCAGTTGCTAAATTGCCTGATGCTTGCGCAACCTTATCGTAAAGTGCTGTGATATAATTCATTCTCGTTTTCTTGGAATTTCCCCATTCATCGGCAATCATGCCGATTAAGGTATCAGGTTCAAACATTTTTTTATCTATATCGTCGTATTTTTTTATAACCGCTATAACATTATTTTCATCAATTTTGTCAAACGGAATTGTAAATTTTTCTTTCCCGACGGCTGCCGTTATATTTGCCGATTTGTAAAGTGCGTTTGCAATATCATCGGCAGTTTTAATTTCATTGGCATATTCTTTATTTTTTTCACTGATGGGTTTCGGTGTTTCTTTAGGTTTAACATTTTTTGTTGTTTCGCTGACGGGCTTTTTATCAGATACGGCTTTTTGTTCAGGCTTTTCTGTTTCTGCTTTTTTCGGTTCAACCTTTTTCTTTTCAGCTTTTTTAGCTTCTGTTTTTTGGGGTTCTGATTTTGCGGATACGAAAAATTTTTCGTCTTTTTGCGGTTTATAATTTTCATTTATCCCGTTAAGTTCGCAAAATTTTGCAAATGTCATGCCGTTTTCTTTTGCAAGACTTATAAGCCCCTGACCGCTTTTTACACTCACTGTCGGAAGCCCCGTGACAACCTGTCCCGCCCTCAAGTTTGCCCCTGCGTATTTTTTTACTTCATCCACCGTAAGATTAAACTTTTTGGCAAGAGAGGATAAAGTTTCCCCGCTTTTTATAACATATTTGCCTTCTTTGCGGTTATTTACAATAATTTCCTCATCTTTAGCAAGTTTCGGTGAATTTTTTACACCTGACGTATTTACATTTACCATAAAAAACACTCCTGTTCTTCTACCAAAATATATTACGGCAGATGTATAAAAAAACTTTAAGAACAAAATAAAAAATTGTAAAAATAATTTACAATTAAATTTGATTGACATTTTGGAATATTATTTTTACAATAGAATTATGCCGATGTAGCTCAGTTGGTAGAGCAACTCATTCGTAATGAGTAGGTCAAGGGTTCAAGTCCCTTCATCGGCTTATATATTAAAAAAGCCCTTTCGGGCTTTTTTTTATACTTTCTGTTTCATAGCGGCTTTAATTCTGTGCAGTGATTTTTCTTTTCCGAGTATTGCAAGAATTGCCGTCATATCAGCTCCGCAGAGTCTGCCCGTTACTGCGGCTCTTATCGCCCACATAGTAACTTTCGGCTTAATACCTTTTTCTTTGTAAAATCCTCTGAAAGCTTCAAGTTTTTCGTGAAGTGCTTCTTCACTCCATTCCCAATCGGCGGACTGTTCAACGAAAGTTTTCAAAACATCCTGAGATGTTTCGCTTTCCAAAGTTTCACGGGCTTTTTCATCGTATTCTACATCCTGACCGAAGAAATACGGAACAGCATCGGTTATATCGGATAAAAGCGTTAACGGTTCGTAAGTTATTTCAACCATTCTGGTGTACTGTGCGTCCGTCAATTCGTTCAAGTTGTATTTCGTTAAATACGGTTTCAACCTTTCTTTTAACTCATCAATCGAAAGCATTTTAATATAATGACTGTTCATCCAATTAAGTTTGTCGTATTCAAATATTGAATTTGAAGATGAGATTTCGTTAATCCTGAAATCTTTTGCGATTTCATCAACGGTTTTAATTTCCTGACCGTCCGACGGTGACCAGCCCAAAAGTGCCACAAAGTTTATTAAAGCATCGGTTAAATAACCTTTTTCAACGAATTCCGAAACAGCCGTTGCACCGTGTCTTTTTGAAAGTTTGCTTCTGTCGGGTGCTAAAATCATGCCTAAATGACCGAAACGCGGAACTTCCGCCCCTAATGCTTCAAATATAAGAATTTGTTTGAACGTATTTGAGATGTGATCTTCACCCCTTATGACGTGTGAAATTTTCATGAGCATATCGTCAATTACAACGGCGTAGTTGTATGTCGGTGCTCCGTTGGATTTCATTATTACAAAATCGCCCAAAAGGTTTGTGTCAACGTGCAATTCGCCCTTAACCAAATCGTCAAACGAAAGCATTGAGGTTTCGTGGAAAGCTTTTTGCGCCTTTGCGATGTTAAATCTTATTGCGGGTTTTCTGCCTTCCGCTCTGAGTTTGGCTTTTTCTTCTTCGGTTAAGTTTTCGCATTTTCTTGTGTAAACGTAAGGCTTTTTGTTTAATCTTGCTTCTTCTTTTTCCTGTTCAAGTTCTTCGGGTGTGCAGAAACACTCGTAAGCAAAGCCTTTTTCAAGAAGAATTTGAACGTATTTCGGGTAAATATCAAACCTTTCGGACTGTGTATAAGGGCCGTAAGGACCGCCTACATCCGGACCTTCGTCCCAATTTAAGCCCAAAGCCTTTAAACTGTCAAAAATATTGTCAATGTATTCCTGACTTGTTCTGTCTGCATCGGTATCTTCAATTCTCAAAACGAATTTACCGTTGTTTTTCTTTGCGAACAGATAGTTAAACAGTGCTGTTCTTGCAGTTCCGATATGTAAATTACCGCTCGGTGACGGTGCTATTCTGACTCTGACATCTGTCATAATTTCCCTCGATTCTGTTTGTATTTTCGCAGAACTAAGATATCACACGCAGAAATTATTTTCAAGTGCAAAAAGTTGACAAATAAATTCATAAAAACACTCAACCGTAGACCCGTTAAACGCGAGCAACCGAGCAGACCGTATCGGCACTTCGTGCGGAAAAAATAATCCCCTCTCCCTGTGCGGGAGAGGGCTAGGGTGAGGGGTAAACCGTCATTGCGAGCGAATGCGAAGCAATCCAGCCTTTAAAATTGCACGCAGTGCCGTAATCTTTTCCCACTCCCCAAATGGACTCTGCAAAGCAAACTAACTCCCCAGATGGGGAGGGCTAGGGTGGGGTGCAATTATTTCGGTGCTTTGGAGCACCCGATTTGAATTTCTCACTTCTCACCTTTCACTTTTCACTTTTTTAAATTTTTGTTAACATTTTTTAAAAAATTTCTATTTCCCCCCTTGCATTTTTTGAAAAATCGTTTATAATGAGAATGTGTAAAAAATAGAAAGGATAAATGATATGAAGAAGATTACTACGACAGCATTTAACACATCGGGGGGGGGGGGATTCTCTCCTAGCAAAGGTTTTAAGGGTATTATAGCCTCAAAAACCAATAGTTTCGCCTTTACATTGGCGGAAGTTCTCATTACCCTTGCGGTTATCGGCATTGTAGCCGCTTTAACAATTCCGACATTAGTGCAAAGCTATAAAAAGAAAGAAGTCGAAACAAAGTTAGCGAAGTTTTACAGCGTAATGAATCAGGCTATTCAACTTTCGGAGATAGATAACGGTCCCATAACACAATGGGATGACTTTAAAGCAACCAACGAGGAGTATACGGAATACGAAACAGGTTATTCACCCAAAGATATCTACAATAAATACTTTAAGCCTTATTTAAAAGATGTCAGAACCGAAGTAGACGAGGAAAATAGAAATTATTTAAATGTTTATTTTCAAGACGGAAGTATAATGTCTTTTGGAAATGCTGCTGTAGTATACTTTATAAACGAAAAAGCTCTCGAAAGCAAATACTACGGCACTGATAAATTTGCTTTTTTCTTCGAGCCAAATGCAACAAGTCCATGTACTAAGTTTTCTTACGGAAAAGGAATTGAGCCGTATAGCTTCTGTTGGGATAATACCGTAGAGGGTTTAAAAAGTAATAAAGATTATGGATGTTCATATAATACGTCAGAGAACATGGGAGCTTACTGCACAATGTTAATAAAATTAAACGGCTGGAAAATCCCTAAAGACTATCCGTTTAAGTTTTAACTCTAAGTTCATTGCGTCACAAAGAAATTTTTTCCCTCTCCTGCACGAAGGTCAATTTGACGGGGAGAGGGGATTAACCGCACCCCACCCCATCCGAAATTTCTAAATTCGCATGCTCATTAAGAAATTTCCCTCTCGCAAAACGATACTTAATCGTTTTGCTCGGCAGAGTCCATAGGGGAGGGGAAAAAATAAGTCCCTTCCCTTTTTAAGGGAAGGTTAGGATGGGTTTTATTAGCTGAGGCATTCGTTCGCAATGACGGACTGATTTTAATGTTTCATGCAAAAAATTAAACCCACCCCAGCCCTCCCTTGAAAAGGGAGGGAGCTACCCCTCACTCGAATTTCTAAGTTCACTGCGTTCACTAAGAAATTCTTCCCTCCCCCGCAAGGGGAGAGTAAAGTAGGATGGGTGAAACGATATTAATTTCACCCATCAACTATCTGATATAATATAACCCCTCACCCGCATTTGTAGTTCGCTTACGCTCACACAACTGCGCCATCTCCCGCAGGGGGAGAGGGGATTATATTATCCGCACAAAGTGTCGTAACTTTACATTCCGAAAAAAACTCTCGACAATAAATTTTGTTTGTTGTAAGATTATTCCGAAATATAAATAAAAAAGGAGAATTAAAATGCAAGTTATATTGAAAAAAGACATACAAAACCTCGGCGAAGCAGGCGATATCGTTAATGTTAAAGACGGTTACGCAAGAAACTATCTGCTGCCTCAGTCAGCAGCCGAAATCGCTACAAAAGGCGCGTTGGAAAACAGAGAAAAGAATTTGGCAAGAATTAAGGCTAAACAAGAAAAATTGCACGCAGAAGCCTTGGAAACCGCTAAGAAAATCGAAGCTGTCGGCTCTTTGGAACTTTCCGCAAAAGCAGGTGAGTCAGGTAAACTTTTCGGTACTATTACTACCAAAAAACTTACAGAAGAACTTCTCGCTAAAGCAGGCGTCGAAGTCGACAGAAAAAATGTTTCGCTTAACGCTCCGATTAACAAAATCGGCGAATACACAATGCTTATCAAGCTTACTTCTAAAGTTAAATGCGAGCTTAAAGTCGTCGTAACAGCTTCTGAAGTTCTTAAAGAATCTGTTGATGAAGAACCCGCACAAGAAACAACAGATGAGGCTTAATGACGTCCGATTTAACTCTTGAATGCCTGGCAATAGGTTCTTTGCCTCATAAAAATTTGAGAGATGCCTTTGAGCTTGTAAAGGAAAATTTCGCGAACATTCCTTTCTGGCCTCAAATGGTTAAAATTGATAAAAACGAAGACATGATTATTCAATTTTTGGAGAACATGCCTTCGTTTTTTTCTGACGGAGAAAAAATCTTTTTGGAAACCGAAAGTGACAAGTTTTTTGAGGATTTGGAACAGTTTTTTACTGATTACGAAGAAATTCTTAACGATATAAAACTTTCTGAAAAATATGCCGTAAATACATCGCTTTCTTTTTCGGAGTTTATAAAATTTATTCGGGAGGCTAAACCGAAATTTGCAAAAGGGCAAATTGTCGGGTCTTTCACGCTTTCTACCACGCTTGTAGATAAATCGGGAAAATGTGCTTTTTACGATGAAACGTTAAGGGAAATTATCATAAAAACGCTTACACTGAAAGCTTTGTGGCAGATTTACAAAATAAAACAGGCAAATTTTGATACAACTCCGATAATTTTTATTGACGAACCTTCGATTTCACAGCTCGGAACATCGGCTTATCTGACGGTTTCACAGGAAGAAGTCATTGATATGCTCAAACAAATATCCGATGTTATCCGTGAAAACGGGGCGATGAGTGCGATTCACTGCTGCGGAAAATGCGATTGGACGGTGCCTTTAAAGGCAGGAGTTGATATTATAAACTTGGACGCTTACTCTTACGCACAAAATCTTAGTTTGTTTGATGGTGATGTAAAAGAGTTTCTTGAAAGAGGCGGTAAAATTGCCTGGGGAGTCGTGCCGACACTTGATAAAGAGGCTCTTGAGAGTGCGGATTTGGATAAAATGATTTCCGTTTTTGAAAAAGCTGTTACGTATTTGACTCAAAAAGGAATAGATGAGAAAATCATTATAGAGAATTCGCTTGTAACGCCGTCTTGCGGTGCGGGTTCTTTGAGCGAGGAGCTGGCATGTAAGGCTATGAGGCTTACAAAACAGTTGTCAGAGAGTTTAAAAGAAAGGTATTATGACATTTAAGTTAGCGTTAACGGGCAAAAGCGGGAGCGGAAAAACAACGGTTGCAAAAGCATTTTTGAGAATTTTTCAGGAATATTTTCCCGAGAAATCAATACTTTTGTTCGATAACGACTTAACGGGCGAACTCGGACACAGTTTCGGGCTTGATATAAGAAATACGATTTACGGGATAAGGAGCGGAAAACACGAGTATAAAACGGGAATTCCCGAGGGAATGTCCAAACAGGAATACGTTGAATGGGCAATGGAAGATATTGTTGTTTCATTGTACGAGAATGTGGACATTATTGTATCGTGGTTTGTGGGTTCAAAGGATTGCAGATGCCCGATTACGGGGCAGATTAATGATGCCGTTTTAAAACTTATCGACAGATATGATATAGTAATTTTTGACTGCGAGTTTGATTTAAAATACCTTAATCAGCTTGTGGATACGGACATTGACACTACTCTTATCATTGCAAATCCGACGGAGGAAGATGCTCATCTTGCAAAACGTATTGAGGAATTCAGTGCGAAGTATTCGGCGGGAACTCAGCTGGGAGTTGTGATTAATAAAGTTAAAAACACTCAGCTTTCGGAAGTTTATGAACTTTTAAAGCGTTTTGATTTGGATGTTTTGGGTGTAATTCCCGAAGATGAAAAGATGATGCCACTTACAAGAGAGTCGGAAGTCGTTTGTGACGCCGTTAAACAGTTTTATTTCAGACTTAATCTTCCTCAAATAAAGGAGTAGAGCTATGGCAATAATATTGGACGGAAAAAAATTAAGAGAAAAAATATTTGAAGATTTGATTTTGAAGGTTGAGAAAATGCCTGTTAAGCCTACGCTTGCGGTTATTTTGGCAGGGGATGACCCTTCAAGTAAAATTTATGTGAACAACAAAAGAAAATGTGCCCAAAAGCTCGGGATTAACTCTATGGTTTTTGAATACCCGTCCGATGTGAGCCAAAGCGAAATTCTTAAAAAAATTGATGAGCTTAACGACGACAAAAATATAAATGCAATATTGGTTCAGCTTCCTCTGCCTGAACATATTGATAAGTTTAAGGTTATTGACAGAATTTTGCCGTCAAAAGATGTTGACGGTTTAACGACTTACAACAGCGGAAAACTTTTCTCGGGAGAAGAACCTTTTGTTTATCCCTGTACGCCAAAAGGAATTTGCCTGCTTTTGGATGAGTACAAAATAAATCCCGCAGGAAAGCATGTTGTTGTTATCGGGCGTTCAAATCTTGTCGGAAAACCCGTTGCGCAGATGATGTTAAGACGTGATGCAACGGTTACGATTTGTCACAGTAAGACAGAAAATCTCGCCGAAATAACAAAAACTGCTGATATTTTAATTTCAGCAGTGGGAAAAAATGTTGTAGGGGAAAAAAATATAAAATTAAACAGTGTAGTTATTGATGTTGGGATTTTTAAAGATTTATCGGGAAGTATCCGCGGTGATGTTGAATTTGATGAAATATCAAACAAAGCATCGTATATCTCGCCCGTACCGGGCGGTGTAGGTCCAATGACGATAGCGTCATTGATGTTGAATACGGTTGAACTGTATAACAAACAGCATGACTTATGATTATTAACCGCCAAGCAGGTTGAGCTGACAGCTTGATTTGATGTTGTTGTTTACAAGGTTTTTCAAGCCCGATATACTGTTTTCAATTAAGGTTATCTGTGAATCCAGATTATCTTTTCGGGTTTCAAGATAGGCTTCTTCACGTTGAAGAACTTTGTATTCGGGGTTGTCTTCAACATCTTCATCAGTATCGGAGTCATCATACATTTCTTCAATTAATCCCATCTGTTTTGTTACGTACTGTGCTCTGCTCATTACAAGTGTCTGTTCGTACTGAAGCTGGCTTTTTTGAAGTGTAAACAAATTCTTCTGTGCGTCGATTGCTAAAAAAGTCATCTCATCTCTCCTTATTTTTTTAAGTTGCTCTTACACATATAAAGTATTTTTATTTTTCTCAATTTCAGATATTGCATTTTTTGTTACATTTCGTAATATTTACCCCTTAAAATTTGATTATACCGAATAATCCTGAGTTAAATAAATTAAGCTATTTATTTTTTATTGATTTTAGGATATAATTTTACCCATAGGAGAGTTTAAAATATGAATAAAAGTCAGTCCGCAGGAATGTATATAGTTTTGGGCATAGTGATACTTCTTTTTGTATCATCGGTGTTTTTGTCGACACCTGCAACAAAAACCGAAGAAATACCTTATTCAAATTTTTTGGAACGACTTGATAAAGGCGAATTTAACAAAATCGAAAAAGGAGAAGATTTCTTAATTGCCATACCGAAAAATCAACCTCAGGCAGAGCAGAAAGTTACGCCGACGCTGAATAATCCGTTTGGAGTTCCCGAGGTTCAACAACAGACACTCAAATATAAGGTCATTACTCCGGCTTATGATCCCGATTTAATGAAAAAGCTTGATGGATCGGGTGCTGAGGTTTCGGTAACAAGGGCAAGTGATTCTTCAAAATCGTTCGGTAACCTTTTAAGTTATCTGCTTTTGCCCGTATTGTTTCTTGTTTTTCTTGCGGTTATGGCAAAAAGCATTCAGACAGGCGGAACGCAGGCTATGTCTTTCGGTAAAAGCAAGGCAAAAATGCTTTTAGACAGCAAGGTAAAAACGACGTTTAAAGATGTCGCCGGAATTGACGAGGAGAAAAAAGAACTTGAAGAAATAGTTGATTTTCTCAAAAGCGGTGATAAGTATATAAAATTGGGTGCAAAAATTCCTAAGGGAGTTCTTCTTGTCGGGCCTCCGGGAACGGGTAAAACCTTAATGGCAAAAGCCGTTGCGGGTGAAGCGGGCGTTCCGTTCTTTTCCATAAGCGGTTCGGATTTTGTGGAAATGTTCGTCGGCGTTGGTGCAAGCCGTGTAAGAGATTTGTTTGAACAGGCAAAAAAACATCAACCATGTATTATATTTATAGATGAAATTGATGCCGTCGGACGTCAGCGTGGTGCAGGATTAGGCGGCGGACACGATGAACGTGAACAAACCCTTAACCAGTTGCTTGTTGAAATGGACGGGTTTGATGAGAACACTAATATCATTGTAATTGCAGCAACTAACAGACCCGATATTCTTGACAACGCACTGTTAAGACCCGGTAGATTTGACAGACAAATCTACATCAATGCTCCCGATATCAGAGGCAGAGAGCAGATTTTAAAAGTTCATGCCAAAAATAAAAAACTAGATCCCGAAGTTGATTTGAAAACTTTGGCAAAACGTACTCCCGGATTTACGGGTGCGGACTTGCAAAACTTGCTCAATGAAGCGGCACTTCTTGCGGCAAGACATGATAAAGATAAAATTTCAATGGAAGATATAGACAATTCAATCGACCGTGTTATTGCAGGTATTGAAAAGAAAAGCAGAGTTATGACCGATGAGGATAAAGAACTTACCTCATACCACGAAGTCGGGCATGCTCTCCTTGCAAAACTTCTCGATGATGCCGATGATTTGCACAAAGTTTCCATAATTCCGAGAGGTTATGCACTGGGCGTTACATGGACAAAACCGAAAGATGAACAGGTTCACACAAGCAAAGCAAAATTGCTTGCACAAATTACGGTATCTCTGGGCGGTCGTGCAGCCGAAGAAATTATTTACGGTAAAGACAGAATAAGTACCGGAGCATCACAGGATTTGCAAAACGTAACAAATATCGCACGAAAAATGGTTACTGCATGGGGCATGTCCGATAAATTAGGAAACATGGCATACGGAAAAAATCAGGAAAACGTATTTATGGGCAGAGATTTCGGGCATCAGAGAGATTATTCCGAACAGGTGGCTTTTGAAATTGATGAAGAAATGAAAAAAATCGTTGATTTAAAATACAAAGAGGCTAAAAAATTACTCAGCGAAAACAGAGATATGCTCGAAATAATTTCCAAAGAACTTCTTGATAAAGAAACCATTGATGAAGCCGAATTTGATGAGATAATGAACAGAGTTAAAAGTGAAAGACAAAGTTAAATACATTTTAAGTGACGAAAAAGCTGATATAGTATGTTTAAGATTTGACAGTGCCGACAATGCGAAAGAAAAATTAAAAAGTTTGCTAAACCGCACCAAAAAGCCCGTTATGATAATCGGTACGGGAGATGATGCCGTTGACTGCGAACTTTTGCCCGAACTTTTGCAAATCGCTGAAAGAGAATTGATAGTCGGAATAGTTAACGAAAATAACTATAAAAGTTTAATTCCGCCTATTGCAAAAGGCGGTCATACTGCGGTTATTCGCACGCCTATAGATATAAATTTAGCAAAAGAGATGAATATTTTGTCGGCGGATTTAGGTTTAGGACTTGATAAAATTCTCATTGATACCGATATCGGCGGTGTCGGATACGGGTTTGAATACGGTTACAGTATGATGGAAAAGGTTAAACTTGAGGATGACAAGTTTTTGAACATGCCTTTGATATCTTTTGCAGTCGAAGAAACCGCAAAAACAAAAGAATCAAAAGAAAATCCGAAAATGGCTTTATTTTTGGAGATTACGGCAGCAGCGGGAGCAAAAGCGGCAGGGGCTGAATATATTTATTTGAATTCGGTTGAAGCTCTTGAAGCTTTGAGGGGGTTAGAATGACGGAACTTTCAGGACTTCAAATATTCAAATACCTTCCCGCATCCAAAAAAGCCGAACACACAAACTGCAAAGAATGCGGATGTCCGACCTGCATGGCTTTTGCCTTGAAACTTGCAAAACATCAGGTTGAAATTGAAAAATGTGCATACATTTGCGGCGAGTTGAAAGAAATTTACGCTCAAAGCTCAAAACAACCACAAAAAACCGTTGAAATTAACGGGGTAAAAATCGGCGGGGAAAATGTTCTTTACAGGCATGAAAAGACTTTTATAAATAAAACCGCTATTGCCGTCGTCGTTGATATGGCAAAACCCGATTGGAAAGAGAAACTCGACCGTATAAAAAACTTTGAAATTAAACGGGTTAACGAATTTTTAAAAGTGGATTTAATTTTTTCCAAAAACGGTAAAACAGACGGTACTATTGCGTTAGAGGATTTGAAGAATTTTGATTTAATTGAGTTTGACGGGAACAATTTTGATACTGCTCAAAAACTTATCGAAACCCGTACAAAAGCCGTAAAAGAAAAAGATGAAACCTGTTCAGCCCCTGTTTATGTGTATTTTAAGCATGCGGAGGACTTAAACCTTTTATGTGCAAAGGCTGCGTATTATATTTGCAAATATGCGAACATGCTGATTTTTGAGGATTTTGATGAAAACATGACGGCAGCTTTGATGACACTCAGGCAAAATATTTTTACTGACCCGCAAAAACCTTTGCAGGTCGATGCCGGAATTTACGAATTTAATAATCCCGATGAAAATTCTCTTGTATTTATGACGACAAATTTTGCCCTGACGTATTTTGCGGTTGCGGGCGAGCTTGAAAATCTTGATGTTCCGTCCTATCTTATTGTGACTCCGTCAGACGGGATGAGCGTTTTGACCGCATGGTCAGCGGAAAAATTTACCGCAAAAGTCGTTGCAAATACTTTAAAGAAATTTGATTTCAGAAATCGGATAAAAACCCGCAGGATAATAATTCCCGGGCTTCTTGCTCACATGAAAGAGGAGCTGGAAGAAGAACTTGAAGATTTTGAAATTATAGTCGGAACTATTCATGCTTACGAAACGAAAGACTTTGTCACGGCTTTGCTCCAAAACCGATAAGTTATCCCATCGGCGGAGGCTGTATGTAGAGCGGTTTTAACTCTTGCCAGTCGCCCGCTTTGCCATGTGCTAAATTCGCTAAGGTTTCCCCTATCGGTAAATCTTCATTTTCATAAGCTTTTCCGCCAAGTACGGGCTGTAATTTCGTATCCGTCAAGACTTTATAGGGCTTTGAATTTATTATTTCCTTTATTTCTTCAAGAGGCACAGCCCCTTTGATTTCGCCGTCAACATACAAATAAGCACACGATTTTCTCGCATCAAGTGCCACCAAATCGCAATTTGAAGCATGTGCAAGAATTTCCAACGATGAAACGCCTGATACTTTGCAGTTCAACTGTTGAGCCATGACCCGTGCAACGGTTGTGCAGGCTCTTATGCCCGTAAAGCTTCCCGGTCCGATATTTACCGCTATCAAATCAATATCTTGCGGTTTTAAACCGTTTTCGCTTATAATTTCCTGCAACGTGGAAATCAAAAATGCCGAATGATATTTGTTATCGTGGTTTTCGACAATACGGGATGAGAGAATTTGCTCATCTTTCTTTATCAGTGCGTACATTTTATCCAAACAGGTATCAAATGCAAGTGTAATCATTATTTTAACCCCTCAACAATTTCATCTTCGCCGCTGGAGATGAATTCATAAACCCTTGAATCGTCATCGGCGTAAGTCACGTTGATTTTTATGTGTTTAAAAGGTGCTTCATTTTGATTAAATTCCGCCCACTCAACAAACGTAACCTGTTTCCCTTCGCTGTATTCTCTTAGTTCATCGTAAATCGTCTTTATTCCTTCGTTTTCAAGTCGGTAAAGGTCGAAATGATAGATGGGAATTGAGCCGGTATGATATTCATTAAGTATCACAAAGCTTGGACTTGTGACTTTCTCTTTTACATCCAGTGCATCAGCTACCAACTTGACAAAAGCGGTTTTACCCGCACCGATTTCACCGTACAGATTTACAAAACACCCGTTTTTGATGAGGCTTGCAAATTTTTGTGCAAGTTTTTTTGTATCGTCTAAAGTTTTACATACTACACGCATACTCTGTTTCTTCCTGTTTCTTTTGCTCTATAAAGTGCTTTGTCGGCGTTTTGGATTAAATCCGTACCGTCAAATTGGGAAATTCCGAGGCTTATCGTAACTTTTATTTCGCCTTTGTCGGGAATAATTTTTGACAAATCAACCTTGGTATCCTCGACGGCTTTTCTTAAACGTTCAGCAACGACTTCGGCTTCCTTAATCTTTGTATAAGGAAGAAGAACGACAAATTCTTCTCCGCCGTATCTTCCTGCGATATCGTAATCCCTTAAATGCATTTTTATTACTCTTGAAACGGTTTTCAATACCAAATCGCCTGCTGCATGCCCGTAAGTATCGTTAACTTTTTTGAAAAAGTCTATATCTATCATAACGGCACAAAGACTGCGTTTCTGACGTTTTGCACTCGAAACTTCCTGTTTAATACGTTCCTCAAGCTGACGTCTGTTGTAAAATCCCGTTAAAGCGTCAAGTGTCGCATGTTTAAGGATTTCCGCATAAACATTTGCACGATTAATTGTCGTTGCGGCTTGTGATGAGAGCTGTTCAAGGTATTCAATTTCTTTTTCGCTCAAAACGTTGTCGGTGCTTTTTGTCACAATACATCCGAGAAGTTTATTTTCACTGATTAACGGAAAAAGACCGATTTTTTTATCGGGTGTAAGAATGTATTCCGACTTGTTGTTAAGACATTTTATCAGCTCAAAAATCTTTTTGTCGTTGCAAGTTGACGGCCAAATTAGTTTTCCGCCGATAAAAATGTAAACAAGGTGATCCGATACGAATTTGTCGATCATCTCGCCGATAATCGGCACGATATAACCCGTTTCGTACTGTGTTTCGATAATTTTTGCGATGTTTTTCATGGAGTCATGAAAATCTATGTTTTTTTGCATTCTCTCTGAAAGTATTATATTTTGGATTTTTAAAGATATACAAAAAGCCGAAAGCTCAAGAAATTCAAGCAATTTTTCGTGAAGCTTGTCGTTAAATTCAAGCATACCGATTATTTTGCCGTTATTATAAAGTGCGTAATATGAACGGTTTTTTGTGCAAATGTACTTTTTTGACGCCAATTTTTCATAAACTTCGTTCAAATCCTTGGATTTTATATACATCCAGCTTTTTGAAAAATCCCTAAGCGAATCGGTTGTGTAATCGTAAATATATATTGCATTGAGCGGAAAGACTTCTTCAAGCACGCTTACAATAGACTTTGCAGTGCAAGCGTCATCAAGAAAAGAAAAAATTTGTTTTAAATTATCAATCATCAGCCTTCCAATTTTTGCAAAATATCGTCCGAGATATCAAAATTTGCGTAAACATTTTGAACATCATCGTGTTCTTCAAGTTTGTCAAGAAGTTTCAGAATTTGGTCTGCGACTTTCTCATCCGTTACCTCAACGGTGTTTTGCGGAATTCTTGAAAGTTCGGCACTTTCCGATTTGAACCCTTCCTTTTCTAATCCTTCAACCACATTTTGGAAATTTTCCGCCGATGTGATAACTTTGTAAACTCCGTCTTCTTCTGTCACATCAAGTGCATCAAGATTTATTGCCGCTTCAAAAAGTTTATCAAAATCAACGTTTTCATCAAAAGTTATAATTCCTCTTTGGTCAAACATCCAGCCGACACATCCTGTTGCACCGAGGCTTCCGTTATATTTTGTGAAAAAGCTTCTGATATCGCCTGCCGTTCTGTTGCGGTTATCGGTCATTGCCTCAACAACCACCGCAACTCCGCCTGCTGCGTAGCCTTCATAAATCAATTCTTCGTAGTTGTCGGACGAACCTGAACCCGCACCTTTTTCAATAGCACGCTTAATATTGTCGTTCGGTAATCCCGCTGCTTTTGCTTTTTCAATAGCCGTTCTTAATCTGAAATTTCCCGCAGGGTCTGCACCGCCCAAACGTGCCGATACGATTAATTCTCTTGAATACTTTTGGAATACAACGGCACGCTGCGAATCCACTTTTGCTTTTTTATGTTTAATTGTTGACCATTTTGAGTGTCCTGACATAGTTTTCCTCGTTTCTTGCTCTAAACAAGTTAATAATAACACAAAAAAATATCATTTTATATAAAATAATAATTTACATGTTTACAAAAGAAAAAATTTGTTATATAATAATTCTGAAAAAGGTTTACCAGTAAAGTATGAGGATTTAGAAAATGAAGAAACTTATTTCAGCAGGAGCAGTAGCTGCATGTTTGTTAGCATTCACGGCTATTCCTTCTATGGCAGCATCAATATCTGATGTTAACCAAAATTATTGGGCAGCAAAAGAAATTGTCAGCGTATTGAATGACAATATTATGACGCTGTCAGGCAACCGTTTTGATCCGGAAGGCAACATGACAAGAGTTGAGTTTGTTAACGCTTTGTTAAAAGTTTTGTCTAACGAAAACCTTGACGTTAACATTTCAAACAAATTCTCTGATGTATCAAAAGCTAACCCGAACTATGACAACATTTTACGTTCTCAACAGTTAGGTTTGGTTTACGGTTATCCGAACGGAACTTTCCAACCGGACAGAGTAGTTTTGAGATCTGAAGCTCAATCGGTTATCAGCCACATTACAAAAGATATGTCAGCTGATAAAGCTATCTTGAACAACTTCAAAGATGCTAATGAAGTTCCGGCATGGGCTACAAACGTTTACGCAAAAACATTGGCTTACGGTATCTACGTAAACTATCCTGATTCAAGAGAATTAAGACCGAACGAAAATCTTTCAAGAGCTGAAGCAGCAGTTCTTCTTGCAAGATTAAAACAAAAATTGAGCCTTGTAAAAACTCAATACATCGGTGCAACTTCTGTTGAACACTTGAACGAAGTTAAAAAAGCCCCGAGCCACGATGTTTTGGTTAACAACGTTAAAAGCGTCGTAAAAGAAGGTAACGTACTTATCCTTTCTTTTGAAGACAAATTCAAATCAGAAGATCATCAGGTTGGTGATGTTGTAACTTTCGTTAACGACGAGGACATCTGCACGGAAGAAGGAACTTTGGTTATTCCTGCAGGCTCAAAATTCTATGCAAAACTTGTAGAAATTAAAGATCCGAGATGGTTCAACAAAAATGCAAGAGTTTATCCTCAATTATGCAAAATCGTATTGCCTAACGGACAACAAGTTGCATTCAACGCTAAACCGTACACTAAAGATTATTCTTTAAAAGAAGGTCCTTGGATGACTACAGGTAAGATATTGTTATCAACGGTTACCGGTGGTGCAGTTGGTACCGGCGCAGGTATTGGTATCGCATTTATACCTAACCCGCACAAAATCGGTACAGGTGCAGCTATTGGTGCTCCTGTCGGTGCAGCGATCGGTTTGATGTACGGATTAATTACACCGGGTCTTGAATACCACGCAAAAGCAGGTGAAGTTGTCAAAGTTATCTTACTTGACGATGCAACGATTTCTAAATAATAGAATTTAACCAGTAAATTCGGAAAAAAACGGGCTTTAATGAGTCCGTTTTTTTATTGCCTTTTTGTTTCGGTAAAAAAGTATAATTTTAATTACCCTTCTGTCTGTCGAAAAAATATGAGTAAAGTTTAAAATGGAAATGTAGATTAATTTCCGATATGTATTCGGAAGATGGGAGTATTTTTTATGAAAAAACTGTTTATCACGCTTGCACTTGTTGGTGCGGTTGCATTTTCGGCACAGGATGCATTTGCTTGGGACGGCATATCCTCACTTAACCCGATTCCCTATTTGTCACGTCTTAACCCCTTGCCATATTTTGGAATAGGTGAGAACAAGACAAATTTCAGTTTAAACCCGTTTAAAGGTTTCAAAAATTGCGACACTTGTAATCGAGTCAAAAAATGTGATGAGTGTACACGGGTAAAAATCCAACCATGCCCGACATGCAGAAAGGCATTTGCGGATGATTACGAATACATTCAGCCTGTAACCCCGAGATGTAATTCATGTACACGTCATTTTTAAAAAAGAGAGCCGAAAGGCTCTTTTTTGGGTGTGAGTAAATGGGAAGTTCATATAGGCACTTCGTGCGAAAAATATAAGTTCCCTCTCCCCGTCGAATTGACCTTCGTGCGGGAGAGGGTTAGCGTGAGGGGTCAATTATATCGACACTTTGTACAAAAAAATATTAACCCATCCTAACCTTCCCTTAAAAAGGGAAGGGACTTATTTTCCCATCCCCTAATGGAGAGGGACGGGGTGGGGTACGGTTTTCCCCTCCCTTTCCCAAGGGAGGGGGCAGGGGTGGGTTAATTCTTTGCGTGAAACGTAAAAATAGGTTGTCATTGCGAGCGAATGCCTCAGCCTATAAATTTGTTGGGATGGAAACCACTAACTTACACTTTAATTCCCTCGCCCCTTGCGGGAGAGGGCTAGGGTGAGGGGTCAGATTTCATTAAGAATTTTTAAAATTTTATAAAAAATTTCCATTTCCCCTCTTGCATTTTTTGAAAAATAGTTTATAATGAGAATGTATAGAAAAATAGAAAGGAA
>CANQMP010000026.1 GCA_947624975.1 Candidatus Gastranaerophilales bacterium
CCGACGGTAGTTTAGTTCTTATAAAAAAAGCACAATATTCAGACGGAAAAGATGAGGCAAGTAAAATTAATTATGTCGATATATTTTTTACTCCCGAGCCTAAACGATTTGATTTTGAAGAATTGTCTAAGCGTACAAATATAGGGAAAACAACTTTTGGATTCCAATTAGACATGTCTGATGGTTTTGTTAAACCTTATATTAGAGATCTTGAAAAAAATTACAGTAAGGATGACCTAATGGGCAAAACCAATAAAGGAACTAAGAATTACTATTGTAGCGGAAAAAGCGGGGATTTTGGTTTGTATTGTACAGCATTAATTATGTTAAACGGCTGGAAAATACCCGATGACTATCCATACAAATTTTAAAATATAATCAGATAATTAATCCAAAACCTCACAACAATCCAATACACGTAAAAAATATTATAACAACGCATCAGCAATATCTTGCGCCGTGATTTTCAAGCAGTCCAAAGTTTGGCAGGTTGTCTGACATCTTTCCCAAAGACAGGGTTTTAGAGGGCAATTATCTTTTGCTTTTATGACTTTTACAAAATTCGGAATAAGTTTTTTATCATCCGTCGGCCCGAATATCGCATAAGTTTCAGTCCTAAGTGCAACGGCTATATGCAAAGGCGCGGAATCCGAACACACAAACTTTTCAGACTTTGCAATAAGTTTTGCAAGGTCTTTTAAATTTTTGGTTTTTCCGTAAAAATCCTCGAAATTCTTGTTTTTAACATTATTTCTGATATATTCAATAACTTCCTCATCATCCGGCCCGCCTGCAAGCATAACATATTTTCCGTTTTGAACAAGAATATCAATTAATTCTGTCCATACTTCAGCATTAACCGTCTTTATCATGCCCTTTTGAACACTCATTTTGCTGACTCCGGGGTGAATTAGCACCGAATTAGGGATTTTTTCTCCGGCTTTAACGTTAATTTCGGGCAGTTCGGTTTTAATATTTGTGAGCGGAGTTACAAGCTCGTGGTACATTTCGCAGGCGTACCTGTTTTTGTTCAACGGAACGGCTTTCGTCAATAAAATACGGCTTAATTTCCCCGTATCGTACCCGTAACGCTTTTTTATCCCTGTCAAAAACAGCAGAATACTGATAAATTTATTCCCGCCTGATGAAATAACCGTATCAAACCCGCCTTTTCTTGCAGTAAAAACGAATTTTAAAAGTTCCAAGTACTTATTTTTGCCTTTAATATCAACTAATATAAGCTCATCAATAATGTCCGTTAAATCTTTAACGCTCTTGCTTCTTGGTTCAAGTGCAAGGGTAATTTTTGAATTCGGGAATTCTTTTTTTAAAGATATCAATGCAGGCAGGAAAAAGATTTCATCACCTATTCCGCCGAAATTTACCGCTAAAATATTCATAACCAAATTATACAATAAAAATATTTGTAGTATTATATATTTATGGTAAACAAAGTGACAACAGCGACCGTAATAGGTTTAAATGCTTACGGGGTTTCCGTTGAAACGGACGTTTTGAACGGGCTTCCTAAGTTTTTTATAGTCGGTTTACCCGATACATCAATAAACGAGGCAAGAGAAAGGGTTCGTTCGGCAATAAAAAATTCAGGATTTACTTTCCCCGCGAAGAAAATTGTCATAAATCTTGCACCTGCCGACTTGAAAAAAGAAGGTTCAAACTTTGATTTACCCATAGCTATCGGGCTTTTGACGGAAGAAGAAGTTTTGTCGGAAGAAAGCATTAAGGATTTTGCATTTATCGGCGAACTTTCACTTGACGGAAGTTTGCGTGGTATAACGGGTGTTTTGCCGTTAATTTTGGGACTTAAAGAGGCAGGCGTTAAGAATGTTTTTGTTCCTGCAATTAATGCGAAAGAAGCTTGTCTTGCCGGCGATATGAATATATACGGGGCTGAAAACCTTTGTGAAGTGGTTAATCATTTTACCGATGCACCCTTAAAACCTTATACAGTCGATATAAACAAATATTTGTCGGAAAATTCGCAAGAGGAATACGTTTATGATTTTAAAGACGTAAAAGGACAGCAAAAAGCAAAGCGAGCAATGGAAATAGCCGCAGCAGGCGGTCATAATCTGCTTATGACAGGTTCTCCGGGGTCGGGGAAAACTCTTATGGCAAAATGTTTTGCATCAATTCTTCCTCCGCTTGAGTTTCAGGAGGCACTTGAATTAACGAAAATTTACAGTATTTGCGGGCTTTTGTCACCTGATGAACCCTTGATGACAAAGCGTCCTTTCCGCTCGGTTCACCATACGGCTTCAGCAAACGGGATAATCGGCGGCGGTACAACACCAAAACCCGGAGAAATAACCCTTGCCCACAGAGGAGTTTTGTTTCTGGATGAAATGGTCGAGTTTCCGCGAAATGTTTTGGAAGTTCTGCGTCAACCCCTAGAGGACGGGGAAATCGTTATTTCAAGAGCCAAACACTCAATTAAATATCCCGCAAAATTTATGCTGTTGGGAGCAATGAACCCATGCCCGTGCGGATATTTAGGCGACAAAGAAAAACAATGTACTTGCTCGGAGTATCAGATAAGTCGTTACAGAGCAAGACTTTCAGGGCCTTTGCTCGACAGAATAGATTTGCAGGTGGATGTTCCAAGACTCACGTCAAACGAACTTTTGAACACTCAGCCAAGTTCGGAAACATCGGCGGACATAAGAAAACGTGTAATTATGGCACGAAAAATTCAGTCGGAAAGATACAAAAACGAAGGAATTTTGACAAATTCCGAACTTACGCCTAAGCTTATAAAAAAATATTGTCAAATAAGCAGTGCGGACGCTGAAATTTTGAGAACTGCAGCGGTAAAATATCAGTTGTCAGGAAGGCGATACGACAGAATTCTTAAACTGTCACGAACCATTGCTGATTTGGACGGTTCGGGAAACATCACGCAAATTCATATCATGCAGGCACTTCAATACAGAATGACAAAAACGGAACTTTAATCTATAATTTTTTTATACTTTAGAAAATCCGCAACGGATTTATCCGTTGTAACCGCCCCGCAATTAATCATTACCGAAAGAACTTCTTTTGAATACTCTTTATCGTAATGCTCTTTTAATTTACCTGACTCATAAAGTGAAATAATATGTTTTTCGGGACATTTTTTATCGGGAAGCAAGCGTGAAGTTTCCATCCATCTCTTTGCTTTTGCCTCATAACTCTTGTAATTTCTGCAATTATAATGATAAAGATTTATGTTTATACTTTCAACTTGCCTGTGTTTGTACATTTTAACCCAATGATTTCCGTCCGTAGCGGATTTAAAATCACGCGTAGTATGTATAACTTTCGGGCAAGAAGCTTTTAGTTTTCTTGTATAAAACGGAATATCTTTATTTTTCAAAATTATTTCCCTTTGAAAATCGGGAATAAATCCTGTTATAAATAATTTATTCTCCAAATCCTTACAGTCATCTTCGGGAAATGAAAATATTGAATCCACCCAAATAACATTGTATCCCATACTTGAATACTTATAGATACTTTTTTTCAAGTTTAAATCCTTTGAATAATAGAATTCATCTGCATCAGCGTTTAAAATCCAGTCGGCTTTGTACTTTTTACGGGCAATTTTAACCATCTGATTAACCCAAACATGATGCTCATGCAAAGGTGAACTTTTATATATTATTTCCAAAACCAAACCTTCCTGTTTCAATTTTTCTAAAATTTCATTTGTGGAATCCGTTGAATTGTGAGAAGTTACAATTACCCCGTCAACCCCCATAGCACAATGAAAACGAATATTTTTTTCGATTAAATCTTCTTCATTTTTTACAACCATCGCCATTATCAGCTTCATTGAATTCATTTTTTTCTCTTTTATATAATTTTTGAGATACTTTCTGGAAGACAATGATACAGGGGACTTTAGGATATTTTTTATAAGCTGTTTGTCCAATTTATAATTCCTTAATTGATTTTCCGTTTTGTAATGTGTTACCTTACATATTTACTTCTATTATTATTGCAAAATTGTTTTATGTCAAGACTCAAAATTTTAGGACAAAACATAAAAAAATACAGAAAAGCTAAAAACTTATCTCAAAACGAACTCGCAGAAATGCTCGATTTATCACGTGAACATCTTGCATGCGTCGAAATAGGAAAAGAATACATAAGTCTTAGAAAATTATTCTTGATAGCAGATATTCTCGAAGTTTCATTAAAAAATCTTATTGATTTTGACTAACCAGCCAAATTAAAAAATCCTGCAATTAATCCCGCAACGGCAGAAATCCCAAGATAAAAGAGCGGGTCGCGTTTTTCCGCCGCACCAGCACAAAAAAGCCCCAAAAGTAAAAGCATTCCGACAAAGTTTATGTTATTTACAAACATATCAACGCCGACTGCTGCCAAAAGTCCGCAACCCGCAGGTTTTAGCGTGTAAATTACGGATTTTACATATCTGTTGTCGCTGTAACGGTTTAAAAATTTTGAAAGCATAATAACAATTATGAAAGATGGCAAAATCACGGATGTCGTAGCAATTAAAGCGCCTAAAATTCCCGATGTCGAAAAACCCGCAAATGTCGCAACATTTACCCCCACAGGTCCGGGTGTAATTGATGCCACGGCTATCATATCGGATAACTGCTTTGTCGTGTACCAGTGATATTTATCCGCAATATGGTACAAAAACGGTAACGTCGCATAGCCTCCGCCAAAAGAAAACAAACCGGTATAGAAAAATTCAAAAAATAACTTTAAATATATCATTCTTTTTCTATCCTCTTTACCGCCTCAAGACATAAACCGATGAAAATCACCAGTATAATTAAAAAAGCAGGCGAAACTTTAAAACACGACGACATAATAAATACCAGAAAAAATACAAAACAGGTAAATTTATCGACAACACTTTTTCTCCAAATCTCTTTTACCGCAAGAAAAAGCAGCATTAAAACTCCTATTCCCACACCCCAGAAAATGCTTTGTATAAATCGGATATTGACAATTTCTTCCAAAATTTTTGCGATAATAACAATAGCAAGAAATGCAGGCAAAACAATTCCTGAAATTGCAGCCAATGCCCCTGCCGTCCGTTTTAACTTATACCCTACAAAAATTGATACATTAGCGGCAATTATTCCCGGAATACTCTGCCCCAAAGCGAAATATTCACACAAATCTTCATCACTTATCCAGCCTTTTCGCTCAACAAGTTCAGACTGCAATAAAGGCAAAATCACATACCCGCCGCCGAGAAGCATTGTCCCGACTTTAAAAAATGTTTTGAATATCTGATATAACGTTATTTCCATAATTTATGAATTTAATGTTGCCTTTAATCTTGCCATAGCTCTTGCGACGGCAGCTTCCGCTCTTTTTGCGTCAATGTTTGCTCTCGATTCCGCAAGCCTTGCTTTCGCACGACTCAGTGCATCTTTTGCACGTGCAACATCAATTTCATCACCGCTTTCAGCCGTAGTTGTTAAAATCAAAGCCTCGTCATCTTTAAACTGGAAAACTCCGCCCATAGTCGTGAAAAATTTAACCTCACCGTCTTTTACGGTCTTTGTTACACCGATATCCAAAGCCGCCATGACAGGAACGTGATTTTTTAATATACCTATCTCGCCGTCAACGGTTCTTGTATAAATTTCATCAACATCAGCATCAAATACAATTCTTTCATGTGTAATTATTTTTAAATGCATAAATTATCCTTTTGCAATCTCTTTGGCTTTTTCGACGGCTTCTTCTATTGTTCCTACCATATAGAAAGCTTGTTCGGGCAAGTCATCGTGCTTACCTTCAATTATTTCTTTAAAGCCTTTTATTGTATCTTCAAGTTTTACGTATTTTCCGTCGATACCAGAGAACTGTTCGGCAACAAAGAAAGGCTGCGATAAAAATCTTTGAATTTTTCTCGCACGGTTAACGACTTCTTTATCCTCCTCCGAAAGTTCATCCATACCGAGAATTGCGATAATATCCTGTAAATCTTTGTATTTTTGGAGAATTTCGAGAACTTTTCTCGTAACCGTATAATGTTCTTCGCCGATAATATTCGGGTCAAGCACTCTTGATGTGGATTCAAGCGGGTCAACAGCGGGATAAATACCGAGTGATGCGATTTGTCTTGACAAAACCGTTGATGCATCAAGGTGAGAGAAGGTTGTAGCCGGTGCAGGGTCAGTCAAGTCATCCGCAGGAACATAAATTGCCTGAACTGATGTGATTGAACCGTCTTTTGTCGAGGTAATTCTTTCCTGCAATTCGCCCATCTCGTTTGCCAGAGTAGGCTGATAACCGACGGCGGACGGCATACGTCCCAAAAGTGCCGAAACTTCCGACCCCGCCTGCGTAAATCTGAAAATATTATCAATAAACAAAAGTACGTCCTGTTTTGAATAATCTCTGAAATATTCAGCCGCCGTTAAAGCAGACAGTCCGACTCTCATACGAGCTCCGGGAGGTTCGTTCATCTGCCCGTAAATTAAGGCTACTTTATCAATAACACCGCTTTCTTTAAACTCGTTCCACAAGTCGTTTCCTTCACGTGTTCTTTCGCCGACACCGCCAAACACGGAAACACCGTTGTGTGCCATTGCGATATTATGGATTAACTCTTGAATTAAAACCGTTTTTCCGACACCTGCACCGCCGAAAAGTCCGATTTTTCCGCCTTTTTGATACGGCTGTAAAAGGTCTATCGCCTTAATACCCGTTTCAAGAATTTCAATATTGGTATTTTGATCGGTAAGTTTCGGAGATTCTCTGTGGATGGGAAGATACGTATCCGTTTCAATGTCGCCCATCTCATCGACAGGCTGTCCGATAACATTTAAAATCCTGCCTAAAATCGGTTTTCCGGCGGGAATTTTAATCGGTTCACCCGTATTAACGACTTTCATGCCCCTTTTTAAACCGTCAGTCGATGACATTGCAACCGTTCGAACTCTGTTTGACCCGAGCATCTGCTGAACTTCCGCTACGACAAAACTTCCGTCATCTTTATAAATGTTAAGTGCCGTATAAATTTCAGGCAGTTCACCCTGCTGAAACTCAACGTCAATAACCGGTCCGATAATTTTTGTAATAATACCCTCTTGTTTAGTTAATGTTTCCATATCGCTCTCCTTTGGCAAGTATATTATATATTAACTTCACAAAAAACGCAATTATTTAAAAATTTAGTAAAAATTTAATGTTTTTTAATCATATACTTGATTAGAAAAATTTTTTGTGGTTATATTGGTTTGGAATCAGGCAATTCCTCTTAGCCGAATTCAAGAGTTTTGATACAGTACGGCTGCCGTATCAGGCTCGAAAAAGACATTTTGAAGGCGTTTGCCCGAAAAAATTTATGCACTAAAAAATTTAGAAGGAAAAAACATGTTAAAAATCAGATTAAAAAGATTGGGCGGTAAAAAATCCCCCGCATACAGAATTATCGTAATTAATTCAACAACAAAACGTGAAGGCAGACCTGTTCAAGAATTGGGTCACTACAACCCGAAAACAAAATTGATGAAACTCGACAAAGCATCAGCACTGGACTGGGTTAAAAAAGGTGCTCAACCTACAGAAACCGTTGCTTATTTGATTAAAAACTGCAACGATGACGGAAGTTTAAATTATAAAAAGAAAGAAACCGTAAAACTTTCAAAGAAAGCACAGGCAAAAGCTAAAGCGGAAGCTGAGGCTAAGGCTCAGGCAGAAGCCGAAGCAAAAGCCCAGGCGGAAGCTAAAGCAAAAGCAGAAGCTGAAGCACCTGCTGAAGAAACAGCAGAAAAAGCTGAAGAAACTCCCGCTGAATAAAAAAATTAAACCATAAAAAAAGAACGGGTAAAAAATACCTGTTCTTTTTTTGTTTTTTTAATAAACCTCATTTTTTAACTTCAATTCCACGCTGTTCAAATATAGTTCTTATCGTTGTGTAAAGCAAAAGGGTATTCAAAATGTAGTCCGAATATTTATTTGCATCAGGCTGATAATCTGCAAGTCTTTCGCACAACATGTGGTAATCAATTTTCAAAATGTCAATGGTATAAAGCATACAAGGGTTAACCCACATGTGTCCGAAACATTCAACAAAAGAGGTATAAGGTTTTGAATAAAGAATGTTTGTCGAATTTGCCCCATGCGGAGTCACAATAATATCCGCATTATGAAACAGTTTCATCTGCTGAAATATTGAAAGATTTTCGGGAACAATGATTTCAAACCCGTGCTGTGCCAATATATTTATAATTTGCTGCTCGTTAATAATTCTGCGTCTGGAAATTCTTGTTACATAAATTCTTTTTGGCAAACTTTCATCATCAAGTTTTCCGCAATTTTTTTCCACATTTTCTATTATAAAGTCTTTTGTATCGGACAAAAATTTTTCTCTAAGCTCAATTCCGAACATGTCGCTGAAAAGAAAGACTTTTTTAGCACGAATTAAGCGTCCGCAGGGGTTATAAATAATTTTTTCTTCAGGAACGGAAAGCATTTTCATAAATTCTCGCACAACAGGTGCATCATTTACGAGAAATTTGCCCTTGAAAACTCCGCTTTTGAGTATTGCCATTAACCTCGGGACGACTTCGTAGGTAAAATGCCAGTAATTATAGCCTTCCATATAACACAGGAGACAAACTTCATCTTCCTCAATAATATCATCAGATGAAAAATCGTACAAAGGTGCATAATTCATATTTGGTTCATCAAGTCGTAAACTCAGTCCCGACGACTCTTTGAATGTGAAAATCCGACCGTCAACGAATTTATGCACAAACGCACACTGATTACAACATGAAATGTACGCATCATCAAAACTGTAAGCGTGAATATAATATCCGCCAATGTTGCTTAATTTCGTTCCGATTTTGTACTTTTCGATAAATTCTTCAACGTGAATTAAATTGTATAATTTTTTATAGTATTTATTTTTGCGTACAAAACTTTTCTGCCTTACGCCTGAAAGTACATTATAGTTATTTTTCAGGTTCGGAAATTTTATTTTTATATAATCACCTTTGATAAAGTTTCTCATAATTAGAACTTTATCAAAAAACAAAATATATTAAATCAACTTTTCACAGTATTATTGAATAACTTTAATCCAGCCTTCGGGTGCATCAATTCTGCCCATCTGAATTCCGGTCAAAGTATCGTAAAGTTTTTTAGTAATTTCACCCATGCCATCCATGCCGTAAACGATTTCCCGACCGTTGTTAACCACTTTTCCGACAGGTGAAAGCACTGCCGCCGTACCGCAAAGAGCACATTCTTTAAAGTTTTCGATTTCATCGAACAAAATTTCACGTTCTTCCGTTTCCAAACCGAGGTACTCTTTTGCGACATACATCAAGGAACGTCTTGTAATCGAAGGCAGAATAGTGCTTGATTTAGGCGTAACCACCTTGTTGTCCTTCGTTACAAATATAATATTTGCCCCGCCTGTTTCTTCAACCTTTGTTCTTGTAGCTGAATCGAGGTACATATTTTCGTTATAACCCTGATTATGAGCATCGACAATAGCATGCAGACTCATTGCATAATTCAGACCTGCCTTAACATGCCCCGTTCCTTTCGGTGCCGCACGGTCAAAATCGGGAACTCTCAAGGATATAGGTTTAACTCCGCCTTTAAAATACGGGCCTACGGGAGTTGCAAAAATCCTGAATTGAAATTCCACAGCGGGTTTAACGCCAATTACGGGATTAGAACCGAACATATACGGGCGAAGATACAACGTAGCACCGCTTCCATAGGGAGGAACATAATCAATATTAGCTTTAACGGTTTTTACAACCGCATCAATAAATCTTTCTTGCGGGAATACGGGCATTTCAAGCCTTTTACAACTTTCTGCCATCCTTTGAGCGTTCAAATCAGGTCTGAAACAAACAACATGCCCGTCAACGGTCGTGTATGCCTTTAATCCCTCAAAACATGTCTGTGCATATTGCAAAACTCCTGCACTTTCGTTAATCGTAACGGTTTCATCGGCAGACAAAACCCCGTCATCCCAATTTCCGTCTTTGTAATTTGAAACGTAACGATAATCGGTCTTTACATAACCAAATCCCAAACTGCTCCACTCTATATCTTTTTTGGTATTAAGCATAATATTATTCCTCCGAAAACATTTATATCACAAAAAATTATTTGAATAAACAATAATTTTTTATAAAAAAATATTAGCACATCGACTGATGAAAAAACAAGCTTCTTTACAAATAATAAAACTATGGACTTAAACTGGTATCAAACGCTTAACAAACCTGCATTCACTCCGCCGTCGGGAGCTTTTGCACCCGTATGGGCGGTAATGTATCTTTTAATATTATTTTCTTATATTACATTTTTGAGAACCCCGTCACAGGAGAGCAAAGCTTCCGCAAACATAATGTTTTTCACACAGCTTGTGCTGAATTTGTTATGGAGTCCGATATTTTTCGGCATACACAATATTGAATTAAGTTTTGCGATAATCTGTTTGCTTTTTATATCAATAGTTTTAACGATAATATTTTTTTACAGGATATCAAAGTTATCGGGTTTACTGTTAATCCCGTATCTTATTTGGGTAAGTTATGCAATATATCTGAATTACGGATTTATGGTGCTGAATTAATTTTTTCTTTTATTTACGTTGAATTTTTTAGAAAACCGTTTTTTATCGGTTGTTTATACCGATTATTTCGCAGTAATAAATAACGCGTAAAGACAAATTTTTTCTATCTCATCATCTTTTGCATTTTCAATAATTTCTTTCAGACGTGCTTTTAAATTACTTATTGACGGCTTACTTTCAAACAAAAACAATTCATACGTTTGCATATTAAAAACTTTGGAAAACCTTGATAACAACTCTGCTGAGGGAAAACTCAACCCGTTTTCTATACAACTGATATGTTTCGGCTCGACATTTACAAGCTCCGCCAAACGTGCTTGTGTGAGCTTTCTTGATACACGAATTCTTTTAAGCAGTTCTCCGAAGTTTTTTCTTAATTCATGTTGTTTATCCATAGTCTAAGTGTAAACTATGAAAGAAAATAATTTAAGAACATTATAGGTAACTATTGACAAAAACTGAAATATAAAGTATAATTTTTGATAATTAAAGGTAATAATTTACAAAAAATTACTTGAAAGGTTAGGTTTAAATATGAAAAATATGAAATTCAAAGCATTCACACTCGCGGAAGTTTTAATTACTCTGGCAATAATCGGCATTGTTGCAGCACTGACCATTCCTACACTTATTCAAAGTTACAAAGAAAAAGTCACTATAACGAAAGTTAAAAAGATGTATTCAACACTGTCAAACGCCTATGCTCTTTATAGAATCGAAAACGAGTCAACGGGATTTATTCCGAAAAACGAAGATGGTGCAAAACAAGTTGCGGAAATATTTAAGCCTTACCTGAGAATTGCAAAAGACTGCGGTACAACGGGCAAAGACTGCATTGATGCCGATGGCATAAAAACATTTAAAAGAGGGTCGCTAGACAAATCTAATAATTATAATAACAATCCTAATTATTACAAAATGATTTTAAATGACGGTTCTTCACTGATTTTAAGGGGTGGCGAGGAGACAGCTTCTTTTGATTTTGAAATCATTTATGACTCTGATAACGGTAACAACAAGTTACATGTTGCAAACGATGTATTTGAATTTGATGAATATAACGGTAAATTGATTCCTTGCGGTTTACAAAACGAAAACTACAAAACCTGTCCCACGGATGGATCCGGCTGGTACTGCACGGCTTGGATAATAAATTTCGGGAATATGGATTATCTGCACTGTCCGGAAAAGCTTGACGGAGAAACGAATATTTCATGTAAATAGTTTGCAGATTATCCTAAATTTTTAAAATAAAAATTTTCCCTGATTTTGACACTGGGGAAATTTTTTGTTATAAATAGCTTTGGGTTAATGTGACGGTTATATAAAAATTATAAAAGGAGAAAATTATGGCGAATTACAAAAACACAGAACTGGGCAAAATTGAAGAAATCGGCAGAAATTACGAAAACGGAAAGGCATTCTTACACGATTTGCTCGGATTAACTTCCTGTGAAATCTCTGTTAACGTTATGCCAAAAGGAGTTAAATTACCGTTCAGTCACAAGCACAAACAAAATGAGGAAGTTTATATTTTCCTGAAAGGTGAAGGTATTATGACTTTGGACGGTCAAGATGTTAATTTTAAAGAGGGAAGCTGTATAAAAGTTTTACCGGAAGCAGTCAGAACAATGGAAGCAAAAACGGACGTTGAATACATTTGCGTTCAAGCGAAAGAAAATTCACTTATTCAATTCGGATTTGGCGACGGCGAAATTTGTTAGCGAAAGGAATATTTATGGATAATCAGATTTTAAAAGAAAAAATAAAAAAATTTGAAACAATGATAAATACTGCGGATGAAACTTTGGCAGAACAGCTTATTGCAGAGGATGCAAAGTTTTTCACACCCGCATCACCCGAACCTTTACAGGGAGCAAGCGGTTATTTGTCCGTTGTTCATTGGATGAGGAAGGGATTTTCCGATGTTCAATGGAAAGCGGAAGATGTAATCGCAGATGACAACAAGGCTGCCGTTCATTGGACTCTTACGGGAACGCACGACGGAGAATTTTTCGGCGTGAAACCTACGGGCGCAAAAATTAAAACAAGCGTTATGAATTTTTATTACTTCAATGAAAACGGCAAAATTACCAACGACATCGCCGCAGAAGGAATGATAGGAATTTTACGTGCTTTAGGTTTAAGTAAGTAAGATTTTACACATAACTTAATATTTGATAAAAATTAAAGCAATTTTCTTCTTTTAAAATTTTTTATATCTGTATCGGAGGATGTTTATGGATTTACGAGTTAACGAAATTTCAACCGGAACAGCAAGTCCTGCAAGCGAAGTCAAAACAGCTTCTCAAAAAAACATACATATTTATGAAACACAAAAAAAGCAGACTTTAAATGATGAGCTAAAGCGAAAAGAAGCTGAAAATCAATTATTAAACCAAGTTAGCATGGAATTGGATTTGGACGATAATTTTATTATTCCGACAATTATTAAAAAAGACGGAAAAAATTTCGTAAGGTTAAAACGTCTTGAAAAAGACAAGGTGCGTTCGGACAAAAGACAATCTTTTAATATGGGCGCATTAAAAAAGAAACTCGGAATAAATGACGGAATATTAACGAAATATAACAACCTTCCGGATGCAACAGGCCGCTCGCTTTATACAAATTCCGACAGCGGAACGCTTGAACCCGGAAAATTTATTGATATACCGATAGAAGAACTAGGACAAGCAGTTAAGATGGCACCTGACTTTTTAGCACCGATGGTATTTAAAAAATTAAGACAGGCTGTGGAAAATTACAAAAACGTTTCAGACTGATTTTTAATAAAAGACATTAACAAGTATTAAAAAAGGCTCATAAGAGCCTTTTTTAGTAGTTTTGAGCTTTTTCAAAGAAATAACTTTTCGGATGAGCGCAAACGGGACAGGTTTCGACAGCCGATGTGCCTTTATAAGAAAATCCGCAGTTTCCGCATTCCCAGACAATTTCTTTATCTTTTTTGAAAACCGCTTCTTTTTTAAGGTTTTCCAGCAGTTTTCTGTATCTTTCTTCATGCTCTTTTTCAATTTTTGCGACATTTTCAAACAAAAATGCTATATCGTTAAAACCTTCTTCTCTCGCTTCTTTTGCAAATTCGGCATACATTTCCGTCCATTCGTAATTTTCACCGTTTGCGGCATCTTCAAGGTTATGTAATGTTTCGGGAACTTTTCCGCCATGAAGAAGTTTAAACCAAATTTTTGCATGTTCTTTTTCGTTGTTTGCGGTATCTTCAAAAATTTTGCTTATTTGAACATACCCGTCTTTTTTTGCTTGTGCGGAATAGTAAGTGTACTTGTTTCTTGCCTGCGATTCGCCCGCAAAAGCCTCCATTAAATTCTTTTCAGTCTTTGAACCTTTTAATTCCATGATAACCTCCTTTTTTTATATATATTAACATAAAATTTGCATTATTACCTTTTGTAAATATTTTTCACATATGTAGTGCAATAAAAAAATTTTTCGGACTATTATACAAATTAAGGAGTTCAACGTATAAATTTGCGGGCGATTTGTTCTTAAATCCGAAATGTAAATTCGTCCAAAATCGCGAAAGCCGATTCCGTTTGCCTTTAAGCATTCTAAAAAAAGTTTAAACTTTATAAACCTTTTACATAAACTTATTTGTGCTATAATCAAATTTGAGAGGTAAATTTATGAAACTTGCAGCAACAACAGCACAAAATTCGTTCAGATATTCATGGTTACTCGGGAGAATTTTTCCGTTTATAAAACCCTTTATGTTAAGGGTTATTTTGGGATTTTTGGTCGCAATACCCGTCGGAGTGCTTGACGGCGTTGTTGCATTTGCTCTGAAACCCTATATGGATTACGTTGTCGGACAAAAAGATTTGGTATTTACGGTTCTTAGCCATACTTTTACGATAAGCTGGTCATTTATGGCGGTCGCAATACCTTTTGCCGTAGTTCTTTTTGCGGCATTTCAAGGGGTTTTGAGATACTTAAACAGTTATCTGACCGACTGGACAAGCCAAAAAATCACAAACTCCGTTAAAATAGCTCTTTTTAACAAACTCGTTTACATGGATACTTCATTTTTTGACGAAAACACATCGGGCGTAATCTTAACAAGATACTTATCCGATACGGATACCGCCTCCACAGGAATTGTCAATAACCTCAAAACAATGGTGACAAGTGTTTTCGGAGCATTAAGCCTTATAGGTGTAATGCTTTACAGCTCATGGAAGCTTGCCCTCATCGGCGTTGTTGTCTTGTGTGTTGCGTTTCTGCCTGTTGCTATAATAAGAAAACGTGTTAAAGCAACCTCAAACAAAAACATGGTTATCGGCGGAAATATTACCACTAACTTTAACGAAACATACTCTGGAAACAGAGTCATGCGGGCATACTGCCTTGAAAAAAGACAAAAAACCATATTCAAAACACAAATTTGGCAAGCTTTTAATAACAACATGGCTCTTGTCAAACGTGCAGGCTGGATGTCACCTTTAATGTATTTAATTGCATCCTGCGGTATCGCAACGGTTTTAGGCTACGGAACTCACTTAATCATATCGGGAAGCATGACAGCAGGAAGTTTCGCATCATTCGTTACTTCATTACTGCTCTTATATAAGCCCGTAAAAACTTTAGGAACAACATTAACAGGTTTGCAAAACATATTCGTCGCAATGGGGCGTGTGTTTGAACTTTTTGACTTAGAACCCGAACTTAAAAATAAAGAAAACCCGATTAAACTCGAAAATCTTAATGACAAAATCGAATTTAAAAACGTAAACTTTGAATACATTCCAAATCATCCCGTTTTGAAGAATTTAAACCTTACGGTTAACAAAAACGAAACACTTGCTATCGTCGGAAATTCAGGCGGCGGAAAATCCACTTTGGTAAATCTTCTCCCGAGATTTTACGACGTAACTTCAGGCTCTATTACTATCGACGGAACGGATTTGAGAGATTATTCAATGGAAAGTATCAGAGAAAATATCTCAATGGTGTTTCAAGATAATTTCCTTTTCTCAGGCACAATTAGAGAAAATATTTTAATGGGAAATCCCGAAGCGTCCGATAATGCCCTTGATAAAGCTATCGAATACGCACATCTTCGTGAAATGCTTGATGAACTTCCCGATGGAATTGATACACTACTCGGCGAACGCGGACTTACACTCTCAGGCGGACAAAGACAGCGTGTCGCAATAGCAAGAGCAATGATTAAAGATGCCCCCATTGTTATTCTCGATGAAGCAACTTCAGCCCTCGATAACAAGTCCGAAGCAGTTGTTCAAAAAGCTCTCGATAACCTTATTAAAGATAAAACCGTATTCGTTATCGCACACAGATTATCCACAATTAAAAACGCCGACAGAATTGCCGTCATAAACGAAGGTGAACTCGTTGAACTCGGCAGCCATGACGAACTTATGAGCATAGAAAACGGTCAATACAAAACCCTCTACGAAATGCAGTTCAGAAAACAGGAAACAGCATTACAATTATGACCGACTTTTCAAGAAACGAAATTATTGAAATTCTCAAAGATGACAGCAAAAATGAATGGCTGTTTTCGCTTGCAGACAAAATAAGAAAAGAATACAAAGGCGATGAAGTTCATCTGAGAGGGCTTATAGAGTTTTCCAACATCTGTAAATGCCGCTGTAAATATTGCGGTTTACGCTCGGAAAACAAAAATATCCAAAGATACCGCATAACAGATATCACAGAAAGTGCGAAAAATGCCGTCAGACTTGGCTACAAAACTATTGTACTTCAATCGGGGGAAGACGGTTTTTACACAAAAGAAATTATGTGTGAAATAATTAAAGAGTTAAAAAAGCTTGATATTGCACTGACTTTGAGTATAGGTGAACGCTCTTTTGAGGATTTGAAAGCGTTTCGGGAAAGCGGTGCAGACAGATACCTTATCAGAATTGAAACAACAGACAGAAAATTATACGAAAAAATGCATCCCCGTATGGATTTTGACAATCGTATGAGATGTTTAAAAGATTTGAAAAAATTGGGTTATGAAGTCGGAACGGGTTGTCTTGTCGGACTTCCCGAACAAAGCATAGACTCACTTGCAGATGACATAATGTTTTTTAAAGAAATCAATGCCGACATGGTTGGTATCGGGCCTTTTATCGCTCATCCGCAAACCCCGTTGAAAGACGAACCCAACGGCAATTTCACACTTGCCCTAAAAGTTATGGCACTTACAAGAATTTTGCTCAAAGACATAAATATTCCCGCAACAACTGCTATGGAAACCCTTAACCCCAACGGCAGAATAATTGCGCTTCAAAGCGGTGCAAATGTTGTTATGCCAAATGTTACACCGCTTGAGTACCGAAAAAAATACGAAATTTACCCGAATAAAATTTGTCTTAACGAAGAACCTGAACACTGCAGAAAATGCATTGAGAACAAAATAAATTCTATCGGCAGAACCGTTTCAAAAAATTACGGGTTTAGAAAAAACTAATTTTTATTCTCAAAAAGCCTTATCAAATCTATTTTAAGAGCATTTGCGATTTTATTAAGCGTTTTGACCGTAATATTTTGCTTTCCCGCCTCTATTTTGCCGATATATTTTTCGTGAACATCAATTAATTCAGCTAGTTGTGCCTGCGTTAACCGCTTTATTGTACGCTCAACCCTGACATTAAGTCCGATAATATTAAAAATTTCTTTATCTTCCATAATAACATAATACGGTATTATATTGCTCTATAAACATAATATAATGGTCTAAAAAGTAGTATTATATATTGACAATTAGGTAAAATAATGGTATCATGGATACGGAGGATATTTTATGAAAGCACAGAAAACAGGATTTACATTGGCGGAAGTTTTAATCACACTCGGCGTAATCGGTGTCGTTGCAGCGTTGACAATGCCGACTATGGTACAAAATTATAAAAAACATTTAACATTGAACAGACTTAAAAAGGCGTATTCTGAAGTCAATCAAGCTTTTCATTTGTCGGAAGTCGATAACGGGCCGTCAGAAAGCTGGAGTATTCCGAAAAATACAAATACTGAGGGGGCTTTATATGTTGTGGAAAATTATTTATTGCCGAATTTAAAAACGGCAAAATACTGTAAATCGGATAAATTGGATAAATGCGGGTTTACACCCATTAACTATCTTTCCCCGAATGAAGCTACCGGTGGCAAATTGGCAGAAACTGGCGCCGATTTTTACATCATAACCGCATCAGGATATGGAATTAGCGGATTTGGCGGAGGTATGGACGATAAAGATAATAATTATTCACCACATCTGCATATTTATATTGATACAGACGGTCCTTCCCACGGTAAAAATACATTTGGAGTTGATATTTTCAGATGTTTGTTGCAGTTAAATAATTCCTCCAAAACCTCTCCTAAAGGACTTGGTATGTATGGAATAAGCAATAAAGTAACAAGAGAAGATTTGATATCAAAAGATTGTAGATACGGAAACTATTGCGGTGCAGTCATCCAATATGACGGCTGGCAGATAAAAGATGATTATCCTGCCAAATTTTAGGGTTTTATTTGGGTTCAGACCGCAAAAAAATTTGTATTAACTTTTTATTGTAAAAATTATTATTTATGCTTGAAATTTATTTTTTTTTGTGAAACAATTAAGGTTGCCGATTATGGCTGGGTAGCTCAGTTGGTGAGAGCGTGCGGCTCATACCCGCAAGGTCGAGAGTTCGAATCTCTCCCCAGCTATTTTTTGTGCATTGAGTGATAAAATGCTAACGCATTTTTGCAGATTTTTTAGTACAAGATTTGGGGGACTCTATTTTTTTTCAATAATCAAGTTGTATCCAAGCAAATCGCATATCTGCCTAAGCTCACGGTAAGTTAGGTATTCACGTTTAAGTTTCGCCGAAAAATTCCCGGGTTTGGTATGTTTTCCCGTAACAGAATTAAGTTTTTCTGACAAATCCTTTTGAAGCATATATTCTTTGCTTAGTAAATATTTTATTAAAAGGCTGTCGTTTAATTCGTTGATAATCATTTTAACATTATAAATTAGCTTGACAGAATAAACCAAATCTGTTATATAAAACTATATATAAATAGATTATTATATATATAAATAGTTTATTTATAAGTAAATAGATTGAGAGGTTAAATGAAAATGAGTAAGAAAGAAACAAACGAAAAGCAACACGATTACCGTAAGAAAGCATTTACATTGGCAGAGGTTTTAATCACTCTCGCCATCATCGGCGTTGTGGCTGCTCTAACCATGCCGACACTTTTGCAAAGTTATGAAGAAAAAGCAACTGTTACAAAAGTCAAAAAGATTTACAACACTTTTTCTAATGCCTACCAACTTGCTATATTAGATTACGGAACAGCGAGTGAATGGGGAATAACAGACAGAGATGCGGGCTCTCAAGATGAAGAAGAAGAAACATATAACGCAACTAACGCAATACTTGTTCGTGACAGACTTTTGAAAAATGTAAAAACAGTTAAAGTATGCGATAACGCCAAAGACCAAAAAGCTTGTGGTATTGCAGATAAAATTTATTTTAGAGATGGGCATATAGATGTAAATCTCTCCGGTTCAAAAGCTAAAACGGCATCAGCTTTACTTGCAGACGGTAGTACTGTTATGACTATTGCTAATTATGTTAATGATAATAATCGGGGTTTCGGTGAGCTTTCTCATGTTTATGCAAATATACATTATGATATAAACGGAATTAAACCACCAAATACCTACGGAAAAGATATATTTATATTTTATTTAACAGAAAACAGTATTATACCTTGTGGCACCACAAATGAAACAACATTTACTTTTGTTGATTGTTTTAATGGTCATGGATATGCTTGTACTGCATGGGTAATCTACAACGAAAACTTGGACTATCTGCATTGCAAAGATTTGTCTTGGAACGGTAAACATAAATGTGATTAAACAAGTCGGATTTTTAATCCGGTCTTTTAAATTTAACGTAATTTTAGACTTTATATTGATTGTCTAACTTGTATGATTATAATGTCATTTTAGTACTTTATTTACTTCTGATGATATATCAAAAATACTGCAATTAAAAAAAATTACAAATTTTTTTAATGTACTTAATCTTACATCAACATGCTCGCCTTTTGTAAGTTTTTATTATTGTTGTCGGATTTACTCCAATTGCTTGTATAATTCTTTGTGTGTAATTTTTAAAGCCCTATATGCTTGATAACGGTTTTAAATCTGGGCTAAATCAGCTCAAAATAAATTTTTGACGGCAGAACTGTTTGCTACCATACGTATATAATAGATGTTTAAAATTATTATTTTATTTGCTTTTTGTATTCAAAATGCATAAAGAAATTCCCTTCACTACTGCTGCGATTCTGTTTCGGGCATTTAATTTTTTCAAAATAGACGATAAATGAGCTTTTACCGTTCTTTCAGTAATAAATAAAATTTTAGCAATATCCTTGTTTGAAAAACCGTGTGTTAAAAGTGCTAAAACTTCTAACTCCCTCTGTGTGAGCTTTTCCATTAATTTTACCTCTGATTTCAAAAATAACATAGAAACAGAAAAAAATATTTAGTACTTTGGTACAATTTTAATGTATAAGCTATTTATGCGAAGTATGCAAAAAATTCGGAATAACAATCTGCCAAAACTCGGACGTTAGTATAGTTTTATTGCTTTACTTTTTCGGTATTATTAATCCCTCCCCTTTTTAATTACTATATATACTATCTATTATAGCAATAAACTGTTCGCAATTCCTTTCTAAAATGGAAGGGATTTGTCGGGTTTTAATTAGTTGTGAAATGAAAAGTCCGTATCGGTATTACGTTCAAAATAACAACCATGTTTCCCATTTGCGGAAGATATCTGTAGGATAGATGGGTGCTATTAATCTGCGCTTTAACTCACAAAAAGGTCTTTTCACCTTTTTCCAGTGAGGAGTTCTGAAATAAAAAAGTTTTATTTACTACCTTGCATTTTTTTCAAAAATAGTTTATAATATGGATATATATAAAAAAGAAAGGAAGTACGATATGAAAAAGTCGATTATGAGTCCATTTAGCATATTGGGGGGGGGGGCATTCCTTTTGTGACAGCCTTTTTGGCGAAAATATACCTTTATTTCTAAAACAAAAAATTATAAACAACACGTTTACATTTAATAAGGATTGTTTGTTCGGTGTTAAAAGAAAAAATTATCAAGCTTTTTCGTTAGCTGAAATGATGGTTGTAATGTTAATTATCAGCATTGTTTTAGCAGCCTTAGCTCCTTTGATAACAACAAGAATGAGAAACAGTTCTGCAAGTTCCAATAATTTGGTTTGGCATTGGGTAAATCCGGAAAGTAATGACGCTTTTACGATGGCAAGTCAAGCTATGATAGGTCAGTCGGCTGCAACCGAAGGTGATGATTTAGCAAAACTTATATTAAATTCTACTGATGATAATGAAAACCATATATTGTTTAAAAGAAACGGTAATATTTCAGGCAGATTAAAATTAATAAATAACTCAATTTTACTGGGTACAACTATAGATGATGCAGAAGTCGGAAGTAAAGCCGTTGCGATAGGGATACAAGCAAAAGCCAAAGGCGGTCAGGGAATTGCAATAGGTTATCAGGCAAATGCACCGGAAGCACGAAATTTGTCTGAATCAAGCAATGTAGCTATCGGAGCTTTGGCTATGGCTAACAGTAGCGACACTTCTTCAAATTACTCAAATGTGGCTATAGGTCATGAAGCTATGTATACAACTAACGGTGGTAATAATGTTGGTATCGGTTACAGAAGTATGCTTAATAATGATAATGGTTCAGATAATACTGCAATCGGAGTATTGTCTTTACGAGATAATGTTTCGGGCAAATATAATACTGCAGTTGGTGAATATGCATGTTCTACTGTTACCGGAAGTAATAAAACCTGTATCGGTGAAGGTTCGGGCGTTTCTTCAAATAAAGAATGGCTGAAAGATGATAAAGAAAGGATATTTATCGGAGGTCCATCCAATTTTAATGGTGGTATTGCTGTACTTGAAGTTCACAATGACAATTCTACATCTAAATATAAGGGAAATAGTATTTCAAATACCGGAGTTGTAATTAACGGCAATCTTATTGTAAAAGGTATTACTATCACACAAGGTGGGGGAGTACACGATGAAAATTGGAACGGTAAACAAGATAACAGGGTGGTTGTAGTAGGATCATCCGGTGAAAAGAATTTAATGAAAGGAAATTGTGATACCGGTGAGCCATATCTTAAACAATATGCTGAGGATGGTGGATTTGGTGTAAAAACTTCCGATAGACGTTTAAAAAATATTTCCGGTGAAAATAATGTCGGTCTTAGTGTAATTCGTAAAATGCAAGTATATAATTATACTTTTTTAAATGATGAAAATAAAATTCCTCAAATCGGAGTGATGGCTCAGGATCTACAAAAAATTCTGCCTGAAGCCGTAAAAAAGAATGATGACGGATTTTTGAAAATCAGACTTGATGACATTCTTTTTTCACTTGTCAATGCAGTAAAAGAGTTGGATGATAAAGTAACTCAAATTTTTACTGTTCAGAAACGGCACGATGACGAATTAAAAGAATTGCGTCAGGAAAATGAAATACTTAAAAAACGGTTAGATAAACTTGAAAAATTTTTAAAGTAACTTATTTATATAAATTGAGTATTTGTGTTCCATTTGATTTATTAACGGATTTTTCAGACCGGAACATCGGCTATTATAATATTTTTTAATAAAAGACAGTCCGCCTGTAACAGAGCGGGCTGAAATATAAGCAGCTTTATAATATACCTTTAAAAGCATATCAACACATGATTATCGATAAAAATATCTTCAGATTTATATTCGTTTGTGTTCAAATCAACAATGGCGTGCCTGTCATTGCTTTGTATCATAATTTCATGTGTAAACACGGACGATTTCTATTTTTTTTCAAGTCTTTTTCAATATAAATTTTGCTGTTTTTGCCTTAAATGGTTACTTTTTCTATATGTACCGGAATAAGAGAATTGATAAATTTTATAAAATCATGTTTCAATATTTTTGTAATAGCTAATTTATAAAGAGGTATGAAACATGAAAAATTTGGTAGAACCTATTAAAAACAAAAAAGATATCCTATCCATAGAAAATTATTTAAAAAAAAGAAGCATACGTGATTATCTGATTTTTATTTTTGGTATAAATACAGGGTTGAGAATATCGGACATTCTGGGTTTGAATGTTGAAGATGTGGAAAATAAAAGCTATGTTGAAATTAAAGAAAAGAAAACAGGTAAATATAAAAGATTTCCTTTAAATAATAAACTTAAAAAAATAATTAAAGAATATATACCTGAAAGAAGCAAAAGTTACTCATTAACCGATGAAGAACCTTTATTTTTGGGTAAAAAACATTACAGATTGGATAGATCGCAAGTATACAGATTTTTAAATGAAACCTGTTCCGATTTGGGAATTTTCGTTAATGTCGGTACACATACTATGCGAAAAACTTTTGGTTATCACTTTTACAAAAAATTTAATGACATAGCTTTATTACAAAAGATTTTAAATCATTCATCTCCGTCAATTACTCTAAGGTATATTGGCATAGAACAGGATGAAATAGATTTTTCGTACAATAATTTTGAATTATAAACTTTTACATTTATCCGTAAATTAATTAAACATCGGGGAGCTTTCTTTATTTTTGTTATGTGTTACTATAAGAATATGAAAACGGAAAAAGAAAAAATGCTTCAAGGCGAGCTTTACGACGCAAATTACGATAAGTCGTTGATAGAAGAAAGAACTAAATGCAAAAGTTTGTGTTTTAAATATAACAATATTTCACCCGAGAATACGGATGAGCGTAACTCTCTTATTAAAAAAATTGTCGGAAAAACCAAAGGAAATTTCCTTATAGAACAACCGTTTATGTGTGATTACGGTTTCAATATAGAATTGGGTGAAAATTTTTATTCAAATCATAATTTAATAATTTTGGACTGTGCAAAAGTAACTTTTGGCAATAATGTTTTTATTGCACCTAACTGCGGTTTTTATACGGCAGGTCATCCTTTGGATTACGAAACGAGAAATAAAGGACTTGAATGGGCAAAACCGATAAAAGTCGGCAATAACGTTTGGATTGGCGGAAACGTAGTTGTTTTGGGCGGTGTGACGATAGGAAATAACGTCGTAATCGGTGCGGGTTCGGTGGTTACAAAAGATATCCCCGACAATACCCTTGCCTGCGGAGTTCCCGCAAGAAAAATAAAAGAACTTTAAAATTCAAAAAACAAAATACGGGAATAAAATTTAACGCAGGAAATATATTTACGGTTGAGGACTTGCTATTTGCCGTTATATTTGATTCATCATTTGAAACTTGTTATGCACTTATTGAACACGTATGGGACAGTTTTGAATTATTTAAAAAAGAATTAGATAAAAAATTCAAGGAATTAGGCGTAATTAATACTTCCGTAAGAGAATTTTCTCACCTGCAAAATGACGAAAATTACACAACCACAAATGATATGTTTCTGATTATCAAATATGCTTTGCAAAATCCGATATTTAGAGAGCTTATATAAAAAACAAACCATACTATCAGAAATCTCAAAACCGCAAAACTTACTCCCGTTCATACAAATAATAAATTGTTGTTCCACGAAACAAAACCAGTTTATCTTGATTACTTCTCGGAATTTGCACTGGGAATAATGAATGAACGTATTTACGATGATAAAAATGAAATAAAATGCGTTAGTTTAGTTTCTTGTGCAAAACACGGTGATGATTATATTATAAGCATTATACACGGCTCAAATGATTTTTATTATTGTAATAACTCATACATAGATATGAAAAGAATTACGGAAAATATTTTAAAAAATCAGCATACATAACCTCTCCGGCGGGTTTTAGCCAAACTCGTTGTGAGGACTAGGGGTCATTGCGAACGAATAACTCAGCTTATTAACTCCCTCCACATCTGGGGAGGGCAGAGGGGTGGGATGCAATTTCTCCCGGACTTTGTAAGACTCTGCCGAGCGAAACGATTAAGTATCGTTTTGCAAGAGGGAAATTTCTTAATGAGCATGCGAATTTAGAAATTTCGCTTGGGGTGGGTTCAATTCACAACATAAAACTTAAAAATCAAACCGTCATTGCGAGCGCATGCGAAGCAATCCAGCCTTTAAAATTGCAAGCAGTGCCGTAATTATTCACACTCCCCTAACGGGGAGGGCAGGGGTGGGGTGCAATTATTTCGGTGCTTTAGCACCCTAAATGAACCTCTCACTTCTCACCTTTCACTTTTCACTTTTTCCCCTCCATTTATAAGGGGTTTGTAAACTTTTCATTGCAATAATAAGGAATTTATGCTATACTAATAACGGAGGTAGGAAGTTATGGAAT
>CANQMP010000027.1 GCA_947624975.1 Candidatus Gastranaerophilales bacterium
TTGCCGATTTATTTGAGTCCTCACTCACATTTGGAGCTCGCTAACGCTAACACAACTGCTTTCTCTTCCGCAGGGGGTGAGGGAATTGATTACACCTTACTTTATTTTTGTAATAAAAGAAAAAATCTTTGCTTTCAGCAAAAAATCGTATGGAAAAATGATTATTTTTCCATACGATTAGTTCCAAGAATAGCAAAATTCTAATTGCTAATTTGTTTTTCAGAAATAGCCGCCATTACCGCAGCAGTTCTGTTTTTAACGTTCAATTTTCTAAAAATAGATGACAAATGCGCTTTAACCGTGCTTTCCGTAATAAATAATTTCTCGGCAATTTCTTTATTTGAACAGCCGCTTATTGCCATTTCCAATACGTCTATTTCTCTTTCAGATAATTTAAGCATCTTAATGCCTCCTTTATCTTTAAAATAACATACTATTTTTCAAAAACTTTAATAATATTTCCTCTTTTTTAAATTAGTACTTTAGTCTAATAAAAATTTAAAAAATCTTTGTTTTTTGCGGTTTGAAAAAAGGTTAAAACGCTGTCATAGTAACTTTTTTATGGAATTACAGAAAATTTAAGAAAATGCTTTACAAAAGTTCATAAACCATAATAAAGGATAAAAAAACAAATGGCAAAACGAATATTCCCACCGATTTACCAAAAAAAAATTACAAGAACCTATTTACTGATTAATCCTTTTGAAATAGCTGCTATTGCAGCTGCGGTGCGATTTTTAACGTTCAGTTTTTTATAAATTGACGTCAAATGTGCTTTAACCGTTCTTTCGGTAATAAATAAAACTTCCGCAATTTTTTTGTTCACATAACCGTAAGCTAAAAATGATAAAACTTCCAATTCCCTTTCAGTTATTCTATTCATATAATTTTTCTATCCTTTTCATCTGCACAATAGCATACAAACAAAAGAAAGTATCTTGTACTTTAGTACAATTTTTATTGCATTTATGCAAAAAACCTTTAAAATTTGAGCTTTTCACATATGTGTAAAAACAGATGCCATCTTTACTCCCTCCCTTACAAAGCGAGGGAGCTATTTCCGCACAAAGTGCCTTAACAAACCTTTCACTTTTCACTTCTCACTTTTCACCCAAACATTGCGTGCAGACTCAGTCTGCCACTTTTCACTTCTCACCGCAGAAACTTTGTTTAACGCTATTTCTTTTGTAACTCTTTGTTTATCTGTGAATGAATTTTGTTCGCACGGTATAAATAGTTCGTGAGTTTCTCATAATTCGATTTTGTTTCCCCGTAAGGAATTTTCGTTGCAATAAGTTCATCCACATTCTCGTTAATACTTGAAAGCGTGTCCAACGAATCCGACAAATCCGCTATGGATTTGAATTTTTTTGAAATCTTTGAAAAAACTTTCCGCGTCATAAAGCGTGCAAAAACCTTCAGTGGTGGCATTCGCTTTTTTGATTTAATAACTTTTGGTGAAAGACGTTCGGATAAATTCCTTTTTGCATACTCGTTTTTTAGCTCAACAAGTTCATTTTCAAGGGTTTTTGCTTTAATTTTTAATTCCATTACATCAAGCAGTTTGCCCAAAAGCTCCGCACCTTTTATTTTGTTGTTTAAGGCATCCAACATTTCTTCTTTTTCGGCTATTTCATATTCAAGCTTCAAAGAAGTATCGTCCAATTCTTTGAACGAATTGTCGTTTAATATATTCAAATCGTAATCGTTAAGCCTTTTATTGCGGAATAAATTTTTATCCATACTAACCCTAAAACTCTAAAAAAACTTTTTTTGCTATTCTATTGTATAAACTTTTTTGTAATAAAGCAATGCCCCCATAATTGTTAAGATTATGTTCGGAAGCCATGCACCAAAGAAAGCCGGCAGAGTTCCCGCCTCGCCGAAAGAAATTGACAACGCCCTTATCAGGTAATATGCAAAAATTATCAATATGCTAAACAGAAAACCTCTGTTATACCTTACTCTTGGCGGTGTAATCGCAAGCGGAACTCCGATTAACACCAGTGCAACAGTCGTTAAGGGAAGTGCAATTTTGTCGTAAAGCTCGATTTTAAGTGTATTCATTTGTTTTTTATCAACAGAATTTTTAGCTAAATATTTAATTAATCCGACAAAATTCATCTCTTTAGCAAGGTTTTTGTTCAATTCTTTTGACATATCGAGTCCGAATTTTACGACAGAACTGTCAAAAAGTGTTGTATTAAGGACTTTTCCGTCCTCACCGACCGTGTACATTGCACCTTTTTGAAATCCCCAGCCTTCGGGAGAAGTTTTACCTTCTTCTGCCTGCATAACCTGTATTGTTCCCTCTTTCGAGGTATCAAGCACCGTTATGTTATGTAAAACTTTATCTTCACAGTAACCGACATAGAAAAGTCTTTTTATGCTTCCGCCGTCGTTTAATTCTTTAAACACAAAATTTTGTTTACCCTCGGGGATATTTTTCTGTCCCAAAGACCATAATGCAAGGTCTTTTGCCTGTTTTGCCATAACCGGAACGATTGTTTCGTTAACTACAAAACTGCATAACGACATTATCACCGCAAAAATAAATATCGGCTTTGCAATTCTGTTTAAGCCTATTCCGCAAGCTCTCATTACGGTAATTTCAGATTTCAGACTTAAACCGTTAAGGGTCATGACCGTCGCAAGCAAAACTCCCATAGGTATTGTCATTACAATTACCTGCGGAAGGTTTAAAATTATCATCATCAGAGCGACTTTGAAAGGGATTCCGAAAAGCGAAATCTGCTTAATCAAAGTGATGAATGTGTCGGATGCAAAAATTATTGACGTAAAAACGGCAACACCCATTATAAACATCTCGATTACCTGTCTTAAAATATATTTATCAAGTAAGGTTATTTTTTTTACTTCGTCCATAATCACATCCGAAAATCTTTCATTAATCAAATTGAATAAGAATTTTTAAAGTATCTTTTTGTTTGTTTTTTTCAAAAGCCTCTATAGCGTCATCTGCTTTGTATTTAGCTGAAATAAGCGGTTTGAAATCCACTTTATGCGATTTTAAAAGTCTTAATGCCGCACCAAATTGACCGCAGCGAGAGCCTAAAACCGTAATTTCATCAATTACAATGGGTGCAAGATTAAATTCTTTTGAGGCAGCGACCGTACTTTTGAGAACAAGAACTCCGCGGGGTTTTGTCAATGCAAGAGCGGTTTCAAAACCCGAAATCGACCCTGTTGCCTCGACAACAACATCATAAATCTTTTCGACTTTCAAATCTTGCAGCAATTTCGTTTCTACCCCTTGAGCATGAGCAATATCGAGTTTATTCTGATGTTTTCCGATCAAAGTCACGTCAATATTTTGTGCATTTAGGGTTAAAGCCGTGATAAGTCCGAGTTTGCCGTCACCGAGAACGATGACTTTTTGAAATGGTTTTATATGAAGCTGTTCGGTTATCTCGCAAGCCGCAGCGAGAGGTTCGACAAACACCGCCTGTTCATCGGTTACGTTGTCAGGAACTTCAAAAAGAGTTTCCAAGGGCATGGTAAAGTATTCCGCAAAAACTCCGTCTTTCTTCCAAATTCCGAGTGTGTGTCTTTCGGGACAATGTCTGTAAAGTTTTTCGGCACAATAAGGGCAGTCGGGTTTTTTGCACCCGTAACTGATTTCAGCCACAACTCTTTTACCCAAAAGCGATTTGTCATCGTCGTTAATTTCTTCAACAACACCGACCGCTTCGTGTCCCAGCACGCCTTTATAACCCATATATCCTTTCGTAATCTCATAATCCGTATTACAAATTCCCGCAAGTGTGACACGTACAAGAGCTTCACCCTTCTGCGGAACGGGTTTTTTATAATCATTAACAAGTTTTAATCCGTCGTCAAATACTACCGCTTTCATAAATTCTCCTCTCCTTTAATAATTATTTTAACATAAAAATAAATATAGTGTGTATACTTGCTAATCGTTTATTTTTATCATAGAATTTTCTTATAGCTAAGGAGAAAATATGAACGAGCTTTTAAGAAAATCGGCAACAGAACAAGGTCTTGCCATAAAGAATAAAGAAATATCCGCAACGGAATTGACGAAAGCGGCTTATGAAAGAATAGCGGAAATTGAAGATAAGCTTGGTGCTTTTAATTCGCTAACCAAAGAGATTGCACTTGAAACCGCAAAAAAAGTTGACGAAAAAATCGCAAAAGGTGAAGAATTACCGTTATTAGCAGGTGTTCCGCTTGCCCTGAAAGATAATATGAATCTTAAAGGCTCAAAAACAACCGCATCATCAAAGATTTTGGAAAATTTTGTATCGCCTTTCAATGCGACAATTACGGAAAAATTACTTAACAATCTTGTGCCTATAGTCGGAAAGGCTAATTTGGATGAATTTGCGATGGGTTCATCAAACGAAAACTCCGCATTCAAAAAAGTTCATAACCCTTGGGATTTGAAAAAAGTTCCGGGCGGTTCATCAGGCGGTTCTGCGGCATCTGTTGCATCTTGTGAGGCAGCACTTGCGTTAGGCTCTGATACAGGCGGTTCAATAAGACTTCCCGCATCTTTTTGCGGTATTGTCGGTATGAAACCCACATACGGCAGAGTTTCCCGTTACGGGTTAATTGCTTTTGCCTCATCACTCGACCAAATCGGGCCTTTCGGAAGAACGGTTGAAGATACGGCTAATTTGCTTGAAGTTATCTCGGGACACGACCCCAAAGATTCGACTTCGTTAAATCTTCCCGTCGAACACTATGCGGAAAGCTTAAATAACGATATTAAAGGCATGAAAGTCGGTGTTATAAAAGAACTTATGACCGATGCACTGTCCCCCGACGTTGCAAAAGCAATAGAAAAAGCTATTGAAGATTACAAAAAACTCGGATGTGAAATTGTAGAAATTTCATTACCGAATTTAAAACATTCTATCGGAATTTACTACATTCTTGCAACAGCTGAATGTTCATCGAATTTGGCTCGTTTTGACGGTGTAAAATACGGTTACAGAACGCATGACGCTAAAAATCTTTTGGAAATGTACACAAAAACGAGAGCGGAAGGTTTCGGGCCTGAAGTTAAGCGTCGTATAATGCTCGGAACTTATGCACTTTCATCGGGTTATTATGATGCTTATTACAAAAAAGCTCAACAGATGAGAGCTTTGGTTACACAGGATTTTGCGGAAGCGTTCAAAAAGGCTGATGTATTGATATCACCGACATGCCCGAACACGGCATTTGAACTCGGTGCAAAAGCATCAGATCCGCTTGCAATGTATTTAACCGATATTGCGACGATTTCCGCTAACCTTGCGGGAATTCCGGGATTAAGCGTTCCTGCAGGCTTTGACCGTGACGGAATGCCTATCGGTTTACAGGTTCTTGCTCCGCAGTTACAGGAAGCAAGATTATTTAATGCCGCACATAAATTTGAGCGTGCAAACGATTATTACCTGCAAATCGCAAATTTATAAAGCTCTGATTATTGATTTTATGTTTAAATCGGTAACTTTTCCGAGAGCAACGGTTTTTGCCGTTTCATCGAGGTATCCGAGTTTTTTGAGAACTTCAGCCGTTTTTAAAATAAGAGTTTGATTCTCTGATTTTAAAAGTTCTCTTACCGCTATCGCATCAATAGCAAAATCAAGTGCGGTAAAGACAAACGGGTTGTTTTCTTTAAGCTCGCCGTTTACAAATTTCAAAAGCTCTTTTTTATCGGCACTGTTTAAGAGTTTTTTTATGTCGTAAACTTCATTTTTAACATCTTTATCTTCATCAAAAAGGTATTCGTCATTTTCGGTGAGAGTTTCAAATTTTTCTTTTGCGTTAAGCAAAACTACCGCAGCAGAGCCGTTATTGTAGTCGTTAACCAATTTTTCAAATATGTCAAAAAGCTCGTAATCAAAAACAGTACCGAGCGGTAAAATTTCCCCCAAACCGTTGATAATACTGTTTAAAACAAGCAGTCCGTCAAGTTCGTTTTCATCAAGAATTTCTTTTATGCTTTTTAAATAAGGTATTTCACCTGCGATATTTTCAGCCATTGCGGAAGTTTTCATAGCATCAATAATACTTTTTACGGCATCTTTATCACCATAGGCAACCAAAAACTTAACTGCGGAAAGCTTTTCAAACTCATCAGCGGATAGAAGTTCCGATAAAGCTTTTTGATAAGATGTTCTATCCCCCCGTTGTGCAAGTGATATTGCACAATTTCGTTGAAGATATTCAAAATCCGAATATGAATTTGCGACCAAAAAATCGTGAGCCAGAGAATCCTGAACGTACCCGAAAAACTTTGCACAGTAAGCTTTTTCATCATCAGTACCGTTTTCAAATTTTTCAAGCATAATGTCTGTTAAATCTTCATCGGCATATTTCACAAGATTAGATACAATTACATCCTCATAGGAGGGTGAATAGTATTTCAAAAATTCAATAAGATTTTTATAATTTGAATTGTTAATTTCTTTTGCAATTCGTTGTGCAACATTTTGCTTAACAAAATCAAACAGGAAATCGTCTTTTTCCGTCAGTTCTTTAAAAAGCTCAACATCACAGTCATTAACGAGATGCCGAACAACAGGTTCATAACCGTATTTACCCGTAAGTTTTTTCAGATTTTCCGTCATGACTAATCCAAATAGAATACCGTAATAACTTTATGACCTTCTTCAGCGTATTGAACTGCGTTATGCAGAGTTTTACTTGTATGAGATAGGAAACAAATAAGCTGATTACAATCGTCAATAATCTCTCTGTTGCAGACTCTTGATGCGTCAGCCAAAGTCATCATGGCTCTGTCAGGGTGTTCAACGATATTGGGAACACCGATAAGCTGATTTTGAACATCGCTCGGTTGTTGACCTATTGTTTGGGGCAAAATAACTTTCAATTTATCGGGATTAGCTTTCATAGCTCCCCTTATTGCAGCGGCGTTAGTACCTGATGAACCGCCCGATGTAATTATGGTGTTTCCTTGCATAACCAGTGCGGTTGCAAGAGTTTCAATCATCTGCTGATGTGTAATCGGCAGGTTACGACTTCCGATTATAGCCACTTTTTTTGCGGACTGCTGTATTGTCGCAAGTTCCATGGCAAGTTCATCCACTGTATCGGGTGAATCTGAAGAAACCGTATCCATATCATCCATCGGTACCATTATCGGATTTTGATTTTCATTTTCTTTACTATTCATTACTATGCCTGCTGTCATTTTTCTCACTTTCTTTTCCAAAATTGCAATAAAAACATTTTTAGTTTATGCTGATTATATCACAAAAATTAAATTTTGGGAATAGGGATATGGAAAATATATTGGATAATCTTAACAAACAACAACAAGAGGCTGTAAAGACGGTTCAAGGCCCGTTATTGGTGCTTGCCGGAGCGGGAAGCGGTAAAACAAAATTGTTAACATCAAGGATAGCGTATCTTATACGTAATTGCTGTGTAAGACCTAAAAACATTCTTGCCGTAACATTTACAAACAAAGCTGCAAAAGAAATGAAAGTGCGGCTCGGTTTAATGCTCGGTGATGAAGTTGTAAGGTACATGTGGGTGGGAACTTTTCACAGCATTTGCGGAAGAATGCTCAGAGAAAATATTGAAAAGTACAGTTTTCAGTCGGGTAAAAAGCTTGATAAAAACTTTTCTATATACGATGAAGCAGACAGTTTGGCGGTTATTAAGCAGGCGATAAAAAAACTTAATCTTGACGATAAAATTTATCAGCCCAAGTATATAAAAACCGTAATTTCCAATGCAAAAAATAAAATGCAGGATGCGTATACGTTTGCGACTTTTGCAAGAGATTTCAAATCGCAAAAAATTGCTTCGGTTTTTGAGGAATATGAAAATTCGCTTAACAACAACAATGCGATAGATTTTGATGACATGCTTTTGCTGACCGTAAAACTCCTTGAACAGTGTCCTGACGTGCGTGAACACTATTACGACAGATTTCAGCATATTCTTGTCGATGAATTTCAAGACACAAACGCCGCACAATACAGGCTCATCAACCTGCTTTACACAAATCTTGAACGGGATATTCCCGATGAACGCTCACTTTGTGTAGTCGGCGATGTTGACCAGTCAATTTACAGCTGGCGCGGTGCGGATTTCACTATAATACTTAATTTCCAAAAAGATTTTAAAAAGACGAAATTAATAAAACTTGAACAAAATTATCGTTCAACCTCAAATATTCTTGATGTCGCAAACGCTATCATAGAGAATAACACCGAGCGTGTGGAAAAAGTTCTTTATTCAAACAAGGGTGAAGGCGAGCTGATTGATTATTACGAGGCACAGGATGAAGCGGATGAAGCAAATTACATCATAAGCCGTATAAAACAAAATTCGGGCGGGGATTATAACCGTTATGCGGTGCTTTACCGTACAAATTCACAGTCCCGTGCAATAGAAGAAGCCTGCATGGCAGCAGGAATTCCCTATAGAATTTACGGCGGTTTGAAATTCTATGACCGTAAAGAAATCAAAGATATTATCGCATATTTGAAATTAATATATAATACCGACGATTCACAGAGTTTCAGGCGTGTTGTAAATATTCCTAAGCGTGCAATAGGCGATACTACTGTAAAAAATCTTTCTCAATTCGCCGATAGTCAAGATATCAGTCTGTTTGAAGCAGCACAAAGAATCGAAGAAGCCGTTGAAATTCCGCCAAGAACCAGAGCAAAATTGAAAGATTTTGCGGAACTTATTTTAAAATTTAAAAAAGTTCAAAATTCTTACACTTTGCAGGAATTTGTTACACTGGTTATTGAAAAAACGGGTTATCTTGCCGAATTAAGACTGCAAAATACTCCCGAAAGCGAAGCAGATATCGAAAACTTGCAGGAACTTGTAAACGTAGCGGGTGAATTTGAAGCAGATGATCAGGATAACATTTTAGGTGAATTTTTACAACAGGTTGCACTCGTATCGGATATTGACGGAATGGATAATATCGCAAACAACGTCACATTAATGACTTTGCACTCGGCAAAAGGTTTGGAATTCCCCGAAGTGTTTCTTGCGGGATGTGACGAAGGTGTTTTTCCACACCAAAGAGCATTTACCGTGCCTGCCGAGATGGAAGAAGAACGCAGATTAATGTATGTAGGCGTAACCAGAGCGGAAGAAAAGCTTTACCTGACCTCTGCAAAACGTCGTCAAATGTGGGGTGAATACAAATACTACAACCCTTCAAGATTTATTGAAGAAATTCCCCGCAAACTCTTGAATTCAACTGCATTTGAAGGAAGCAGTTCAGAGTCATCGACTTTCCGAAGTGCAGTTTCAAAAGCCAAAACAGGAAAATCGGATTTTAATTATTCAGCCGTTCAGTCGGACAGCAACGGTTATATAAAGCCCGTAACAAGTTTCGGCAAAGGTTTTGTCGCTCCGAAATACTCATCCCCGCAAAGAACTCCATCACGCACAATTCTTGTCAAATCAAAAGAAAACAAACAACGTGATGAAGAACGGGTAAAAGAGTTTTTCAAAGACAACGCAATTAAACGCATGTTAGAAGAAAAGAAAATGCAGGAGCGTATCGCAAAAGAACAGGAAGAAGAACGCATGCGCAGAATGGAAACCTCTCAACCCGTTGAATACGTTTTTAATGAAGGTGAAAGGGTTTTCCACGAAAAACTCGGTATAGGACATATTAAAGAAGTTACCCAAATCGGTGACAGCTTAATGTATACGATAGACTTCGGCAGACAGGGAATTAAGGCAATGGATGCCTCGTACGCAAAGCTGAAAAAATTCTAAACCGAAACTTCCAAAGATTCTTCGACAAACTTTTGGGGATTATCGACAATATATTGCAAATCTTCCGGAGCTTCGATGTATCCGTAATTTATTCTTCCCGTTTCGGATAAAATTACAAGCTCGCCAAAGCCGAACATCTGACCGAAATACCCTTGCGTAATCTCAAAAGTATTTATTCTCTCAAGCGGAATATCAACTTCTTCGGGGTTAATAATTCCGATTTTTAAATGAATATATTTGTTAGTAATTATGATTTTGTCGGACTTGTATCTTCCAATCGGATAAAAAATAAATCCCAAAATCGCAAGCATTAAAATTGTGCAGAAAAAGCTGAAAGAATTTAAAAATATTGTCCAAAAATAAAAAATACAAAACGGTATTAAAATTATCGACCAGAAAAGCGATGCCGAATGCTTTTTAACTTCATAAAGAACGTATTCATCCTCATTATCGCCCGACTTAACACTTTTTGAGCGAGTGTCAGTGCTGTTAATTTCTGTATGTTCGGTTAAATCCGCACCGCAAAACCTGCAAAAATGGTCGTCATCATAAACTTTTTTTCCGCAATTCGGGCAATACATTTTATTCTCCTTGTGCCAAAATTTTATCACACCACAAGTTAATAAGTCAATTAGTCTAAAGTTATAATTGCACTGTGACGATTTGTTGTTCCGTTTTCTTTTCTGTAAGAGAAAAATTTGTCATTATCACAAACCGTGCAATAAGGGCAAACATCAATATTTTCAAGTCCCGCTTCATTTAACTGGCGTTTGTTTATACCTTTCAAATCAACATAAATTAAGCTGTTTCGACTTTCATACAGCCCATCGGAATTTTTTACGGTTGAAATAAGCCGATTACAAACATCTTCCCCCACATTGTAACAGCAAAATGATATCGCAGGCCCGATTACACACTTTATTTTTTCGGGTTTCGAGCCGAAATCTTTTTGCATTTTTAAAACGGTTTTAACCCCGATTTGACCTGCAGTTCCTCTCCAGCCGGCATGCGATACCGCTGCAACACCGTTTTCTTCGTCATAAAAAATCAACGGTGTGCAATCCGCAAAATTCAAATATATCGCCTGTTTTTTATCGGCAAGAATAAGTCCGTCCGTATCGGGGTAAGATTTTTTTGCGGGGTCAAAAATTTCAACGTTCGAAGAATGAGTCTGCTCGGGATAAATCATTCTTTCAACATTAAAATATTCAAGAAACATTTGATAATTTTCTTTTGAAAGCTTCTGAAAATTGGGTTCTTTTGTTTTAAGTATGCTTTCTCTTGTTGTAAAACAGTGTTTAAGCCCGTCAAGAAGCGAGCTTTTCATAACTTTTTTCCCGTTTATTTCTTCAAAGTAAAACACTATTTAATATTACTTTTTAATATTTTACAAGTCAATAAATCTTTTTTTTAAATTTCGTTTATTTGTTTATGTTCGACCGAAATTGCCTTTTTACTGATATTTTTAGCAGGGAGGCGTTGTAAAACATTTTTAATTTTTTCTATTCTCATATCGCATGTAAAACAGGTGAATAAAATTTTTTGTTGTTTTTGTTAAGTTTGTTTGCAATAAAGTTTACAATGTGATAAAATTTTCTTTGTAAAAAATAGGAGGTTATATTTATGAAAGAACTTTTTACAAAATGTTTGGTTGAATTTATCGGGGCATTTTTCCTGATATTAACCATAGGTTTGAGTGTATTTTCATCTGACAGAGGGGTAATCCCCGCGATAGCAATCGGCTTTGTCTTAATGGTAATGGTTTATGCGGGCGGTTACATATCAGGCGGGCATTATAACCCTGCTGTTTCGCTTGCGGCATCTGTCAGAGGCGTATTATCGTGGAAAGATATGATTGTCTACTGGATAGCACAACTTTTGGGTTCGTTTATTGCCGCATGGCTTGTAGTTTATCTTGTTCCCGTTATACCGTCGGATGCTCAACCGGAATTTTTCATTCCCGCACTGGTTATATGTGAATTTTTATTCACTTTTGCATTATGTTACGTTGTTTTACACACTGCAACATCCGAAGAAACCAAAGGAAACTCTTATTACGGACTTGCCATTGGTGCAACCGTTACGGCAGGTGCATTTGCAACGGCAGGTTTATGTCTTGGTGCTTTCAACCCTGCGGTAGTTCTCGCCTTGATTACAATGGGAAGTGCTGCTTGTAAAGTCGCTTGTGCAACGGTTTTGGCTAACCTTGCAGGTGCCGTAACCGCAGGACTCGTATACAAAATAACACTGCAAAAGTAAAAATCAGCTAAAATCAAAAAAAAACAGGTCATCAGACCTGTTTTTTTTATTACACCGTTTTAATTTCCCGTTCAATTTTTGTAAGAACTTCATCGAGTTTTGAGGCATCTTTAACCCCGCCTTGTGCAAAATTCGGACGTCCGCCGCCGTTTGCACCGGTTGCCCGTGCAATATCTCCAACAATTTTACCTGCTTGAATTCCACGTTTTGTAAAGCTATCCGAAACTTTTGCCGCAACGGTTTTTTCAGAGGCAAGTATAACAATACTTTCGCCGAGTTTTTGTGATAAATATTCAATACCTGTCTTGATAGCGTTGCCGTCGAAGTTTTCAACTTTTGAAATAAAGAGCTTTCCACCTTGAATATCCTGTGCTTTTGACAAGAATGTCGCAAATTTTGCTCGGGACGCATCTTCTTTAAGTTTTTCAACTTCTTTGTTAAGCGTGCGGTTTTCTTCCTGCAACTTCTCAACACGAGCAAAAACTTCATCGTAATGAGCTTTAAACATCAGTGAAAGTCTGTCCATTTCCTTAACTTTTTCGTTCATAAAATCGAATGCCGATTTTGCAACAACGAGTTCAATTCGTCTTGTACCTGCGGAAATCGCACTTTCCGACATAATTTTAACAAGTCTTAAATCACGTGTATTTCTTGCGTGAGTTCCCGCACAAAATTCTTTTGAAACGCAAACATCACCTTTTCCCATCGAAACAACACGGACGACATCTTCGTATTTTTCGCCGAACAAAGCCGTTGCACCCGTAAGTTTTGCTTTTTCAATATCCATTTCTTCCGTTGTAATATCAAGTCCCTGCGAAACCCATTTATTAATTATTTCTTCTGTCTTAAAAATTTCTTCGGGAGTCATTGCACGGGAGAAAGTAAAGTCAAAACGCATTCTGTTTTCCTCAACCTGCGAACCTGCTTGATGCACTTCATTTCCGAGCACCTTAACCAACGCAGCCTGAAGAAGATGAGCGGACGAGTGATGAAGTCTGATTTCTTCTCTGCGTTCAACATCAATTTTTGCATGAACATTTTCACCTATTGTAATATCACCGTTAATAAGTTTTGAGCGGTGAACAAAGAGTTTGTTGACCTTAAACGTGGTTAAAACTTCGGCTTTCATATTGTCGTTTTCAATAATACCGCTGTCACCTGTTTGACCGCCGCATTCCGCATAAAAAGGCGTTTTATCAAGAATAATATCAACGTATCCGTCACCTTCGACAGTTGCCAAAATCTTTGCATCACATTCGTTTTCGCTGTAACCGACAAAGTTTGTCGAACCGACTTGTTCTTCGATTTTTGCATACTTAATGTCGCCTGTTACGCTAATCTTTGCAGCTGCGGCTTTTGCACGTTCTTTTTGTTCAAGCATGGCTTTTTTGTAGCCTTCTTCATCGACTTTTAAGCCGTTTTCTTCCGCAATTTCTTTTGTTAACTCAAACGGAAATCCAAATGTATCATAAAGTTTGAATGCACTTTCTCCGTCAATGTCTTTTTTGCCGTCGATAAATTCATCAAGCATTTTGTAACCCCTGTCGAGAGTTTTTGCAAAACGTTCTTCTTCGGTTTTGATAGTTTCAACAATTTTGGCTTTGTTCTTAACAAGGTCAGGGTAAGCCTCGCCGTAATTTTCAACAACAACATCGACAAGTTTATATAAAAACGGCAATTCCATGCCCAAAATTTTTCCATGCCTGAGTGCTCTGCGTAAAATCATTCTGAGAACATAACTTCTGCCTTCGTTTCCGGGGATTACACCGTCGGAAATCAAGAACGTAACACATCTTGCATGGTCAGTGATAATTCTCAGCGAAATATCCGTTTTTTCGGATTTTTTGTAAGGCACACCGCTCATTTCAACGACTTTATCCAAAATAGGTTTGAGCAAATCTGTTTCAAACGTTGATGCCACGCCTTGACAAACCATTGTTATACGTTCCAAACCCATGCCTGTGTCAACATTTTTGCTTTCCAAAGGTGACTGGTTTCCTTCTTCATCCTGATAAAGCTCTGTGAACACCAAATTCCAAATCTCAACCCACCTGTCGCATTCGCAGGTATCAATTCCGCAATCAGGCGAGCATTTGTATTGTTCGCCCAAATCGTAATGAATTTCGGAACACGGCCCGCAAGAACCCGCTGCCCCCGGAGGCCCCCAAAAGTTATCTTTTTTGCCTTTGCGTTTAATTCTTTCGGCGGGAACTCCGACACTTCGCCAGATTTCATAAGCCTCATCATCCGTTTCAAAAATCGTTATCCACAGTTTGTCTTTGTCGAGTTTCAAAACTTCGGTAACAAATTCCCATGCCCACGGGATAATTTCTTTTTTATAATAATCGCCGAACGAAAAATTTCCTAGCATTTCAAAGAAAGTATGATGTCGGGGCGTTCTTCCGACGTTTTCGATATCGGAATCTTTTCCGCCCGCTCTTGCACATTTTTGACAAGAAGTTGCTCTTGCAGGGTCATAAGGAGATTTTATAATCCCCAAAAATATCGGCAAAAACTGCAACATGCCCGCCGTTGTCAAAAGCACCGTAGGGTTATCGGGTACAAGACTTGAACTTTCAACAACAGTATGCTGATGTTTAGTTTTAAAATAATCTAAATATAATTTTCTGATTTCATTTCCGGTTAGCATAATTTTCCTTTTTGTTTAATTCTTCTTTTATAAATATATATTAAACAAAAAGGTTTTGCAAAAAAATTATTTCGGAAGATTTTTAAAATAATCCTTGTCACTCAAAGCTTTTGCACTACATCCGTAACCGTTTTCGCTTGAGTCGGAAGAAAGAGAACAATATTCGTTTTCCGGAAACATTGTTCCATCTGCTCCTAGAGGTAATAACCTTCCGTTATCGGTATCAAGTTGAAACATGAAAAAATCATGCCCTACCTTATTCGGTTTTTTCATCCATCCGTTAACATCAACACAAATAAAATATTTCCCAAATGTAGACTGATTTTGGCTAGACTGATCAAAATAAAGAAAGCTCCCGTCAGCAACGGCAATTATCCCGTCATTACAAAAGTCAGTTCCTTGATGTTGTCCAAGATAAGATTTATAATTCTCACTCATAAATTTCGCAGACGCATTTAAGGAAAATGTTTCCATTGGGAAAACAGATGTAGGACAACGAGTTTCCCCGTTTGTGCATACAGACGATTTAACATAATATTTTTGCAGATTATTAATAAATGTTACTCTGTCAGAGTTGCCTCTATCGAACATTTTAGAACCGTAATAATCTTCCCAATACGTACGCTGAATAGCTTTTGAAAGATTTGAATATGATTTTTTAAAAGCGGCTTCCAGTTCTTTGTTTTTAGTGTTGTTTATAACCGACGGCAAAGTAATTGCGGCGACAACACCGATAACGGCGAGGGTGATTAAGACCTCTGCCAATGTAAATCCGAAATTTTTGGTTTTTAAGGTTAGGATACCGCCAAAACCTTTGCTAGGAGCAAATCCCCCCCCCCCCGATGCGTTTAACGTGCTAATAATCATTTTTTTCATGTCATATGTCCTTTCTGTTTTTTTACACATTCTCATTATAACCGATTTCTCAAAAAATGCAAGGGGGGGATGAAAATTTTTTAAAAAATTTTAAAAATTCTTAATAAAATCTGACCCCTCACCCTAGCCCTCTCCCGCAAGGGGAGAGGGAAATATTACGGTACTACATGCGAAATAATTAGCTGGATTGCTTCGCATTCGCTCGCAATGACGGACAATTTCCCCTCACTGTTTGTGGATGGAGTTGACCCCTAACCCTCTCCCGCAGGGGGAGAGGGGACAAACCCACCCCAGCCCTCCCTTTTCAAGGGAGGGGGCTATTTCCGCACAAAGTGCCTTAACGAATCTTTCACTTTTCACCTATTTGAACCCACCTCTAACTGCTATCTTGCATTGAGAAAATGTTCAAAAAAGGACCGTCTCCGGAGAACCGAAGACGGGTAATAATCCAAGAAAGGAATTGGAAAATTTTTTTCATTCTAAAGATAATTATTAGTTTTATATTTTCGTAGTTATATTATAATACTAAATTTAATTTATGGCAAGAGGTTTACAAATAAAGTTTAATAAAAGTTTTCGTTTTTGTTTAAAAACTTAACACAATCGCACTGCAACAGTATTTAAAAAAAAATCCCGCATCAGAGTATAAACAAAAACCGGCATCTTTTCAGATACCGGTTTTCTCAGGCAACAATTATACTGTGTTTTATCTGTTATTCAGAACAACCGAATGCTATTGTTATGTGTTCTCTCGGGTTAACTGCAGATATTTTGTATCCGCGGGGATCAACAAGGTAAGCAAATTCATCGCCTGTAGTTTGGAATAAGCCCATTGTTCCTGACAATGCCGTTCTTGTTACGTCAACAGGAGCTTTTACCGTTTCCCAAATTCCGTCGCCAAGGTTACGTGCAGCTGCACCGAATTGACCCTGGAATACGTGACCTAACATATAACCTGCATCGTTTGATACGTTTTCTACCGCATTACCTAAGTTTGCTACCGCACCGCCAACTGTTCTGCCGGCAATACCGACAAGTGAACCTGCCAATGTAAACGGAGCTTCAACTAATCTTGCAACAGGGTTTACCTGTTTTGATTTATTGACCTGTGCCTGCAATATTTGTTTCGGTAATTTTGTATTGCAATCACCGTGTTTAATTGATGTGAAAGACAGTTTTAACGCACCTTTATCACAGCCAGACGGTCTGATAACTTCTACGACCTGACCTGTTACGGTCGAACCGCAAGGATAAGTAACACCGTTGATAGTTACATCTTCAAGTGTGTTTGCACGGAAGTATTGACCGACGTGTGATGATTTAGCCGTTAACTGGTCTATCATTTTTACTTTTAATGTAGGAATTTTTACTACTTCTTCCTGTTCGATAAATGCGTTTTTATTTACAGGACAAGCAGGGCAAATATCGTTTGCCGTTTTCGGGTTAGTGTCGTAACCGAGTGCAACACGTACCGTTTGCATCATTGCCGCAACTTCTGCACGTGATGCTTCTTTGTTAGGCATAATCATATTAGGATTAGGCATATTTTTCAACGCACCGTTTTCCAATGATTTTGCAACGGGAATTCTCGCCCAGTTCGGAACTGATGCACCGTCTGCGTACTTGCTTAAAATTTCATCAGCTTTACACTGGTCAATATCACAGTTCATGCCTTTTGCTATCGTTGATAAAGCTTCAACCCTTGTTACATGGCTGTTCGGTTTAAATCTGCCGTCAGGATAGCCTTTAAGCAAATCTTCATCAACTGCTTTTGCAATAGCTGGGTTTGCCCAGTTGCTCATCGGAACATCTTTGAACAAACCTTCACGGGGCATATCGGATTTATCAAGGTTAAATCCTTTAACCAAAATTGTTGCAAACTCTGCACGTGTAATGTTTCTGTTAGGTTTGAAATAGCCGTCGGGATAGCCGACAACAACATCATTTATCGCAAGTTTGTCGATGTCGCATGCTGCCCAAAATCCGTTCGGGACATCGGGAAACTGACATCCGCCGAAGTTTGCTGCCGCACCTGTAGTCTGCGGAAACATCTGGTTCGGAATTTCATAAGGTACGAATGATTTTTTTAACGCATCAATAGAGTTTGTTGACTGAAAATCTATAGGACAATTATTTCCGTCCATTATTCTTTCGTTTCTGTCTATCGGAATACCGTTATGTCTTGTCGGGGCTTCATTTAAGCAAGGCATTTGAGATGCCGCACCTGTTATGTTACCCGCTGAAGAAACAGTTGTTCCGTTAACCGCAGATGAAAGAACTCTCGGAGTTCCCATAACGGGGGTGTCTGTTGAGAAGATAGAATTTGCAGGTTGACCTACGTAGTTGTTTGTACCATAGATTGCGTTAGGATAACCATAAACCTGTTTCATATCTTTTCTGTCAGGTTTTCCTGTTTGAGGACATAATGCACATGCGGGTTCTGCGGGTTTGTCACAGCTGATTTCATCGGGACAACCGCAGTCTGATTTCTTTTCACACGGATCATCGCACGGATCTGCTTTTTCACAACCGCAGTCAGGTAATGCTTTTTTGCATTTATCACATTGCGGAACTTGTGTTTCACACGGACATGCACCGCCTGTAACCACAGGCATTGCTTCCTCAATCGGACATGCAGGGCCTGTTACCGTCGGTAACGGTTCTGCACACGGGCATGCAGCCATTGCCTGATTCAAGGAACACGTTGCTATTCCAACGGCAATTGCAGCTGCCACAGTAAGTTTTTTAATAGTCATTTTTACCTCCTTGTGTTTGCGGGTATTTTTTTCTAAAAAACCCAAAAATCGTTTTAAAAAACTGATACTTGATTATGTACTTTATTTGTCCTGATAAACATTACCACAAGAGGTTATTCACTAGGGCTATTTAAAAAACTTTTTTATTATTAATTCCCCATGTAAAAAATGTCAGTCTATGATATAATACATTTATGGTTAAAAAGATTTTATTTGTTTTTGTAATTTTGTGTTTATTTCTTTGCGGATGCGGTAAAAAGAAACCCGTCCCCGACACTTTATCCGTTATTCAGGATAGAGGAAAAATTATTGTCGGTGTAAGAGAAGATGCTTTTCCGTTCGGGTTCAGAAACAAAGAGGGAAAACTTGACGGTTATGATATTGACCTTGCAAAATACATTGCAAAATGTTTACTCGGAAGTGAAGATAGAATTGAATTTGTTCCCGTTACCGCACAAAACAGAATAATGAAATTAAATTCGGGTGAAGTCGATATTCTTATTGCTTTAATGTCAATAACGAACAGCAGACAGCAAATTTTGGATTTTTCCATCCCGTATTATGTTGCGGGGCAAGCGATTATGGTTAATCAAAACAGTAATCTACACGGGCTGGGCGATTTTGAAGGCAAAAGAATTATTATCGTTTTTGGCTCAACCGGTGAACAAACTTTGAGAACAAATGTTCCCGAGGTTGAAGTTATCGGCTACAAAACTTACAATGAGGCATTAAATGCCCTGAAAGCGGGAAAAGCGGAAGGTATTGTTGCGGATGACACAATTTTGCTTGCTTATGCCTTGAACGATTCATCCGTAAGACTTTTCCCGAAACGCTATTCAAGAGAGCCTTATGCCGTTGCATACAGAAAAGAAGAAAATTCTTTAAGGCTCATGACAAAAATCGATTACATTATCGAAGAAATGTCTGACAGCGGAAAGCTTGCCCGTCTGCGTGAAAAATGGCAGGTTTCGAGATAATTATCTGATTTGAACAGGCATGATTAATCCGACAAAATCTTCTTCGCTGTCGGGTCTGAACATTGTTGCAGAAAGAGGTGTATTCAAACCGATTTTTACTCTTTCGGAATCAATGTTTTTCAGAGCTTCCAACACATACTTGTAATTAAATGCTATTGTTAAATCTTCGCCGTTGTAATCTATATCCAAAGATTCTTCCGACTTACCCGAATCAGGTGTATCTGCGGTCAATTTAAGGTTATTTTGGCTCAATTCCAATTTAACGATGCTTGTTTTTTCGTTAACCATAATAGAAACACGTTCAAGTGCCTGAATAAGCTCAGAAACATTTACTATTGCCTCTTTCGGGCTTTCTTTCGGAATAAGCTGGTTATATTTCGGGAATTGTCCGTCCAAAAGTCTTGAAATGGTCGTTGTTGTTTCTGATTTTATTATAATTTTTGATTTTTCGGTAAAAATTCTAACACTTTCTTCATCAATAAATGTGCTCATTTTAATAAATTCGTTAAGTGCTTTTGAGGGTATAATAAGTTGTTTTGTATGGTTATCTTTGTTATTAATTTTTTCTCTGACTCTTGCAAGTCTGTTTCCGTCGGTTGAAGCGATTTCCAGAACGTTTCCCGTAATATCGCAAACAATACCTGATAACAGGTTGCTGGTTTCGTAGCTTGCAGCTGCAAATCCTGCTTGTTTTACCGCTTTTACAAAGGGTTTCATTTCTATTTCAAAACCTTCGGAGTCCTCTATGTTAACGTTTGAAAGTTCTTGCGGAAATTCTGATGCTGAAATTCCGATAATATCAAATTTTGAGTTTTGACATGTTATATTAACAACATTTTCGCCGTCTTTCATGTCAAATGTGATTAATTTATCGGACAATTTTGAAACAATTTCGTTCAGAGTTTTTGACGGAAGGGTAATTTTTCCTTCTTGTTCCACCTGTGCGTTTATGATGGCTGTTACGGTAAAATCCAAATCGGTAGCCGTTAATTTTACGTTGTTGGTGTCTACGGTTTCTATTAATATGTTAAGCAAAACCGGTTGTAATGCTTTTAATGATGTTGCTCTTTCAACAATTTTAATACCGTTGTACAAATCTTCTTTTTTTACTACAAATTTCATATATATACTCCTCAGTTAACCTTTGATATAATTATACAAAATCAAGTTTTAAAGAAAAGAAAAAATAAAAAAATATTAACCTTTTTTGCAGATTTTTTTACAAAACTTTTTCGCTTAATATTTATTATAATAATATTAATTAAATAAAATAATAATCATCATAACCAAAAAAAATTTGTAGAAAACCGGTTCAAATCCGCAAAAGAAAATAAATTCCCCTCTTCAAAAAATTGTAGAAAACCTCAACAAAAAAGTTCAAAACACAAATATTCCAAACCCCAATGTAGAAAACTCATGACTTTTCTACAAAACAAAACAACTTTTTCTACTATCATGCTATAATAAAATCATGGATAAAAATAAAACAATACAATATTACAAAAACGAATGTTCATGCTCACAAGCAATAATAAGAACAGCAATAGAAGAAGGGCTTTGTCCCGAAGAATTTTATTCTGCTGCAACGGCGTTTTCGGGCGGAATGTCCTCAGGTTGCGTCTGCGGAGCTATCGCGGCAGGTCAAATGGTAGCAGGTTTTTGTTCGGGAACGCAAAATGCAAAACAAACCGCAGCAAAAATAGTTGAAGAATTTAAAAAAAGAAACAAATTTACCTGTTGCCGCGTTCTATCACAAGGTCTTGAAGGTATGCAAAGAAAAGAACACTGTTCAAAATTCCTTGGCGATATGTGTGATATATTAAATAATTTAGTAAAGGCGGAAGTGTGAAAAAATTTGAAAAACTTAATTTTATAACGGCAGGAATGCCATTAAGAACAGGCAAAGGTTCATATCCCGATGCCTTTGATATTCTCAGAGAAATGAAACTTGACGGCATGGAACTTGAATTTGTCCATGGTGTCCGAATGGGCGAGGAAAGTCGGGAATTTGTAAAAAGCATGTCCAAAGATTTTGTTATGACAGCTCATGGGCCGTTTTATATAAATTTGAATTCTGCAGAACCCGAAAAAATAGATGCAAGCGTTCAAAGAATAATTGATACAGCCTCCGTTGCATTATCTGCGGGAGCTTTCAGCATAACATTCCACGCCGCATACTACATGGGTCAGGATAAACCAACGGTTTACAATCAGGTCAGAACTCAAACAGAACGAATTGTAAATATTTTGAAAGAGCAAAAAAAAGAAATTTGGATAAGACCCGAAACAACGGGAAAAGAAACCCAATGGGGCGATATTGACGAAATAATAAAACTTTCAAAAGAATTTGATTTGGTTCTTCCCTGCGTTGATTTTTCACATATTCATGCACGCACATTCGGAAGAAACAACACATACGATGAATTTTGCAAAATTCTCAATAAAATCGGCAAAAAACTCGGACAAACCGCACTTGATAATTTTCACGGACACCTTGCGGGAATTGATTACACGGGCAAAGGCGAAAGAAAACACTTGAATTTGGAAGAATCCGACATGAATTACAAAGATTTACTTAAAGCATTGAAAAGCTTTGATGTAAAAGGTGCATTGGTCTGCGAAAGTCCTAATATTGAGGACGACTGCAAATTAATGAAAGAATTTTATTTAACCCTGTAATTTTTATGTTATACTAAAAATCATGAGAAAACCCGTAATAGCAATAGTCGGACGACCCAATGTAGGAAAGTCAACATTTGTAAACCGTCTTGTCGGTTCACGAAATTCTATCGTGGATGATTTGCCGGGTGTTACCCGTGACAGAATATATTTCGATGTTGAATGGCAGAATAAAGTTTTTACCGTAATAGATACGGGCGGAATTATTCCCGATGACGGTGATGAAATAATGCTTTCAATATATAATCAAGCAAAAATAGCCTGTGACGAAGCGGATAAAATAGTTTTTCTTGTTGACGGCAAAGAAGGCGTAAATCCGATAGATTACGATATTGCAAATATTTTAAGACAGTCGGGTAAACCTGTTTTTTTGGCGGTAAACAAGACAGATAATCCCGAATCTTTAATGATGGTAAATGACTTTTACTCTCTCGCTTTAGGTGAACCCATAGGGATTTCCGCACTTCACGGAAGCGGAGGAGTCGGAGATTTGCTGGACTTAATAACGGAAGATTTTCAAAGTGATGTTGAATATTCACAAAGCAATTCAATAAGAATAGCGATAGTCGGACGACCTAATGCCGGAAAATCTTCAATAGTAAACGCTGTTTTGAATAAAAACCGAGTTATAGTATCTGATGTTTCAGGCACAACACGCGACAGTATCGACAGTTACGTGAAAGTTAAAGACAAAGATTTTATAATTGTTGATACCGCAGGGATAAGAAAAAAATCAAAAGTCGACTGGGGTGTGGAAAAATTTGCCGTAGACAGAGCAATCCGTTCAATAAGAGAATGTGATGTTGCCCTGCTTGTAATTGACGCTGTGGAGGGAATTTCCGATCAGGATAAAAAAATCGCCTCTGTGATTTTGGAGGCAGGCAAAGGAATTATAGTTGCAATTAACAAGTGGGACTTGATAGAGGATAAAAAGTCAAACACTATCAACAAATATGACAAAGAACTTTCAAACGAAATACCGTTTTTGGAGTTTGCTCCGAAAATTTATATTTCCGCATTAACAAAACAGCGTTTGGATAAGATTTTTACTGAGGCCGAAAAGGTTTATTCGGAGTGTACAAAACGTATATCAACAGGACTGTTGAACAAAGTTATAAAAGAAGCTTACATGTTAAATCCGCCTGCAACCGTAAAAGGCAAACGTTTAAAAATAATGTATGTAACACAGTCGGGAATACAGCCGCCGCATGTGGTAATCTTTGCGAACAATTCGGACTTAATGAAAGACCATTATAAACGGTATATAGAGAATAAATTAAGGGAAGCTTTCGGATTTTACGGCACGCCGATAAGACTTTCCGTCCGTGAAAGAAGCGATAAGTCGAAATAGTGAATTTAGAAATTTTGTGGTGTAATCAATTCCCTCTCCCCGTCGAATTGACCTTCATGCGGGAAAGGACTAGGGTTAGGGGTCAACTCCATCCACAAACAGTGAGGGGAAATTGTCCGTCATTGCGAGCGAATGCCTCAGCCTATTATTAGCACGCAGTGCGGAAAATAGCTCCCTTCCTTTTCAAGGGAGGGCAGGGGTGGGTTAGTTCCCTCTCCCTCTGCGTGAGAGGGCTAGGGTGAGGGGCAAACTCCCTCCCCTAATGGACTCTGCCGATCGGATTTTCCCCCTCCCCAAATGGGGAGGGTTAGGGTGGGGTGAATTATTTTGGTGCTTTAGCACCCGTAATAAACCTCTCACTTTTCACTATAAAAAATTTTTTATCCCCCCTCTTGCAATTTTTGAAAAATCAGGTATAATAAATATGTAAAAAAATAGAAAGGGGAAAAAATATGAAAAAGAAGATTACAAGAGCATTAAACGCATCGGGGGGGGGGGGATTT
>CANQMP010000028.1 GCA_947624975.1 Candidatus Gastranaerophilales bacterium
TTCTCATTATAAACTATTTTTCAAAAAATGCAAGGGGGGAAATGGAAATTTTTTAATTTTTTTTAAAAATTCTTAATGAAATCGTGATATTAAACCCACCCCTAACCCTCCCTTAAAAAGGGAGGGAGTAATAGATTCCCCTTCTCCCCTTGAGGGAGAGGGAAGAATTTCTTAGTGAACGCAGTGAACTTAGAAATTCGGGTGAGGGGTCAATTATATAGGCACTTGGTACGGAATAATATGCTGAGGTATTCGCTCGCAATGACAGACAATTTTCCCTTCCAAAAAGTAGGATGGGTGAAACAATTTTCATTTCACCCATCAACAATATGATATAATATGACCCTTCACCCTTTCCCTCTCCTGCAGAGGGAAAGGGTATTAAAGTGTAAGTTGGAGGTTTCCACCCCAAGTTATATTTTACAGCTTATACGGATAATCGTCCTTGAATTCCCAATTATCATACATTAATAATCCGGAACAAAAGCCAGCACTATTTTTACATACTTCTAAAAGTTTTTCTCGTGATATAGAATCGTTATTCATAATATCTCTTCTTTTTGCATAAGGTTTAAATGTTTGGTTGCCACTGAAACCCCAATAATAAGTATCTGAAGAAGGACAAATAAGAAAAGCAAATATATCTCTGCCGCTAGTATTAGGTGATTTTCTACCGTTTATATCAAACCAAAAATCCGTACAATTACCATTATGCATAACAAAAGTTGAGCCATCTGAAAGATATATTAAAATCTTTCTATTATCATTGGCATCTTGATATTCAAAATCTTCATTTGCAACCCGCAAATAAGGTTTAATATACGTTTGATAAAAAGTTTTAACATGTTCTCTATCTTTTGCTAATGCTTCATTCTTTTTATCATCATCAGCAGAACCACTATTAAGAATACCATCATATATACTTTTCTCTTTTGTCCAATATCCAACAGGACCGTTGTCTATTTCAGATAACTTTATAGCCTGTTCCATGGAGCTATAAAATTTCTTTAATCTTGTGGATGCAACCTGCTTTTTATAACTTTGAATTAATGTCGGCATGGTTAGAGCTGCGACAACACCGATGACGGCAAGGGTGATTAAGACCTCTGCCAATGTAAATGCTATCTTACGGCAATCGTGTTGCCCGGCTGCGTGCACAGCACCCTCTGCAAGAGTAAATTCATCTTTACTGAAAAAATTTTTTCGCATACGTTATCTCCTCAACTATTAAGTTACATATATTTACATTATAACACATGGTTAAGAATATTGCAACACTAAAAATGTAAATATACCAAATTATGATTTTCTAGCCTCTTAGAAAATTATAATGTAAGATAAACTTATGCGTGAAAGAATTAAAATATCGGAACAAATTGACAGTGAAATGAAAATTAGAATAAAACGTATCATTAAAACTGCAATTATTCAAAAATACAATACATTAAAAGCATTTTGTGAAGATTTTAAAATTTATCTTGAAAGCAAAGGAAAACGCTCAAATTTTACCGACAGAGTTTTGTCAAATAAGCTCAACAGAGGCGATATAAGGTTTTATGAAGTATTGGAAATTTTGGATTTTTTGGAATTAAATTTGAAATTATCCGAATCGGCTTTAAATCTTAACTTTTCTAAAGAATTTGCAAAATTCTGAAAATATTATATAATGGCACTAAGAGGTAATTATGAGAGAACTTATTGAAAAAGACAGAAAAGTTATCATTGTACCGCCTGATTTTAAGTGGGCTAACAAAGGTACTATTGTTGATGTTGAGCCGAGATATTTTACGATTGAGCTTGAACATGACCCGCAAGGGATTATGCGTCACAACTATTGCGAATTCTACACGCAGACTACGCACGGAACTTTGTATTTTGATTCGTTTGCGGAAACCATTGAAGGTAAAAAACTTAAAATTGCTAATCCCGCAAAACATAAATTTTTGCAAAGACGTCAATTTACACGTATTAAGTACATGCACGAACTCGATTTGAAAAGCAAAGACGCTTCTCATAAGATTACAACACTTGATATATCCGCAGGCGGTATGAAATTCGTTACCGATGAGAATGTTGATATAGAAAAAGAATACTCGATTATGCTTCCGCTGTCGGAAATTCAGTCCGTTGAATGTATTTTCAGCCCGATAAGAATTGAAAAAAATGAAAACGGCAAATACACGATTTCGGGAAGATTTGAATACCACAACGGCAAGGATAAAATGACTTTGACGCAGTATTGCACCAAAAGAAGTATTGAAATCCGCAACAAGTAAGGGAATTTCATCTTGAGCCTCATAAATTTAATGCGAAAACACAGCAAAAATACTTTGTTTACGACCCCGTCGCACGGGCAAAAATTCTTTATACTGAATAAATTCAGGCAATTTTACAAATCCGATATATCAGAAACAGACACGCATAACCCAGTTGAAGCACTTAAAAAAGCCCAAAAACACGCAGAAAAAATTTACGGGACAAAACAAACTCACTTTTTAACAAACGGGTCAACTTCGGGGATTATTGCCGCCGTGTTAACTTGTTGTAACAAAGGGGACAGAGTTTTGATAGCTCGAAATGCACATCCCTCACACCTTAATGCCGTAAAACTTGCAGGCTGTGAGCCGATTTTTTACGATATACCAAACATTAAGGAGTGGGGAATTCCCGACAAAACGACTTTCGAGCTGATTAATGTTAAGGGCGTAAAAGCCGTCATAGTGACTTCACCGACTTATGAAGGAATTGTTTCCGATATAAAATCGTTAAAAAAAGACGGTGTTTTCTTAATCGCAGATGAAGCACACGGTGCGTTGTATCCTTTTTCGGATAAATTACCGCAAAGTGCCGTTAATACGGCGGATTTTACTATCCAGTCACTTCACAAAACAGCAGGCGGGCTTAATCCGACAGCTCTTTTACATGTAATGTGCGACAAAGACGCCGAACCTGCACTTTCGATGATTAATACGACTTCCCCGTCATACCCTCTGCTTGCTTCAATAGAGGCAAATATAAATTTCCTTAACTCAAAAAAAGGTCGAAAAAAAATCGACGAATTAATCGAAAACATAAATTGTTTAAAAAATGAGGTTAAAAATCTAACTTTCGGCGGTTGCGACCCGACAAAAATACTTATAAAAAAAGACGGTTTAACGGGGTTTGAACTTTCTGAAAAGCTTTTTGAGTTTGGCATTGAAGATGAAAAGACAAACGAGATTTCAACAATGCTTTTGTGCGGAATAGGTACGGATGCAAAAAAACTTGAACGCCTTGAAAAAGTATTGAAAAAACTTTAAAATTTGAAAGAAAAACTCTCAAAAAAAAAAAGACCCTAAGGTCTTTTTTCTTTGTGTATAAATTTTAAGCTGCTTTTGAACCTTTGATTTCTCTTATAAGGTATTGTGCAACCCATTCAAAATCTTTGTTAATCTTTGCAGCTTTTTGCAAATATTTAACCGAAGGTTCGCCTATTCTGATTAAAGTCATTGCAACAACACCGCGTTTAATACCTCTTACAACCTGAAGTTCGTCAACAAGCTGAGGAAGTGCCGATGTTCCGATACTTACCAATTCATTTTCCAGAATATTTTTTGTTACGTTATCTGCGTTTTCTAATTTTGAAAGAATTTCATTAACTGTTTCCATTATAATTTCTCCATTAATCTATATTCTGATTATAAACGAAAAAATAGCATGTTTCGGATTTCCTTACATAATCTTTATATCTTAATTAAAATTTTTTTTTGTGTATAATAAAGATATGAACAAGAGCTTTGAATACACCTGTTTATTCGGCGGGGGAGCAATACGGGGAATATCTTATATCGGTGCCGTTAAGGCGATGGAGGAACTGGGCGTTACCCCCTCAATTCTCGGCGGTTCATCCGTAGGCTCGATAATTGCTGCACTTCTTGCAGTCGGATACAATGCCGAAGAAATTAAACATCTTTTTATGAACGTAAATTTTGATTTGTTCAGGGATATTTCTTTCGGGTTCGGCTCCGCATTTGCTTTGAGCAAGGGAGAAGTCTTTCTTGAATGGGTTCGGGATATGATTGAGGCAAAATTCTACGGCAAGAATTACAAAAAAGGCTCAAATCGTGCCGTAACTTTTAAAGACATCAATACAAATCTCATAATCATAACGACTAACCTTTCAAACTTTGAATGCAAAGAGTTTTCCAAATTTGAAACTCCTGATTATGAAATAGCTTCGGCAGTAAGGATTTCCTGCTGTATGCCGGGGTTAATGAAACCGATAGAGTACAATAAAACGCTTCTTGTGGACGGCGACCTGCAAAAAAGCTGGCCCATGTGGAAACTTTCCCAAAACTTGAGCGAAAAAAGCAATAGAATTCTTGAATTCAGGCTCGAAGGAGATTACAACAAATCCTATATATCGGGAATTGATTACGCAAACGCCGTTTACAGCTGTATGACGGCTATGTCTACATCTTTTATCGTCGACACTTACGCCCAAAAAGACGAATACGATTATATAGTGCTAAACACAGGCGATATCGTGGTTGTAGATTTCAACATGAACGAAAATAAACGCAACGAGCTTATTCAACTCGGATACGAACAGACAATGAATTACTTCAAAAAAGTTCTTCCGCAAAAAAAACATAAACTCAAAAAAGATTACGAAACCCTCCATGCCCACATCGGACAAATTATTAAGTTTTTAAATTGCGGAAAACCCGTGAAAGCCAAAATTCAACTCGGAGATTTGTTCACCGAACTTTGCGACTTAAAAGATTTCGTTAACCTGAATGACTTTGAAGATATAAAAAAATTTAAAGATATTTTTATCCAAAACCTTAAATTTCCCGCACTTTTCGGTAGAATTAAACTCAAAAACGAAAATCTCATTAAAGCCGAAATAACCAAAATAGACAAAAATATTCAAGATAGAATTTCAGAATACAAAGAATATTTAAAAAAATTCCCTTTACAGTTGACATCTCATTAACTTTTAATTAAGATAAACAAGGTACGCCCTGATGGCGGAATCGGTAGACGCGTCGGACTTAAAATCCGGTTGGAGTTAAATCCAGTGCCAGTTCAAGTCTGGCTCAGGGCAAATAAGAACTTCTTAATTGAAGTTCTTTTTTTTGTAAATTTTTGTGAACAAAAAGAAAATTTTTAGCATTTATTGGGAAATTAAATACTTATTATATATATATTATATAATTTGAGAGTATAAGTATGACATTTTTTAGCAAAATCGGAAATTTTCTCACAACAAATTATAATAACGGTAAAATAGCGCAATTTGCAAGCGGATTAGGCAAATTGGGAATAAGTGCGGGATTTCTGAGTATGGCACTTTCAAATAAATCTACAAGTATATTCGGCGACAGGAGCTGCTGTCACTGCAGAGGCGGGTATTATCCGATGATGCAGACCTACTATCCGATGACATCAACCTTAATGGGCGGAGGTTACTTTGCACCGCTGTCAGACCCGAACTTAGTGGCATTAATGAAGTATAACCCGATGGGAATACTTAATTCGCCTTATGCACAGATGTATGACGACGGCACTTATTCTTCATACATGTCTTCAATGTACAATCCGATGATACAGCCGTACACTCCCGTTGAAGAAGAAACCACAGCTTTACCGAAAACAAATGCCAAGTATGCGGGAGATTTGGATGAAGGAGATTATAATTCATTGGGTGAAGCTTTGGATAAGGGTCTTGCTAATTTGCAAAAAGACGGAGAACCTATTAAAGGCAAAACCGTAGATTTGATGTACTTCGGACCCGATAAGAATAAATACGAAGAAGAATACAAAGATAATGTAAGTCTAATTGCAAGTTCTTGGCTTGCTGATGTCGATAAAAACGGAACAAAAGACGGAAAAGTTACTTTTGAAGAATACGCCAAATATGAGATGAAAAATTTGCCTGAAAACATTTCCGATGAAATGAAACAGCAAGCGATTGAATTAGCAAGAAATTCGTTTACAAAACTCGACCAAAACGGTGACGGCAAACTTGACTGGAAAGAAACAGCCGCAATGATACGAACTTTTGACAGAAATACCGAAAATTTATCAACCGTGGACGGAAAAATTCAGTCCGAAGATTTTCAATACTGGTCTACAAAAATGGCTGAAGCTAAACCGAATGAATTTGATGATGCCGTAAGAAAAGATTACAAAAAGTTATTCGGCGGTGAATAATTTATCAAATTCGCTCCAGTCAAACAATTTACCGTTTGCAAAATCAATTAAGTTTTGTGGGTTAAGGTTTTGAAGTTTTTGATAAATTTCTTCCGTGTTTTCGTGAGCATCGCAGGAAATCATCGGAATACCTGACTCTTTTGCCAAATTTTCGACTTTTATGTCATAATTTATCGCACAAGTTTTGACTCCGCATTTTATTGCACATAAAATCGCATGAAATCGCATGGCAAAAAGATATTCTAGTGAGGATAATTCATTAATCAAATCATCCGTAACGATTTCCGATATAATACCGTAAGAGTTCAAAATTTCTCCGAACTTGCTCAATATTTCCAAATCGTAAGCTTTTTGCAGAACGAAAAGTTTAATCTTTTTATCCGAAAACTTGTTTTTTATAAGCAATGCGAGCTTTTGAAGCAAATTGTAATTCACCGTTTTAAAATCACGCAGCTGAACACCCACGGCACTTTCAGCCTGAGTGCAATTTATATTGAGCGAATAAACAGGGTCACAAACCTGAAAGGCATTCACATTGTGCTTTTTTAAGAATTCAAGGCTCTTTTCATCACGCACGGTAACAATTTTACACTGTTTTAAAAGATTTATTACAACCGCACAAGCAAGTCTGTTGTTAATCGGGCCGATTCCCTGAGCGAAAATTATGACTTTTTTACCGAAAAGAATTCCAAGAGCAATAATAAAACAGTAATAAACAAGGCTTTTCAGGCTCGTAACATCCTGCAAAAGACTTCCTCCGCCCGAAATCAGGATATCACAGTTTGAAACTGCCTTAATCACGTTTTTAATATCGAAACTTTTTACGGAGTTAACGGAATAATTTCTTGCGGTAAACTCGGGATTTGAAGAAAGCACGGTAACATCAACGTTTTTTTCTTTCAAATGTTGAGTTAAAACCGAGAGTATAGTTTCATCTCCGAAATTTCCGAAACCGTAATAACCCGATATGACAGCTTTAGACATTTGCACTCCTGTAAATAGAGTAAACATCGTCTTTATACGGAATTGATTTAATCGCACCGATACCTTTTGCCTGAAGTCCCGCGAGAATTGAAGCAAATTTTACCGCCTCAAACGGTGTAAATCCGTGAGTCAGAGCATGCATAAAACCTCCGTTAAAGGCATCGCCCGAGCAGGTTGTGTCGATGTAGTCGGATGTATAAAATTCCGTAAATATAATATTGCCGTTATAACCCGTATAATAACCCTGACGTTCGGCTGATTTCAAGACTACAATTTGAATTCCGATATCCCAAAGTTTTTTGATAATATTTTCGTGCGAATCAATATCAAATATGCTTACCGAATCGTGTTTTGTATTCATTAACAGAATATCAATATTATTATTTATTCTTTCAAAATTTTCCTTTGCCTCATCGGGAGTCAAAAGCGATGAACGGTAATTCGGGTCATAAACCGTAACGACTCCGTTTTCTTTTGCGATTTTATAAGCATATTCAACAGCTTCGCCCGCAGACGGAGAAAGTGTTTGAGTTATTCCGGATGCGTAAAATATGCCTGAATTTTTTATGTAATCGGAATTTATATCTTCAATGGATAATTTTGAAGCTGCCGTTTTTTTACGGTAATAGACGATTTCTTTTTCGTGAAGTGTCGGACGTGCGATTATATACAGTCCGTTCGATTCATTTGCAAGCTTAATCTGGGAAATATCAAGTCCTTCACTCTGCCAACTGTCAATAAGATAGTCTTTGAATGCATCGTTGCCGACCCTTGTGATAAATCCGACTTTTGAACCCATTCTCAATGCCGCAATCGCTGTTGCCAGAACATCTCCGCCGTAATATTTATACAAACATTCGGCATTTGAAAGCTTTGCGTTTGTTGATAACTCCGCCAGACATTCTCCCATTGTTACTATATCTAATTTTTCGGACATATTACTCCTTTAATTGTTCAAGAGCGTTTTTTGCCCTTGAGGTTATTTCAGATAAAGAAAATCCTTCATATAAATCACGTCCCACACCTACTACGGATGCACCTGCGTTAATATATGACCTGACTTCCGATAATTTTACATTCCCTAACGGCATAATATTTAAAAACGGCATGGGTCTTAATAAATCTTCAACATACAAAGCACCCCCCATAGCCGTAATCGGGTAGAGTTTTATGAGCGGAATTCTTGCTTTCCAAGCCGTGTATGCCTCATTTGCAGTCGAAGTTCCCGCTATAAACGGTATCTGCTTATCTTTTGAAAGCTTTACAAGATTCATTGAAAAAATCGGTGAAGATAAAATTTTTGCACCTGATTCAATAGCCGTCTGAGCCTGCAAAGAAGTTATTATCCCTCCCGCACAGACATTTACAAACTTTGAAACTTCCTCTATAGCCTTGTAAACGGCAGGACTTTCAACGTTAATTTCGATAAACTTCACACCGCCTTCAGCCAACGCCTTTGATATATCCATAACCGTTGAAGCATCTTTGTTTCTGATTACGGGTAAAATCTTTTCCCTTGATAAATTTTTGATTAAATTTTCTTTCATAACTACCCTTTTTTCGGAATTTATTATATCATAAAATAAAGGGATTATGAAAGATGAAAATATTTAAAGGAAAAGCATTCTTTTTTAAGTCAATACTGTTTCATATATTGCTGGTTTTTGTTATAGCTTTTGTATCAATAAACTACTGGGAAAATCCGATTTATGACATGATAGTTAATTCGTCATCTTCGACAATTAACGGTTCAAAAGATGTTGTTCTGGTTATAATTGACAATAAATCCCTTGAAAGCTACCGATGGCCGTGGGCAAGAGCTTTATACGGAGAAATTACCGAATATTTTAATAACTACACAAACGCAAAAGTTGTTGTATTTGATTCAATTCTAAATTCACTTGACAAAGAAAGACCCGCCTCATCGGATAACTTTTTCTTTGAATCCGTAGGAAAATCCAAAAACTTTATCGGCGGATATATGGCGATGACTTCCGAATATGAGGATGAAAATGCGGGTAGCGAATATGATGATGCTTTTCACAAGAAGTTTTCGGCAGACATATCGGATAAGAGGACTCGTGACAATTCCCGTGAAAGCACATATACAAGCTTAACCATGTACCCTCAGGGTTATTTTGATGCACTCAAATTTGCAGGTGCGGTTAATTTGGATTTGAATGCGGTTGACGGAGTTTTAAGAGCCTCCACGGATTTGATAAGTTACAACGATAATTTCTACCCTTCACTTGCTTTAAGTGCTTACATGCTTGCAAATAAAATGGATAAACTTACGCTTACGAACAAATACCTTATTGTGGACAAAACAGGTTTAAAAATTCCGTTCCACAAAGAAAGAGGCGACATTAAGCATGATATAAAATTTTATAAACTTCTTCCGAATTCGGAATATTCGCACATCAATTATTCGGCTATTGATATAATTAATTCAAACAGACTGCTTAAAGACGGGAAAAAACCGATTATAAATCCCGACGAATTCAAAGACAAAATCGTAATAATCGGTGCAAATTCACTCGGTGTAGAAGATGTTATAGAATCTTCAATATCTTTAAACCATCCCGGAGCGGATATTCAGGCAACAATTATTGATAACCTGCTTAATAACGACTTCATCATAAGACTTGATTTTTCACAAAATCTTTTAATAATAATTTTGATGTGCATAATCACATTTGTCATCATAAGAATTATGCCGTTTTTACCGTCCCTGATAACTCTGTTTGGAATAGCATTTTTATACTTTTATGCCTGCTTCGGTCTGTACAGTCATAATATCGTTCCGTACATAATAACTCCGCTTGCCGTTCAGTTAAGCACGATGATATTCGGCTGGTCGTACCGATTTATTCTTGAAGGAAAAAACAAGGAAAAAATTAAAAATGCGATGGGCAAATATTTATCGCAAGACATCATGAAAAACGTTGTCCAAAACATTGACGATATAAAACTCGGCGGGAAAAAAGCTATCGTAACCGTTTTGTTTGCCGATATCAGAGGTTTTACAAGCATGAGCGAAAAAATGACCGCCGAAGAAGTTTCAATGATTTTGAACGAATACTTTTCGGAAATCGAACCAATAATCACATCTCACAACGGAGTCATAAACAAGTTTATCGGAGATGCCGTCATGGCAATATTCGGCGAACCCATTCAGGATATTCGCCATCCGCAAAATTCCGTAAAATGTGCGGTCGACATGCTTAAAAAAGTGGAAGAATTACAAGAAAAATGGCTCTTTGAAGGTAAACCGAAAATAGAAATCGGAATCGGAATCAACACGGGTGAAGCCTTCGTCGGAAATATCGGTTCGGAAAAACGTCTTGAATACACGGTTATAGGAGATACCGTAAACCTCGCAAGCAGAATTGAAAGCTATAACAAAGTTTATAAAACAAATCTTTTGATAAGTTCTTCAACTTACAAACAAGTTAGCGACATTGTCGACGTAATAAAAATTGCCGATGTACAAATCCGCGGTAAATCAAAAAAAATGGATATCTATGAGGTCTTAAAACTTAGTGGAAAGTAGTTTAGAACAGCTTAAAAAAGCCATTGAAATAGAAATTCAATACAAATATATTGACATTCGCGGAAAAACTCAAACTTTTTCAGGCTTTATAAGAAACGAGTGCAAAAAGTTTTACAAACAAACCAAAAACCCTAAATGGACAGTGATTTTTGAAATATTTGAACATTACCCGATGGCGGAAATCGTCGAACGCAGAAAAAGTATAGAAAAACTTTTAAGAGTAGTCAAATCCGAATTAATTTCCCCAAAAGAACCCAAAAATATAAGCAAATCACCAAAAAGTACGGATGTCATGTACATCAAAGGCGTCGGACCGAAAATCGCACTCAAACTGAATAAACTCGGAATTTATACGGCTCAGGATTTAATCATGTATTTTCCTAAAAAACATGTCGATTATTCCGCGAGAACCTTAATAAAAAATCTTAAAGAAGGCGAAAACACAACAGTTTTCGGCTATATCAGATCGGTTTCGGCGTTTAATACAAAAAACAAACTTTCCGTTGTTAAAGTTACTATCGCAGACGAAAGCGGAAAGGTAGATTTGAGCTTTTTCCAAGCCAAATCAAACCGATTTATGCTTGAACGCATAAAAGCACAATTTCCAAAAAACGCAGGCATAATGGTGTCGGGAAAAGTTAAACTCAACAGCTACGACAACAGATTAACCTTTGACAAACCCGCATACTCAATTATGACGGGCGAATTTTTGGAAAACACAAACCTCAACCTTGCAAGAATTGTGCCGATATATACCGTATGCGAAGATTTGAGTATTAAAGTTCTCCGCCGTGCGATATATAACGCAATTCAAACCTACAAAGATACTATCGAAAACGTAATCCCCGATTTTATAAGGGAAAAATACGGAATTCTCGACAAAAAAGTCGCAACCGAACAAATTCATTTTCCCGAAAATCCCGAAATTCTTGCACAAGCGAGATTTTCGTTAATTTTTGAAGAACTTTTCTTGATGCAGTTGAAACTCGCTCGCATCAGAACGGAAAACTCAAAAAATCATAACGCACTTGCCCTAAAAATTAAGGAACAAGGTTATGTTAAAAAATTCATTGACAGTCTGCCTTTTGAATTGACGGGCGGGCAAAAACGTGCAGTTAACGAGATTTTAAATGACCTTAATTCTCAAACCCCGATGGCAAGACTTTTGCAAGGAGATGTCGGAAGCGGAAAAACCGTAGTTGCCTGCATCATGCTTTTGGCAGCCGTAGAAAACGGATATCAGGGCGTAATTATGGCACCGACTGAAATTCTTGCACAACAGCATTACAACAATTTACAACAGTGGCTTACGCCTTTGGGGCTGAGCGTCGGACTGTTTTTGGGAAGTCAGGGGAAAAAAGTACGTGAAAAATTCCGAACGGATTTACGCAACGGGCAGATGAATATTGCCGTCGGAACTCACGCACTCATACAAGACGGCGTCGATTTCAACAATTTGGGTGCAATAGTCGTCGATGAACAACACAGATTCGGCGTCCGACAGCGAAATATTTTAAAGAAAAAGTCCCAAAATCCGCAAATGCTTACCATGACCGCCACTCCCATCCCACGAACTCTGTCATTGACCGTTTACGGGGACTTGGATTTAACAATTATTGACGAACTTCCGAAAGGCAGAAAACCCATTAAAACCGCACTCGTTTCCTCCCATAAACCCGTTTATGATTTGATAAAAAAAGAGGTTGAGGCAGGACGTCAAGCATACGTTGTTTATCCGCTTATTGAAGAAAGCGAAACTCTCTCTGCCAAAGCCGCAACAATAGAAGCCGAAAAACTTCAAAATGAAATATTTCCGCAATTCAAAATCGGACTTCTTCACGGAAAACTTAAAAATGACATTAAAGAGCAAGTCATGACCGATTTTAAAGATAAAAAATACGATATTTTGGTTTCCACAACAGTAGTTGAAGTTGGTGTTGATGTCCCGAATGCAACCGTCATGGTTATTGAAAATGCCGAACGTTTCGGACTTTCACAGCTTCATCAGCTCAGAGGCAGAGTCGGAAGAAGCGATTTGCAATCATATTGCATACTTCAAAGCAAATCAAGAACCCCCGAAACTCTCGAAAGATTAAATATCATGACCGAAACAAACGACGGATTTGTAATTGCGGAAAAGGATTTACAACTTCGCGGTCCCGGAGAATTCTTGGGGACAAGGCAAAGCGGTCTGCCTGATTTGATTATATCGGATATTTTAAGAGATGCGAAAATTTTGGAAATGGCTCGCAACGAAGCAATAGATTTTGTAAAAAAACATGATATTAATGAATTCCCGATACTTAGTGAAGTCACGGCTTTGGGGCTGTTTAGCAGTTTGGATATTTAACATTTCTTAACAATTTTCAATAAAAAAGGCAATTATTTTTTGGTTATATACTTTATATATATAGAGAGTATATAACCATAAGGAGAAGTCATAATGACCTTCGGTGTAACGGGATGGTCTGGCGGAGCCAGAGTCCCGGTAAACTACGATGTGAATACCAGATTAGGAGGCGGCGGACAACGCGGCTATAAGGTGTATAATGACACTTATCACATTAACATCGAGCAGCGTAACTATGGCGCTTCTTTTGAGGATTATGACTACGGAAACAATGACTGCGGCGGCGGTTCTAAATGGACTGATTGGCTTATGGGACTCGGTGCATTAGGACAAATACTTGGCGGATTTCTTGGCGGAAACAAAGAAGAAGTTAAGAATGATCCGGAAAAGAAAAATCCTGAAACTACTCAACCTGAGAAAAAGACCGAACCGGAAAAACCAAAAGTTGAACCCAAAAAAGAGGAAGTCACTGCTGCCGCTCCTGAAATTACAAAGACAACGCTTAAAGGTACAGTAACAAAAAATATAATGTATGATGCAAATAAATCAAACCAAAAATTATGGGCACAGCTTGCAAATCTGTTTGAAAGAGCAGACGGTAAACCTATGACTTATGCAGACGGATTAAATATCAAGCATGCTATAGATAATTTTTACGGACACGATGCAAATGATGTTTCATTTGCAAACGGCGGAAAATTTGACTTAACGGCGATTGATGCTCAATTAGCTGATTATAATCTTAGAGGGAGTGCTGCATCTCAATTCGATGATGCTCTCGGGCAAGCTGATTACAACAACGAGTGGGAAAATACACAAGTAGCAAAAGATGCAGGCTACACAGCAACAATTCAGGATAACCACGGTTCCGGCACAGGTGCAACTGCCGATGAGGCAAAAACTAAAGCTTCAAACTGTTTGGATACCGATAAATATAATTTGAATTGGGAATAGAATTTCTTCCTTGTGTAAACTTTTGTAACGAAGTTTTAAGAAAAAGGCAATTTTTGATGAGTTATATACTTTATATATATAATGATATATAATAAAATAAGGAGAACAGCATATGGGCTGGGGTATTACAGGCTGGAGCGGTAATTCAAGAACACCTTTAAATTACAGATTAAGAGCGGGAGAATTCAGAAATTCATTTGCCCCCACTGTAAGCAACAAAAACTTCATAAGTATCAAGCAGTACAACTACGGAAGTTCGTTTCAGGGGTATGACTACGGATACTACGATAACGGCTGCTGCGATAACGGCGGAATGTCGAAACTTGAAAAATGGCTTTTAGGTTTAGGTGCGTTTGGCACAATACTCGGTGGTATCCTGGGCGGTAATAAAACTGATGAAACTGACCCACCTGAAACACCTGAATCTGAAGTACAGACAACTACCGAAAATACTACGAATAATTCGACGTCAAATGTTACGAATAATTCGACTGTAAATACTCCGAATAATTCGGTGACAAGTCCTACAAATAATTCGACGTCAAGTCAGAATGCACCAAAAGTAGCAGCCAAGGAAGAATTCGGTAAACTGTTCAATAAGGCATACGTAGATAATAACTATGATAAAGATAAAGGTTTGAAAGTCGGCAACAAGTATTACGAAAATGTTGATGATGCATTCAAAGCTTATTCTAACAATAGTGCGGTAAAATATTCCTCAATCGGTAATTTGAATGAAATATTGTCTAAACTTAAAGGCGTATATGATGACGGTGCCGCGGGTATAGGAGATTTTGAGAACGCAAGAGCCGACATGAGTACTTTCAAAGGAAATGAAGTCAAGATAGGAAGTCACACATATACCATTACTCAGGAAGATAACGGATATACTTACTTTAAGGACAAAGATACCGCCGCTTCAAACCCGCAAAAATATCTGCTTGAAGTTGACGCCAACGGTAATTTCTCTCTCCACCAGAGAACTGACATAATGCATAATGACGGTATCGACAAAGCAGCACATTAAAATAATAAAAAACTCCCTTAGGGAGTTTTTTATTGTTGAAAAATTCATCTTTACAAAAAACAATATTATTGAATATTCAATACTTGAATTATCTTGAGAATATTGTATAATATAATTTATAAAACGAAAGGAGAGATATGGAAGATTTAAGAGTAGTTATCGGTGCAGATCACGGTGGTTTTCACTATAAAGAGGCGATTATAGACTATCTCAAAGCGAGAAATATTGAGTTTCAAGATGTCGGAACGCACACCAGAGAGTCATGCGATTACCCCGAAATAGCAAAAACTTTAACACAAAAAATTATTTCGGGAGAATTTAACCGCGGAATTTTGGTTTGCGGAACGGGTATCGGCATGTCCATGGCTGCGAACAAAGTCAGGGGTATCAGAGCTGCACTTTGCGGAGATACTTATTCGGCAAGAGTTTCCAGAGCTCATAACAATGCAAACGTTCTTTGTTTGGGCGAAAGAGTTATTGGCGAACATTTGGCACTTGATATTGTCGACATTTGGCTTAAAACAGGCTTTGAAGGCGGCAGGCACAAACGCCGAGTTGACATGCTGGAGTAATTTATGGAAACGGATTCTAAAAAACTCGCTTGCGTTATCGCAAGAACTCTTGATGATAAATTAGGCAAAAACATTACCATACTCAATATCAGCAATGTTTCATCTTTGGCAGACTATTTTGTTATTGTAACCGGTGATTCCACCCCGCAGGTGAAAGCCCTCATGAACAACACAAAAGACCGTATCAAAGAAATTTTTGCACGCCAACCCGTCAGAATTGAAAACGATGCGAAAAATCGCTGGAATTTACTTGATTACGGAGATGTCGTGGTTCATATTCTTCACAAAGAAGAACGCGAAACTTACGCTATCGAAAAATTCTGGAATAACGCTTTCAGCATTGCCGAGGACGAATGGAAAGAATTATCAAAAGAATTTAAAACATTCTAAGTTAATATTTCTAAATAATATTGCAAATTATTAAAAATAAGGTAGAATGTAGGTATGAGTCGTTATTACAAGGAGAAAATTAAAAATTTAATTGCGTTCAGAACGAACCTGTTTACATGTTTGGTAGTTTTGACAGGTGGAGTTTTCGGATTATTTATTATTGATATTCCGGTTTATAAAATCGTTCCGCTCGCATTGCTCGGAATATACTTCGGAATACTTTTTCTGAAAAATTTGCTTTCCATAAATAACAAAATTCTTGAATATTTGGAGGAACTGAAATGAATGAAAATGCACTTTGGATAATTGTATATACGGCATTAACGGTATTTGTAATATATTTTTCATACGTATTTATCCGTATGGATATTCAACTCAATAAAAAAGAAAAACAATATAGGAAATAAATAATGAACAAAGAAGAAATCAACAACCAGATTAACGAATTGGTTTTAACAATGGCAAAAGAGCCGAACAATATTGAAAATTACCACAAATTGTCGGAACTTTATTTGCGGATACAAGATTATGACAAAGTCATGTCTGTTTTGGACAGTCTTTTGGCTATCAGTCCAAATGATGTTCAGGCTTTGGTCGGAATGGGTACGATGTGGTTTTATGAGAAAGATTTCAGAAAATCGCTTTCATACTACAACAGGGCATTAGAGATTAATCCGAAAAATTACCTGATTTATTACAATATCGGTAACGTTTTTGCCGAATGGAAAAACTTTCCCAAAGCTCTTTTTTACTACAACAGAGCTATTGACTTAAATTCGACAAATCCTGAAATCTATAACGCAATAGCACTGCTTTATCAGGATAATGAAGATTATGTTGAATCAAAGGCATATTATGAAAAAGCTTTGTCGCTTGACCCTGAAAATCTTACGGCTTTAATTGACATGGGTAACGTTTGTTTCAAAATGTACGATTACGAAACGGCTTTGGAGCTTTACAAAAAAGTTTTTGCACTTAATCCCGACAACAAAATTGTTGCGATTTGCCTCGGAAACACTTTGACATTAATGAAACAGCGCGAACAGGCGTACAGATATTTTGAAAAAGCTCTGACTATGGAAGGCGATAATTACAAGGCTTATATTTGCTATGCTATAGCCCTTTCAGAATTCGGAGAATACGAAATAGCCGTAGAAATGTACAAAAAAGCAGTTGAGGTTTCTCCCGAGAACATTGATGCTCAAACGTTACTTGCAAATCTTTATACAAACTTTAATCATCTTGATTTGGCAATGAATTTGTACAAAGAATGCCTGCATATTAAGCCGAACAGTGCGGAAACATACATGCTTTTGGGTAACGCTCATTATCTGAAAGGTGAAATCGAAAACGCAATAGGTGCATACAAAGCATCAATAAATATTTCGCCTGAAAATGACGAATACAGACTCATTTACACACAAGTTTTGGACGAATACATTAACAGAAAAAGAAACGGAGAACCGGTGTGAATTCAGAACCTTACCCTATAGAAAAGATTATTGCTGGAACTTCTTACCTGACTATGGGTATGGTCGGGTTTGTTTGGCTTATTTTGGGACTGTTTACAAAAGCAAAATTAAGACCGTTTTTGCAATATCATATTTTCCAGTCAATTTTTATTTCTCTGGCTTTCACGGTAATTTCGTTGTTTTTGGGCTGGCTTTCAAATTTGTTAAGCCTAATCCCGATTATAAACAAAATCGTTGCACAGATTACGTTTCTCATTAATATGCCGTTTTTGTTCGGATATTCGTTTTTGCAAACGATAATTTACACGTTTGTAATCTATCTTGCAATAACTTCATTTATGGGAAAATACACTTACATACCTTGGGTTTCCGACATAATAGACCATAATGTCGGGAATTAATCTTCTTTCGATGCAAGAATTATCGCATTGGAAAGCGGAATTCCGCCTTTCATTTGCGGTCTGTTAACGACCTGACCGTTGACATACATTACGGTAGAACCTCCGCCGTCAAGATTAATTGCATTAACACAGCCGATAGATTTCATAAAGTTAGCAAGCTCCATTAAGGTCATACCGATAGAACTTCCTTCACGCCCGTCCACTGCAACCATGATAAAATTGTTATCAGCAGTGTAACCGATGGCGCTTCTGGGGTTTCTTCCGCCTATTGCACCGAGTTTTTGTGCGGTCATATCAACAAAAATTTCTCCGTCTTTTACCAAATACGGGCCGCCGCTTATAATATGTTTAACATTTTTCCATTCGGGATTTGTATTAACGGTCAATTCAGCGTCTTTCTTCTCCAAAAGGGGCTGTAAAATACTTTTCGGACCTGAAATAACATAGCCGTTTTCGGGAATGGAAAGGGGGTTTGCGGATGCCTGTGTAATTTTGCCGTCAGTAACCTGCAAACCCATACCGTATTTTGGTGCATAAGGCGAAAATTTACCCCATTCCGGAGTGTAGACAAGAACATAAGTGGAAAGCATTCTCGGTTGATTTATGTTATCAACCTTTATAGTTTTCCCGCTGCCCTTTATATAAGCATTAAGCTGAACACGGGCAATATCAAATTTTTGATGAGAACCGTTTTCAAAAATACCGAAAGCGACTCTGTCATAAACAGGACCTGTGTACATTTTTTTATTAATCATTAAAGTTCCGAGAGGAACACCAGTTTGGGGTTTAAAATATGTACCGTTCAATGCTGCTATTGCATTATTATTTTTTGCTATTGTTGAAATTGACCTTCTGCTTTTTAAAGTATCGTTTGTAGATAGTGCGGGCGTTAATTCTAAGTCTTTTGCGATTTTCATGTCCGCTTCCACAACATTAATTCTTACCGGACGACCCGCATAATATTTTACAAGTCTCATGTGTTTCACACCGTCTGTTACATCGGTTATTTCGGCGTTTAAGTATTTTTGTTTAATCATGGTATCGAAATTTTTTTGCCGAATTTGCGGTGAAATTTCGTTAAGAATTTTTTGGGTAACTTGTCCTGTATCAAAGTCAGGGGCGTTCATTTGAGCAACTTTAACGTTGTCCGCCTGAAGTTGGTTAAGCCCCTGACACAAAATTAAAACTCCGATAATTGAAACATTCAAAGCAGTTTCAATTATCTTTCTATAATCTTTTACATTAAAAAACAGTGTATCCATAGCGTCACCTGAAATTTTAGTAACCGGATACCTTTTTGATTAGAGAGTGGTGTGGGGAGTAACACTCATCGGAAACCTTACAAATACCAGCAGGAACTTCCTACTATCATTGTAACACATTGTAACATTTTTTTCAAGATGTTACAAGCCTTTTATGGCAAAGATTTTACAAAACTAAATAGGGGAAAAAGTACACTTAATAGGGATTTTTTCTATATCACTTTGCGGGAGAGGCTAGGGGTGGGTTAAAAGGTGAGAAGTGAAAGATGAAAGATGAAAAGTGAAAAGTGGCAGGCTGAGCCTGCACGCAATATATGGTGTTAACGTGAGATTTTTCCTCATCCCTTGCATAAAAATTCCCCTCGCCCCGTGCGGGAGAGGGAAGAATTTGTTAATGAGCAGAGCGAATTTACAAATTCGGGTGAGGGGTTATATTATATCTGATGGTTGATGGGTGAAATGAAAATCGTTTCACCCATCCTACTTTACTAATTTTTCCCCCTCCCTTTCCCAAGGGAGGGGTTAGGGGTTGGTTAATCCCCTCTCCCCCGACGAATTGACCTTCGTGCGGGAGAGGGTTAGGGTGAGGGGTCAAATAAATAAGCACTTCGTGCAAATTTAAAAGGCTGGATTGCTTCGCATTCGCTCGCAATGACAGTCTTACTCCCTCCCTTTTCAAGGGAGGGGCTAGGGGTGGGTTTGTCCCCTCTCCCCGTCGAATTGACCTTCGTGCGGGAGAGGGAAGAATTTCTTAGTGAACATAGTGAACTTAGAAATTCGGGTGAGGGGTCAAATAACTAGGCACTTCGTACAAAAAATATTAACCATCCTAACCTTCCCTTGAAAAGGGAAGGAACTAATTTTTCCCCCTCCCCTGATGGGGAGGGCTAGGGTGGGGTGCGGTTTTTGTTGGGGTCGAAACCCCAACTTACAGTTTAATCGGCACTTCGTGCAAATTAAAAGGCTGAGGCATTCGCTCGCAATGACGTCGGATTTTAAGGTTTCATGTTGAGAATTAAACCCACCCCAACCCTCCCTTGAAAATGGAGGGGAATACCGCACCACACCCCTGCTGCCCTCCCTTGAAAAGGAATAGAGTACTTTCTTTTGGTGCTTTAGCACCCGATATGGTCTTTTCACCTCTCACTTCTCACCCATAGTTTACGTGCAGACTCAGTCTGCCACTTTTCATCTGTTTAAACCCACCCCTAGCCCCTACGAAAAGATATAAACACCTATCAATATCCATTTCTTTTTCAAATTATATTTATTAATTATCAATTATTAATATTGTCTTGCAACTTTCGCGGAAATGGGATTAATGAATTAAATGTTAATTTTATAAGTGAGATAGGGAGAATTTTATTATGACTATAAATGTATTACTTGTAGAAGACCAAAAACTTATACGTGTAGGGTTAAAATCTCTTTTTGAAGGTCAGAATGACATAGAAGTAACCGTTGAAGCTCAAGGCGGAAAAGAAGCCGTTGAAAAATATCGCTTAAATAAGCCCGATACAGTTCTTATGGACATCGGACTTCCCGATATCACAGGCATTGAAGCAACTAAACGTATTTTAGAAATCGACAGTAAAGCTAAAATTATAATTCTGACTTCCCATTTGAGCGAACAAGAAATAATGGATTCACTTCATGCCGGTGCGTGTGCGTACGTCATGAAAGATATCAGCACCGATGTTTTAAAAATGATTATAAAAACAGTAAAAGACGGAGCAATGTGGCTTGATCCGCAAGTCGTTCCGATATTGAGAGAAAAAAATTGCGGGGTAATTCCGCCAAGACAAATGTCACGTGCAATGTTTAAAGAACAGCATGCAAACCTTACTCAAAGAGAATACGAAGTTTTAAAACTCGTTGTTGACGGAATGTCTAACAATGAAATCGCTCAAGAACTCACGATATCAGAGCATACGGCAAAAGCTCACGTTTGTAACATTATTCAAAAACTCGTTGTTGATGACCGAACTCAAGCCGCCGTTAAAGCCTTGAAAGAAGGTCTTGTATAAAAAAAAAAGAGGCTATTTTAGCCTCTTTATTAATAACAAGTTTTACTTTAACAATTCATGTTGAAGGTTCTTGACCTCTTTATTAATAACATGTTTATTTTAACTTTTCATGTTAAAGGTTCTTAGCCTCTTTTTTTTAGCCTTTTTAAGCGGCATGTTTTTTGTTTTTCATTTCGTCAGCCTTTTGGGCTATTTTTTCTTTTGTTTCATGCGCTTTTTCTTTGGCTTTTTCGGCACCTTCGGCTAACTTTGTTTTAACTTCGCCCGCTTTCTCTTTTACATTTTCTTTTATTTCGTGGGCTTTTTCTTTTGTTTTTTCTGCGCCTTCTTTCAGATTTTCTTTCATTTGGGCAGCTTTCTCTTTGGTTTTTTCCTTAACTTCGGCGGTTTTCTCCTTAATTTTTTCACCGCCGGCTTTAAGATTTTTTTTCATCTCATCGGCTTTTTCTTTCATGTTTTCTTTGTTCATAGCAATTCTCCTTTCCACACTATCATTATGAATTATTTCTTACCCGATTAAATGCGAAGAAAGTATAATAATTATCAGTTTACAAAACTTTACTCATGCTGGAAAAATTTTTGGAATTATAGTATAAAAAAGATACTAAAGGATTTACGCATGGAGAAACTGCCAGAATGTCCGGTTGAAACAACTCTTTGTTTAATCGGAGAAAAATGGAAAATTCTTATAATTCGAGATTTGTTGAACGGTACAAAACGTTTCGGCGAACTTAAAAAATCTTGCAGCGGAATTTCGCAAAAAGTTTTGACAACAAATTTACGCTCAATGGAAGATGACGGACTGGTTATAAGAAAAGTTTTTCCGCAAATCCCGCCACGCGTGGAATACACTCTGACAGATGTCGGATACAGCCTTGCAACGGTTTTAAACGCTATGGCAAGCTGGGGAACGGATTACAAGACTTTCCTCAAACTCCTGCAAAAAAGAGGATGCTAAATGTGCCCGATTAGGCAATTTATTATTATGACTAAAATTACATATAATATCTTATGAAAAATACAAAAAGGAGAAAGATATGAAATTATTGACAGCAAACGTAAAATCAAAAAATAAACATGAAGATTCAAATCTTAAATTTCTCTATCCCGATTTGAATATCGAAATCAGAGAAGAAGTTGTTTATCGTAAAAACGGCAAGTCTGTTGATAAAGTCATTGAATTTGATAAATTTTCGGGTTCAAAGGTTAAAACAACTTACTTTGACTATTTTAATGATAAAAAAATTCGTTCCGTAGATGAATACGATTACCAAACCGGTAAAAAAATCCGTACAATTAACTATGTGTTATACAAATCCATCGACGAATACGATATTAATACCGGCAAAAAAATCCGTACGATTAATTTCAACGTAAAAGATGAATCAAAAATATCTTCTATCCAGGAATACGACTCCGAAACAGGAAAGATTAAAACAATTTCCATATACAAACGCGACGGAAAAACTGTCAGCATAATAAAAAGAATTGACCCCGAAACGGGAAAAATTACAAACTGGGTTAACAGCAGAAAGACAAACTACAAACCCGTTGAACCTGCGAAGTTTACCACAAGAAATTACGATAACATAAAAGCGATGGACACAAAATGCAAAGACGATATCGCAAAATTGATAGATAAACTTTATCGTAATAAACTTTGTTTTGAAAATATATAAAAAAGCTTTACAAACACCGTTTTTTTGTCTAAAATTAATTTACAAAGAAAGGTGGTGTTAATTATGGCTAAATATGTATGTACAGTATGCGGTTGGTCAACCGAATCGGATTCGGCTCCTGAAAAATGCCCTCTATGCGGAGCAACAACATTCAACGAAATCGGAGGCGGTAAGAAAGTTTACGCTTGCGAACACAATGTTGGTGACGGAGTTGTTGAAGACAAAGAAGTAATGGAAGGTTTGAGAGCAAACTTCAACGGTGAATGTACCGAAGTCGGCATGTATCTTGCAATGTCAAGAGTAGCCGAAAGAGAAGGTTATCCCGAAGTAGCTGAAGCTTACAAAAGATATGCTTATGAAGAAGCTGAACATGCCGCAAAATTTGCGGAACTTCTCGGAGAAGTTGTTACAAATTCAACAAAGAAAAACCTTGAATTAAGAGCAGATGCCGAACACGGAGCTTGCGAAGGCAAACTTGCATTAGCAAAACGTGCGAAAGAATTGGGTTATGACGCAATTCACGATACCGTTCACGAAATGGCAAAAGATGAAGCCCGTCACGGTAAGGGTTTTGACGGATTATTAAAAAGATATTTTTAAACTTTATCCAATGATTTAAAACAAATACTAAAAAAAGCCTCCCATCGGAGGCTTTTTTAGATAGAATTAATCTGACAAATTTATAGAGGGTGAGCGGTTAAAATCAGCACTTAATTAAAAAAAATTGCAATTACTTGTAAATTAGTCTTTATATATGATTTCGGTAAATTTTGCTCCATAGTTTGAACCATTTTTGTGACGAATTGTAAAGAAATTTGGTATAATTATTAAAGTTTTTGGAAATCCTGCCGTAATACATGTTACAAGGGAACAAA
>CANQMP010000029.1 GCA_947624975.1 Candidatus Gastranaerophilales bacterium
TTATCCGAAAAGAACGGGCGCACCCCGCGCACCTGTAAAATGCACTTGCCGCCGTCCATAACGGCGATCTCGTCCTGTGTCATAAGCTCCTTTCCCAATTTCTGATAGTTCATGCCGTGGGAAAGCTCCCGCCCCCGCGTTTCGGACGTGTTGAAGCTGTCTATGGTTTCCTTGCCCAAAATCTCCGATATTTCTTTGAGGGTGCTTTTTTCCTTGCCGCCCAAGAAAAGGGTGGTGTCGCAATTCCCTACAATCGTGTCAGCGTTGTCCTTATAGATTGCCTTTAGCTGGCTCTGTGATTGCAAAATGATTGAAGCGGAAATTTCCCGGCTCCTTATGGTGGCTATGAGCTTTTCAAACTTCGGTATCTGCCCGATATTCGCAAATTCATCAAGCAAGCACCTTACATGGACGGGAAGCCGCCCGCCGTATTCATCATCAGCCTTGTCACACAAGAGGTTGAATAGCTGGGTATAGAGAATACTCACGACGAAATTAAAAGTGTCGTCGGTGTCACTGATAATGACGAAAAGGGCGGTCTTTCTGTCCCCCAGCGTGTCAAGCTCCATTTCGTCCGTTTCCATAAGCTCCCGCAGCTCCTTAATGTCAAATGGTGCTAATCTCGCGCCGCAGGAAATGAGGATAGAGCTTCGTGTCTTGCCCGCCGACAGCAGGAATTTCTTGTACTGCCGGACAGCGAAATGCTCCGGGTCTTTTTCTTCCAGCCGTTCAAACATGAGGTCAACCGGGCTTTGAAATTCCGGGTCGTCCTCGCGGGCTTCGCTGGCATTTATCATTTCAAGCAGCGTCGTGAAGTTCTTTTCTTCCTCCGGGGCTTCGTAGTGGATATAGCCGATAAGGGCGCAGTAAAAAAGCCGTTCCGATTTCACCCAAAAATCCTCGCCGGATTTCTCCCCGTCGCCTTTGGTGTTGGCGATTATGGTATTTACCAGCTTCAAAATGTCTTTCTCGCTGCGGATATACGCAAAGGGGTTGTAACGCATGGACTTCTTGAAATTGATTGTGTTCAGCACTTTTATCCGATACCCGCCCCGCTGTAAGAGCTTCCCGCACTCGATTAAAACCGTGCCTTTCGGGTCTGTGACAACATAGCTGCTGTGCATTTGCATAAGCGACGGTTTGACGAAAAAGCGGGTCTTGCCGCTGCCGGAACCGCCGATTACAAGAATGTTCTTGTTGCGGGCATATTTCGGCTGTTTCGGGCGGCTGTTCATGGTAAGCCGTTCCGTCTGCGTGAGGGGGATATTGTTCTCAAATACCGGGTCTATGTACGGCTTTATGTCCTCGGTGGTTCCCCAGCGTGCGGAGCCGTATTCAATGCCCTTGCGGTATTTCTTCGCGTTCTTGCCTTTTAAGTAGACGGCAAGCCGGATAACCACCGCCCCGGCAACGCCGATCAGTAAATCGGCGGGGTGGAAGCTGGGTGCGGCACTGGCAAAAGCGGCAGTAAAGCCCTCCCCAAGATGTAATATCTTTGCGCTTGCGTCCATGCCGGGGGAAAGCCGGACAGCCGCGCCCACCTTGTCAAACAGGTACACAAAGAGCAGATACGGGAGATTGAGGATAAGCAGTTTCTTTACTTCCGGCTTCATAGCGATACCTCCCTGTCCTTGTGTTTGGTCTGCTGGCGGCTGGCGTTCAGCTCCTTTGCCTTTTCCCGGAAAGCGGCTAATGCCTTTCGGATTGAGGGCTTCCTGTCCTGCGTCAGCTTCTTAGCGGAAAACTCCTTGAAAGCGGCGGTCAGCACGTCCGCGTCCCTGCCCTTGAAGAATACAAGGTAGCGGGGCGGGGTTTCCGTGCTGTCCTTTTTCAGCGCAAAGTCGATACCGTACTTTTTGGCGGTACTCTCAAACGCCTTGATATTGTCGTTGGTGATCTCAATGTTGGAAACGCCCGTGTTCTGTTTCATAAGCTGCTTTAGGGTCTGTTTCCCGTGGGGCTGCCTGCCGATCTGCTTCTTTGACTGCGCAAGCAGCTTTTTAAGTGCCTTTTGCAGCACCTCGGCGGTCAGCTTCCCGGTCTTGATATACAGGGCAACGGTTTTTTCGTTGATCTCGTCCTGCATGGGTTCTGTCCCTCCTTTCGGGGTAGTCTATGGAGCGGCGGTCAGATACGCACCCGCAGCCCGTTAAGGTCGTCGGCTCTGATACCAACTAAGTACCATTCCTGTTTCATGTTCATTTCAATGCGGGTCGGCTTCCACTTGCCGCGGGTGAACACGTCGAAACAGTCCCCGCAATGCAGCCCGCCGTAATAGCTGGCAAGGTCAAAGCGGATGTCATAGCGGTCTGTGCGCTCGTCAAATACCAATGCTCCCGTCGTTTTCTGTGCCATAATAAAATCCTCCTTTTGTGGTTGTGGGTGTTTACAGGCTTTCGCCCGGTCTGAATGAATAGGGGTCGTGCGGCTCCTGTGGCGCAAGTGCGCCGCTTGCCATGTCGTGAGCCACAAGGGACGTATAATAGTTGCCGATAGTGGACGGGGCATTGAAAAGCACCGCCCGTAAATACTGCTTGATGTTGCGGATTTTCGTTGTGTTCTTCCGCATACAGTCCAGCACAAAGCGGATATGTTCGCTGTCCAGCTTCATAAACTTAGCTTTCACCAGCTCGGCGGGGTAGTCGTCCCCGGCAATGCGGATCGTCTTTCTCCGGGTGCAGACGGTTTCCAGCATGAGGTCAACAATTTCATTCAGCCTGTCCCCGTCAAACTTCATATCCTGCATGAGAATGTCATAGTCGATATTCTCCTTGATGATCTCCCGGTAAATCTCGTATGCGCTCTGTGTGTCCGCTTCCTTTCGTTTCCGTTCCGGCGGCGTAGCCGCTTCCCGCTCCGTAGGAGAGGGGTTAGGGGAAAGGATAGGAATGGAATGGGTACTTTGTAAATCTGTATTTATTTTTTCTTTTGTTGGTAAGTCAGTTCTTTGTATATCTTTATTTAATTGCATTGGATTTTCCGTCGTCGGTTTACCCGGTGTCGGATTTTCCAATATCGGATTGCCCGGTGTTGGATTTTCCAATATCGGCTTTTCCAATCCCGGCGGGGTGTCGTCCGGCGGCTGGGGCTGCTCGTAAATGGTGTATTCAATGGCGGTCATTTTGCCTTTCTCGTCGCGTCCCTGCCGCCGCTTGATATATCCGGCTTTTTCCAGCTCCCATACGGCGGTACGGATAGCGTCGATACTTTCCCGGTTGATCTGTGACAGCCCCGCAAGGGTATAGTCCCAATCTTCGGGAAGTGACAGCATTTGCGATAAAAGCCCCTTTGCCTTTAAGGTCAGCTCCTTGTTGCGTAAATGGTGGTTGCTCATAACGGTATAGCCCTTGTTGCGCTCCACTCGGAAAACTGCCATAGCTTCATCACTCCTTTGGTTGTGGATTTGTTACGCGATAGAACGCCATTTTGCCGGGGTTAGGTATAAATCCCTGTCCCCGGCAGAAACGCACCCGCAAAGCCTTATATAGCAAGGCTCTTTTCGCCCCTACTGCGTAACATGAGGGCATAAAAAAAGCGGCGTTCCTGTTCTCCCGTTAAGGATAGAGAAACGCCGCGTCTGCGTCGTATTCAGTTTTCATTTATTCTTTCTCAATGCTGTGTGCTGGTGGCTGGGCTGGCAGGGTTCCGGGCGGCATATCAAGGCTCTTTCCCTCAAAAGTAGTAAATTGGTAGTAAATTCAGCTTGAAATCCTGCTTGTATGCCCGTAAATCAAGGCTTTTTTGAGATAATCAACCATTTTCAATGAAAACTCGCCGTTGATTTTTACTTGACGGTCATCTTCAAATTCATAATTAACAGCTCTGTTATCTGAGAAAAAGCCCATTTTGTTTGCTTGAAGTTCAACTTTTTCTTTTAGTTTTCTTCTTGCACTAACTGCAAATTCTCTAATTGCTGATTTATCGAGTTGTGATTCAGTTTTTTCTAATGTTGCATTTTCTGTCATTTAACACCTACTGTAATTTAATCTTTTTGTTTGCTCTGATTTTTGCTTTCAGTTCTTGAGAGAGCTTATTGATATAACAATCAACATCTTCTTCGGTTTCTAAGATTTGTTTTTCCCCTATATTTGCAGGTTTTATAAAATCAAGCTCTTTAACTATCGGCTTTATATCAGTTTGTGCTTGTACTTCTGAATCTGCTTGTGCGGTCTGTTTTGCTAATGCATCAGAATTAATATCTCTTAAAGCCTCATCGTAATATCGAGATGACATTTCTTTAAGTGCATTTAATTTGCTGAAATCGTTAGTATTTTCAAAGACTGACGTTATATTTATTTTAAATTTTTCACTATATGGCTCAGGATCAACCCCTGCCTTTGTTGATTCTTCATTAATATTTAAAGCATAGTCGCTTATTACTTCTCCGATAGAATCTTTGAAATCCTTTAATAGCTCTTGATAAATTGTTTTTGTGTCGCTTATTAAGATTGGAAGCTCTTTTATTTGTGAATATGGTTTTTCTAAATTTATAATTTGAGAAATTTGATTTACTTTTTGATTTAATTCATCTAATTTTGGACATTCGATTAATTTTAAATAGATTTTATTTTCCTCGACTGTTTTATATATGTTCAAAGCATCATCAAATATCGTTTTTTGAGATTTAAAGAATGATTCAACTAATTTATAATTATTTTTCCAAGTTCGAAGAGTGTTTTCTTGTGCAATTAAATTATCAAATAAAGTATTTGTGTCAGGTTCTTCCTTAAATGTTTTAAATGCTTCTATCCCTGATTTGATAACACTTTCATCAGGGTAGAGAGAATTTGTATATTCCCCTTTTATATCTTGCAGTTTTTCTATAAGTTCGGGGATAAATTTTGTTTTTATTTGTGCCGCAAGTTTGTCGCCATCATCCTCTGTGTTTGTTGTTTCAAATATTTCTTTTGAAATTTCTATGACCTGAGCGATTTTGGCACTATCTATTTGAGTTTTAATTTTAATAATTGTATTTTGAATTTCTCTGTCGTTGGTTAAATAACGAATAATATTGTTATCGCCTTCTTTTACGGCAGCACCGTTATAATTTATTGTTATACGATTGTTATATGCCAAATCTGCAATCAATGCCGCTATATCAAGCAAAGCCCAACCGTATGGTTTTTTTGTATATCGGGTTTTTAAATTTTGCATTGAAACTGTGCAATTCATTTGAGCATTCATTTCAAGATATGATAACAACTCATCCAATGCTTTTTTATTCGGCTCTGTGAGCTTAGTTTGAGATGTTGTAAAACGAGTATAAATTTCTCTATCCGAATTAACGTGTTCTACGATATAATTCAGATTGCTGTATGTATTTTCGACAACAACTTTTAAGGCATTTTCTATTTTTGCAGCAGCACTTGTTGCACTAACTTCAATGATATCTCCTGCCGTATAGAAAGTAGAATCAATAATCGCTTGTTCTAAAAGTGCTTTTACTCTTGTTTTTCTGTCCAAGATTTCCGCACCTTTTGATTTTAAAATAATATCTTGGACTTCAGTTTGTTTTACACTTGATTTTTGCCTTATGTATTTTTCTGTTTTTAAGATTGTTTCTAATTCCTGCAAATAACCATTGTCTTTTAGTTTAATAAACAAAGTATTATTTGCCATAAACTTGAGTTTTAACTCATTATCAGACCACTTATAATCAGGATTCATTGAGGTTAAGAATTTTATTTCAATATCTTCTGCCTGATTTCCTCTTACAACATCGTCAACCCTTCTTGTGAAATAATAAGTATGATTTGCAATTGGTGTTACTGATTTTTTTGCATAAATTTCTTCCCAAATATTTCGATAAACTTCATTTAAAATGTCGCTTGTATCAATAGTTGTGTTTTTTATACCTCTTGAAACATCTTGTTCTTCATTGGTTAAGAAATCATATATTTCGCCGTTTTGTTGAATTAAAGTTGCTTTCTTTAGGCGAGTTAAGGCTGATTCAATTTTTGATTTTAATTCATTTTTACTGTCATTTATGTTTGAAACCATAAGAGTTGCAATATTTTCAACATCTGTCGGTACTTCTTTTATGTATTTAATTAAGAACAATATAATTAAGACCTCTATATCAAAATCTTCAATGTCGGGGTTACCTTCTTTTGCTTGTTCAATAATTCTTACAATATCGGTGTCAATAAATGTCTTAATTGTTGAATAAAAAATATTAAACGGCACAAGTTCAGCTGCTTCCCTATCGCCATACTCTTTTAGTGCAGTATGGAATGCGTTTAACATAGATCTTTCATTTTCGGATAAATGAGCTCCAGCGTGGGAGAAGTTTCTCAAAGATGAAAAAACATTTTGCAGTAGTTTAAATTGATATGGAATAAAAGGATAGCAATCCACAAAATCCGTATCGTTTTCATAAACTTTCATGCCTGCCGTTTGGCTTGAAAATGTGATTAAATTTGCTAATATTTTTTCTTGTTCGTTATAATACTTTGTCAAAACTTGTTTTGCAGTTTGTGTTTTTGAGAGCAATCTTCTTTTTATTACTTCATCTGTGTTAGCTCCCGAAAGGCTTAATTTTGTATCAAATCTTCCCTGAATTTTTGAAAAGTCCTGATCTCTAAATCGTTCTTTTGTGATTGTGTCTATTGCTTCTTGCGATGTTACCATAACCCAAGCTCTACCGTTAGAGGTACTGCCTAAATTTTCAACAATCGTTTGCAAACTAAGCATTAAATTTGTGTTATCGCTGATAAACTGTCCGATTTCATCTACAAGAAAGATTAAACGGTTTTTATTTCCTTTTGAATCCAAGTATTCTTTTATTAGTTTTGCAAAACTTTCGGGAGTAATTGAATAATCTGCTTTTGAGTCCTTTATTAAATCTCTTGCAGATTGTTCCGAAATATTTTTAACTTGCATTAGTGCTTTTACAAATTCATCTTTTCTGTATGCGTATTCGCCTCTAACATCAACCCATTCACAGCCTGATATGTTTTTAAATTCCTTTTTAAAGTCATCATAAATTCCGTCTTTATCGAAAGTTCTCTCAAGTTCGGCAAGCCAAGCAACTTCAGGACAATAACCTAAATGTTCATTGAATACTTTTAAGAAGATTTCAACAATTCCGTCTTTTTGAGCTTTGGAATCTTTGGAGCTTTTTGAATCAATATTAAATAGTATTGTTTCAGTCGGAACTCTTGTAGCTCTTTTTATATCGGCTAACGTCATATCATCTAAATTTTTATTCTCAAAAAAATCAACTGCATTTTTGCCGTTTACTTCTTTGTTTTCAAGCAAGTAAGAAAGCATTTTTAAAAAGTGAGATTTACCTGATCCAAAGAAGCCTGATATCCAGACCCCAATTTTATCAGTTCTTTCATCAAGAGAATTATTATAGTTGCGATAAAACGTAGCAAAATGTTTTGCAAGTTCTTTTGTGACAACAAATTCTTCTAATTCTTGTTCAAGAATTGCATTATCATCAACTTGCTCAACTTTAACAACACCATTGATGTTTCTATCTATATCTTTTTCAAATAATTCTCTTAATTTCATAGTCGTTTCCCTTAGCTTTCTACCAACTTAAATGCTCGGTAATAATTGTCATCTTTAAGCCCTGCAAATGAATTTCCGTTGTTGAACAGTTTTAAATCTTTTTGGTCATATCTTCCCGGATAAAACATAATAACGGGAATTTTATCTAATACGGAATGCAGATTATTTAATATCGTGTGTGAACGCACAAGAGGATATGCTTTACCAACTCCTGTCAATAATACAAGATTGCAGTCTCCTGTTCGTTGTTTAATTAATTCAACAAAAGCATTCGGGGATAAAATCGGATTCAATGAGTCAAATAATTCATCTGTTCCTTCATCTTCTTCAACCACGAATGACATATCTAAAATATTGCTGTTGCCTACCTTTTTGTTGCTTAAAATTTCTATAATCATTTCAAATAAATCAAATTCAACAGGCTTTATTTTAGAATTGGCATAGGAATAAGACTTTATAAAATCTTTGATGTAATTTCTGATAATCAGTTCATCTTCAGGATTGTAATCAAAAATATGAAAATTTAACTCACCGCCTAACGATTGTTGATTATAAAATGAGTCGCTTTCAACTTTTTGCTTAATTTTATCCAGTCTTTCCTTTAATTCCATTTAGTTTTTTATGCTCCTAACATTGCCTTTGCGTATCGTTTTTCCCCTATTTCTTTTAAATAATCAGATATTTGATATATAGCCAAAGGAATACTTAATTCCATCTTTTCTTCGTTTTTAGCTATATACCCTGAGCCTTGCAAAATCTCTATGTATGCAAGTCTTAACCGTTTAAGAGTAGCTTCCTTAAAACCTGCAACAACCTCACTTTGTTCTGCTTTTGTGCCAAAAAAGTTTGATATATCTGCTTTTGAAAGCTCTAATTGATGTGTATAAATTTTTTCGGAAATTATTTCTTCCATAAATTCAAGAAATAATAAATCATATTTTAAAATCGCATATAAATTAATTATTCTGCCGACTTCATTTGGTTCGTTTAATAAAGTTTTTAAAAGATGTTCGTCTAAATATTGAGCTCTTTCCCATACCGCCGAAATGTGTTTTGAGATTGATTTTAAAGATCTGTATTCAAAAAGATTTTCGTTTATTATTTTCTCTGCCGCCTCTTTTTTGTTCAGACCTGATGCTATCAACTTGCATACAATCTTAAATTCGTTGTATAAAAATTGATTCCCGGTCAATCTTGCACTATGTATTTGATTTTGCAGTTTATTTTCGCTCATTTATATGCAACACAATTCTATTGTGTTTCCTCGTCATTAATCATAGCATAAAAATACCCTTTAGAACTAATTTTACAAATCGCTTTTAAAAAATTAACAACCACCAAATTTGACATACTAATATGATATAATAAATCATTTTTTCTTTTTTTCTAAATTATTTCTGCATTTAAGCCCAAAAGGCAACACAATAGAATTGTGTTGCCTTTTTATAATTGAAAATTTTTATAGCTTTCATCAATTACATCTTGCTCTAAACCTATATATCTTAAGGTTATAGCAGACGAAGAATGATTTAATATTTTTTGCAGTAGTGCCAAATTATCAAACTTTTTATAAAAATGATAACCGAAGGTTTTTCTTAAAGTATGAGTGCCGACACGAATATTCAACCCTGCCGATTTTGCAGCTTTATTTAATATTTTATATGCCCAAACTCTTTCCAGTCGTTTAAATTTTTGAGTTAAGAATAAAGGCTCATTAAGCTCTTTATCTTTTACAAATTCTTTAATTTCGGCTTGAATTGTTTTGTTAATCGGAAATTTTTTATATTTTCCAGTTTTTTGTTCTCTGATTTCAATATATTCTTTATCTTTAACATCGCATACATTCAAAGCTAAAATATCCGATATTCTCAAACCGCTGTTTATTCCTAAGTTGAATAGTAATAAATTTCTTTTGTTTTTCGATAAAACTTTTTTGATTTTTTGAATATCGCTTTTTCTTTTAATCGGTTCAACTATGTTCACATTTTTCCTCCTTTCTCTTCTTGTCTATTGCGAACACATTACCTTTGAAGATAAAGGATATCAAGTATGTGAACAAAATTTTCATTTTATCGTTATAATAATTGTGAGGTGTGACGATGAAAAAATTATTCTTGATTTTATTTACCTTTGTTTTAACTGCAAGTTTTGCTCTGTGCAATACTAATTCTTATGATGCTTACGGTCAAAAAACAGGCTCATTTAAGAAAAACGGCTCGAACATTAATCAATATGACAGATACGGATCAAAAACAGGAAGTTTCAAACAAACTGCAAGCGGTTATAATTCATACGACCGCTACGGAGCTAAAACAGGAAGCTATAAAACCACAGGCTCAACCACCACGCAATATGACAAATATGGGGCAAAAGTTGGCACTTATAAAACAAATTCAAACGGTGTAACAACAAAATATGATAAGTACGGACAAAAGACAGGCTCGTTCAAAAAAGATTCATCGGGTAGAATTACCGAGTATGATAAATACGGAAGAAAAGTTGGAAGTTATAGGTAAATTATTTTATAAATTATTATAAAAAATTTAAAATTATCTTGCCGAAATAATCAAACTAAATGATTCAAATAATCAAACCATGTGTTTCTTTACAGTTTCTTTACAACAATATTTTGTGGTTAAGAATTATAAAAGAAGGAGTAAGCATGAGAATAAAGTTAATTCAGGATATTATTGATTTATGCAGGGGCAGGTATTTCAAGAAAATTGATTGGAAAAATAAAAAAAACTATAAAAAGAACTTAGAAAAAGCATTTAGATTGTTTTACGGGTATTCAATAGATTGGAATAACGTTAAAACTTTAGGTGAAAAAATCTATTGGCTCAGATTAAATGATAATGACCCTATAAAGACTGTTTTAGCCGATAAATATGCTTGCAGAGAATATGTAAAGAAAGCCGTGGGTGAAGAGTATTTAATCCCGTTACTCGGGGTTTATGACGATCATCGGGGGGGGGGCAAACTCTCTCTTGGCAGACCTAAACAATTTGCCCGATAAGTTTGTTGTGAAATGCACGCATGGATGCGGATTTAATATAATAGTTAAAGATAAATCAATGTTAGATATAAAAAATATGAGAAAACTAATTAATAAATGGTTAAAAACAGATTACGGTAATTATGCAGGTGAAGTTCACTATTCATCCATAAAACCCAAAATTATTGCAGAAGAATATATTGAAAATTTGGAAGGGGATGTTTGGGATTACAAATATTTTTGCTTTAACGGAAAACCGCAATTTATCATGTTTTGTACGGAGAGAAATAGCGGAGTTGTCAGAGGTTCATTCTTTGATTTAAAATGGAGAGATTTGAATTTCAGGTATTTCACTCATAATAAACTTGATTCGGAAAATATTCCTGTTCCAAAGAATTTGGATTTGATGAATGAAATTGCAGAAAAGTTATGTAAAGATTTTAAACATGTGAGAATAGATTTATATAATGTAAACGGCAAAATCTATTTTGGCGAGTTTACATTTACTTCATTCGGCGGCAATTTAAAATTCATTCCCGATGGAAAATCAGAGGAACTCGGAAATTTATTAAATCTGGGACGACTACAGGACGATTCTAAGGGGGTATTATGCAGTTAGGCAGCAAAAAAAAAAAAATCCTAATTTCGGGGGGGGGGGATTCATAGGCTCTACAACAGCTGATCGGTTGTTGTTGCATGGCAGCAGTGTTTTGGTGCTGGATAATTTTAATGATTATTATGCCCCTGCTCTGAAAGAAAAAAATGTTCTTCACAACTTGAATAATAAAAATTATAAACTATATCGCGGAGATGTATGCGATTTGGAATTGCTTGAACAGATATTTGATGAGAATAAAATAGATTGTGTTTTACATCTTGCGGCACGTGCAGGAGTAAGACCTTCTCTCGAAAACCCGTTGGAATATGTCAAAACGAATATTCAGGGGACAGCATGTATTTTAGAAATTATGAAAAAATATAAAGTGAAGAAGTTGGTATTTGCTTCATCAAGTTCTGTTTACGGAAATTGTTCCGCAGAAAAATTTTCAGAAGATTTAAAGGTCAGTGAGCCTATCTCTCCTTATGCCGCAACAAAATCCGCTTGTGAACAAATCATATATACTTATTCAAAATTATATGAAATACAAGCATTATGTCTGCGTTTTTTTACGGTTTACGGTCCAAGACAAAGACCCGATTTAGCTATTAGAAAATTTATTGATTTGATTGAAGCCGATAAGCCTATACCGGTTTATGGCGACGGTTCCACAATGAGAGATTATACTTTTATTGATGATATTGTTGATGGAATTATTGCTGCAATAAATTACGATAAAACTTTGTATGAAATAATAAATCTCGGCGGCGGTTCTCCTGTAACTCTCAGCCGAATGATAGAAACGATTGAAAAAGTTTTAAATAAAAAAGCAAGAATTAATAAGCTGCCAATGCAGCCGGGAGATGTTAATAAAACTGTCAGTGATATAACTAAAGCTAAAGAATTATTAAGTTATTTCCCAAAAACAACATTTGAAACAGGTATAAGAAAATTTATCGATTGGAGGAAAAATGAAATTTTTTAAAATTGAAAAGAAAAACAATAGAGTGTTATTATATCTTTTAGGTATAAAGATTAGTTTTAAATTTCGTGAATTGAAATTAAAAGAACTGTATAATGAAGAATTTTTCCGTAACAGAGAACGGTCTTATATTTCAGCAATTAATATTATAAAAAAATTGAAAAATATATTGCCTGATGTAAAATCCGTATTGGATGTCGGATGTGGTTCCGGCACATGGTTAAAAGCATGGGGGGGGGGGCAATGTATTAATATTTACGGTATCGATGCTAATGAATTGCCCTCTGATATGTTATATGTAGATCGTTCAAAGATAGCATTAGTCGATTTAACAAATTTAAAAAATGTCAAACTCCCTAATGAAAAGTATGATATGATTGAATCTTTGGAAGTAGCCGAACATTTACCGAAATCATCCGCTGAGGAATATGTAAAATTCATGTGTGATAAATCGGATTTAATTTTATTTTCTGCTGCAATTCCAAAACAGTCAGGTACATATCATATTAACGAACAGCCTCCTCAGTACTGGGTTGATATATTTGCAAAACATGGATTCAGATGTTTTGATATCTTGAGAAATGAAATTTGGAATGATAAAAATATTTCTTGGTGGTATCGACAAAATATATTAATTTTTGCAAAAAATGAATCCGCTGAATTTATTGAGAAAAAGGGATTTAAAAGTACACAAAATGTTAATACTCTTATTCATCCCGAAAAAATGGGAATAGAGTAGATATTAATATTGACAACAACAAAACTTTTTTACTATAATCTGAAAGAGGTATTCTTTTGAGGTAGTTAAATGGATAATTGTAAAGTAACCGTTTGTGTACAAACTTATAATTTAGAGAAGTATATTGAAAAATGTCTTGAGTCAATAATTTCACAGAAAACAGATTTTGATTTTCATATAGCAGTGGCTGATGATTGTTCAACGGACAATACAGTCAATATACTAAAGGAATATCAAAAAAAGTTTCCCGAAAAAATCAGCTTGATTTTAAAAGAAAAAAATGAAGGCTCTTTGATAACTGCAAACAAATTATTTGATAATGTAAGAACACCGTACTTTACTTTTATTGATGGCGATGATTACTGGTGTACAGAAACTTTTTTACAGGATGCCGTTGATTTTCTCGATAAACATCCTGACTATACAATGTATGGCGGTAATACAAAATATTTAAAAGACGGTGAATACACAGGCAATGTTATCAGGGAAAAACATTTAGACAAGACATACACTTATGATGATTATAAAAATAATAAACGCCCGTTTGTTCATACTTCAGCGTTGGTTTTGAGAAATGTTGTTTATAATAACGGAACTCCGAATATTCATAAAGAGCATGAACATGATTTATATAATTGTGTTTTCAGGGGCGAAGATTTTCGTTTCTTTGAGCATATAAAACAAGGGAAATTATATGTTTCTTCAAAAACCCGCTCCGTATACAGAATACATGAAGGCGGTATATGGCAGGGTGCAAGTCGCATAAAACAGTTATTAGAAACCTGCATTAGTTCATTATTGATGTTAGAAATGTATCCGGATTTGTATGAAAACAAACGTAAGCTTTTAAAGCGTTCCTGGTCTGAATTGATGGGGCTTTTATCGGGGGGGGGGGGGCACTCTCTCCGACAAAGAGCACGAGTTGTTTGTTTTCTTGCTAAATGAAATTCATAAGAAAAATTTTAAGGATTGGGATGTTAAAGAATCTGCTCTTAACAATCCGAAATATAAAATTATGTATTACGTATACCGAAAATTAAAAACTAAACTGGAGAAAAAACATATCATATAAAAGAGTAATTTTTAAAAGTAAATAGTAATTTGAACTATAAAATTATGCTTGTAAAAAAGTGAATCTTTTATTTTTTTACCAGCTTTTTCAATTTATAACTGTATTTTTGCAACTTGTTCTTAATTGTTAAGTGAGTATTTTTTATGTTTAACGAATCAAAAACGGATTTCAACAATTTAAAATTAACCACATAAGGAAATTCCTTATTATAAGCATCATAATCAAACATCAAAACAATTACATTAGGATTTAATTTAACAATTTTACGATTTTCAAAAGACCTTCCTTTGTCACAGAACAAATATAGCATATATCCTTTTCCTAACATTTCATAACCTTTTAATATGGTTGCATCGTCTATTTTTTCTGTGTTATTTGGAGTTTGAATATATACCACGAGAAAATTTTCACTGCTGTTTATTTGCTTATAAAGTCTTTTGACCTTCTGTCATATTTTTCCTTTACAATCTGATACATTTCATCAAACGGAACACCTTTTTTAAAGTCGTGATTAAAGACTATATCATTTCTTTTATTGTGGTAAGCGATACAATTAATATTTCTTTCTTCCGAATGATATTCTAAATCTTCTTTATTAATAAAATCTTTCATGCCTGATGTTAATAATTTTATTCTGGCAATAAAATCTGCCCCGTATAACCAATCGAAAGGATATGAATAGAATTGCAATCTGGAATTTCTCAAACATTGAGAACAAGAGCAAGCTTCACCTATACTGAATATCAAATCAAAATCTTTATCAAAAAGCTTAATTTTTTGATTATTGTTACGCCGATTGAAAGACTTTTCCTTTCGGCTGCCTAAAAGTTTTTTTAGATTTGTCTTTATTTTTTTAGCATCAAGTAATCTAAGCATTTTGTTCTTTATCCGAATAACCGTTAATTTCGATGAAATTATTTATACGACTGATTGTATCATAAACTTATGACGGTAGCAAGTTTTAAAAATTCGTACGCAAATCCGCCGAACTCAAAATAGAGTTCTTGCCAAAATCTGTAGGCAGATTTATTAATCCGACAAATTAAGAAAGGATTTGGCAATTTGAAATTGTTAGGTGGGAATGCCAACCTGCATGCTTGAAATGACGGTCTGCAGCCCACCATAAAAATTCCGTCGGATAATGCTAGCCCTCTAAACTGTTGTATAAATCGTACGCTTTGATTAGTTTTGAATTATTTTGGATTTCGTAAATTTTTATTAAAGCCCATTCGGCATGAGAATTTATATCTGTGACATAACCTGCGTCTGCGGAATTTTTAAGACTTTTGTCTATAATATTATAAAGTCTTGCAAGCGTATTATTGTCCATTCTGTGTATTGGTCTTGAAAAATAATCCGTCAAACCGCCCGAATTGTATTCAAGTGTTTTATAAAGCTTTTGAAGCGTGGTTTTCACATCAGATAACTCATACTCTAAAAATGATTCGACCTGCTTTTTTGTTCCATGTCGAAAGACATACATTTTCATTTTTTCAATATTGTCTTTATCGGTTTTGTTTTGGATAAGAAAATTGGAATCAATAATAGAATTTATATATTTGTTAATTTTGCTCTTTTCAATGCCCAAAGCTTCAGCGAGAATTTTCATATCGCCTTGTTTGGTAAAAGAGTTTTTAAGCGGGCGGAAACGAATGAGCGGTCGTTTTTTTAATATTTGCTCCAATTCTTTTTTTGTTATGTTTTCTGTCGAAACATTTTTCAATATATGTGCATTGTTTTTTAAAAACTCAACTTTTTGCTTGTTTGAAATTTTATTTGATGTAAGAATTTTGTGAAGTTCAAAGGCATCAATAGAATTTATCGCAGAAATTTTATCCATAAATAAATTTTATCATGGAAAGGGCTATTTTACAAAGTGTAATCGGTAGGATTTACTAATTTGACAAAGTTTTTATTATAGGCATAGCCTAAAGAACAGATGGGTAATCTTTTGTTCCCTCCCATTATGGGGTGGGGTGCAAACCGTCATTGCGAGCGAATGCAAAGCAATCCAGCTAATAAATAAATCCGCACGAAGTGCCGATTTATTTAACCCCTCACCCGAATTTCTAAGTTCACTACGTTCACTAAGAAATTCTTCCCTCTCCCGCAAGGGGAGAGGGGACAAACCCACCCCTAACCCCTCCCTTGGGAAAGGGAGGGGAAAACCGCACCCCACCACATCCCTCCCCATTAGGGGAGGGAGAAAGAAAGTAGGATGGGTGAAACGATTTTCATTTCACCCATCAACCATCTGATATAATATAACCCCTCAAGCCCTCTCCCGCACAAAGGTCAATTTGACGGGGAGAGGGGAAATATTACGGCACTTCGTGCAAAATTATAGGCTGGATTGCTTTGCATTCGCTCGCAATGACGTAAGATTTTAAGGTTTCATGCTAAGAATTAAACCCACCCCTACCCTCTCTTACAAAGGGAGGGGAAAACCACACACACTCTAACTCCCCTATGTATGAGGAAAAATATTTCGACAGGGGAAGAATATATAAATTTTACATGCGGAATAATTAATTTTTCATTAAGAGTTAACAAAATTATTCCGATTTGTTTTATAATTTTATATGTCGAGAGAAAATAAGGAGGAAAAAATTATGTTAAAACCGTTAGGTGACAGAATTGTTGTCAAAGTTATTGAAGATACCGAACAAACTTCGGGCGGAATTTTTATCCCCGATAGTGCGAAAGAAAAACCGCAAAAAGGCGAAGTCGTTGCTGTCGGTGCAGGTAAATTTAACGACAACGGCGAAAGAGAACCGATCGACGTTAAAACAGGCGATACAATTCTTTACGCTAAATACGCAGGAACTGATATTAAAATGGACGGCGTTGAATACAAAATTTTGTCGGTAAAAGACGCATTAGCAATTATTGAATAACGAAAGGAAATATTAAAATGGCAAAACGTATAGTTTTTGAAGAAGAAGCAAGAAAATCGCTTCTAAAAGGTATAGATGCGGTAGCTGATGCCGTAAAAGTTACCTTAGGCCCTAAAGGCAGAAATGTTATTTTAGAGAAAAAATACGGAGCACCCCAAATTGTTAACGACGGTGTTACTATTGCAAAAGAAATCGAGCTTAAAGACGGACTTGAAAACGCAGGTGCACAGCTTCTCAAAGAAGTTTCGTCAAAAACAAATGATGTTGCGGGTGACGGAACTACTACGGCTTCCGTACTTGCTCAGGCAATAGTCAGAGAAGGTTTGAAAAACCTCACGGCAGGTGCAAACCCGATTTCCATGAAACGCGGTATTGATAAAGCCGTTGACGTTGCGGTAAAAAATATCAAAGATATGTCAAGACCCGTTAACACCAAAGAAGAAATCGCACAAGTAGCAGCAATTTCAGCGGGAAACAACAATGAAATCGGTGAACTTATCGCAGAAGCAATGGAAAAAGTCGGTCATGATGGCGTTATTACCGTTGAAGAAAGCAAATCTTTCGGTACAAACCTTAAAGTAGTCGAAGGTATGCAGTTTGACAAAGGTTACTTATCACCTTATTTCGTAACAGATGCGGAAAGAATGGAAGCAGTTCTTGAAGATGCTTACGTATTCTGCTGTAACAAGAAAATTAACCTTATAACCGACTTGGTACCTTTACTTGAACAGGTTGCACGTGACGGTCGTTCGCTTTTGCTTATCGCAGAAGATGTTGAAGGTGAAGCTTTGGCTACTCTTGTCGTTAACACGATGAGAAAAGTTTTGAGAGCGGTAGCCGTAAAAGCCCCCGGTTTCGGAGACAGAAGAAAAGCAATGCTTGAAGATATAGCTGTTTTAACAGGCGGCGAAATGTTCACGGAAGAACTCGGCATTAAGCTTGAAAACGTTACTACTCAAATGCTCGGAAAGGCAAAACGTGTAACGGTTACAAAAGACGAAACAACTATCGTTGTCGGAAACGAAACGAAAGATGCCGTTCAAGACAGAGTAAGACTTATCAGAAAACAAATTGAAAGCTCGGATTCCGAATACGACAAAGAAAAATTACAGGAACGTGTTGCGAAGTTATCAGGCGGCGTTGCGGTAATTGAAGTCGGTGCGGCATCAGAAGTTGAGCTTAAAGAACGCAAATTAAGAATTGAAGATGCCTTGAACGCTACACGTGCCGCAAACGAAGAAGGTATCGTCCCCGGCGGCGGTGTTGCACTCATAAGAGTTCAACAAGAACTTGCAAAACTTGTTAACACAACAAACTTTGCATCTGATGATGAAAAAATCGGATTTAAGATTTTAACATCAGCACTTGACGTTCCTTTAAGAGCTATCGCAAGAAACGCAGGTGCAAAAGCTGACGTAGTTGTTGATACGGTTCTTGCAAACGAAGGTGCATACGGATATGACGCACTTGATGACAAATATGTTGACATGTTCAAATCAGGAATTGTTGACCCTGCAAAGGTTACACGTTCAGCACTTGTTAATGCCGCATCGGTAGGCTCGATGTTATTAACAACCGAAGCTGCCGTTGTAGATATTCCGGAAGAAAAACCTGAAATGCCTCAAATGCCTGCCGGCATGGGCGGTATGATGTAGGGAAAAAACATACTTTTAGAAAAAACATGTATTTTGCTATATGCACAAATACATGTTTTTTTTTAATAATGTTCTTTTTCAAATATATTAAAATCCTTTGGTATCTCTGCTTCTATTTTTGAAAAAAATTCTGACATGGAAATTTCAAATCCTTCGGCGATTTTTTTTAGTGTTATAAGTTGAACATCGTTATCTCCGCGTTCAACACGTGACAAAGTAGCTTGCGGAATATCATTTTCGTATGCGAATAATCTTACGCTTTTGTGCCTCTCCTGACGGAGCTTTCTGATAGCGGAACCGATAAATACGCAATATTTTTTCTCTAAATCATTCATCTTGCACCATAATACTCTTGACTCATATTTGGATTATATGCTATAATTTATCTGTTAAGACTCATATATGAGTCAAGAAAAAGTTTTATAACTCAATATTGTTTAACTTGCAGTAAGCTGTCAGGGCATCTTTGGACTTGTTTAAATCAGAAAAGACATCTCTGTTTTTCGTGAATTCGATAAGTTCTTTTGCACGGCCGTAAAGCTCTTTTGCACCTTGAAGATATTCGATTTGCCTTTCGGATTTTATAAGCCCGATTTCCTGAAAATATCTGCCGTAAAGAATGTAAAGCCGTGACAAAATATCGTTCATATTGAACTTTTTGGCAAGTGTTATCGCATCTTCCAAATTGATTTTTGCGGTTTCAAAATCAGATGTTGTCATATAGCATTTTGCAATAAGCATTTTGAAAAGAACTATAAAGAAGTGGTTATCGATTTTCGGATTTTGAGCGACCTGCAAGGCTTGCTCGGCGATTTCGGCGGCACTTTGAGGCCCTTCGCTCACAAGGGCGGAATCAGCTATCAAATACCATGTCAAAAGTGCTCCTAAAGCCATTTTTTCTTTTGCGAAATAAGCTATCTGATCCTGATAAATTTCCGCTGCCTGCTTTGAATTTCCGCTGTCTTTAATAATTTTCCCGAGCAAAGTTTTCAAAACATTTTTTGTAAAATTATCGCCGACATTGCTTGCAAACGTAACGGTTTTGAACAAATCATCCTGCATACCGTGATAACGCTTTTGGAAAAAGTTATTCATTATATTAACAAAATTCCACCTGATAACATTTTCAGAATCCGTTTCGGGATATGATTTGAGGGTTTCTTCAAGAATTTGATTTGATTCTGCGAAGTTTCCTTTCATAGTTCCCGCAAACGCCAAAGTCAGCTTGCATTTGCAAATAAAGTTGTCATCTTGAATATTATTTCTTTCGATAATATCAAAAAGTATTGTTAAAATTTCGTAAGCTCTGTCATCGCCTTGTAGTACGAGTGCGTTTGCAAGCACAAGGTAAGTTTTCAACCATGTTTCAAACACAAAATTTGTTTCCGAAGTCGGATGTTTTTTGGTGAAATAAGCATCCAAAACAGGCATGATTTCAGTGTCAATCATATTCACAACCTGACCGCAGTTGCCGATACTTAAAAGGGCGTTAAGTTTTGTCGTTTTTAAAAGAGCGATATCTAAAGCTTTTTCAGGTTTCATAAGTTCCAAAACCTTGTCCACGCATTCAACTTCACCGAAATAACTGCCTGTTTTACGGCAAGCAGAAGCAAGATAGGCAAGAAGTTCAATTTTTTTTGCACCTTCCGCATTTGAAATCGCATCGGGAAGATATTCCATAGCCTCTTTCGGGTTGCTGTTGGCGAGAAGTTTTCCCAAACGCTCAAAAATATTATATCTTATTTTTAATGTCTGCTTTTCGTCAAACTCATTTATCAGGGCAAGCGACTGTTTTTGAGAAATTGCATAAAGGCTCATATCTCCGACGTAAACCGCCAGCCTCGTAAGTTTTGACCAAACATCCAGTGCCAATTTCGGCTGTTTAAGATTTTGGGCAATAATTGCCAGAACAGATACGGAATTCAGAGTAAATCCCATAAGATAATTGAATGCTTTTTCGTTAATTTCGTTATAATTTTTGTCGTTTTTAGCATTTTTAACTATGGTTTCCCACAAAAGCACCGAACTGAACTCAAAATACAAATCGTTTACGGGATTAATATAATCGGCTTTTTTCAAGTACAAAAATATTTCTTTAAACTGTTTTGTATCGAGATTAAAAATTTCTCTGATAAGGTTAATGTTAATCTTGTCACCGATAATTGCCGAGCAAATCAAGATATCGTAAGCTTTAGGGTTTATATAAGACAACAGTGCCAATCTGCGTTCAAGCAGAGTTTTAAAATTAGCACAAAGTTCGTACTTTTGTTCACACTTGCGGCTATCGTAATACAAATCAAGCGCATGGCTGATATAAGAAGGATTTCCCTTGCTGATTTTAAATATTTCCCGCAAGAAATTTTTACTTATATCAGGAAAATCTTCAAACCTTTTCTTTTTCTGATTAACAATCAGCGACATCTGCTTGAATTCAAGAGAAGAAATCGCAACATCCAAATAAATGTTGCCATCGTCCCAAAAATAACCTTTTGAAGGCTTTTGTTCATTGTAAATCAAAAGTAGTTTCAAGTTTTCAAACACTTCGGACTTTTTGATGTACCTGCTCAAAAACTCATAAGAAAAACCGTCCGTAAATTCAAAATTATCCGCCGTAATAACGAATTTTGCACCCGATAATATTTTATCGAGTATTTTTTCCAAAAAACTAAAAGTTTTTAATTTGTTTGAGGAAATTTCTTCAAAAATCCCCATTTTCTCAGGGTACAAAAAGTTAATAAAGTCATAGATTTCATCGTTTGTTAAATCGGGAAATTCACTTTTAAAGTATTTAAAGGCATCTTTTTTAAATTTCAGTCCGTTCAGGCAAAAGTTCGGCAGATTAAAGACATTTAGTAGCATATCCTGAATAAGACCGCCCGGGGTAAGCTGTGTAATCGGAGTACATTTTCCGTAAAGCCAGACATAATCTTTAGTTTCCTGCATAACGGCTTTAAGGACGATGCTTTTTCCGCTGCCTTTGTCACCGCTCAGCGAAAATATTTTTTTATCATCTGATTGAATTCCTCTGACGAGAATATTTTTTGCACTTTTTTGAGAAACCGCACCGATAAAGGGGTTTGAATAACCTTTTAGCGAAGTTCCGCATTTTCTGCAATTTTCGGCGGTAAGGAAGTTTATGCTTCCGCACTGCGGGCATTTTTTAAGGATTTCCGCACCGCAATTTTTACATCTCAAATCGCCTAAAGAATTGACCGTATTGCATTCTTTGCAACGCATGCCTGTACGGGAATTGCAGTACGGGCATTTTAACGAATTGTCATCAATGTTTTTTTTGCATACGGGACATCTCATTCTCAAATCCAGTTTAGAGTTTCTTTCACTTCATCCATCAATTTAAACAGGCGTTTGCTGACCTCAGACTGTGAAATATTCATCGTTTTAGCTATTTCATTTTGAGTTAAACCTTTTTCATACCTGAGATTATAAAGAGTAAAGTAATCTTTATCGGGAGATTTTTCATGAACTTCGTAAACCGTATCGACAATACATTGAAGAATATCTTTTTTGACAGCCAAATCTTCCGGTGTGTCTTGAATATCGGCAATTTCGTATTTCACATCAATATTTGAGTAACTGTTATCCAAAGATACGTCTTTAACCGCACCGTATCCTTCACGAGTTCTTCTGACTCTGCCTTCGTTTCTCAAAACATTTAGAATAGAAGTCGCCGCGACTTTTCTCAGGTAAGTTTCCAAAGACGAATCGGCAGAAAGTGTTTGAATAATCCCTAACGAACGCTTGCAAGTTTCGTTGAAGAAATCATCGTATAAATCTTCGTTGTTAGCAAACTTTCTGTCGGATTTTATTAACTTTTCGATTAAATCTATTTTATCTTGAGCTAATTCCACTTCAATGCTCCCTTGTAAACATTATACCATGCTTAAAAGTAAATGATAAGATTCAAATTGAAATCAGGTGTATTTATCTCACTACTTGGCGGTTTCAGGACACTAAGCGTATCTTTAACAGATTGTAACACAATATTATCAATTTGAGAAGAACCGCTTCCCGATACGACTTTGGAATCGAGAATATTTCCGTCTTTAGAAAGCTTCAGAGCCACTTTTACCTGATTTGTATAAGCGTATTCATCAGCAAGAAGTAAATCTGCGGAAAGCGAAAGTTTTATGCTTTTGCCTGCCGTTCTGAGGAAATTTTGCATGCCCGTACTGTATGAGAGGCTGTCCGGAACATCCCAAATTATTTTGCTTACATCCATTGATGAATTGGAGGATTTAACCGCACTTTTCACTTCAACTTTGTTTTCGGAAGGCATTTGAGCAGGAACTTCTATTTTCTGCTCAGGCATGGCATCAGACGGAACTTCCGTCGGAACATTTGAGTCCAAAACATTTTCAGCGGGCTTTTGTTCGGCGATTTCCGATGTGTTTTTGGATTTAACCATATTTATTCCGCAAACCGCAACAACCACAATAGCCAAACTTAAAGCGGAAGTTATCATCAATTTTTTATTCGCAAAGAGTTTTTCCGTATTTTCAAACAGGGAAATTCCCGGAATCGGTCTTGTTTTTGGAGAAATTTCCTCGTTTTTTTCGGGCAATTCTTCGGTAAATTCATTGTCATATAAAACCTGAAGTTCATCAGTGTCGTTTTCAGGCGTATCAACAACGATGTCGTTTATTTCGGGGACAAATTCCTGAGGTTGAATTAAATTGTTGTCTTGAGCTGGCATGCTCGGAGGTAATTCCGTAATCACATCTTCAAATAACACATCATCAGATGGCATGCCATCAAGTTTTTTTTGAATTTCCGATTTCAAGTCAAAATCCTGATTATAAATGGAATTTAATTCATTAAATTCATCAACCGTTTCTTGCGTTTGAGAAGGCGGTTCAGACGAAGTTTCCGCCACGGGTTGCGGTTCTAACTCAGGCAGAGTGTCTATTTCACTAAATTCAGACAAGCTCTCCGCTAATGGTTCTGTCTGTAACTCAGGCAGAGTATCTATTTCACTAAATTCGGGTAAGCTCTCCGCTAAAGGTTCTGTCTGCAACTCGGGGAAAGCGTCAAATTCCGTAAAATCATTCGACACAGATTCAGGTTGTATATCACTCATTTCGTTAAATTCGGGTAAACTTTCCGCCTCGGATTTCGGTTCTAACTCAGGCAGAGTCTCTATTTCACTAAATTCAGGCAAGCTCTCCGCTGATGGTTCTGTCTGCAACTCGGGGAAAGCGTCAAATTCCGTAAAATCATTCGACACAGATTCAGGTTGTATATCACTCAT
>CANQMP010000030.1 GCA_947624975.1 Candidatus Gastranaerophilales bacterium
TATAAACTATACCGACAATATAAAAGAATTTGTTTCCTTTCCCTTTTCAACGGCTTTTGTAAAAGTCGTTTTTTTTTTTTTATTCTGACTGGATAGATAAGTTCATCAGCTCTATGTCATCGTAATCAATATAAGCTGTTTGTTTCAGGTTTCTGCCGGTTTTTATCGTAATTTCATTTTCGCCGTTTCTTATTAAGTTGTGCGGAAGTTTTACTTTTTGACCGTCACCGTTAAGCTTAATTTCGGCGATTTTAGACCCGTTTAGAAAAACTTCGGGCGGACTTGAAAATGAATTAACAATGGAATTTTGACGCATTGAACGGGCTAAAAGCGTATCAATTCCGATAATCGAACCGATTATGAGATAATTAGTTCCTTTCAGAGTGTTTGCCGTGAGGCTGAAAGTCTTTGTATAAAACGGCCCGATGGATTTGCCTTTGAATTCGTCAGAGTTTGCGGATGCGGATGAAAAATTGTCGTCGCCCAAATGAAACATTTCGGAAGATATTACAATATCTTGAACGTTGCTTTTCTCGATGCCCAAAATGAGCGGAGCTGAAGCGGTTTTCTCGTTAACAGTAATTGAAAACGGTCTGTAGCCGTCTTTTTCAACAGACATTATAGTAAAATCTTTTATGTTTGCGTTAAGGTTGAAAGTCCCGTAATCGTCCGTATAGGTTGTGAAATTTTGTTTGGGCAGTGAAATTTTGGCGTTCGGGACGGGCATGTTGGTTTGAGAATCCACAACCATGTTCACGGCACCTGTTTTGGATACGCCGCCTTCCATTACGGTTGCGTTTGCGGGAATTGAAAACAGTATCAAAATTAATGTTATCCAAAATTTCATAAAAAAACCTCTAAACTCTTATTAATAAAAAAATTTTAAAATGCAAAACGAAAAAATTTAATTGTCCTGTCGGGTTTTTGAGCGATGTGAGAAAAAAAATAAAAATAATATTTGAAATTTGAAATGTTTTTGATATTATATTAATACAAGCACGCCGAAGTGATGAAATTGGTAGACGTGCTAGACTCAAAATCTTGTGTGGGCAACCACGTGCCGGTTCGAGTCCGGCCTTCGGCAAATAAAAACTTCCCCTTTAGGGGAAGTTTTTATTTGCTTGAATAGCAGGCGAGAACCTTAAAAGCGAAGCTTTTATCTCGGTTGCGCGAGCGAGCAGAGGGCGAAGGCTTGAGTGTTGAAAGAATGAAATTCTTGAAACACTCAACCGTAGACCCGTTTAATGCGAGCGAGCAAGAGAGTCCGGCCTTCGGCAAATAAAAGAGGTAGTAATACCTCTTTTTTTTCGGACTCAAACCGGCATGATTGCTACGCAATCGCCGCTTCTTCCCTCTCGCAAAACGATACTTAATCGTTTTGCTCGGCAGAGTGGCCTTCGGCAAAAAACCTTTTGCAGGGGGTGGGATTTGCTTGAATAGCAGGCGAGAGCCTTAAAAGCGATGCTTTTGTTTTGGTTGCGCGAGCGAGCAGAGGGCGAAGTCTTGAGTGTGAAAGAATGAAATTCTTGAAACATTCAACCAAACGCGAGCAACCAAGCAGTTCATTACAGGTTCTAAAGCACCGAAATAATTGCACCCCACCCTAACCCTCCCCATAATGGGAGGGAAATTATTTTTCATTGCGAGCGAATGCGAAGCAATCCAGCTTTTAAATTTGCACGAAGTGCCGAATTATTTGCCCCCTAACCCTAGCCCTCTCCCGCACGAAGGTCAATTTGACGGGGAGAGGGGATTAACCCACCCCATCCCTCCCTTGAAAAGAGAGGGAGTAATTACAGCGTTCGATTTTACATAAAAGAGGAAAAAGGCAAAAAAAGTATACCTCAGCTTATAGGTAGAGTGGCTTTGTCACGCCACTTACTTTTACCTCGCAAAGGTCAAATCTGTTGGACAAGAGAACACATACAGGTCGGGTTTTAACCAGACCTGTAAAAAAATGGTTATTCTATTGTGTCATTTTTCATTCTCATTGAAGTAATATAATGAAAATAAGGTTTATCGCCCTGCGGTGATAGTTTCGCGACCTGACCGACTGTTTCGCCGTTGTCATCCACCAAATCGTAAACACCATTGGAATTGCCGTTTTTATATATTACTTTATAAGTTTGCGGATATTCTACAGGCAAATCGTTGGAATTTTTTAATATATCATCGGTAACATCACGCATTCTTTCACTCCAAATCAATGCATATTCGGGCTTTTCTTCGTCCATATCTTCGATAACACCAACATCATAATGTATACTTGGATTTAAGTCGTGAAATTCCATTTGTTCACCGTTGCCTTTTACAAAGTCCTTAACTTGTGTTCCTGTTTTGGTATCAAAAAGCCCGTAAGCTCTTTCAGGACTAACATAATTTATTTTAATTGTTCTCGGCTTGGGAATTAGAATAACCTTCTCTGGTGTTTCATTTAAAAATCTGTTTTGTTCTATAACATCTCCTTTTTGTTAATATTCATTCAGATTGAAATCAACTTAATACTATTATTTCAAAATTTTCCATTTTTGAGTAAAATATTAAATTTTGTTTACATTTCTAATTTTTGCTGCAGCTTGATAAACAAACAATTCGGTCGATTTAATCCGCAGAAAGTTACGTAATCATCCCATCTCCCCGAGTGGAAGATAGGAATTTTTTTCTTACTACGAGGTAGTGCAGAAGATGAGTTCTTTCAGGAGGAATATAAAACTAATTTTGTCATTTTTCAATTTATATTTTGTTAATATTAATTAATAATTTTAAAAATAAGCGGGTAAAAATATTTTTGTGATAAAATTGAAAATAAGAGAGGTGTTTCGGCAAAAATGTGAACCTCGAAAGGAAAGTTTATCGTGAAGATGAATTTCACTATCTTTGTTTAGATGAGGCAAGGTATGGATTATAAAAAAATTAAACTTGTAATATGGGATTTGGACGATACTTTTTGGGAAGGAACACTTTCGGAAGGTGAAGTAAAAATTATTCCGCAAAATATAAAACTTGTTAAAGACCTCGCTAAAAAGGGAATTATTAATGCTATTTGTTCCAAAAATTCCGAAAAAACGGTTAAGAACGAATTTGAAAAAGCAAAATATGGTGATTGTTTTGAATACTTTGTATTTAATTCAATAGATTGGACTGCGAAAGGAAAAAGAATTGCAGAAATGATTGCAAATATGCAGTTACGCGATGAAAATGTACTTTTTATTGATGATAATTTAAGCAATATAAACGAAGCAAAATATTTTTGTAAAAATATTCAAACACTTACTCCCGACAAACTTTTTAATCTTATAAATAACATAGACATTATTGGAAAAGATGATAAAGAACTAACAAGGTTGAAACAGTATAAAATTTTAGAGAAAAAAAATAATTCCAAGAAAATGATTTCTGATAACGATGAATTTCTTAAATCTTCCAATATAACTGCTATAGTATGCAAAAATAATTTGGATGAAGAAGAAAGACTGTATGAGTTATGTATAAGAACTAATCAGATGAATTTTACTAAAAACAGAGTTTCAAAGGAAGAATTACACAGAACTCTTTCCGATGAAAATTATAACTGCGGTTTTGTAAAAGTATATGATAATTTTGGAGATTATGGTGTTGTAGGATTTTTTGCCGTTGATAAAAAAACAAATAAGCTTGAACATTTTTTATTTTCATGCCGAATTCTTGGAATGGGTGTTGCACAAAGTATATATAAATATTTGGGTTGCCCGAAAATTAATATTATCGGTGAAGTTACGGAGAATTTAGATGTTAAAAATAAAAAGTTTTGGGTAAAAATTTTAGACGGTTCGGAAGTACAATCAAAAAAATCAAACAAAAGCAGTAAAGAAAAGAAAATAAATATATTGATGAAAGGTCCTTGTGACCTGCAAAATACAATGCCTTATTTAAAAGGAGCGAATATTGATACCGAATTTATTCATCCAAATAAAGATGAAGTTCATACAATAGGACAGGAATCACTGATTCAAATTGTTCAGACTCACAAATTTTCCAAAGAGAAAAAAGATAGAATATTAGAATTAACTCCGTTTATGAACAAAGAAGATTTTGAAACAAATATATATTCGGATAAATATGATACTGTAATTTTATCAATTATAGATGAACCATGTATTGCACAATACAAGTATACGGCAAATAACGAAGATAAAGCATTGATGGGGGGGGGGGGGGCACCGCGGAATTCCTTATCCCATTTGGTTTAATAGATTACCCGCTAACTGATAAAACAAAGAATTCAATTTATTTGAAAAAATCATTTATTTTTAATTACGGTTTTACTCCAACGCAGGAAGAACTTGACGAAATATGTGAAAAATTCACCTACATCGGACTTGCTGAACCTGAAGAAATTTTGAATAATTTATTATACATAAGAAAAAATATGAATCCTAAAACAAGACTAATAATTATTTTAGGGTCGGAAATTGATTGCGAAAATAACACTATTCCGGGATATTCCGAATGCGGTAAGAGAAATAAAATAACAAATAAATTAGTAAAAGAAAATATGTCAAAAATTCCAAATGTAGAATTTATAAATATTACAGATCTAATAACCGGTCAAGATGCTTTTACTAACTGCACAAATCACTATATGAGATTTGTATATTTTAAACTTGCACAGGAAATTATAAAACATTTTCCAAAAAATACAATTAAAGTAGAATGTTCGGGAATAAAGCTTCTTGATAAGTTGGTACGTTTATATATTGATGTTTTTACATCAGATTTAAAAAGAATAATATTAAACAAAAGGAAAATTCATTATCTTCGGAAAGTAAAAAAATGTAAAGAAAAAATACGGAATATACAAAGGTCATGGAAATACATTTACCAAAGGTAAAAATAAAACTTTGATATTCCGATTTAATGATTTTACGTTAAGTTGTTTATATATACATAATTAAAATAATTTGGAATAATATTCGTCAGTTACCGGTTCAAGCCATTCATTCGAGGTGTTTTCGCCCGGAATTTCAACCGCAAGATGTGAAAACCACGAATCCGATGCCGCACCATGCCAGTGTTTTACGTTCGCAGGAATATTAATTACATCTCCGGGGTTTATTTCTACAGGATCTTTTCCCCATTCCTGATAATAACCGCGTCCGCCGACACCGATTAACATCTGTCCGCCGCCTTTTGATGCGTGATGTATATGCCAATTATTTCTGCATTTAGGCTCAAACGTAACGTTATAAATCGGCACTTGCTCGCTCGAAACAGGTGCTATATAACTCTGCCCGATAAAATATTGGGCAAAACCATCGTTAGGCTCGCCTATCGGAAACATTATCGTCTTTGCATATCTGTCTTTTTCGGTTAACGCAGGAGAATCATCCGCCCAAACCTCTTTTGCTAAATTGAATGCTGCCCAAGCTTTAGGCCAGCCGGCATAAAACGAATTGTGCGTAAGAATTGCCGCAATTTCTTCCCTTGTAACGCCGTTGTTTTTCGCATTTTCCAGATGATATTTTAAGGAAGAATCCGTCATACCCTGCGATACCAGAGAAACAACAGTTATTATACATCTTGTTTTAACGTCTATATCAGAATTATTCCAGTTTTCGCCGAACAAAACATCATCGTTATAATGAGCAAAATCAGGTGCAAAATTTCCAAGCTGATTTCTTCCTGCCGTTTGTGTGATTTTTTTCATATTTTGATTTCCTTTTTGATTAGCCGCAAATGCAGTATTTGCAAGTGCAAGCAGCAACATTAATACCAATAACTTTTTCATAATCATAAATTTACCGTTAAACCCGACAATTTCGCTATGTCTTCAGTTATAAGTTCTTTTGTTAATCTGTATCTTTGGTAAAGCTTGTCGAGCGGAACTCTGTCCGTAAATTCCTTTTTAGCACCGTAATTAAGAACTTTCATATCCGAATCGCCGTAAAATCTTGTGATTTTTTCGCCAAAACCGCCGTCAATACAGCCATCTTCAAGGGTTATCACGATATCATGGCTCTGTTTAAGACTTTCAAGCATTTCGGTATCAATTCCGCTCATATAAACAGGGTTTATAAGGGTTGCGTTAATTCCCAAACGCCTGTTTAATTCACTTTTAACTTCAATACCAAGATTAAAGAAGTTTCCTGCCGCAATAATCGCAACTTTCTCGCCTTTTTCGATAAGTTTGTATTTATTTAGAATTGAATAATCCGTGGTGTCTTTAACCCCTGTAGAAACAAGGTTGCAGAAAGGTACACGGATTGCAACGGGATGTTCGCTTTGTTCAACCGACCAGTCAAGCATTGCAAGGTATTCTTCCTTGTTCGTCGGCGAAAGATAAACAATATTGGGGATATTGCTTATCAATGGAATGTCAAAAATGTTCAAGTGCGTCATATCAGCCGAAGAAATTCCGCCCCAGTAAATAAGAATTGTTGCGGGAGCGTTGTTTAACGCCAAATCCTGCGAAAGCTGGTCGTACGCTCTTTGGATAAACGAACTTAAAATCGCAAGAACGGGTTTTGCACCGTTTTTCGCAAGTCCTGATATATAGCCGATAGAATGCTGTTCTGCGATATCAACATCGGTATAGTTTTTGCCCATTTTTTCTCTGAATTCGGGTGTAAAGTTTGAAACACCCGGGGTTGCGGGGGATATCGCAATAATTCTGTTATCCTGCTGTTTTTTCGCAAGAAGATAATCGGTCGTAATTGAATTATATGTTTCAACAGGAGTTTCATTTTCGCCCGATGCGTTCAAAAATCCGGGCATTGCGTAGTGAAAACTTTCTTTATCCTTTTCGGCGGGTTCGTAACCCTTCCCTTTTAACGTGTGAATGTGAACAACTGTAGGCTTTTTGGTATCTTTAACTTTTTTGAATGTTTCAATAAGTTTTTCGGTATTGTTTCCTTCATCAACGTAATAATAATCGTAACCCATACTTTTAAACATGTTGTTTGAACAAGTTCCCATAGAGTCACGAAGTTCTCTCAGAGCCTCGTACAAACCGCCGTATGTCGGACCTATGCACATTTCGTTGTCGTTAAGTACGATTATAAAGTTTCCGTTCAAAACGGCTGCGTTGTTAAGCCCTTCCAGTGCTTCTCCGCCCGAAAGTGAACCGTCGCCGATTACGGCAATTACGTTGTAATCCTCACTTTTTAAATCTCTGGCTTTTGCCATACCCAGTGCAAGACTTATTGAAGTTGAAGTGTGACCGATTTTAAAATGGTCATGAACGCTTTCATCGGTGTTTGAATAACCTGAAATTTCGGTGTTTATTGGAGTTAAAAAGCCTGATTTCCTTCCCGTAAGCATTTTATGTGCATAACACTGGTGCGAAACATCCAAAACAAACTTGTCTTTCGGAGAATTAAACACGTAATGAAGTGCAATAGTGGCTTCCACAAAGCCTAAATCTGACCCGAGATGACCGCTTACCGTGTTTACCCTGTTTAAAATCCCGTTTCTTATATCCTGTGCAAGTCCTTTTAACTCGTCAAAATTCATCTTTTTAACGTCATCAGGACAGTTAATTTTGTCTAAATATCCTTTAAAATCCATATCCTTCTCCTTTTGTTTAAAACCTCTGATAATATTTTTATAACACAAAAATAAAATTTTATGTATTTTAAATCTTAAAACTCTTACTGTTAAAGGATTTATTAAAAAAGTTTATTCCGACTGAGCAGTAAAGAACACAAAAAATGAGTAATCAATTTTTCTTAATTTCAATATGATATCCCAAAATATCTAAGATTTGCAAAGCTTCTTTGAGCGTAATGCTTTCGCGGATTAGTTTTCCTGACAGACTGTTTATAGTGTACTTTTTGCCTGTTTTTTCCATCATATCATTGCGAGTTGCTTGAATGTGACCGCTTCACGTGCCATGTAATACTTGATGTCATTGCGAATATCCATTAACAAATTATATCTCACTTGACATTTAGTGAAAAATGTTTTATTATATTCTTAATATATTAAGAATTTTATTTATAAATTAAGAATTATATCAATGAGGTGATACAATGTTACGGGAATTGACTTTAAAAAACAAAAAATTCATTCTCCCTCTTGCAATTTTTGAAAAATCAGGTTTAATAAAGATGTAAAAAAATAGAAAGGGAAAAAATATGAAAAAGAAGATTACAAGAGTGTTAAGCACATCGGGGGAAGGGGAGATTTGCTCTTAGTAAGGGTTTTAGCGGTATCCTAACCTCTAAAATCAAGAAATTATCAACAATTTTTCGGGTTGAGGGAATTTCTCTCATACAGAAACCCACTCCATGTTCTCCACAGAAGGGTGAAACAAGGCATTCCCTCGCCCCCTGCGGGAGAGGGAAGAATTTGTTAATGAGCGTAGCGAATTTACAAATTCGGGTGAGGGGTAGACTGTCATTGCGAGCGAATGCGAAGCAATCCAGCCAATTATTTTGCACGAAGTGCCTAAATGAACCTTTCACTTCTCACTTTTCACAAAAATGTGCATTCACCTTGGTAGAAGTTTTGATCGCCTTAGCTGTTATTGGCATTATAGCGATAATGTTACTTCCGCCATTCATAACAAATTTTAACGAGAACATTTACACACAACGTCAGGTTAATGTTGCCCAGAAAGTAACAAAAGCGATGGAACAAATGCGTTCATTGGGACTTTTAAACGAACGTTATGCCACAACCGAATTATTTGTAGATGAACTTGAGAAGTTTTTAAAAGTATCAAAACGTTGTGATAATGAACATTTATCGGAATGCTGGCCGTCAAAAACGGTTAAAACCTCAGACGGCAGGGATTTTAATATAAATAATGCCCGCACAGGAAATAATTTAAACTTGGATTATAACTCGGATACTGTGGGTCTGGTTTTAGCAGACGGAGCAGCTATAATTCTTTCATACAATACAGATAGCGATCCGATAAGTGAAAATGACAGGGTAAAAACAGTTTTTCGCGAATTACCCATCGGTCATAATAAGAAAAATTTCTTTACAGAACGAGTCCAACAACAGATATAATTGATTATATAGTCGATGTCAACGGAGGCAGAGATCCTAACAGCGAATATTATAATAATCACTATTATGATGTAAGGAATTTTGATAAAGCAAGCTTAGGCTTAAATGAGGGTGATGCATGTGAAAAGAATAGCGAAACGGGAAAATTCTTAGGTGGTTTATGTGTATTGCCTGAAGAATCATGTGAAGAAGATGGTCAATACGATGAGAACTACCAATGCATACATAAAGGAGCATCTTGCGAGAATAACGGCAAATATAACGATAATTTCCAATGTGTTCACGAAAATGACTCTTGTGAAAGCAATGGAAAGTATAATAAAGATTTGCAGTGCGTTCATACAGGAGATAAATGCGAAAAAAATGGCAAATACGACAGTTAACTTGAGTGTATCCACTCAGGCGACAAATGTACCAAGAGTGGCAAAACAGGTAAATATAACTCAAGTTTAACCTGTATAGTTGTAGGTGACAGTTGTGATAGCAACAGTGGGAAATATAACAGCTCGTTCAAGTGCGTTCATGTAGGTGATTCTTGTACTGTAAACGGATATTCAAGCACATACGATACAAGTTATACTTGCACATATGATGTAAACATCCCCGATATAGGTAATATAAAACATCTTGGATACCTTGATGATGGTTATACTTGGAATCAAGCAGAATTTGCATGTAAAGCGCAAGGCATGCGTTTACCAACTCTTGATGAATTAAAATCTATATATGCACAGAAAGGAAAAGTTGATGGAGTTCCTACTTCCGGCTGGTTTTGGTCGTCTTCCTGGTTCTACTACGGCTATGCGGACGCATTAAACTTCGCTAGTGGAGGTACGATGGACAGCAACAGGAACAGAGATTATTACGTGTTGTGCGTAGGTGACTGATTTGCATAACTGTCCATCTCAGTTTGGCAACATAGTATCAAGAGTTACACCGACTATATGGTTGTTTGCTAGAGTAATAAATTAATTCCAATTCCTTTCTGGAAAATACAGCCCGACGGCGGATTCTCCGCCGTCGGTGCTTTTTTCGAGTTATTTCTAACCCCTCACCCTAGCCCTCTCCCGCAGGGGGAGAGGGAACTAACCCACCCCTAGCCCCTCCCTTATAAAGGGAGGGGAAAAAACTGTACCCCACCCCTGCCCTCCCCGTTAGGGGAGGGAATTAATTCACTCGGCAGAGTCCTACAAAGTGAGGGAGTTTACCCCTCACCCGAATTTCTAAGTTCATTGCGTTCACTAAGAAATTCTTCCCTCTCCCGCAAGGGGAGAGGGTATTATATTTTCTGGGCTAAGTGCCGAAATAAACCTCTCACCTTTTTTAACCCACCACTACTCACTCCCTTAAAAAAATGGTTGGGATATATATTTTATTCAAGATATATTGAAAAACAGTTTGGAATTTCACAGGAGAAAACTCCAAGTGAAACTATAAATGACGGGGTTGATTATGTTCCTTTGAGTTTGAATAAAAATATGCTCATACATTTATTAAATATTGCAGGACTGGGACCTATATTGGGAGCTATACAAGGAATATTATTCGGACCTGTTGCTTTTATACTTATTCCTTTAGGATGTATTTTTATGGGTGCAGTTCATGATTATTTTTCAGGAATGTTATCTGTAAGAAATAACGGTGCACAAATTACAGAATTAATTAAAAAATATTTGGGCAATTTTGCATATAAATTTTTTATTATTGCTGTTTCTGTTATGCTTTTACTCCTTGCGGGTGTTTTTGTATACACGGCAGGAGACTTAATAGCTCAAAGATTTTATGGTCAAAGTGATTTTTCTTTAAATAACCCTGTAATAATTTCAATTTATATTATTATTGCTTTATATTATATAATCGCTACTTTGTTTCCTATAGATAAAATTATAGGAAGGTTTTATCCTGCTTTAGCTTTGTTATTAATAATTGGAAGCGGTTTATTGGTTATAGGTTTTTTTGTTAATGGTGTAAACGTACAAAACATTGATTTTAATCATATAAATGTTCATCCCAGGTTATTACATATTCTTCCCATGTTTTTTATGACTGTAAGCTGCGGACTGTTGTCAGGGTTTCATTCAACTCAGGCAACTATAATTTCAAGAACACTTCAAAAAGAAAACCATGGAAGATATGTTTTCTACGGAATGATGTGTGTTGAATCTCTTATTGCTATGATATGGGCTATGGCTGCAATGCATGTTTATTCGTTAAACATTGTTCCAAATAATCTTGTCGGAACGGTCAACGTAATTAATTCAATAGCAGATGTTTTTGTAGCACCTTATTTAACTTTTGTTATAACATTGGCTGTTGTAATTTTGCCTATAACATCAGGAGATACTGCCCTTCGAGGTTTAAGGATGATATTAGCTGAAACTTTTAAACTTCCTCAAAAGAAAATAATAAACAGGCTTTTGATAATAATTCCTATCGCTGTTGCTATTGTTCTTATTATATGTTGGGCAAAATCTAATGAAGATAGTTTCTTTGTTGTTTGGCGTTATTTTAATTTCGTAAATCAGTTAATTGCAATACCTACTTTTTTATATGCCGGAATTTATTTATATCAAAAGAAGAAAAATTTCTTCGTGGCGTTATTACCGGGGATATTTTACATCTTTATCACGACATTTTTCATTCTGAATTCAGAGATCGGCTTTAATATTGAATACTCTTTATCAAAAAGCATTTCTTTAATATTTACATTACTGATTTCAGTGTTAATATTTATCAAAATAAAAAAAATAAAGTGTTAAGCGGTATATAAATAAATTTAAAAGAGGATTTTATCATTGCATATAAAGGAGGGAAAAATGAAAACGAGTTATTATATAGGAACAATAAAGGACGAAATTAACGATAAAACCATCAAAATAAAAGAAGCTGTTGCAATATATGATAATAATTATCAAAAAAGGTATAAATTAACGGTTGATTTGGAAAATAGCGGCAAAGATACTTTAATCGCGATAATGTTTAACCCTTCCGAAAAATCAATTAAAGAAAGGTATTCTTCTAAAAATTCTCCCGTGGATTTGACTTGCAAGGGTAAAAAGAAAACATTTATCGACGGTACAATTACAAATGTAATAAAAATTGCAAATAAATGTAATTATTCAAAAATCGTTATTTTAAATTTATTTTCTGCGATTAATTCCAGCCCTGACGATATCTTGAAAAATCCACAAAAATACATTGATAAACAAAATGACACAGAAATAAATGAAAATTTCCAAACAAACAATGATATTTTAATTGCCTGGGGCAGTCATAAAAAAAAGCTTGAAGAAATTAAAAATAAATGGAAAGAACTTGCAAACGGAGAGCTGAAATGTTTTTGTCGGAATCGTGATAAATCTCCTACTCACCCGAGCCCTCATAATAATTCAGAAGTAGCTGACTTTTTAAAATATGAAAATAAATTAAAATCCATTTAACTGCAATATCCGACATTGGAACTTTTTGTGCTAGAGTTGTATGAAAAAATCACGGATGTACGTTAAAAGTGTTTAATCTTATTGGCAATTTGCATGAAATAGCCGAATTTATGTTTTTTATATATGTCACAAATTGACACAGGTTTAGTGCATAATAAAATTAAAGGATAAAATTATGCATGATAAAACAAATAAAGATGTCATAAGACTTATAAAAACAAAATGGCTTAATTTAAATTACGCAAAACCAGTACATTCATTAGTTATTCTCATGAAAATGACAAAACATGTCAGTTTAGAAATATTGGTATCGCTTTATTGCCCGTCCTTTGATGCAGGCTATTTATCATTAGGCTTTGATTTTAATTACAGATTAAAAAATATCGACCACAAAGGTATTGGTATAATTGTAAATCTTATCCTTTTAAAAATAGAGATAGAGTGCAGCGATGACAGACACATAGAAGATTATAAAGGAGCAAAACAATGAAAAATATTATGGAAAAATTATCACCTAACTTAAATGTCATAACAGGTGCAAACGGTTCAGGCAAAACAAAATTGCTGAATTATCTTAAAGCACAAAACTTAAATGCGGAATTTATTGACGATAGCGGGCATGATTTAGACCATAACAGTTTGGTTGAATACGCAAAAGAATTGAAAGAAAAATCAAAGCACAAACAATATATCGTTGTAAGTAATCAAAAAGAAATTATTGATGCGGCAGATATTGTCTTTGAGGCTAGCAACTGTCAGGCATAAAGTTTTAATAACCTTTATTTAAGGCAATGAAGATAGATTTTTGTATTAATTTCTATTATATATTTTTTTGCCATAGTTTTTCCTCCATAAATATTCTACATTGTCAAAATTTACGGGGAAAATTACATCAACTATTTTTGAGTATCCATTTTTAAAATCCATTTTTTGCCTGAGTGGATTTTAGCACACTCGAGTGTATTTATTTTATAAGGATACAGCCATTTTATAGCGTTTAAGAAAAATCTCTGCTCTTTTTTTAATTCATCGTTCGGAACATATATTATACGTTTTTTATAAATTTAACCGTATAATAAAGCTCTTTTGTTATAAAAATTTTATTTTTATTAAAAATCATAAACTCTAATCGGCTCCAAAAATTTCATTATTGATGCTCTAAATAAAAGTTCACAGACCACCCCTGTTGAACCATAATTATTTTTAGCTAAAATAATTTCGGCATTACCTTTTCTTTCATTGTCATTAATTTTGTAATATTCTTCTCTGTATATAAACAAAACCACATCGGATACGGATTCAATTCCGCCCGAATCTCTTAAATCGCAAAGCATCGGTCTTTTATCACATCGGCTTTCCAACGCTCTTGAAAGCTGAGATAATACGAAAATCGTACAATTATTTTCTTTTGCAAGCTCTTTTAAATTTCGCATGATATCTTCCATTGCATCGTTTCTTTGTTTTTTTAATGGAGTATCAAATAATTGCAGATAATCAATAAATACAATATCAGGCTTTTCAATTTCAATTTTCTCTTTTATTCCATCAATTTTTTTTACATCGTCAATAATTGTTAAATTATATTCGGATAATTTGTCAAAAGCAGCCGAGATTTTTTCTTTTTCTTTTTCATTAAGGTCTGTTTCATTCCTGTTTAACCTGCTATAATCAACTTCGGCAACAGTCGGAATAATCCTTTTTATAAAGTAACTCTTGCTTCTTCCCAAAGAAAAAAATAAACATTTTTTGTTTTGTTCCAAAAACTTTAACATGATTGAAACCGCAAATGAAGTTTTTCCCATAGCAGGTCTACCCCCGATTGTTATAATGCTTGATTTTTCCACAGATGCCAATAAGTAATCCAAATCCCTGAAACCTGTTTGTAATTGAGGTTCTTGCGGTTCTAAAATTTGATTTTTGACTTTTTTCAGTAATTCTTTTTCTATCATATTTTTCCCTCCTGTTTTTATTGTATCTTAAACCCATGTCAAAATATGACATAGGTTTGTGGTAGAATAAAAGTGTTAGAACAAGAATATTTTACAAAAGAAGTGTGCGATAAAATAAATTATTATGTATATAGATTAATAGATCCAAGAAACGGGCAAACTTTTTATGTAGGTAAAGGTAAAGACAATAGAGTGTTTGCTCATATTAACGGGGCTTTAAAAGATTATAACGGAGTGAATTATCTAGAAGAAGATGAAGATGATGAAAGTTCTAAAATTAAAATAATCCGAAATATAAAAAATGCGGGATTAAATGTATTACATGTAATTCAAAGATACGGAATGGGTGAAAAAGAAGCGTTTGAGGTAGAATCGGCATTAATAGACGCTTATCCCGGACTATCAAACTTGCAAGCAGGACATGCTAATGACAGAGGAGTTACAAACTCACAAACTATACAAAATAAATTTTCCGTTGAAACATTCACCGAATTGCCAAACTTTAAATATATAATAATAAAAATTAAATGGGATAGAATTGAATACATTCAAGAGCAACACCCAAATCTTTCTTTTGAAGATGCAATTTATGAAGCAACACGATATTCTTGGAAAATAAATAAAGATAATGCGCAAAAATATCCTTATGTTCTATCTGTCATAGATGGAATTGTTAAAGGAGTATATAAAGTTAAAAATTGGGAGCTTGCCGATAATGGCGAAAGGTATGAATTCTTTAAAGACGATACCCCTGATAATAATATTGTTGAACATTTCTTGAATAAAAGAATTCCTGATAAATATGTGCAAAAAGGAATGGCAAACCCTATTTTATATTGCAAGGAGGATTAAACTTAGTATGTCACGATTAAATAAAGCAGAACAGATAATAGAATTAGCCATGATGTTTCAAAACAGCTTCATGGGACTTTGCATTGACGATATTCAAGAACATTTTGAATGTTCAAGAAGGTCGGCAGAACGTATGAAAACATTATTGTTTGAATTGTTTCCCGAAAAAGTTGAAGAAGTGCCGACTTCTGACAAGAAAAAGCGTTGGCGGTTTGCTAAAGGTACAATGAATTCTTTAATTTCTTTTTCGGTTGACGATTTTGCGAATTTGGAGTATCTTAAAGGTTTGTCAAATGATGAAAGCAGAAAAAAACAGCTTGATGAATTGATTTTAAAAATAAAAGCTCTGACACCGCAAAAAAATGCAAGAGCTTTAGAAAACGATATTGAAGCCGTGATAGAGTCCGAAGGTTTTGCTGTAAGGCAGTATTCAAGAGTAAAAGCAAACCCTAAAACAATGGAATTACTAAGAAGTGCAATGTTGTCATTTAAGAAAATTTCGTTTGATTACCTAACCGATAATGGAAATCGCACAATTACTTTAAATCCTTACGGTTTGATAGTTTCGGATAAATACTATCTCGTGGGCTTTAATGAATACGTGAACGATTTAAGGCTTTATAAGGTTTATAAAATAAAAAATCTTAAAATTTTGGATGAATATTTTGACAAAGACGAGAATTTTTCTTTGCAGGAGTATTGCAATAAATCTTTTTCAATATATCAGGAAGAACCGCTTAATATTACACTTGTTTTTGATAAATCGGTAGCAGAAGATGTTTTAAATTATCATTTTCACCCGACACAAAAACTGAAAACCTCAGATAACGGTATCATTGAGGTGAAATTCACGTCCGGCGGAACTTATGCGATATGTCGGGAACTTTTCAAATGGGGAACAAACGTGAAAATCAAAAAGCCTGCGGAATTAAAAAAATATTACAAACAATATCTTTCAGATGTACTGAATAATTTGTAATTTATGCAACTGGCAACTGGTATTTGATTTTTTGAAAATTTTTCAGGCATAAGTCTTTCAAAAATACTGTTTTATAAACGGGTAATTTTACAAAGCACAGCGCCCGAACAAAGTGAGGATAACCTGTATGGCTGATTATTTATTGATCAAAACCTGAACAGGAATCTAATTCCCCGCAAAAAATAAAATTTACCGTAAATATCAGATTACTCTTTCCAATACTCCGCCCGCTGCTGACTCAAAAGAAGTGTAAAGAAACACATGGTTTGATTATTTGTATCACTTAGTTTGAGTATTTTTATTATATAATTTAATATGTAAAAACAGATTTTATGTTACAATTAGTGCATAATGGTTAATATTCCTAAAAAGATATTTTTAAAAGGTGAAAATAGAACAGATGATGTTGTAAGGTATGTTAGAATCGGTAAGTTTTATAAAATAACATTTAAAAATAACAAAACATACACTTATAATTATTATGATGTAAAAATAACAGAACCCGATAAAGAAGAACTGTTTATTGATTATCGTTTAAATTATTTTAAAAGTATTGCTAGCAAAATTGGGCTTGAGTATACAACCGAAAAAGGCTCAAAGTTTAATATTCTTCTAAAAAATTACGGTATTATAGAAAAAGTTATCCCTAAAACCATACTACACAGTTTTTTAAAAGGAGAATTGCCTTCTGAAGAAAAAAAGGATGATAATAAGCACATTGTATTTTTTAAAATTATAACATTATTTAAAAATAAAGAAAAAGAATTTCCGATATTTCCCTTCGGATTTAATATCAGCCAAAAACAAGCAGTAGATAATGCTTTGAATAACAATTTATCGGTTATAGAAGGACCTCCGGGGACAGGTAAAACACAAACGATTTTAAATATCATCGCAAATTTAGTTATAAGAGGACAAAGCGCAGCAGTTGTTTCAAGTAATAATTCCGCAACAAAAAATATTATTGATAAATTAAAAAAATATGAAGTAGATTTTATCTGCGCATATTTAGGTAACACTGAAAATAAAGAAGAATTTATCAAATCCCAGTCGTTAATTCCTCAAATGGAAGATTGGGAAATTAAAAATGATGAAATCAAACAAATACAAAAATCTTTAAAACAAAGATATAGAACTTTACAAGAAAAATTAATTCAACAGAATGAATTATCTAAATTAAAACAAGAATTATCGGCATACGAAACAGAATATTCACACCACTTAAAATATATCGAACAATATAACATCAATAAAATTCCAAAAGAAATTTCAAAAATAAAATCATCTCAAAAAGCACTTGAATTTAGCTTTTTTGCGGAAATTTTCGATATTGATTATAAATATCAAAATAAATTTATTGAACTTATAAAGATATTTTTAGAATTTTTAGGTATTAAAAAAATTAAAAGAGTTTCTATAAACAAACTTCTTAAAAATTATTCAAAAGAATGCTTAATTACACTATATCAACAAAAGTTTTATGAAATTAAAATTGCCGAAAATAAAAAAGCTGTAAAAAGACTTGAAAATGAACTTAATGTATTTGATTTTAATACAAAGATGGAGGAATATTCAAAACTTTCCACTAAAATATTTAAAGCCAAATTAGCAAAAGAATATAAAAAACGCAAAAGAAGAATATATGCAGTTGAAGAATTACAGACTAAATCAAATGAATTTATAAAAGATTACCCCGTTGTTTTAAGTACAACTTATTCCCTTAGAACTTGTTTATCAAGCGATATAATGTATGATTACATTATTGTTGATGAAGCTTCGCAGGTTGATTTATGTACGGGTGTTTTGGCTCTATCTTGCGCTAAAAAAGCCGTAATTGTGGGAGATTTAAAACAATTACCAAATGTTGTAGATACTAAAGCCGCAAAATTAACCGATGAAGTTTTTGATAATTTCAATATTCCTGAAGTATACAGATATAAAAATCATTGCTTATTATCATCAATTTCTCAAATGTTTAAACAAATTCCGCATACGCTATTAAAAGAGCATTATCGTTGTCATCCTAAAATTATAGAATTTTGCAATAAAAAATTCTATAATAATGAACTTATTATTTTAAGTGACATAAAAAGCGATAGAATGCCTTTAATAGTCTATAAAACAGTTGCAGGAAATCATACAAGAAACAACATTAATCAAAGACAAATTGATGTTATAAAAAATGAAATAATACCTAATGAAAATATTTGTACAACGGATAATTCTCTTGGTATTGTTACACCTTACAGAAATCAAACTAATGCGCTGCAAAAACAATTTAAAGGTACAGGTATAAAAGCTGATACCGTAGATAAATTCCAAGGACAGGAAAACAAAGTTATTATTCTATCAACCGTAGATAATGATATAACCGATTTTACGGATAATCCCAACCGCTTAAATGTTGCTATATCAAGAGCAATAGAGCAGTTAATTGTTGTTATTAACGGAAATGAACAGAAAAAAGATACTATAATAAATGAACTTGTTAATTATATTGAATACAATAATCTTGAAATAAAAGACAGTAAAATATTTTCCGTGTTTGACCTTCTCTATAAAAATTATGCAAAAGAAAGAGAGAATTTTTTAAAAAAATATAATAAAATTTCGCAATATGATAGCGAAAATTTAATGTATGGCATAATTTGTGATGTTTTAAAAGAATACAATGGAAAATATGCAGTTGCAGCTCATGTACCGTTAAATATGATAATTAGGGATTATAGCTTAATGGATGAGAATGAGAAAAAATATGCTAAAAATGATTGGACTCATGTTGATTTTTTAATTTATAAAACAATAGATAAAACACCCTATGTTGCAATAGAAGTAGATGGTTCCAAATATCATCAAGATGGAAGTAAACAGGCACAAAGAGACATATTAAAAAATTCAATTTTTGCAAAATATGGTATTTTATTATGCAGATTTAATACAACAGGAAGCAGTGAAAAAGAAAAACTTATTAAAATATTAAATGAAGAATAGGAGGAATAATGAAAAAATTTTTTGTTTATTTTTTAGTTATTGTAGTTATCATCTCGGCATTTTTATTCGGAAAATCTTCTCAAAAAGATACAGGCAGATATCAAATAATTATGCATCCGACTTATAGAGCAGATGAATATTTACTTGATACCCAAACAGGCAGAACATGGCAACTAACGGAAGAAAGTAAAGAAAAATATCTGTTCTGGCATGAAATTCCAAAAGATGAATTACCATTATCATCAGAAAAAGAATAGATATTATATAATAAAAGTAAATTTAATATGAGGTCAAAAATAACAAGTATAGTATTTCAAGACTTTTTAGTTAAATGAATATGATATACAAATCAGACATTTTTTAGACCAAGAAAAGTCCAATTCGACCGTATTGGTGCTTAAGATAATCAAACGACTTCCGAGTGGCTATGTGTTAGTGTTATTAGGCATATATGCCAAGTTAATGTTACAAAACTTCCGACCAAAACGGACTTTAAAGATAAAGTTGGACCTTGTCCTAACCTGTGGTACTTCACACAAACAATCCCACCCTTGCGGTGGGATTGTTGTGTGTATAAAAAAAACTCCCCAGGTTGGACTCGAACCAACAGCCTACCGGTTAACAGCCGGTTGCTCCGCCATTGAGCTACTGAGGAATGTCTGCTCTGTTATTCTATAATAAAAAAAAATTATTGTAAAGCCCTTTTTATTTTTAATTGTTATAAAATTATTAAGATTTGATTATTTTGCTCTTTATAGTGTATAATTTTTATCATAGAAAGGAGTTTTTTTATGGCAAATCCAATGTTAAATGATGAAAGATTTTCACCTCAAGCCGTCGCTCTGGACGGTGAACCCATGACTGTTCAAGGTACGGTTAATAAAATATTCATGCTTTTTGCATGTTTAGCTGCCGGTGCCGCTATCAGTCTGTATTACCTGTTTAACGGCGCTCAGCAAATCGCTTCGACACTTATGATTGGCGGTGCTATAGTCGGATTTATTCTCGCAATTATTACATGCTTTAATGTAAAAATCGCTAAATACACTGCTGCGCCGTACGCTCTTATGGAAGGCTTTGTACTCGGCGGGGTTTCCGCATTTTTTGAAAGCGCTTATCAGGGTATTGTCGCTCAAGCTATTGTAGCAACTTTTACCGTTCTTCTTGTTATGATTTTACTCTATAAAGCAAAAGTTATAAGATACACGGAAAAATTTGCAGCAGTGCTTACAACTTCTCTACTGTCAATTATGGCAGTCTACCTGATACAATTCGTTGCATCGTTTTTCGGTAGAAGTATTCCGGGAATTTTTGAGGCAGGCGCAGTAGGTATAGGTTTTAGCTTACTCGTCGTTGTAATTGCTGCGATGGCATTAATTCAAGACTTTTTCTTTATTGAAACGGCTTCCCAAAGAATGCTCAGCAAAGATTACGAATGGTACGGAGCTATGGGGCTGATGATTACCCTTGTATGGCTCTATATGGAAATTCTCAGACTTTTTGCCAAACTCAATTCCAGAAGATAATTAAAAAAAAAGACCCGTAAGGGTCTTTTTTTTATGCAGTTGCAAGGTCTTTTGCAAATATATTTACACTGTGATTTACATCATAAAGTATTTCACTTTTTATATTTGCCAAATCTTCCTGCATTAATCTTCTCGGTGAACCGTCCTCCATTGAGTGATTTCTAAGCAAATATGACGGGTGGAAAATCGTCATTGCTCTATATTCTTTTCCGTCAACGGTAATATTCATCCATTGACCTCTTACTTTTGAAATGGTTTGTTTTTTATCAAGATTAACGAAAGATTTCAAAGCCGTTGCACCGCAAAGTATTATTGCACGGGGGTTAATTATATCAATTTGTGCTTCAAGAAACTTTCTGCAAGCGGATTTTTCTTCGTCCGACGGAACTCTGTTTTGCGGAGGTCTGCATTTTACGGTATTTATAATATACAAATCCTCATCACGTGAAATACCCGCATTGGCAAGAAATTCGTTCAATAACTGTCCTGCACGTCCGACAAACGGTCTGCCGAGTTCATCTTCAGTTTCGCCCGGAGCTTCGCCTATAAGCACGATTTTTGCAGTAGACGGGTTGCCGTCTGAAAATACCACATTGTTACGTGTTTTTGCAAGTCCGCATCCGTTGCATTTTTCACATTTGTTTCTGACGATTTCTAAACAATTCTTCTTCATATTCTCTCCTCTTTAAATATTCCTACGTTGTATTTTTTACAATATCTTTTTAATTCTTTCATTATCACATCGGATAACATGAACACTGCTATTAAGTTTGGCACAGCCAAGAATAAAGTAAATGCATCAGATAGATTAATTATACTTTTAAAGTTCATGGCAGAACCTATAACAATGAATATACAATATATAACCTGAAAAGTTCTTGTTGTCAATTCTGTATCGCCAAATAAATAATTCCAAGCCTTAATTCCGTAGTAAGAACCGCAAAGCATGGTGGAAAGTACAAAGCAACTTGCCATAAAAGTAAGCAGTACGGGGAAGAAAGGACAAACTGTTCCGAAAGCTTTTGAGGTTAATTCAATTCCCGCAAGTCCGTTTGTATGAAGGTATTCACCCGAAATAACAATAACAAAAGCTGTTGCGGAACCCACGATAACCGTATCGACAAACGGTTGAAGCATAGCAATAAAGGCTTGTGCAACGGGTTTACTGGTTTTTACCGCCGAAAAAGCGATCGGTGCAGTGCCTAAACCTGCCTCATTTGCAAACATAGCACGGCGAAATCCCCATAACATGCATGCAAACATACCGCCTGCCAACGCTTTAGGTTCAAAAGCTTCTTTTATAATAAGAGCAACAGTGTGCGGAACATGCCCGATATTATATAAACATACCGAAAAAGCCGTCAGAACATACAATGAACACATGACAGGCGTAACTTTTGAGGTAAATTTTCCGATAGCCTTAATCCCGCCAATAATTGTAAAATAAGTTATTAACGCAACAATTAACCCCAAAAGCCAGCTTTGTTCGGCAAAAAAGCTGGTTTCACCGCCCGTAACTTCCGTGATTTGCGTTGTCATGGCATTTATTTGAAATAAATTCCATCCGCCTATCATGGCAAAAATACAGCAAACGGCGTAAATTTTAGAAAGATGAGGTGCAAATTTACCGATGTACTTGTTATTTTTGAGAGCTCCTTCGATGTAATACATCGGGCCTCCCGCAATAGTGCCGTCGGGATTAACTTTGCGGAATTTTATACCGAGAAGAACTTCGGCAAATTTTAACGCCATGGAAAAAAATCCCGCCAAAATCATCCAAAAAATAACTCCCGGTCCGCCGATAGATACGGCAGCTGCCGAACCTGCAACATTTCCGATGCCGGCAGATGCTGAAATCGTTGCGGTTAAAGCTTGGAAAGACGAAACTTCGCCTCGTTTTTTCTTTTTTATAATATCTTTGTGTTCATAATTTTTTGTAATAAGTTTTATGGCATGTTTAAAACCCCAAATGCCTATAAAACGTGTGCGAAACGTAAAATAAACAGCCGCAAAAACAAGCAAAGCAATTAGATATTCGATTTTAACTCCGTTAATCGTGACGGAAGAAAATATAATCCCTGAAATTTTATCGGCAACGGGCGAAAGCAGGGTATCTATGGCTGTGTCTAAATTCATCACGAAACGATTATAACATAAAAATTATTAATATTTTATTATTGTTAAAGCCAATGTAAAATAGTTGTTTTTCACCGGAAGAAGAAAGAAAATAAAGGGATTTTATTTTAAAAATTCTGTTAAGTCTGTTTCAAGGAATTGAGCGATATGTTTAAGATAAAGTATTGAAGGGTTTGCTAATCCTCTTTCCAATTTGCTCAAATAACTTTTGTCTATTTCCAGTGCGTCCATAATATCGTCCTGAGTTTTTCGTTTTATGGTTCGGGCGACTTTAATTTTCAACCCCAAATTTTTCAAAAAATCTTTATCATCCATTCATTAATTTTAAAAAGTTGACAAATTCGTTTCAATAGTTTATATTAATATTAAATAGGCTTATAAACAAATATAAAGAGTATAAATTACGATAAAAGTTGTATATAGGATAATTTGCAAAGGGAATTAGATATGAAAGAAGACAAATTTTACATGGAAACAAAAAGAAGTAGTCAACTTGACCCAAAAAATTTAAAAACAACACCTCCCGACGAATTGACCTTCATACGGGCGAGGGAGTTCTTAGGATGGAACGATTCTCATTCCATCCCTACTTACTCATGTATTGACAGTAAAAAATTAACAGCCTTCACATTGTCGGAAGGTGCTGCACAGCGGATTTGCACAAGAATAAAAAGACTATCCCT
>CANQMP010000031.1 GCA_947624975.1 Candidatus Gastranaerophilales bacterium
TTCTTCATAGTTTTTTCCTTTCGTTTTTTCTATACATTCTCATTATAAACGATTTTTCAAAAAATGCAAGGGGGGAAATGGAAATTTTTTATAAAATTTTAACAAAAAATGTAAGTTGGGGTTTCTACCCCAACAAATTTTTAAAAAGTGGCAGACTGAGTCTGCACGCAATATATGGTGTTAACGTGAGATTTTTCCTCACCCCTTGCTTAAAAATCCCCCTCGCCCCGTCGAATTGACCTTCGTGCGGGAGAGGGAAGAATTTCTTAGTGAACGCAGTGAATTTAGAAATTCGGGTGAGGGGTTAAATAATTAGGCACTTCGTGCGGATTTATAAGCTGGATTGCTTCGCATTCGCTCGCAATGACAGACCGCACCCCACCCCTGCCCTCCACATTCGGGGAGGGAAAAAGAGCAACCCCTCTCCCCCTGCGGGAGAGGGGAGAATTTGTTAATGAGCAGAGCGAATTTAGAAATTCGGGTGAGGGGTCAAATAATTAGGCACTGCGTGCAAATTAATCAGCTGAGGCATTCACTCGTAATGACAGACAATTTTCTCTCCCCAAAAAGCCGATTTGTGTTATAATTCCGTTATGAGTATTCACGAAATCTTGAAAATCCTTACCGATGCGGGAATTGAACCAAATGAGGCGGATGCGGAATTAAAAATTCTACTTGAAAATTTCGCAAACTATTCGGTTAAAGATATTATTTTAGGCAATAAACTTACCGAAGAACGACTAAAAATCGTTAAAGAAAAAGCCGAAATTCGTGCAAAAACAAGACAGCCTATCCAGCATATAACGGGATTTGCCGACTTTATGGGCAAAAAATTCATTGTTAATCCGTCGGTTTTAATCCCGCGTGATGAAACGGAAATTCTTGTGCGGAAAGCCGTTGAAATTATTAAGAAAAACAATTTTCACACGGCTCTTGATGTCGGAACAGGCTCGGGGTGTATCGCTTGTATGGTTGCGAAGCTCTCAGACTGCCAGATTATCGGGCTTGACATCTCATCGGATGCTTTGAATACCGCTCTTGACAACGCTTCCCGTCTTAATTTGTTTAACAAAGCAATTTTCAGAAAATCCGATATTTTTTCCAATGTTAAACCGAATGAAAAATTTGACATAATCATTTCAAACCCGCCTTACATACCCGTTTCACAGAAAGAAATTCTGCAAAAGGAAGTCCGATTTGACCCCGAAACAGCTCTCTTTACGCAAGATGAAAAAGGAGTTGAGTTTTACGAAAAAATCAGTGCAAACGCTCCGAAGATACTTAACAAAAACGGATGTTTAATTTTTGAAATCGGCTTAGGACAAGCAAAATACGTTCAAGAGATTATGCACAACAACGGTTTCAAAAATATCGAAATCACAAAAGATTTGGCGGGAATTGAAAGGGTAATTTGCGGATTTAATCCTTGTTAATCGCGAAATAAACCTCTTTAAGCCGTTTTTTACTTATATGAGTATAAAGCTGTGTTGTTGAAACATCGCTGTGACCGAGAAGTTCCTGCACAACCCTTAAATCCGCACCGTTTTCTATCAGGTGAGTCGCAAAACTGTGACGAAGCGTATGCGGCGAAATTTTTTTGTGAAGTTTTTTGCCATGCTCTCTTATAAATGTGTAAATTTCCTGTCGGGTTACGGCTTTGCCTCTGTCGTTTATTAGCAAAAGTTTAGTATCCAAATTATACTTTTGTGTTAAATAAAGCCTTTGCGGTAAAAATTTCTCGATGGCTTCAATAGCTTTTGAGCCGAGCGGTACAATTCTGTCTTTTGAGCCTTTGCCGGTGCATTCAAGAATTTTTGTTTTAAGGTTGTAATCCGTGATTTTCAAATTCACAAGCTCCGAAACCCTTAACCCGCAACCGTAAAGAAGTTCAACGATTACCCTTTCAATTTCGTTTAAATTTTGGTTTAATATTTCTTCTATTTCTTCCACCGAAATTACTTTGGGAAGTCTTTGCGGAATTTTCGGCTGTTCAAGTGTCAGGGAAGGATTATCTTTCAAAATTTCGTTTGCACAAGCCCATTTAAAAAATCCCCTAAGTGATGCGATTTTTCGCATAATACTTGTCGCGGAATACTTATTTTCATGCAAAGTTCTGACGTAAGTATTTACCTGAGTGCGTTTGATATCAACAAGTTCGATATCACAATAGCGGTTAAAAAAATCGCTCAAATCCCTTCTGTAAGCGTCAAGAGTGTTTTGCGACAAGCCTTTTTCGATTTCCAAATATTCAAGATATCCCGATAAGGTTTGCATTTCCATATATTATTTATACTACATATTTAGATTAATGACAATTTTATTTTCCATGCTATAATATGAACAAAACGAATATCAAAATCGTTCTATCAACAGAAGGAGAAAATTATGAAGAAATTATATGTATTAATGTTACTAATCGGCATGTTATTTACAAGCGGCATCAAGGCATTCGCAGATGATTCGCAAGAGGCTTTGAAATTTTTCAACAGCTATGTAACAGCCGCAAATTCTTACAACCCGACAATTACAACGATGTATTCGCCGAATGCAAAAATCATCAGACAGGTTGTAAAACCCGACGGAACACTTGTTAACGTCAATACAGACACTGCAACTTACATCAAGCAGATGAAACTCGGTCAGGCCGGGGCAAAATTAAGAAAATACAAAAACACTTACACAAATGTTTCGGTTACATCAGCAGGAAACGGCGCTTACAAAATAAGCTCTTTAAGACAGCCGTCAGGTGAAACTTACAAACTTAAAACATACATGATCGTAAAAAAAGTTAACGGTAAATGGCAGATTACCGAAGAAATGATGCAGACAAAAGTTCAAACTTTCTTAAAATATGCCGACAAAAAATAGTTTATGGAAAAATTCAGATTTTTAACATCGGGTGAAAGCCACGGAGAGTGCTTAACCGCAATAATAGAAGGTATTCCGTCAGGGTTTGAAATAAACCCTGACTTTATCAATACCGAATTGAAACGGCGTCAGAGCGGTTACGGCAGAGGTGCAAGAATGGATATCGAATGCGATACCGTGGAAATTAAGTCAGGAGTGCGTTTTGGCAAAACTATGGGTTCACCCGTTACGCTGGTGATTAAAAACAAGGATTACCAAAACTGGCAAAAAGTTATGAGCATAAAGCCCGAAGATTTTACGGAGGAAAAATCTTTTTCCACCTGCCGTCCGGGACATGCGGATTTTGCGGGCAGCGTAAAATATAAAACTCAAGATTTGAGAAACATTCTTGAACGTTCAAGTGCAAGACAAACCGCCGTTGAAGTCGCCGTCGGTGCAGTTGCCAAGCAGATTTTAAACCGTTTTAACATAAAATGTTCGTCAAAAATTCTTCAAATCGGAAAAGTTACGGAAAATTTTGAAAATGAAATTGACAGAGTAAAAGCACAAGGCGACACAATCGGCGGGAAATTTGAAGTTGTGTATGAAAATTTACCCGTAGGTTTAGGCTCGCATGTTCATTGGGACAAAAAACTTGACGGAAAAATCGCTCAAGCGGTGATGAGTATTCCCGCAATAAAAGTTGTGGAAATCGGCGAAAATCCGCTGGGTTACGCAGGAAGCGAGTACCATGACGAAATGTTTGTCGAAAACGGAAAAGTTATCCACAAAACCAACAGAGCAGGCGGTTTGGAAGGCGGAATGACAAACGGTGAACCGCTTGTCGTAAAAGCGGTTATGAAACCTATTCCGACACTTATAAAACCCTTAAACAGTGCGGATATAAAGACCATGACAAATTCCGAAGCCCACTTTGAACGTTCGGATACCTGTGCGGTTGAAGCATGCACGGTAGTTGCGGAAGCTCGAATTGCCTGCGTACTTGTCGATGAAATTCTGCTGAAATACGGCGGAGATTATGCGGAAGATATCATAATCCCATAAACATGTTATTCATTCCGCCTTGCATAAGCATCATGCTGTTTGAGCTGTCATAGTTTTTCGGAAATTGTTCGTATGTCATGGGGGTTTTGCCGTCATTAGAAGGCGGTGCAGCATTTCTCATGCGTCTGACAGACATAGGTTTCATAAAATCGTTTTGCTTTTCGTACTGTTCTTCTAACACGTCATCCGCAGAAACCGATTGTTTCAAATGCGGATACTGTGAGCGAACACCGCTGTTCGTAAACCCCGAAAAAGTTCTCTGAGGCGTCATGTTAATATCTTCAGCAAAAACAGAAATTCCAAATGATAATAAAATAGAAGTAAGAATTATTTTCTTAATCATATTTTTCCCCTCCGTAATTTTATTATATCACAACAAAATTATTCGTGTTCTTCTTCGTTCATTTCCCTTGCGAGGTTGTAAAATTCTTTTTCAAGCTTTTCTCTCTGCTCATCTTGCGAAACGGAATTCTTTTCACGCTCTTTTTGTTCTTCAAGAGCTTTTTTCCGTGCGTTAATAACGTTTGCGACATTCATCATGGCAAGCGAATTCAAAGTCGCCCTAAGTACGGCAGATCTGTCGGTGTATTTTTGACTTTCCTGCAATTCGTCATCTTCTTCATTTTTTTGTTGTGCAAAATATTCACCGCCCTGCCCCATTTTATCATCCTGAGTTTTTGCAGCAGTTCCGGAAATATCTCCGCTTTTAAAATTAAAAGAACCACCGATACCAAAGTATCCGGCCGACCTGTTATCTACCATACGTTAACCCTCGTCGTTACATGTATAATATCAGATACGATGTTTTATTAACTCGTCTGAATATATTATTTTGCTATTTTCCACCTGAAAATTTACATTAATTTACATTTCTTAATTTTATGCTCTCGGATGTGTTTCATTGTAAACATCTTTTAAGTGTTGAGAAGAAACATGAGTATAAATCTGCGTATTAGAAATGCTTGCATGCCCCAAAAGCTCCTGAACGACTCTCAAATCGGCTCCATTTTCTATCAGATGGGTTGCAAAACTGTGACGGAACACGTGCGGAGTAACGTGTTTGGGCAGATTTATTTTTTCGACAATTTCATTTATAACGTTGCGTACCGTGCGGGTTTGCAGTCTGTAACCCGTGTTATTAATAAACACAGGTGAAGTTTCGTCGGGTTCACCTATATCATAACCCTTCGCCACTAAAGCTCTTGCACTATCAATGTATCTTTGAAGATAGTTTTTAGCCCGATCGGAAACAAGAATAATTCTCTCTTTTGAACCTTTTCCGAAAACTCTTATTTCGTTTTCTTTCAAATTCAAGTCCCCGAAATTTAACCCTGAAAGCTCGGATATTCGCATTCCTGTCGCCCACAAAAGTTCTAAAATAGTTCTGTTTCGATATCCCGCAGGTGTTTCTATCCTGGTATTGTTAAGTATTTGCTCGACTTCATCGGGTGTTAAAAATTTCGGCAAAGACTTAGGGCGCTTAGGATTATTAAGATTCATTGCGGGATTTGAATCGATCTTGCGTTCCCGATAAAGATATTTGTAAAAAGTTCTCAACGAGGCGATTTTACGTGCTACCGTGGTTTTTTTGTAGTTGAATTTTTGTATAAAATGTAAATAATCTCTGATTTTGGAAAAATTAACTTCTTCGCAAGACTGTTCGTCCATCCAGATGAGAAAACTCAAAATGTCGGAACAGTAAGCTTTTGCCGTGTGCGATGAAAAATTTTTTTCAGCCGTTATGTATGATTTGAAATCTTCCAAATCCTGCTTTGAATTTGAATTTAAACCCATATTATTCTACTTCGTTTACATTATTGATTTTTTCTGATTACTATTATACAATATTTTTATAGAAATTGAAAGAGTAAACTTAGGAGATAACATGAATTTTAAGAAATTAATAGTATCATCTGTACTCGTGATGACAGCCCTTTCCACTCAGGTTTATGCGAAGGAATTGCAGGCTCAGGTTCAAAAAAACACGGCACAGGCAGTAAAAACAACACCTAAAGCAACTGCCAAATCCGCAACTTCCGCTTATCCGGAAATTGCACAACTAATAGAATACAACCATTGCACCGATGCAGATGCGAAATTGAAAGAAATACTTGATGAACATCCTAATGATATTAATGCACTGGCTTTGAGAGCTGTTTCCATGGCTAAACAGCACAAGCTCGATCCTGCTCAGGCAGAACTTGATAAATTGTTGAAAACAAATTCAAATAACCCGACTTTGCACTATGCTCAAGGTCTTGTATACCTTAACAGAACAACATCTTCAGATGTTGACCATATCAAAAATACAAGAGGACTTTTGAATTCGGCATTGAAAGAATTTGTTACGGCCGTAAATTTATATCCTGATTATTATGAAGCGTACAACGCAATGGGCGTAGCTACTTTGAAATTCGGAAACAGAGAAGATGCAATGGAATTGTTTAACTCCGCAGCGAAAGCAAATCCGTCGTTTGCAACAGCTTACGATAACATCGGCGTTGTTGAAATGATGAACGGAAACCTCGATGCGGCAGAAAAAAACTTCCAAAAAGCAATGAAATTCAACAGCCATAACCCGACTGCATGGTATCACATGGCTCAGGTTGAAACCCGCAGAGGAAACTATTCAAAAGCTTTAACCTGGGTTAACCACTCTATCCATGTTAACCCGAATTCATCTCCCGCTTTGACTTTGCAAGGTGAATTGTACCTGAAACAAGGCAACCAGGCGGCTGCAATAAACTCTTTCAAAAAAGCTCAAATCATTAAACCGGAAAACGCAAGAACTTACATGAACCTTGCAACCATTTACGAAAACCGCTCGGATGAAGAATTTGCGATGGAACAACTCAAAACCGCACTTGCTATTAATCCTGATAACAACGAAAGCAAATTGAGAATTGCAAATATGGCACTCCATACAAGAAAATACGATCAGGCGCTTGATTACTATTCAAAACTTGTCGGAGTTGATAAATATAACGATGATGCCATAATCGGTCTGGCAAACACATACTACGAAATGGCTAAAGACCGCGGAGAAAACACCGGTATCACAACTAACCGTGAAGTTTATCTCGCTTACGATTATATAAACAAAGCGATAGAAAAATGTCCAGAAGATTTGGAACTTCACCTTGCAAAATTGAAACTTGCAAGAATTATCCACCAAGAACCGTTGTCAAAAGACAGTTTGAATTACATCGTTCAATCCGCAGGCAATAATCTTATGGACAGCGTTATAAAAGGTGAAGCTTATCTCGCACTCGGCAGAGAAAAAGACGCCGTTTATACGTTTGAAAATGCTATCAACTTCTCCAATTCCGTTGAAGATGATTTGTACTTAGGCGAAATTCTTGTTCACAACAAACAGTTCAGAACAGCAAGAACCGCTCTGCAAAAAGCTTTGATGAAAGACCCGAACAACATTATTGCTAAAAACGGTATTAATTACATTAACCTTTGCGAAACGAAATCCAATGAGTTCTTTGATATCGCTCAAAGAGAATTTCAACAGAACAACTACGCATCGGCTATTGAATATTGCAACCGTGCCATCGACTTTTATCATAACAGCCCCCAAATCGCTAAACTTAAAGCAATGTCTTATGAAAAAGAGTTGAATTACAGAGGTGCAATTAAATATTATCAACAGTATTTAGCAATGAACCCCAACGCATCAGACAGAGCAGGCGTTGAGAAGAAAATCAAAAAATATACTTCAAAAGCTAAGTAGTAATGAAAAAATTCGACATAAGAAAGACATTTGAAATATTTTTGAGAGAGCCCATCAGCATTTTAGCTGACGGGCTGTTTCAACTCGTACATATTAACGACAACATCTTCTCGCAAAAACCCGCTATCGGAATTGATTTCGTAAACAAGAAAACGCAAATTACCGTCGTCAATAGCGAAAGAATGTATAATTTATTCCAAACCGTCCTTTTAAAACAGAAATTAAAAGAACAGAAACAAAAGTCTTTAAGCAAATAACTTATTCGTTAATTAATACTCTGTCCAAACAAGCTTCCGGTGAATATTGCCATTCACGGAAAGTTATACGTTTAACTTTATAGCCCGAACGCTCAATTATTGCCTGCTTTTTCATATTTGAAATCGTCGATTTATGTTTATCCTCAACGCCTTCTATTTCAATGACAAATTTGTCATCAACAAGCAAATCCGCACTCATACCTGCAATTTGTGAACCTGCAACAACTTTATGGTCAAGTTCACGAATTCTTTCCGCAACTTCGCGTTCAAACGGATTTTTGTATATATTTTCGTCTATATCACCCGACAACATCGCCGTTTGACGGTTTTGGTAATCCTTTATAAACGAAATATAATTTCTGAAATGTCCTTCGGGCAGTTCTTGCGGGTTGCGTGAAATGAAATTTATAACTCTGTTTCTTCCTCGGGTTATCGCAACGTTAAAAAGGTTTGGTTTTTGCAAAAACGTTAAACTCTGCATGTAACTGTTATTTGCAAATGCCCATGAAATAATCATTATATCACGTTCATCACCCTGAAATGTATGAGCCGTACCGATTTCTATTTCATGCTTTTTAATCATATAATCCGACAGAACCTTTGAAACGGATATTTTTAATTGTTCCACCTGAGCTCTGAAAGGCGATATAATCCCCACCGTAACAGGGTTATCGGGATTTGTTCGTTCATCTTCTATAATTATTTCATGCAATTTTTTAACAACAGCCTCAATTTCAGGCAAGTTTCTGGTTGCATCAAAATCGACTTTTCCATCAAGAACTTCAACAAGCTCAAGCACATTTGAGCCTTTATCTTTTCTCATAATGCGTATTCTGTCATTATAAAATTCGTGGTTAGAAAAATTGATAATCGGCGGCAAACTTCTGAAATGCTCATCAAGCATAACCGAATTAGTCGAATAATAATCCGCAAGGTCAAACATGGAATTCGTTCTGAAACTCCAAATAAGCCTGTATTTATCGGGAATTCCGTACTGACTTAAAAACGACTGTTCTTTGGCTTTTTCAAGGAAAGACAAGTGCGGAAGCTGTTTATCATCACCTACGATGACCGCACGTTTTGCACGGAACAAAATCGGGAAACAGCTTGCAATATCGCACTGTGAAGCTTCATCAATAATTGCAACATCAAATAAGCCCGGTTTTATAGGCAGCGAATCCGACACTGCATAAGTCGTTACGCACCAGCAGGGAAAAGCCTCCAAAAGCGGTTTGAAATCTTCTTCTTCCAAAATGTTTGTCTGAAGGCGTTTTCTGTTCGCAACAAGAGATTTTGCATGAACTTTCAGCCTTCTGCGTTTGTTTTCGTCACGCAAAAGCCCCTTTAAAGCTTCTCTGCGTTTGTTTTTCAAGATATTTACGGCAAGCGTTTTCTGCTTGCGTTTCATTGTCCTGATTTGCTCGGAGAGCATGTGAAGATTTCCGATTTTTTGAATATCGCTTTCAATTTTTCTGAGCGACCATTCAAGGTTTGCAAATTCAAGCTCCTGCTTTAATCTGCCTAAATTCTCCAAATCAACTTCAAATTCTTTAAGCTTTAATATCTTTTTAAGCTGACAAAGGCTTGTAAAATTCGCAACTTTCGATATAAAACCCGCTTTTTCCATATTGTGTTCAAGAACTTTGATTATATTTGAAACAATATCAATTTCTGCTTTTTTTAATTGTGTTTTGACAAATTGCCTTTGCCCGACGGCTTTTTCCTGTTCTTCAACCTCCAAAGACTTGTCATGCCAGTCTTTTTCAAGTTTTATAATCGTTTCCGATTTATTTTCCAAACTTTTGAGCATGTCGAGATGGTCTTTCATATCCTTATTATCGACAAGAAGGATATCTTGAACATCATCATCAAGTTCCGTACTGTGCGACAGCAAATTATTCAATTCTTCACTGAGCTGTCTTTGGTAATTCAAGCGTCCCGCACGAAGTGCCATGTGGCTTGCACCTAAATCGTTCAGTCTTTCGGCAACGACATCGACGGCTTTATCCATACGGGAAGCAACAAGAACGGTTTTTCCGTTAGCGACAAGATGTGCGGCAAGATTAACAATAGTCTGCGACTTACCCGTCCCCGGAGGCCCTTGCACCGCAACGAGTTTACTGTTTTCAATGCTTTTTATTACCTGTAATTGACTGTCACTTAAAGATAACGGCGTAATCGGGTAAAAATCCGTTATTTTATTCAAATCCTTTACGGGAACGGATTTTTCCTTGCTCTGGGCATATTCCTCATTTATTATGCTCAAAGCCGTTTCTCTGTATATTCCCGAAGGTTTTTCTGCAATTTGAGTTAACTCGTGCAAAACTCCCGCCGTCACAGAAGGTCTTTTTGTTAAAATAATTGCACTTTGATGTGTTACAACAACTTTTTCAAGCTTGTTAACCTTTTGTTTTTCCTGTTCGTTTTCTTCTTCTTCAATAATTTCTTCAAAATTACTGCCGTCGATTTTTTCCTTTGAAATATCTTTAGTCTTGGAAACATTGTCATCTTCTTTGTATTCGCCGACATCATCCAAAACCTCAATGTCAGGAACGAGAGATTTTAAAGTTGTCAGAAAAATATCCATTTTCTCTTGCGTTATCGGCAAATCAGGCACAACATCAAGTATCCCTTCAAGAAGCAAATCAACTTCATCTTCGTCATCGTTTTTACGCATTAATGCCGCCAATGCACCCGTATTAAGCGATAAAACTTCATCAAGCCCGAAACAATTAATGTTTACACCGTTACGTTCAAGCTTGCATGGCATATATAAAAGCGGGGTCAAAAATTCGTTATGCTTTCTTGTTTTCGAGCTTTTACCGACAAGAAAAAGATAACCGTAAATTAAATATTTGTCTTTCTTGCCAAGCTCACTTTGAATCATAAGTTCGGTAAGCTTAGAATCGCTTCCGTCAAGGGAAATGTATTCTTCGCCCGTTGAAAACAGTTTTTCTTCACCGTTTAGAAAAATCCATTTGTTATCCTTGTCGCCTTTAAGGTTTCTGAAAGTCGAACTTTTAACTTCCTCTCTCACGCAATCGTGAAGATATTGGCTTAACTTTTTTATAAAACTGTTATTAAACGCTGAATTTATGGCTCTTGATGCTTCTTGCAGCATAATTTACTCCTTTATTTTTTTTTTATTTTACGATAAAATAAGCCCTATGAACATCATCAAGATAAAGGATAATTCAAACAAATTATATTTTATCGGCGGGATTGTGCGTGACGAACTGTTGGGTCTGAAATCGTTTGATATTGACATAACTTATGTGGGAAACGCAATGGAATACTGTTCCAAATTCGGAGAAGTTATTCGCAAAAACCCTGATTTTGGGACGATAAGAGTAAATGTAGACGGTCAGGAGGCAGATTTTGCGTCCACCCGTTTTGAAACTTACCCTCGCAAAGGTCATTTACCCGTTGTTGAAAAAATTGGCTGCTCGCTTAAAGAAGATGTTATGAGGCGTGATTTTACGATTAACGCACTTGCAAAATCTGTTACAACGGGAGAAATAATTGATTTTACGGGCGGACTTGAAGATTTAAAAAATAAAAAACTGAGAGTTTTGCACGATGAAAGTTTTATTGACGATCCGACAAGAATAATTCGGGGGTTAAAATTCCGTATAAGGTTCGGGTTTGAGCTTGAAGAACACACCAAAAACCTTCAACGGGAATACCTTGCAAACATAAACCGCGACATGAGCTATAAACGCATTAAAAAAGAACTCATTGAAACCTTTAACCTGAATTCACAAAAAGGCTTTGAGATTTTTATAAACGAGGGGATTTACAAACTTGTAACGCCAAATGAGGTTAAACTTCCGAAAGTCAATATTGAGGAATTGTTAAACTTGTACAAAGTTAAGAATATTTGGCTTGTTTATGTCGGTGTTCTCGGGGATTTGTCGTCTTTGCCTCTGACGAAAGTTGAGCAAAAAATCTTAAATGACGTTCCCAAAAAAGTTATGAAAAGTGATTTTGAGCTTTATAAAGCATTTGAAAATGCAAATACGGAATCAGTTTTGCTGTACGGAATACTTTACGATGAGCGTGGTGCAAAGCGATATTTGGATAAATTACGTTTTATAAAAACGAAAATTACGGGTAATGACCTGGCAAATTTGGGTATAAATCCGTCACCCGAGTACGGTAAGATATTTGATGCGGTATTAAAAGAGAAATTAAAAAATCCGGAAATTAGCTATGACGAAGAAAAATCAATAGTAAGAGAAATAATGAGTAATAAAAAATCTTGACAAATAAGATTTATTAAGTAGAATTGAAATATATCTGATCATGCGAATGGAGGAGTGCCAGAGCGGTTGATTGGAGCAGTCTTGAAAACTGTCGAACGTTCACGCGTTCCGTGGGTTCGAATCCCACCTCCTCCTGATTTTAAAAAGAGCCTGCAAAGGTTCTTTTTTAGTGCATTTCCGCCCTGTTATTAAATCGCGGAAATTACTTAATTTTGCAATTTAGGGGGCTGTTTGGGGGCTGTAAAAGAAAAAAGTTGATTTTATTGGATTTTAGAAAATCCAGCCCTTTGTCATGCGTACAAATATTCTTCTGCAAAATTTTAATAGATATGCGTTATCATTAATAAATTTTAAAAATAGATAAGCTTAAAACCCTCTCATACCAACCGAAGTCAAGTATTTGGGTGCAAAATTTTTAAAACATCTTTATAATAAATTCGTAATGAAAAATCGGAGGTAAAAAATGTTTCTGACAGAAGATGAATTTATTATTCTTAGTGCCATTAAAATCGGCTTAAATAATGATGAAATAAAAGAAAAATTTGGTATTGAATTAATTGAAAATGATTATAGACTTCATGCTTTATATCAAAAATATGGTGTAAACAACATAAACAATCTGTTACAAGTTGCTGATTTAAAAAAAATCGAAGTTTTACCAAAAGAGAAAATTCCCTATTATCTCTATGATGGTTTTGAACTCGTACATAAAATCAAAATCTGCAAAAATGATGTCATTAATTTGGTTAAATTTTTTGAAAATGTGCAGGATGACACAAAAGAGTACAGCTTAATTTATCATAATTGTTTTAATAACTTAACTTTAGAAATTAAAAATTAACGTCCACCCATAAGATAATTTAAAATTAAATCTTCAAATAATGCTGCACCACTTGTGTGATATTCTTTCATCTTTTCTCTTTCTGTAATATTGAAGCTTATAACAGGTTGGTCAAAAATAACAACATTACCACTAAATAAATCTTTTATCATCATAAAATCTTTTAGGGTAGCATTATCGAAAGAAAGACTTGTTGAAATTTTTTCTCCTTCTTTCAATGAGATATTATCAAATTCAAATATTTTCTTAACTGACTTATCACCCGTTTCGCATTCGACTACAAAACCATCAACCGTCCCACCAGTAGCAATAACCTGCCATTTCTCGACAACTTCATCTGCAACTAAATCAATTTTTATAATGTTATATTTAAGGTTATAATTTGCATTAATATTAACTTCAGTATTAGCAAATATTAAACTCCTATTAAGAGGAGAAATGCATTTTTCAAAATAATAAAGGGAAATAAGTCCACAAAGTGATATAAAAGTTATTACACAAAACACAAATATTTTAAGCTTTGATTTCTTTTTAGTTTTTTTAAAGTAAGTTTTTGGGGGTTCATCATAATCAGAAACAATTTCCTTATAAGATTCATCAGACTGTACTGATTTATTCTGATAATATTTGTTCATATTGTGTATTTCTTTAATAAATTTCATTGGGTCATATTTTTCAAACATTTTTATCCCTTTAACTATGAATTACCATAAATATATTGTTGGAATGTGTATTTTTTATCAAAAATTAAATCTTAATCTTCCATTATTACTAACTTCATATCTTTCAAGGAACGCTCTTTTATAATAGAATGAACTTCTAAATCAAAAGTATTTGTACTTAATTCACGCCAACTAAATTTTGTAGGATTTTTAATTTTACCATTCTTATAATCAACCCATATATCTACAGGAAAACATTTTCCTTCAACCAGCCCATTTTTTTTATTAATGTCCAAATATCCGTCATTATTAATATAGTTATACATATCAATAATACAGTAAGGTTCTTTGTTAATAAAAAAAGCAAGAACATATTCATCTGGAATTCCATATCCTAAAGAACCCAACTCTGCAGTATAAGATTTATTCAGATTGGGATTATAGACTTTATACGTAAAATTTTCTGCACTAACAACACTACAAGAAATAAATAATAAAAATAAAATAGTTAGTAATTTATTCATTTTAATCTCCTTAATTTTCATTTTGATAATTTTTGTTTCTAATCCTTTGTTACAATTTATGTTTATATGAAAAATTAAATTGTACATTCATACTTGGGCTCATATAGCCAGAAGGAAATGAATTAAATGGAGCTGAATTTTTAACTGCATCAAGTGCTTCTTTATCCACATATACATTACCAGACGATTTTAGTATCTTTAAATCATGTACACTCCCATCTTTGAAGAGAGTAAAAAATACAGTTACATCTCTATTTGTATATTTATCTGTAAATCGATAACTGGGATTCCAATGAGACCCGATATTTGATTCTACATGTTGCATATATTCATTTTTCATATATTCATCCAGTAAATATTCTTGTTGTGTTTTAATCGGTTTAATTTTCGCTAACTTGGTTAATTTCTTAATTAGAATTTTGTCTACAAACAAACAATTTTCTTCCTTTAAATCATTGTTAGCAGCTATTTTCAAATCAAGTTCCTGACCGGATAATGAATAACAATGCCCAAATTTTAAATTATAAAGTTGCTCTAAAGGCAGTGTAGAAGAAAAACTTAAATTAGAATAATTTGTTTCAATAATTTTCTTTTGTTTATCTTTTATAGTATTTCCTATTGTAGAATTTGGGAATTTAGCTTGTATTTCTTTTGATTTTTGAATTAATTCATTTCTACGCTGTAAACTTTCTTCTCTTTCAATTCTTTCAGCCTCTCTTTTAACTCGTTCATATTCATCAAGAGCCGGAGCCAATAGTTTTTTATAATCTTCAAACCATTTTTTTACATCATTCAAAGTTATTCCTTTTCTACCTTCAGGTTCGTATGACCATGAAGCAACTCCTTTTGCAGGCGACAACAAAGGATCTTTGTAATAATTATTATGTATATATGTAAATCTTAAGGATTCTAATTTATTAAAATTATTTGCTATAGAATATTTTATAAATATTGGTTTTTTAGAATTTTCAAGATAGTAATTAATATCATTAATACTATATTTAGCCTTTTGCAAATTACCATCAAATAAACATCTTTCAGGGATTAAATCTAAAAGATTTTTAGGTGCAGTATATACTGCATAAGAATCTTTAATTAGTGTATTATATGAGGATTTATATTTATTAAACAATTCAAAATCTAAGTTCGGCAAGTCTTGTTTATATTTATCAATTTCATTAACAAGTCTTGCATGTTCTGACATATAAATTTGCTGTTCTTGTTCCCTTTTCAGTTGCATTTTTGTAATTTCTTGTGGTGAAGTTCTTCTACGATTTTCGTCTGCTAAACGAGAATGTTCTTCAACCTGCTTTCTAAAAGATGCTTGATATGATTTTGCTTCCATAGGCATCATTAATTCATTATTGCAGGATCTGGCCATTCCAAGAAAGATTTCTCTACAATATTCAACTTCAACAAAACCATTAGACAAATTCATGATTTTGAAATAGGCAACATGTTTATTTCCCCAATAATAATTTGTGGTATTACCAACGGTTTTAGAGGTTAGACTAGTCGCAGCAAAAACAGAAATTTGTACACTAAATAATAAAATAAGTAATAAAGTAATCTTTTTCATATTATTTCCTTTTAAAAACCATTTATGTCTCAGAATTCTCTATACATTTTATATACTTTTTTAAAATCACTTAGTTTTACATTATCAAGTATACTTGCTCGTGGATGATATATAGGAACAAGTTTTAATCCATTATTTTCAAAACATTTACCATGAACTGTTTTCATAGGTTCATTAATTTTAAAAATATTTTTTGCCGTATTTCCACAAAGTATAATTATTTTAGGATTTACAATTTCTATTTGTGAATTTAAAAATTTTGCACAAGTCTCTATTTCCTTTTTATAAGGTTTTCTGTCTTTATTATTTTTTACAGGTCTGCATTTAACAACATTACAAAAATAAATATCTTGTTCAGGATTAAAACCAACTTTAGAAAGTAAATCATATAATTGCTGTCCTGATTTACCAATAAAAGGTTTACCTTCTTCATTTTCCTTTTTGCCTGGTGCTTCACCTATTAACATAATTTTTGCATTCTCACAACCCTTAGAAAATACGCATTTACACCTATTTTTGTGTAAATTACAAGCTTTACAGGTCTTTGTCGTTTCCAAAATTTTTTCCAGTTTTTCACTTTTACTTACTTGCATAATTACACTCCTAATTTATTACACGCCATAAAAAACAATTTTTTTTAAATTTATAGAATTTACATGCTCTATTATAGGAAATTTAAAACTCTTTGTCAATAATTAACGAGTTTTTAATGGCGTTACACTTGCAACAAAAATAGCTTATCATGTTTATAAAGATGGTCGCAATGAAAAATAATACCAACATAAAAAAACTTTTAGGAAGAAGAATTAAAGAACTTCGTCAGAAAAAAGGATTAACTCAAGAACAGCTTTCCGATAGAATTAATGTAGGTGAAAGGAACCTGAGTAAGATTGAGTGCGGAAATAATTTTGTTACAGCCGAAACTCTTTCAAAAATTATAGATGCACTTGAAATTGAACCTCAGGAACTTTTTAACTTTAAGCATTTAGAAGAAAAAAATGAGTTAAAAGAGGAATTAATGGAAGCTATAAGAACTGAACAGGTCGATATTAAATTGATGTATCAGTTTTATAAAAGTATAAAATAACTATTTAAAATTTTTCAGGAAATATTTATAAATATGAAATAAATTTTTTTTAAATTATTATTGGATTTATTTTCAATGTTTATTTATTGTTTAAGATTTGCTTAACTTGTTCCAACTTATCATATACAATTTGCCTATATAAGCTTTTCATTTTATCTAAAGGCAAAATATCTTCCCCTAAATCTATGTTTCCGGCTTTTGTTGACATTTTAATTTCTGCCATTTCCCCTCCCATAAATTTATAGTTTGGAGGGAAACGTTTTTCATAATCATTATGAAAATAGTCATATAATGCATCTAGTAAAGGTTGTACTATCCCACTCTCAAAAATCTCATTTAATACAATCAATTCTTTTTCATATTTTTTCGATGCTACAAAATATTTTAAAATATCTAAGGTTTTATCAGACAAACCATATTTTTCCCAAGCACCATTATATTGCTCTTTTTTATTTTTAGTTTCACCCATTAAATAATTGTATGATACTTTATAATGTTCATGATAAAGGTATAAATCTAATATGTTTACTTCAGCCTTTGTATTTTCCAGTCTTGATATCTTTGAGGCGTCATACTTATCTTCTATTTTTTTAGAAAATAATTCTGCCAGTTTTTGCATAGACACACTTTTATAGGAAATTTTATCCCCATTTACTTGATATGTTTCGTCATCACATCTTAAATCATAACAACATCTTCCAAAAATTTCTTTTAATAATTTATGTTGTGCATTTGTTTTTTTCTTTTTCATTTTATTATTATATCAAAATAATGTATTAATGCAATGAATTTTTAAATTAATGTATTTTTACTTATAAAATTCCGATTTTACTCCATGTTTCTTTTGCTTTTGTAAAGTAATATTTGTTACAACTTTACAAAAGAGAAAGGAAAATACATGCAACAAAACATTAAAATTCCAAAAATGAAAACTATTTTAGAGGCTTCAAAAATTGCAGGACTGACGAAATATCATGTTCGAAAACTTGTTCTACAAGGGAAAGTCAAGTATGTCCGTTCCGGAATTAAATACCTTTTGAACTTGGACAGCTTAATTAATTATCTGAATAACGGTGATTATACCACAGTATCAGATAGCAACAGTATTAGAAACATAACAGAAAAAGGGGGTTATAATGACTAACACAAATTCAAAAATTTTAGTACAAGTTGACAGCAAAGCATACGCACAGAAACCCGATGGCAAGGAAATCGGAGGAGTTAAAAGCCGCACTCAAAATAGTAAGGCTCAAAACTTAACGATCGAGAAGCTTGCAACCGAAATAGAACAAGGGAAATCTTTCAGTCCTGGTATTCTTGAAGGCGGACTTGGAGCTTCTAACTGGAAAGAGCAACAGATTTTCGGTGTTGATATCGACAACAATGACGAGACACTGCCTATCCTCACACCAAAAGAGGCTATGAAAATATGTAAAGATAACGGAGTGTTGCCTGTACTCTGTTATAAAACTTTTTCAAGCTCCGAAGAAAAACCAAAATTCAGGCTTATGTTTAAATTGAATGAACCAGTGAAAGATGAAGGTAGAAGATTGATTGTTGCAAGCTCGTTGGTAGCATTATTTCCACAGGCAGATAAAAACTGTGTCAATGCTGACCGAATCTTTTTCGGGACAAATAAAAAAGTAGCAATCTTAAACGAAACCGTTAGTTTTGACAAAATTCTTGACCTTAGCGGAAAACAGATAGCTTTGGTTGAAAAAGAAGTAACAGAGATAGATAAACTAAAAGCAAACTTTGATTTTAAAAGTTTTTTAAATGAAACATGCGGAGAAATTACACGCAAAACTAAAACATACATTATGTATAAAAACTGCCCTATATGTGGACACCATGATGATTTTACCTATTATATAGAGTCAAAAACATTCAAATGTTTTGGAGCTCATGGAGGTGCAGGCGGTTCAATAATAGATTACCTCATGGCAACAAGAAATTTATCACAAAAACAGGCGATTGATTACTTTAAAAATGAACTCTGCGGATTACCAAGAAGCAAAAATGATGATAAAAAAGAAGAACAGCAACTTGAACTTATTTCGGCAGAACAATTAATAAAACAAAAACTTGCCCCGATAAATTGGTGCATTGAGGACTTTTTACCACAAGGTTTAGCTCTCGTAGTTGCTCAACCGAAAGCGGGCAAAAGTTGGCTAACCCTAGCAATCTGTCTTAATGTTGCAACGGGTCTAGACTTTTTGGGATACAATACAAACAAAGGCGAAAGTCTATACCTAGCCCTAGAAGATAGCCGTCATAGATTAAAAAATCGTTTAGGAAAAATCCTCGGTGAGAATGAAATTCCTAAGAATTTTAACTTTGTGATTAAAGCACCTTCTTTAGCCAATGGGTTAATAAATATGCTAGAAAAGCACATGCAAGTACACCCTGCGACAAAGCTGATAGCTATTGACACATTACAAAAAATTCGGACTGGAGCTACCAAACAAGAAGGGGCGTATGCAGCAGATTACAGAGAAGTTGGCCTGCTAAAAAGTTTTGCTGATAAATACAATATAACTGTTTTATTGGTACATCACCTACGGAAACAGAAAGATGCTGATATTTTCAATAAAATTTCAGGGACAAACGGAATTATGGGCGTTGCCGATACTATCTTCATCTTAGATAAAGATAGTCGAGAATCGGATGAGGCAAAGCTGCATATTGCAGGCAGAGATGTTGAGTTTGATGAATTATATTTACTGTTTAATAAAGCGACCTGTCAATGGACTTGTGAAGGTAATGCCGAAGTTCAGGAGAAAAAGCGGAGAATCCGTGAATATATAAATGACCCTGTAATTAAAGCTCTCCGTAAGCTGATTGAAATAGACGCAAATTGGCACGGAACAGCACAAGAACTTCTGAAAGCATTTATTGATAAATGTAACATTAATGTAAATGAAAAGCCTGAAACTGTTGGGCGTAAGTTACGTAAATACACAGAATTAATGCTTGAAATTGATGGTATAGCCTACACCGCTCCTAACCCTAATGGAAGCAATGGCAGGCGTGAACATAAATTCCACGCAGGAGTACCGCTCGCAGATGAGTATGATTTAGACTCGTTTTTCAATTAAAATTAACCGATACATCCGATACTGACTGATACTTCATGTATCGGTTAGTATCAGTAATATCGGTAATATTCAAGTATCTATTTTTGCTCATCACTTATGGTGCATACAAATTTAAGAAAATGAAAGCACGTCCTGTAAAAACGCGTCATAATTAAATAAGAGGATAAGATATGGCATACTTCGAAAAACGTTCCGCTAACACATATAAAATAGTCGTATCAATGGGGTATGACTCAAATGGCAAACACAGACGAGTGTCAAAAACTGTCAAACTTCCGGAAAATATGTCAGAAAGCAAACGACAAAAAGAACTTAATACACTATGCGTATTATTCCAACAGGAAGTAGAAAATGGCTTGTACTTGGATGGTGGTAAAATTACATTTGCAGAGTTTACTGACAAATGGCTTACTGATTATGCAAAGAAAAATCTAGCACCGACGACTCTTGTATCATACAAAATTGTACTTAACAGGATATTACCTGCTTTAGGGCATATTACACTTAGCAAGTTACAACCTCATCATCTAATACAATTCTATAATAGTCTTGATGAAGAAGGGGCAAGACTTGACGGCAGGTTTACACCTACCAAAGCCCTGATAAAATACCTCGAGCCTTTGACAATTTCTCACATAATCAAAACTACAGGTATATCATCTAAAACTTGCAGGAGGTTGAAAACTGGCATGGCAACAAATTACAACACAGCTCAATAGCTCTGTAATTGCTATAAATTGGACTTTAACAGAATGTTTAAGGGTAATACAGAAAAGAAATTGACTAGAAAAACAATCCGCAATCATCATATAGTCATTCACTCAATATTATCCACAGCAGTTGACTGGAATATTATAGTTAACAATCCTGCAGAAAGAGCAAAACCTCAAAAAGTAACAAAGCCAAAAGCTAAGTATTACAATGATGAGCAGGTGGCAGATATGCTGGACTGCTTGAAAAGTGAACCATTAATGTATATGACAATGATTTATCTTGCTATAGATATCGGTTTAAGAGAGGGTGAACTAACTGGCTTGAAGTGCGAAGATATAAATTTTGACACCTGTGAAATTAACATCAACAAACAGCGACACTATATTACAGGCTACGGCAATATTGAGGGCAGACCGAAAACCGATGCCGGAGTAAGAACTGTTACTGCTTCAAAAACCGTAATATCACTCTTAAAGGAATACAAAAAGCAACAGAACGAAAACAGATTGAAGTTTGGTACAGCTTGGCAAAACGGGAAATATGTATTCCTGCATGAGGACGGCAGTTCGATAAGTACACAGTTGCCGTATAAGTGGTTTACAAAATTTTTAAACCGTCATAACCTACCAAAGTTAACATTTCACCAACTCCGCCATACAAATGCAAGCCTGCTGATTTCATCAGGTGAAGATATCGTAACCGTAAGCGGACGACTCGGTCATGCTGACAAAAATGTAACCTCTCACATAATTAAATCCAAAGAAGCACAGGTGGCTAATAAAATGGATGAGTTTTATTGTAAACTAAAAATTTGTACATAGATTTCATAACCATTCTTGTTCAATATCGCCATTTAGACTAATACTAAATTTAATATGATTTGTAGCTTTAGAATAAGTTGTTATATCTTCTTGACTTTTTAATTTACCCGACATCAACCTTAGCTTTTCGCCTAATAATAAATTGTTATGCAAATCCTTTAGAATGTAAATCTTTTTTGTATGATTTAAAATATTTTGAATACCTTGCGATTTTGGTAAGCCTGATTTATTGTATGTTGTAACTGCTGTATGAAAATCTTGCCCCCAATTATTCCAATTTTCTTTTGAATATGCAGTTTCACTTCCATGATGTGGGACTTTAAGGCAAGCCCTTAAGAAAAATTAAGAGGGGGCTATTTGGGGGCTGAAGCTACTAAAAGCCCCCGTAAATTATTTTAAATTACTAAAAGTAAGAATTGCTAAAATTAAACAATAGTAAAAGTTTTGACACATTATTAAATGTTACAAAAAGTATTTTTAGGTGTTCGAATCCCACCTCCTCCTCCATTTTGAAAGAGCCTAAAAAGGCTCTTTTTAGTTGCATTTCCGCCCTGTTATTAAATCGCGGAAATTACTTAATTTTGCAATTTAGGGGGCTGTTTGGGGGCTGTAAAAGAAAAAAGTTGATTTTATTGGATTTTAGAAAATCCAGCCCTTTGTCATGCGTACAAATATTCTTGTGCAAAATTTTAAAATGTAAGTTGGGGTTTCTACCCCAACAAATTTTTAAAAAGTGAAAAGTGAGAAGTGAAAAGTGAAAGGTTCTTTTCTGCACTGCGTGCAGAATTATGATGTTGGGCAGGAATGCCCAACCTACATGCTTACACTGCCTTTTTATCACAAAATATCTTTTTATATTTCTAATTAAGCCCATATTATGTCAATTTCCATTAAAATTTTCTACTTTTACAACAAAATTATTATTTTGTTGTGTTTATTATACTACATAAACCTTTAAATTACAACATAAATTTAATATATGCGTCGTCTATCTCATCTTGCTCTATTCCGATGTATCGTAAGGTTACTTCAGCCGATGAATGATTGAATATTTTTTGTAAAATTGCAATATCTTTAAATTGTTTATAGTGATGATATCCGAATGTTTTCCTCAGTGTATGAGTTCCGATATTTTCCTCAATATCTGCTTCTTTTCCAACTCGTTTTAAAATTCTATAAGCCTCAATTCTATCCAGTCGATTATTAAATTTTGTAGTAAAAAGAGGTAAATTTAAAGACTTGTCTTTTGTATAAATTTTAAACATCTTTTTTAACTTGTTATTTATTGGTATTTTTTTATATTTTTTTGTCTTCTTTTCTATTAAAGAAATATAATCTCTGTCTTTTACATCACGCACATTTAATTTCAGAATATCAGAAATTCTTAATCCTGAATTTATACCTACACAAAATAATAGCAGGTTCCTATAACTTTCTTTCTCTAAAATGTTTTGTATTTTTAAAATATCGTTTTTGTTTTTAATCGCTTCAACTAAACTCATATAGCCTCCTTATTTCTTTTCATAAACACAACAAAATAATAATTTTGTTGTGTTAAGGAGAATGTTTAATAAATGAAAAATATAATTATTTCTTTAAC
>CANQMP010000032.1 GCA_947624975.1 Candidatus Gastranaerophilales bacterium
CATAACTTCCCGTAACGCAGACGGCAGCATAATTGCTTAAATTTATTATAATTATAAAGTTCGAAGTATGGGTGAAATGTAAGTTGGGGTTTCTACCCAACAAATTTTTAATGTAAAATATTCTTTTCTATAACACCAAGTTATAAAAATACCCGACAAGAGTGAAAACAATAAACATAAAAATCACAAATCTGATAATAAGCTCTTTTTTCATAACTCTCGAAATAATAATCATTTCAGGCAACGATAGTGCGACAATCGCCATCATAAATACTAAAACCGTACCAACGGCAGCACCTTTATCAATTAAGACCTGTGCGATTGGAATAATTGTTGTTGCATCAGCATACAATGGAATTCCTGCCAAAACAGCCAAAGGAACTGCAAATAAGTTATTACCACCCATATATTTAATAAAGAATTCTTGCGGAACATAGCCATGTAAAAACGCACCAACACCGACACCTAATAATACAAACAGCCATATTTTTTTGAATAAATCTTTTGCATAAACTAAGGCATCGACAAATATTCCTTTTGTTGTTTGTTTTTTGTTTTCTTGTTCATCAGTACAACTGTAAGAACAACAACAGCAAGAAGAATTTTCGGTTTTAGTTTTTGATTTCAATAAATAATCTTGTAAATATTTGCCCCAATCGAATTTTTCCATTAAAGCTCCGCCAAATGTACCAACTGCGATACCTGTTGCGATATAAATTGCGGTTATCTTCCAACCGATTATTCCTGCAAGAACCAAAATCGCAATTTCATTTATCATAGGGGAAGTGATTAAAAAACTCATTGAAACTCCAAAAGGAACTCCGGCTTCCGTAAAACCTATAAAAATAGGAATGGATGAACAACTGCAAAACGGAGTTATTGCACCAAAGATTGAAGCAAAAAGATGAGCCAAAAACTTTGGTTGTTTTTCGATAAAGTTTTTTAATTTTTCATTATCAATATAACTTCTCAAATATGCAATTACTGCAATAATTGTGAAAAGTAAAAATAAAATCTTCAAAACATCATATATAAAAAAATGCAAGGCTTCGCCAAAACTTGTTTTCGCCGACAAGCCTAAAATCCCATAAACAAACCAATCTGCAAATTTTAAAAACATTATTATTCCCCTTTATATAATTTTTTCTTAAACCAATATGACAAATTTACAAGTGAAATCAACGCAGGAACTTCAATTAACGGCCCGACAACACAAGCAAAGGCTTCGGGCGAATTTAATCCGAATACCGCTATTGTAACTGCAATAGCAAGTTCAAAATTATTCCCTGCGGCAGTAAATGACAATGTTGCTGATTTTTCATAGTCAGCACCTAATTTTTTGCTCAAAAAGAATGTAAGCAAAAACATGACTGCAAAATATAACAGCAAAGGAATTGCTATTTTTATAACATCCATAGGTATTGTTAATATCAAATCGCCTTTTAAACTAAACATTACAACGATTGTGAATAATAAGGCAATAAGAGTTATAGGACTGATTTTAGCTACATAAATATTATGAAACCAATCATATCCTTTTAATTTTATTAAGACTTTTTGAGAAATAAACCCTGCTAAAAATGGGATTCCAAGATATAAAAATACACTTTCGGCTATGGTTTTAATTGATATATCAACAATAGCACCTTGCAAGCCGAAAAATGGCGGCAGAATTGTTATAAAAAACCACGCATAAGCACTAAAGAATAAAACTTGAAAAATGCTGTTAAATGCAACTAATCCTGCTGCGTATTCGCAACTTCCGCCTGCAAGCCTATTCCAAACTAAAACCATTGCAATACATCTTGCAAGTCCTATCATAATAAGCCCAATCATATAATGAGGTAATTCACGCAAAAATAAAACTGCAAGAATAAACATTAAAATCGGTCCAACAATCCAATTTAAAATCAAAGAAAGAGATAAAACTTTTCTATCTATAAAAACCTCTTTTAATTTTTCATACTTAACTCTTGCAAGAGGCGGATACATCATCAAAATTAAACCGATAGCAATAGGAATGTTTGTTGTTCCCATTTGAAATTGGTCAATAAAATTTTTTACTTCCGGAATAAAAAATCCAACACCCACACCTAAAAACATTGCTAAAAATATCCACAATGTTAAAAATCTGTCTAAAAAACTTAATTTGCTTGAAACTGTATTTTTCATTAAATTACCTCATTGACTTTTTTGTTTAGATATTCCATAATTGGAATATCATTTGATTATTTAAAGATATTCCATTTTAGGAATATTGTCAAGAGGCAAAAATGGCTAAAACTTTAAACGATAAAAAAGCAGAAGTATTTAAAGCACTTTCAAATCCTGTCAGATTGGATATTATAGATTTATTGACAGAGGGCGAAAAATGCGTATGTGAAATTCATCAAAAACTGCAAAAATGCGAACAACCATACATTTCAAAATGTTTACAAAAATTGAAATCGGTCGGACTGATTAAAGACAGAAAAGATGGCTCTAATGTTTACTATTCACTTAAAATCTGTTGCCTGAAAGAGTTTTTTGAATGTTTGAATAAAATTTTAGAAGGCAAGATTGATGAATGTTAGTGAGTTAAATCAAATATTTGTTTGTAATTTTTTATTTTAAAAAATATGTTATGACGTGCGTTTTTTATATAATGCAATCTGTTTTGATAGAATTCTTTTTGAGCGGAAATATTAAAAATAGGGTCGTCTTCGCCAAATATTGCCTCATTATATATATCTATAATATTTAGTTTATTTGTTTTATAAAGTTCTTTTAAATTGTTAAATTCAATTTTACAGCTTTCGATTGTTCTTTTTGAATGGTGGAATTTTTCCCATTCTTCGTCTGTTTTTATTAAATAATTTCTTGCAAATTCGTCTGCGTTGTTCTCATTTACGTTATAGAGCAATTCTTGTATTTCTTCTGAAAGCCCTAATCGCTCGTCAAATAAATAGGGGTTTCCCGATATTGCTATTTTTTTGTCAATTTTATGTATCTTAAAACAGTTAAAATTAAAGATTGATGCAACAAAAACACCTGCCGAAAACGCAATTAAATTAATTTTTTTATATTTTGAAAAATCAAAATTAAAATTTAAATCCGAATAATCATACAAAAGTAATACATCAAATTCAGATTGAAGATGCTCAAATTCATATTCATCACAGCCCCAGCCGGTAAAAAAGAGCAATAATTCGTCTGAATTTTTATTTATTAAATAGTGTTTCATATATAATCCTTTAATTTATTATTGCAATTTTTATAACGTTGTCAAGGTTGTTTTTAAATATCTCATAAGGCATAAATAAATATTGATACTAAGTATTTCTTTACATTTATTTTTCTTTTATTCTTTTTAAAACCATCTTTGGAACTTGGCTATAATTTTTTATTCCTATGATTTTTACTAAAGATTTTTGCATAATCATAAATGCGATAATCATCAATAATGCCCCGAATAAATATTCTAATCCTGTTGCCATATTGTGTTTAATAGTATAAATATAAAATAAAACACTTACAATAAATTGTATTTCAGCGGTTGCCATTCCGGGGGAATAAAATTTATCCATTCTAAATAATTTTATAAAACCGATATGAACAATCCCTTCCATTATTCCTAATGTTGCAGTCATTAAAATAGGAATCATATAATCATCCAAGCAAAATGGCACTATCGTAATAATTAATAAAAGAATATCAACAGGAACTCTTGTTATTCTTCTTAATTCTTCATTTGATTTAACATCTAAAACTTCTTAGAATTTATCAAAAAACCGCCAGGATAAACCCCTTCCTCCCATTCGTGCAAAAGAAAAAGAACGGTGTAAATCAAAGCAACCTTTTGAACAAATGATAAGTCGCCCATTAATGATGCTATAAACAAAAATAATATTGATATTACGCTATAAATTTCTAATGAATAATATCTGATAAATTTAATCATTTTTCATCTCCAATAATTTATAGTTAGATAATAGCACAAAATTTATCTGAGAGTTATGAAGATTTTATTATACAAAAAGTCATTGACTTTTTGTTCATTTAGTATACAATGTAAATGTGTTTATTAGGTTTAATTTATGAACAAAAGACAAGAAATGGCACTAAAAACTCGACAAAAAATTTTAGATGCCGTGTATGAACTGTTGCAAAAAAATGAATTTGATGAATTAAGTATTGATGATATTACAAATCATTGTAATGTCGCAAAAGGTACTTTTTACACATATTTTAAGCATAAAGATGATGTCGTTTTTGAAATTTGCAGAAATCTTTTTGCAGATATTGAACAACGTATGAATAAAATGAAAAATAAAAATATAGTGGAAAAACTCGCCTATTACTTTGACGAATTTATGAAAGAAGTCGAAAGATACGGAATAAATATGACTCGGGTTTGGATTAAAGGAGTAATTGACCCTAATAAAGCGCCAAAAAATTATGACAATAAAAAATGGCAATATGATTATGAAATGCTGAAAAATATACTTGATAAGGCGGTAAAAAACAATGAATTAAAAAAAGACACTCCGACAAATTTATTAACGCATTTAATTATAACTCAGTTATATGGAATGATGACTATCTGGTGTATGTCAGACGGAAATTTCGAACCTAAAGATTGGACAAAAAAGTTTAGTAAAATTCAACTAAAAGCGATATTATGTGATTTTATTGAAAAATAAAGGAGAATTATGAGTAAAAAAGTTTTAATTTTATCGGGAAGCCCAAGAATTGGCGGAAATTCGGATATTTTGTGTGATGAATTTAAAAAAGGCGCACTTGAATCAGGAAACGAGGTTGAAAAAATCAATGTCGCAAAAATGAAAATAGATTACTGCAAAGGTTGTTACTACTGTACTAAAAGCGGTGGAGTTTGTGCAATAAAAGACGATATGGCAGAAATCTTACAAAAAATGATAGATGCCGATGTGATAGTTTTGGCAAGTCCCGTTTATTTTTATTCGATTGATGCACAATTAAAAGCGCTGATAGACAGAACTGTCGCACGCTGGACGGAAGTTAAAAATAAAGATTTTTATTATATTGCAACATGTGCAGACGGTATTGAAGGATTAAATCGAACAATAGAATGCTTTAGAGGCTATGCTGATTGTGTTCAAGGTGCAAGAGAATGCGGTATAATTTATGGTCACAGCGTTTATGAAAAAGGCGAAATTTTAGATAAGCCTGCTATGAAAGAAGCCTATGAAATGGGAAAATCTATAAAATAAGGAGAAAATTATGGAATAAACATTTATTACATTGAATGACGGAAACAAAATTCCGCAGTTTGGTACGGGAGTTTATCAAGTACCTGAAGGAAAAGAAACTCTTGATGTTGTAGAAAATGCACTTAAATTAGGTATTCGCCATATTGATACGGCACATGCTTATCAAAACGAAAGAAGTGTCGGTCAAGCCGTCAAAAAAAGCGGAATACCGCGTGATGAAATTTGGATTACAACAAAATTATAGCCAAGCGAATACGGCGAAAACATCTGTTGCTATTGATAAAATGCTTGAAAGGCTTGACACCGATTAAATTGATTTGCTTTTATTACATCAGCAGTTCGGAGATTATATCGGTGCTTATAAAGATATGCAGCGTGCCGTAAAAGACGGCAGAGTAAAATCAATAGGTTTGTCAAATTTTGAATCGGAAAGACTGGAAGAAGTTTTGAATATGGCTGAAATTCTGCCTTCCGTTTTGCAGGTTGAATGCCATCCGTATTATCAGCAAAACGATTTAAAAAAACGAATTGAAAAATACAATACGGTTATTGAGGCTTGGTATCCTTTAGGTCATGGCGATAAAAAATTAATAGATGAACCGCTTTTTACAAAATTGGGTCAAAAATACGGTAAAACCAATGCTCAGATAATTTTAAGGTGGCATATTCAAGAAGGAAATATAATTTTCCCGAGAACCATGAACCCTGTTCACATGAAAGAAAATTTTGAAATTTTTGATTTTGAATTAACTCAAGGAGAAATGAACGAAATCAGAAAAACAGATAAAGTTGTCCGATTTTTTAACATGACATTAGAACAGCAGGAAAAATTTCTAAGCAGTTTCGCTCCTGCCGATTAACTTAAAGCATTGGATACAAAAAAGAGTTTTATCTCATCAAGACAAGCAAACTGTTGAAATGATTATTAATTTAGTGAGGTAGAAATGAAAAAATTATTAATGTTTACTATATCAATATTATTAATTTGTACGGGATGCACATTTGTAAAAGCTGATAATTCACAAGGAGGTTTTATGGATAAAAAAATATTAATCGCTTATTTTTCATGGGGCGGTAACACAAAATCAATCGCCGAAAAAATCCACAATTCGGTCGGCGGCGATATATTCAGGATTGAAACGGCAACTCCGTACCCCGAAGATTACAATGAAACTGCCTATGGCATTGCCAAAAAACAACACGAAGAAGGAACAAAACCCGAACTCAAAAATAACGGCGATGTTTCAGGCTACGACATAATTTTTGTAGGAACACCCGTTTGGTGGTATGAACCGGCTCCTGCCGTTAAAACTTTTTTATCCGAAAATAATTTTGAAGGAAAAACTATCGTACCTTTTTTTACGCACGGAGGCGGCGGAAAATATACAATAGCAGAGGATATGGCAAAACTTGCAAAAGGTTCAAAAGTCTTATCTCCTCTTGTTGTTTACGGAAAAGGAAACTCTGAAACCGATAAAGAAATTGATAACCGGTTAAAACAAATTAAATAAGTTCATCGATTTCGCCTTCAACTCAATAATTTGCTCTATAAAACTAAGTGTTCCAAATAATCAAACCTTGTGTTTCTTTACAAGGGTTCATTATCTTATGCTTTCAATCATATTTTTTCCTGCTTCAAAAGCTTTTTGAAGGTCTTTTGGGAATTGTTGTTCTTTTTGTTTTAATTTTTCGTTTTTATCAAAGACTTCAACAACATATTTATCATAATCGGCAAATTGATACGTGTCATAGGCAAAGATTCTAACAGGTTTTTCAAATACGGTTGTTATCATAAATTCGGTTTTGTCAAACATATCAGGATACATTTGATTTGAAAGCGTTTCAGATACATTCATGGTATAAATCATTGCGGTTTTAAGCTTTTTAGGTGCAATGGAAGGATAACCTTCTTTATATTCAAAGAAAGGGAAAGTCAGACGTTCTATAAAACATCTTGTAACCCCCGTCACATCAGAACAATAAATAGGACTTGCGACAACAAGACCGTCAGAAGCAGATATTTTCTCCAATATCGGGGTTAAACCGTCAGGATAAGCACATTTACCGTAGTTTTTGCCGTTTTTTAATTTGCAGGCAAAACAGCTTCTGCACCCTTTAAAATCAACATCATAAAGATTTATAATTTCGGCTTCACCGTCAGCCTCTTTTACTCCATTGGCAAAACTTTCGCACATTTTTGCCGTATTCCAATTTTTTCTAGGTGAGCCGTTTACTATAATAACTTTTTTCATATTTTTTCCTTTAAATTTATTAATAAACCAATATTTCATTATCATCAGGCACTATGACATTTTCCAATTTCAAATTTTTAATATCATCCCTTGTAACCGTTAAGTGGCTTACCGTATCCATGTGACTTGCAATTATAACCGAATTTTTAGTGTATGATGAAATTTCTTTCATATCATTTTTATCCATAATCAGTCGTTCGCCGTTTATAACAGTTGCGCCGCATGAATTTGTAACAATAATTTCAGGATGAAATTTATCAAGTGCTTCTTTTACTTCCTCACACCAGATAGTATCGCCTGCGACATAGAGAGTTTTTTCATTTTCTGATTTGAAAACCACACCCATTGCATCGTAAGGCATTCCGACTTGCTCGCACAAAGGCTTAACGGTTTCTCTTTTTCCGTGCTGACAGTTGGTTTTATATAATTTTATTCCTTCAAAATCAGTTCCGTTTTCTTTTATAATTCTTACATCTTTAAACCCTAAATTTTCGATTAATTTTTTATCAGTTTCCGACTGAACAAAGAATGGAATATTTTTATTAATTGCCTTAGCGGCGAAATCATCCCAGTGATCGGGGTGGTAATGAGTAAGAATAACCGCATCAACATCAACGATTTTTTCAACAGGAATGGGAAGTTCAACTCTTGGCTGTCTGATATGAGAATTCAAACCTGCGTCAAACCCCGCCATATAATCCTTTGGCATAAGCCACGGATCAATTAGAAATCTTTTGTTGTTGTATGTAACAATTATTGTAGCATTTCTTATTTGATGAATTTGCAATTTGCCCATTTTTAATCCCCCTCTATAATAAACATTTTTCAAAAAAATTATACCATAAAAATATACCTTTGATAAAAGCTTTGTAAGTTAGAGTTTCCGCACCAACATTTTATTTCCAGTATACCTGAAATTTTTCTTAATTTCCCTATTAATATATAATAATTCTATATTTATATACTATCATGGGTTATTTTTAAATTGCAAATAATTTAACATGAATTTATTATGCAAAAGGAAGAAATTTTACAAACAGTTGCCGATAATATCAGAATCGAAAGACTTAAAAAGAAAATTTCTCAGGAAAGACTTGCTGAAATGGCAGGTATTACACAAAAATATCTGAATTTAATTGAAAACGCAAAAGCAAATCCGAGTATTATGATTGTAATATCTGTTTGTATGGCACTAAAAATAGATTTAAATACGATTTATAAAATTTAATTATACATACCATCGGAAAGGCGGGCACGCAAAACCTTAACCATCTTAAAGGTGTGCATTCAAGAAAATCCGCTCAGGTGCTATTTTTTTAGAAATTCGTTCATTGAAACTTTTTCTGACGTCGTAAATGATTTATTCGTTTCAGCAAGTTTTTCCTTCTCTACTGCACGTTTTGTCATCTTTTCACAGAATCTTGCAAGCCACATCATAAATAACGGTACTAATATTATTGTGGATGTGAATCCGAATAAACTGTTTAATGTCTTTGCACGGGTAACAAGTTTGTTGTCGGGAGCTGAAAGTATCTTGTAAATTTGTTCAAGATCCTTGCTTCCTTCAGCTTTCCTAAACGCTGAATATATTTCTTCCAACGATGATTCTTGTATTGATTTGTTGCTAAACTGTTTTACGATATTTTCGGCTGCTTCTCCGACATTTTCATCTATCTTGAGAACTTTTTTGATATCACCGTCGTTTCCCTTGATAAGGTCAAAGAAACCGATAATCTTATCCTTGTACTTATCTATACCGCTGTATTTGGAAACGATTTGATTACTTGATAATACCTCTATACCGCTGCCTGCAGTAAAGTAATTTTTAAACTTATTGAAAAATCCGTTGTGATTTTGCGGTTTAATATTCAACGCCATGCCTGAAATTTTTGCAAAAAGTCCCGAAAATGCGCGCGATAGAGCTTTTGCAAAGAACAAAATCGCCGTGAAACTGAACAGGTCACGTACAAGAATTTCTTTTTTCTCTTTGTCGCTTTTTGCGTTGCTGTATCTTGTTGGAAGGCAAAATCCGAAAAGTAATCCCAACATTCCCGGTAAGCTTATTGATGCTCCGTTAAATTCAAATTTGTTGAAGAATTTACCAAGATGACCGGAGTTCAATGCTGTTTCCCCGAGTTTTCCAAAACCCTGAAATGATACATTTTTTCCGTTTTCATTTTTTTCGGTTTCTTTTTTTGATGTTTCGTCTTGTTGATTTTCAAGCCCTTTTAAGCCCGGGTCATGTTTTAAGCCCCAGTTATACAGTTTTGGTATTAAAGCATAAAATCCCACAATAGCGCCAAACATACCAAAATTCGTCAGAACTCTCGTACCGGCTCTTTGTTTGTTAAATTTGGTAATGTATTCGACAACATTTTCTTTTAAGCCGTCTTTTTTATGTTTGCTAATCTTATGCAAAACATCATTTGTGTAATCCGAAATACTTTGGGTCAAACTTTCAATATTTGTGTTAAGTTTTGTGCCTTTTACCGATATTACGGCTCCGTTATTATTGACCGAAGGCGATACTGAAGATTTTCTCAAATCAAGATAATCGTCTATAAGCTGTGATTTCACAAATTTAGCATTTTTTTTCTTTCCGTTTGCTCGTGAATTTTCTATATCAATAAGATGGGAAGCGTAACGTTCGGCTTTTTGGGATATATCAATATTATTGTTCCCATCGAGCGAATTTGTCAAAACATTTTCAAATACTTTTTTGTAATATCCTTTTTTTAATGCGTTTAAATCATTAATACTATCGGGATTTTGCGACACAAATTCGGCGAATTCATCTCCAAGAGCCTTAATATGGTCTACACGAACATTATTTGCAGGCCCTGAATATTTTTTAACTAAACTCAATATGCCCAGAGGTATTAAAAATACGCTCGGGCCGCTAAGCATTTCTCTTATTCCTTCACGGCGTGCGAATTCCCAGTTTAACGGCCCTGTTTTTTTGCCGTTTTCATCACGTTCGCGGTTTCTGTTTAAGCCTTCATAAATTCGCGGAATAACCAAACCGACACCGTCTTGTGCAATAAATGACGCCGCAAATCCACCCTTTTCGATGCCGTCCATAAGCGTCACTACAGGATTAAAACTTCCCTTAAATGCAACCTGACGATTATTGAGATTATTATTTTGTACTATTTTTGTATCTACCGCTTTTACTGACATGTCCCTAATCACATAACTACGCACATACTAATATAAAAACAAAGTTAATACATTTATTGCTTAACTCGGCTGTTTTTTTTAAGAAAAATTAAGTAAATGTATTAAGTGTACTTATTATACTTAATTTGTAATAATTTTGCAAGTTTCTTACTACAAATATAACAATAATGTTACAAAATAGTTATAATCCTTTTATATCAAGAAAAAAATTAGCCGACAGGATAAAAATTGACAGGAGAATTTTTATAAGATAAACTCAATTTTATGGAAGTTAATATAATTGGAGCGGGATTAGCGGGCAGCGAAGCCGCATTACAACTTGCAAAGCGCGGTATAAAAGTAAATCTATATGAAATGCGGCCTCAGAAGTCAACAGGAGCGCATAAGACAGGTAAATTTGCCGAATTTGTCTGTTCAAACAGTCTTGGGGCGAGTGACTGCACTAATGCATCAGGGCTGCTTAAAAAAGAAATGGAACTTTTGGGCGGCGAGCTTATTAATATCGCCCGAAAATGCTCTGTTCCTGCGGGAAATGCTCTTGCAACGGACAGAGAACTTTTTTCGCAGACCGTGACTGATATTATTAAGAATAATGAATTTATTAACGTAATAAATGAGGAGTCCGAAGAAATTCCTCAAGGTTTTACGATTGTTGCATCAGGGCCTTTGACGTCCGATAAGCTTGCAAATTCAATAAAAGAGTTTACCAAAAGCGAGCATTTGTACTTTTTTGACGCAATAGCACCGATTATTGAGGCTGAAAGCATAGATTTCAAGAAGGCTTTTTGGGCAAGCAGATACGATAAGGGTGAAGCTTCTTATATAAATTGTCCGATGAACAAAGAAGAATACGAGAAATTTTACAACATATTAATAAATTCGGAACGCATAGAACTAAAAGATTTTGAAAAAAATGCAAAGTTTTTTGAAAGTTGTTTACCCATCGAGGTTTTGGCGTCACGTGGAATTGACACTTTAAGATTCGGCCCGATGAAGCCGATAGGGCTTGTTGATAAGCGAACGGGTGAGAAAAACTACGCTGTTGTGCAGTTAAGACAAGATAACAGTGCCAAAACGTTGTTTAATCTTGTCGGTTTTCAAACAAATTTGAAATGGCCGAGTCAGAAAGAATTGTTACGGTCAATTCCGGGGCTTGAAAACGTAAATATCGTACGTTACGGCGTTATGCACAGAAATACTTTTATAAATTCGCCTAAGATTTTGACTCCGTCGCTTCAGAGCCGTTCAAGGAAAGATTTATTTTTTGCGGGTCAGATTACGGGAACGGAAGGTTACACCGAATCCATTGCAACAGGCATGCTTGCGGGAATTAACATGGCACGGCTCATAAGAGGCGAAGAACTTTTAATTCTGCCTAAAACGACCGTTTTGGGTGCGTTAACGCATTATATAAGCGATGAAAATCAGACGAAATTCCAGCCGATAAATTCAAATTGGGGGATTATCGAACCTATTGAACTGCCCAAAAAAGAACGTAAAAATAAAAAACTTAAAGCCGAAATGATTACGCAAAGAGCAATTCAAGCCGTTGAAAGTTTAGATATTGGTGTCTAGCCCCTGTTTTTGGTGTTTGTCATCCATACCCAACAGTTTTAAAAACGGGTGAATAAGCCATTGACTTACATTCGGAGCGATTACGGCAAGTCCGATTACCGAGCCTGCAAGGTTGCTCAATTCAACAGCACCTTTAACATGGACGAATTTATCGGGATTATCCTTATTCAATTCGTTTAACAGGTAGTCGTTATACATATCTTTTACCTTGCAATTTTTATGTGAAATGGTTTTTTCAAGCGATGCCAAACGGTTTGCCTTTTGGGAGTTATCGGCAAGTTTGCGGTAGAAAATATATTCGCGGAAATTATCGAAATGTTCAAATCCGTTTGTATTTTTGAATATTTTTTCTTTCGCGAGTTTAAATCCGCCTTTTTTAAATATGGGTATAATTACCGCCATATAAACGGCAAGACAGCATGCCTGATAAAGAAATTCTTTTGTAGCGGCGAACTTTTTGGTTTCCGGTGAAATGTTGTTGTCGATTAAAATAAATCCGGGTCTGCCGATAGAGTTAACGATAGTTTTAGAGGCAACCGTTCCGTTTGTGCTTTGTGCAACGTTAACCAAAGTAGGATTTGTAATTATATTTGCTATACTTTTAATCATATGCCTCCTACTTTCATGCCTGATGAATAAACATTTCTGTATACCGGAGGCATTTTAATTTTTGAGCGTGTAAACGACGGATTAGCCAAAATTTCGGGTTCTTTAATGTCGAGTTTTGGCGGTTCATTTTTCGGACTGATTTTTTTCATAATTGGTTTTACGACAACCGAACACAGAGCAGGAATAACAACACCCGCAGCAAAGCAAACACCGATTAGCATTAATCCCGTTTGACCTTTAGCGATGAAAGTGTCTTTCATGTTTTTTTTCACTTCTTTCGTTAAAGTTCTTCCGTTTTTCTCCATATCGGCAATTCTTTTGGCCATTGATTTTGAAGCTATGTACTTCCCGAATTTTGCGGCGATTTCACCGCATGCAAAATATGTCGGAACTGCAATAACTTCGGTCAAACCCTCTCTTAATGCGGCGTATTTTTTGCTTTCGGGGTTTTCGCCTTTTTTGAGCAGCGTAAATGTCGGACGGAATATTCCGTTCGCAGCAGCTACCGCCATGACGGGATAAATAGCTTTATTATTGGTACCTAATTTAAGGCATGCATTTTTTATTAATTCGTTAAAAGACATTTTTTCCGTTTAATATAAAAGTCAAACAAATTATTTTTTGCGTAAACCGCACCATTTGTAATAATATATTAAGCAAATTTTTTTTGCAATGAACTTTTTATTTTTTTTATCGTTATACTAATATAGAGGTTAAAATATGACTAAAAAATGTAACAAGTACGAAGGGTTGTTTACTTTTGCAGACGAACAAACTTTTAAAGCACATCTAGAAGAATGCGAAGTCTGCCGAAAAGAACAACAAAGGATGGATAAAGTTTCCGCATTACTTGCGGAGGTAAAACCGTATTACATTTCAAAAAGAAAGAAAAATGCGAAATTGAAAATTGCCTGTGCAATGCTGACAATAATTCTCAGTTCGGCAACTTTGGGAATTATAAATTTCAATTCGGATATTTCTGATATAATTAAATACGGTAATACTCTCAGTGCGGAAGATTTAGGATTTCCGGTCGACTCGTACGGCTTATTAATGGTGGAATAGGTGAATTTCAAAGAAATCGTAAAAAATAATCAGAGTAGTGTAAGAAATATTATAAAACTGATTACAAAAGAAACAAACGAAGACCTTGAACAGGAAGTTTATGTCAAAGTTTGGAAAAATTCCGACAAATACAAAGAGCAAGGCTCTTTTAAAAGCTGGATAAATACTGTTGCAAAAAATGTTTCCAAAGATTATTTGAAATCGGTTCAGAAAAGAAATTACGATGCCTTGCTTCAAGACGATGAGATTTTAACAACCGTAAAAGATAAAAAAGAAACTCCCGAACTGAAACTTATAAACAACGAAAGGCAAAAAAGAATTATTGAAGCCGTAAACACTCTAAAACCTAAATTCAAAGAAGTCATAATGCTGTGTGAAATATACGGATACAGTTACGAAGAAGCGGCATATAAGCTTAAATGTCCGCTTGGGACAATAAAATCAAGATTATACAACGCAAAAAAAGATTTGGCGGCACTGTTAGAAGATTTGTTATAAAAAAAAGAAAGGACGGTAAACTTATGAAAAAAACGTTAATTATTGCAAGCATGCTTTTATTTGCAGGAACAATGTCTGCATGGGCTGAAACGGAAGCTGTTCATCCGCTCCCGAAAAACCCTGTTTATGTAGCACCCGTTCCGAAATGCAACTGCGGAAATCCTGATTGCACCTGCAACAAAGGAGAAAAATGCAACTGCAAAAGTCCGAAATGCACATGCCGCAAAGCTCCTCAAAAAGCGGATTTTGCTAAACGTCAGGCAGAATTTGAAAATCGCTTGAAATTGACAGACGAACAAAAAGCTAAAGCCAAAGAAATTCGCCAAAAAGGCATGGAAGAAATTAAACCCGTAATGGAAAAAATGAAAGAAAAACGGGCTGAAATGGATGCGGTTATTTTATCAAAAATTGCACCGCAAGCTCAAAAAGAAAAACTTGATGCCTTAAATAAAGATATGGCAGCTTTAAAGCGTGAAGCTCACGAACTTCGTATGAAAAATATGAAGGAATTTGAGAGCATTCTTACCGCAAAACAGCAAAAAGAGTTGAAAAAAATGAAAGATGAAGGACGTAAAAAATTTGAAAAAAATCACAAAAAACGTTCACACCTCGGCGGCCCGGAACACAGACCGGGATTTGGCCCGGGTTTCGGCGCCGGCCCTGTTATTCCGAAACAACCGGTAGTTCAGGAAACAAAATAGCAAAATTGAGGGTTGATTTTTAATCAACCCTTTTTTAATATAAAGAGAGAGGGTTTTTTAAATGAAAAATAACGTTTTGGAACTTATCGGCAAAACGCCGATTATAAAAATAAATAAACTGAATAAAGGGTTTGCAAATATTACTGCAAAACTCGAAAGCTTTAATCCAGCAGGCTCGGTAAAAGACCGACCGGCTTTAAATATGATTGAAACAGCCGAAAAACAGGGTTTAATAAATAAAGATACGGTTATAATTGAACCTACAAGCGGAAATACGGGCGTCGGACTCGCTATGGTCTGTGCGGTAAAAGGTTACAGGCTTATTTTAACCATGCCCGAAACAATGAGTATCGAACGCCGAAAACTTTTATCGGCTTACGGTGCGGAACTTGTTTTAACCGAAGGTACAAAAGGAATGAAAGGTGCTGTTGATAAAGCTGATGAACTTCATAAAGAAATTGAAAATTCGTTTATTCCGCAGCAATTTTCTAATCCCGCAAACCCGAAAATCCACGAAATCACGACAGCAGAGGAGATTTGGAACGACACGGACGGAAAAGTTGATATTTTGGTCGCAGGTGTCGGCACAGGCGGTACAATTTCGGGAACGGGAAAGGCTTTAAAAGCCAAAAAACCCGATATAAAGGTTATTGCGGTAGAACCCGAGTCATCTCCGCTTTTGTCAAAAGGAGTTGCAGGCTCGCATAAAATTCAGGGAATTGGTGCAAATTTTGTTCCCGAGAACTTTAACAGAGATGTTGTTGATGAAATCTTAACCGTGTCAAATGACGATGCGGCAGAAACGGCACGACAACTGGCAAAGCAGGAAGGAATACTTTGCGGAATATCCTGCGGAGCAGCGATGTTTGCATCGCTTGAAGTGTCCAAACGCCCCGAAAATAAAGGAAAATTAATCGTCACAATTCTTCCCGATACGGGCGAAAGATACCTGAGCGTGCTATAAAACTTCAAAAGCCTCTTCAACCGTAGTTGTTACATCAAAATTTTCTTCGCTTTGTTCTGTAGAAAGCCAAATGAGGTATTCAATGTTCCCCGAAGGCCCTTTAATCGAGGAATATGTTAACCCTTTTATGAAATATTCAAGCTCGTTTGCACAGGAGATAACTCGTTTGATAACTTCTCCGTGAACTTTCTTATCCCTTACCACACCGCCTTTTTCGACATTTTCTTTGCCTGCCTCAAATTGCGGTTTTATAAGACAAATCATTTCATGAAAATTCGGGTTTAAAAGTTTTTTTAAATTCGGCAAAACCTTTGTGAGCGAAATAAAAGACAGATCGCTGACGAGTAAATCCGCAACAGGCTCGTTTTGTGAATATATTTCATCAAATGTGCAAATTTTCAAATTCGTCCTTTCGATAACTTTTACCCTCTTATCGGAACGAATTTTCCAGTCGAGCTGTCCGTAACCCACATCAACGGCATAAACAAATTTTGCCCCGTTTTGCAAAAGGCAGTCCGTAAACCCGCCTGTCGAAGCTCCCGCATCAAAACATATTCTGCCGTTGGGGGAAAATTTGAAAGCATCCAACGCTTTTTTGAGCTTAAACCCGCCCCGTGAAACATAAGGCATTGATTTTACGGTAATCTCGTAATCTTTTGCAATATCTATCTGAAATCCCGCTTTTGTGATGTATTCATCACCGATTTTCACGTTTCCCGCAAGAATTGCGGCAGAAGCCTTACTTTTCGTTTCAAAATAGCCTAAATCGGTTAAATATTTGTCCAGTCTTTCTTTCATAAATACAAATTATCAAATACTTTTGTCAAAATCAACTTTTAAATTTTTCGATTAACGCAGGAAGAATTTCAAAGGCATCACCGACTAATGCGTAATCACTGACTTCAAAAATCGGTGCATCAGGGTCATTGTTTATGGAAATAATTTTATCGCTTTCGCTCATCCCGACAATATGTTGTATAGCACCTGAAATTCCGCATGCTATGTACAATTTCGGGCTAACCGTTTTTCCTGTCTGACCAATTTGTATTTCGGTTGACGCAAGCCCCATATCAACAGCACCTCTGCTTGCACCGACGGATGCTCCTATGCAGTCTGCGAAAGTTTTCAATAATTTAAAACCCGCTTCGTTTTTCAAACCTTTTCCGCCTGCCACAATAATATTTGCACTGTCGAGTTCATTTACGGATGTTTTCAAACTCTTTACAAAATCTATGAACTCAACTTTTTTGTTAACGTTATCTATATCAGGTGTTACGTAAACAAATTCGGTATTTTTAACAAGATTTTGCGATGCGGGTTTAAACACTTTCGGTCTTACGGTTGCCATTTGCGGAGAAGTTTTGCACAAAATTGTTGCCATGAGTTTTCCGCCGAATGTCGGACGGGTTGCGGCAAGCTGTCCTTTTTCGTTTATATCAAGCTCTATGCAGTCGGCAGTAAGACCCGTGTGAAGCGAAGAAGATATTCTCGGGGCTAAATCCCGACCTTGAGTTGTTGCACCGATTAAAACGATGTCGGGGTTGACCTCTTTTATAATATCTATCGCAATTTTGGAATATAATTCGGTCGAATAATAAGTCAGTCTGTTATCTTCCGCAACATAAACTTTATCAAACCCTGAATTTATAAAGGCTTCTTTGTAAAGCTCGCACAAACCTTTTTTACTTATCAAAAGTGCTGAAACTTCGGCATTGTCAAGTTTTTTTGCAAGTTCTTGTGCCTTGTTTGCAAGCTCAAAAAGAACCGTGTGAAGATAATTTTCTTTTGTAACTTCTGCGTATAACAAAATCTTACTCATTTAATCCCCCCGAAATATTTTATAAGCCTTGCAAGTTCCCTGCTATCGCCGCAAAATTTGCATTCTCCCCGATTATGTTCGGGTCTGAATGCTCTGCTGACATAAGTTGGTGACCCTTTAATCCCTGTTTCTTCGGGAGATAAGCCTGTATCTTCAAGCGAATATGTCACAATTTGCGTGTTTTGAGCTTTTTTAATCCCGTTAATCGAAGGTCTTATGGGTTCTTCATCGCTTTTTAAAACGCAAATCAATGCGGGAAGCTCAACTTTAACCGTTTCAACACCTTCTTCAAGCTCCCGTTTAACATAAACGCAGTCCGAACCGCATTTTGTAATTTCTTTTACGAAAGTAATCTGCGGAATTCCGAGCTGATTTGCGATACCTGGGCCTGTTTGAGCGGTATCACCGTCAACTGCAAACTGACCGCAAATAATCAAATCGTAATCTGAAAGTTTATTTTTAATAATTGAGGCAATGGTTTTGGAAGTCGAGTATGTATCAGCACCTGCAAATTTCTTATCCGACAACAAAACCGCATTGTCGCAACCCAGAGCAACGGCTTTTTTCAGAATATCGCATGCCTGTAAAGGCCCCATTGTTAAGGCGGTTACTTCAACATTATCAAGGTGATTTTTAAATTTTAAAGCCGCTTCGATAGCATAAACATCATAAGGATTAATGATGCTTTCGACACCTTCACGCTGAATTGTATTATTTTCCGTCCATTTTATATCGGTTGTATCCGGAACTTGTTTAATGCAGACTACTATTTTCATTTTAACCTTTTGCTTTTTGTTTTGCGTTCATATCGAGCAGTGCATTGTAAGCCATCATGTAAAGCGAGCATTTCTTCACGTTTGAAAGATACCATGCACATCTGTCTAATGTACAGACCTTGTCAATGTCTGAACCCGCACTCATCAGCGGACATATAGGAATTTCTTTTTGCATTTACTTCTCCTTTTTTAAAAGATTACAGTTTTCATCGCGTTTTCGTTCTTGATCTTTGTAAATTCTTGTTCTGTTAATAACTTCATCAAAATCAATTTTGTGAGCATCAAAGTCAGGGCCGTCAACGCAAGCGAACTTTGTTTCTCCGCCGACCGTTATGCGGCATGCACCGCACATTCCCGTTCCGTCGACCATTATCGGGTTCATACTTGCTTCAGTATAAATCCCTTTATCACGAGTTACATCAGCCGCAGCTCTCATCATCGGCATAGGGCCGACAGCGATAACGTAATCGACTTTTTCTCCGTCAATAATTCTCTGTAAAACCTGCGTTACAAAGCCTTTTTCGCCGAGCGAGCCGTCATCTGTGGTTATGTAAAGTTCATTGCAAGCGTCTTTCATTTTGTCCTGCCAGAAAATTAAATCCTTACTTCTTGCACCCATAACCATATAGACCTTATTACCAGCTTCTTTAAATGCTTTTGCAATAAGATAACAAGGTGCAGCCCCGTAACCGCCCGCAAGACAAACCACTGTGCCATACTTTTTTATATGTGTAGGCTGACCCAAAGGCCCTGCAACATCGTGAATTTCATCTCCCACGTTTAAAGCGGCAAGTTTTTTTGTCGAATAACCTACAGCCATAAACACAAGAGTCAATTCTCCCGTTGCGGGGTTTGCATCTGCGATGGTTAAAGGTACTCTTTCGCTGTTTTCATCCGCTCTGAATATTATAAACTGTCCTGCCTTTGCGTTTTTAACAACGAAAGGTGAATCAACAATAATCTCGTATTGATTAGGACAAAGCTCTTTCTTAGATAAAATTTTGTATCCCATGATTTTCCCTCTTGCGAATTATACTACAAAATTAATCAATTCACAATGTTTTTTACAACTTTTTCGATTTTTTCTTTCAACGCATCATAATCGGAATTATTTTCTATAACGTAATCCCAGTCTTTTACGTTATCAAGTCCTATTTCGGTTATATCTTTTTCGCCGATGAGTTTTCCTCTTTGCGAGCGAACCTCTCTTGATGCCTCAACTCTAATTGTTATTGCACCCGCAGCCTTGAAAACATCGTATTCGTGTTGAACTCTTACATCTGTCACAATGATGTTTCCTTTTTGTTCGATAATCTTTTTAAGCCAATAATCGGGGTTTTGCGAGCGTCCCCAATTACCCAAATCAATTAAATCCTGTCTGTACAGCGGTTTGTTTTTTTCTATTTCTTCGTATGAAAGTCCTTTTTTCTCTCCGTAAGTAAGTTTTATAATATCACCCATTGCACATCGTCTGTAATCGGGCATTAAATCAAGCATGATTTTTGCTGCCGTGTCTTTGCCCGAATACTGTTTTCCCGAAAATATAATAATTTTATCTGCCATATTCACCTCAAAAAAAGTATAACACAGAAATGGTTTTCATCTTAATAAATGATAACTTTTTTCTTTTTTGGATATAACATTAAGGCATGTGTGAGGATAAGGAACTAAAATCGGTCGGACTTGAGTTAATGTTCATGACACCGCAAAAAGGCTCAAATGATGAATGGGTTACGGCGGTGGAGCTTGCCAAAATGGTTGAATTACCGCTTGAAACGGTAAAGAAAAAACTTACTATCCTCAAAGAAAAAGAAATAGTCAGAGTCAAAGGAATTAACCCGAAATACTGGAAGTTTGACGATTTTTCGTTTCAAAGAATGGATGAGGACGACGAAGTTTACAAACTTTTGTGCAGTTTTGACGATGTTGATTTTGACAGATTTTTCAACTATTAACTACATTTTCACATTAAGCGATTTTTCATTCGTTTTTTCTATTTCCTTTGAATTATTGTAATATGATAATGCTATTTTAGCGTAGGATTCTTTTATATCTGTTGAATTATAATCTTCAAAAGCCTTTTGTATGTTGCCCTTTGAAGCGTTAATTGCCTGTTTTAAACGATAAGCGCCGACTTTACAGTTAAGCGCGGAATCGTTTCTAATGGCTTCCATAAGGATTTCGGGATTTTTGTTATCATAAAGCAGCTGTCCGAATTTACCCATTCTGTTATAAAGTTCGTCAAAAGATTCACCTGTTTCCTTTTGTTCTTGCACAAATGAAAATTCTGACGATTTCTTTTTCATAATTTCGTCAAACTTGCCTGCGTTTGCGTAAGGAATTTTGTTTTCAGCCTCAAGAATTTTAAGTTCATCCGTAAGCCCACGCTTTTCATCTAGAGTTTTGAACAAGTTTTCAAGAGAATTTCCGAACTCTGATTTCAGCAAATCGGCGAACTCTTTGTCATAAATTCCGGGTCTTTGGTAAAAATCTTTTGCGACAACACTTGTTACCTGCATAAGTCCGCTGCCGTATGATATTCCGATATTTTCATTGAAATGAGTTTCTTTTTTGGTAATGGCTATAAGTGCGTGAAAATCCACATCGGTATCTTTCCATGCGTCGACAAGATAATTTGCGATTTTTTCTTTATCCACATTTTCAACCGCATTTTTATCTTCCGAAATAATTTGAATAATATGATTTTTCTTTATTTGCAGGGCTTTGTCATCTTCACACTCTTTGTCGGTATCTGTAAACCAACTAAAATCCGATGAGTAATTAAAGATTAAATTTCCTGTTTTGTTGTCCTGATTTACTTTTTTAACGGACTGATTTTGCGGGCTGTTAGTAACCTTGTTTATTGCATCAACCAATGTATTCACCTCATGTACATGTATATAAACGAAATTTGAGAAAAAAAATTTCACTCAAAAAGGAATTTTGTTACAAAAATATAAAAATGGGTGGAATTATAATTGTTCCACCCGTCCTAATTTACTTCAAAAAAGCAAATTAGCAATTAGAATTTTGCAAATTTTTTTAGATTAGCTACCTGAGCAGAGTACTGGACCGCTGTATTGCTTGAGGTTGTAGCCGTTGTTTGTGTAGCCATTGCCGAAGTCGACGCGGTACGCGTTGTTGCTGTCGTTCTCGGAAGACGACCAAAACCAGCCGCTTAGAGAAACACCAGCAGAAGTTGCATCACTTTTGTTGCCATATAACTTTACTAACTCATCTTTGTCCGGTAACTTCATACCAATTTCTTCACAAGCTTTTTTTGCTCCTGCCCAATAGTCGTTTGTATAGCTTGATGGATGAGAGCCGCAGTATGCACTATAATCAGGTGAGGATGTTTTTGTACAGTCTACGGCACTGTAAGTTGTGTTTAAGTAACAAACTGTAGTACCGCCTAAAGTAAATTCTTTTCCTCCAGTACATGTGGGAACTTTTGCAAATTTTGCACCATGAAATCCGCGAATGTCCTTTGACGAGTTTTCCGTATTCGGGCCACGTCCGCCGTTAACATCCATTACAAATGCTATTGACTGAGTGGAATTTGTAGTATTACCTTCAGGTCTTGTTGCCTCTGTTTCCAATATCGGCGTTGC
>CANQMP010000033.1 GCA_947624975.1 Candidatus Gastranaerophilales bacterium
CTCACGTAAATAAATACTTTGCACCGTATTTAAAAATAACGGGCTCGGAAGAAATCAGAGATGTGGCAAATGGAAATGCTCCGCAAAAGGTTTATTACTTAGCAGACGGTTCTGCTTTTAGTTTTAATCTGCATGAAAACAGAGAAATATATTTTTATATAAGAAATCCTAAAGAATGTTTAAAAAAATCAGATTCAAAAGGTATATGTCGTTTTACATTTAGTTTTATTCCGCCTTCATATAATGATAATTCTTATAAATATAATATTGGTAACGGTATGCAACCCTGTTTATATATGTGGGATGGAGATGAGGCAAGCCTGATGAACGATACAAAGTATGGATGTAAAAACGGTAGTGGTGTATATTGTACAGAAATCATTCGCCGTAACGGCTGGAAAATACCGAAAGATTACCCGAGAAAGTTTTAACAAGAAAAAACAACCCCTCACCCGCATTTGTAATTCGCTTACGCTCACACAACTGCTCCCTCTCCCGCAAGGGGAGAGGGGTTGCCCTTTTTCCCTCCCATTATGGACTCTGCCGAGCAAAACGATTAAGTATCGTTTTGCGAGAGGGAAATTTCTTAATGAGCATGCGAATTTAGAAATTTCGGTTAGGGTGGGGTGCAGTCCGTCATTGCGAGCGAATGCGAAGCAATCCAGCCTATAAATTTGCACGAAGTGCCGAAATGAACCTCTCACTTCTCACCTCTCACTTTTCACTTAAATATTGCATGCAGGCTCAGCCTGCCACTTTTCACTTAAATATTGCGTGCAGACTCAGTCTGCCACCTCTCACCTTTTTTTAATTTTCATGTTATTATAAAACTATGATTGACAGGTACGCTCGCACTGAAATGAAAAAAATATGGGATTTGCATTCCAAATTCCAATACTATCTTGATGTTGAAATTGCCGTGTGTGAGGCTTATGCTCAAATCGGTACTTTCCCGAAAGACGATATCCAAAAACTTAAAAACACTGCTAAATTTGACCTTGAACGGATATACGAAATCGAAGCGGAAGTTAAACATGATGTTATCGCCTTTTTAACCTGTGTAAATGAGAGTTTGGGCGGGCTTGCAAAGTATATGCATGTCGGAATGACTAGCTCTGACGTAATTGACACCGCTTTCGCCCTGCAAATTCAAGACAGCGGAAAAATTATTGATGACGACTTGAAAAAAACTATTGATGCTGTTAAAAATCTTGCAAATAAGCATAAAAACACAATTTGCATAGGGCGTTCTCATGGTATTCATGCGGAAATTATGACTTTCGGGGTTAAATTGTGCAACTGGATAGATATTCTTCAACGTCAGCGTGAAAACTTTTTGACGGCTCTTGAACAAATAAGAGTCGGTCAGATTTCAGGCCCTGTTGGGACTTACAGCAACATTCCGCCCGAAGTCGAAAGAATTACCTGTGAAAATCTAAATCTAAAACCTGCAAAAGTGTCAACACAGATTATCGCAAGGGATTATCACGCTCATTTTATGCAGTCACTCGCACTTTTGGCAACCGTGATAGAGCAGTTCGCAACAGAAATCAGGCATTTACAAAGAACCGAGGTTTGCGAAGTCGAAGAAGGTTTCGCCCAAAATCAAAAGGGGTCGTCTGCCATGCCTCACAAGAAAAATCCCGTTTTGTCCGAAAATCTTTGCGGACTTGCAAGGGTTGTGAGGGCGAATTCGCTGGCAGCTTTGGAAAATGTTCCCCTCTGGCACGAACGGGATATTTCTCACAGTTCCGCAGAAAGAATAATTTTCCCCGACAGCCTTATTCTGGTTGATTTTATGCTTAAAAGATTTTGTGAAATCGTTCAAAATCTTGTCGTTAAGCCCGAAAATATGGCAAAAAATACCGATAAATTCGGCGGCATAGTTTTTTCTCAAAAAGTTCTTTTAAAGCTTATTGACAAAGGACTTACAAGAGAGAATGCTTATAAACTCGTTCAGAGAAACGCTATTGACGCATTTGACAATAACGGAGATTTTAGAATTAATCTTTTGAACGATAAAGAGGTTGCAAAAGTGCTTTCTCCGCTTGAAATTGACGAAATTTTCGATAAAAAAGAGTTTCTCAAAAATATTGAAGAAATTTATGCACGGGTTTTGTAGGTGCAAAGCTTTTTGTACTCGCATATTTCGCAGTGTTTTGAAACTTGGGACTTAAATTTGTCCGAAGAAATTTTTCCGCAGAAATCCTGAAGAATTTTTTCGTATTCTTCACCGTGAAGGTAGTCTATCACGATGTTTTGGTGGTTTTTCAGGTCAATGTAGACAAATTTTATGTTTTTACCAAACCTTTTTCCCGCACAGGTCAGGTAAACCATTGTCTGAAAATCGTATTCGGCATTTTGTGGGGCTGAACCCGTTTTGTAATCAAGGATGTAATAGAAATTTTCGTCCTTAACCACCGCATCAAGCCTTCCGCCAATCCAAAATCCGCCGATTTTACAGGAAAGACTGTATTCTGAAGATACGTAAGTTTTTTGAAAATATTCATTTTGTTTTAAACTTTCCCACACGATTTTTTCTTGTTCTGTCAAGTTTGTTTCCAGTTTTGTTGTGTCAAAGCCTCGTAGGTAGTAGTTTGCGAGTGCATGGACTTTTTTACCCTTCTCAAAGAGTGAGGATTTTTGAGGAACTGAAATGTTCTGAATGTATTTAAACTCGTATTTTTTCGGACATGTTTTAAAAGTTTTCAGCATATTGGGTGAAAAGCTATTCATCGTTACCTCCCAGTAATTCCGCAAAAACCGTGTTAGGCGGGTTGTCTACGACTTTTTCAAAAGATTTTGCCTTGCGGGAAGTCGTAAAGTACAGATGTTTTTTTGCACGTGTAATCGCAACATAAAGCAGTCGTAAGTTTTCGGAAAGCTGTTCCGATTTCATTTCGGTTTCGGTTTTGGGCTTGTAATTCTTGTTTAAGCGTTTCAGATTTTCCGTAAAATCTGCGGATTTGAGCTTAATTTGCTCAATATCAAGCGTAAGATTTTTTTCTGAAAGCTCCGGAACAAAGACGTAGTCAAACTCATCGCCTTTGGATTTGTGCATCGTCATAACCTGAACTTTTCCCGCAAAAAATTCCTTGTCGTTTTCATCTTCTTCCGAGAAAAACTTAAATCCGCTTAGTGTCGGCTTTTGGGCGAGTTCGCCGAGTCTTTCAAGAAGTGTCGGAAAATCTTTATAATTATTGCTCAAACGTTTTATGAGTGTTGAAATCAAGTATATGTTTGATTTTTCGATTTCGGATGAAAAGTAATGGAGTCCGATTTTTATAACGAGTTCATCCGGCGAAAGGTTCGCAAAAGAAAGCCAGTAAGACAAATCCCAATAAAACTGTCCGAGATAAATATTTTCGATAGAGTCGTAATCCGCTTCCATAAAGGGAGTTTCAAATTTCCTTATTTCAATGCCTAATCTTTGTTTGTAAAATCCGCTTTCCGCAAGGATTTCGTAGTTGTCGGCGATGATGTTGTTGTCAAACGGGTGCAAAATCATCTGCATTACCGCAAAGATAACTCTGAAAATCGTCTTTTGTTCAAGGCTTTCGCTCCTTGTAATACTTTTAAGCCCGTTATTATTGACATAATTGACCCATTGACCCGCCTGAAAATTGCTTCTCAAAAGTATTCCGATAGTGCATTTGGGATTTTTTTTCAAAGCCTGCTTGATTTCTTTTATTACATAATTTCTTTCTTCCTCCTGATTTGCAAAAATCCTTGAATTAACGGCGTTTTCGGATATCGGATTTTTGTCTTCGACGGGGTTCATATAGATTTCAAAAAATGCCGAAGGATACTTGTCTTTAGCCCATTTAACGAGATTATTTGCAAGAGTCCACACATCTTTTGTACATCTTTGAGAACGGTTCATGCTGACGTTTTCGCTTTCGATGATAAATTTTCTGAAACCTTCGACATCGGCGTTTGAAAAAGTCGTCGTAATTGCCTGATTAATGTCACCGCATCTTATCAGGTTTTTGTGTTTTGCGGTAAGAAGATTTATGAGTTTTTGCTGAATTTGTGATGAATCCTGTGCCTCATCTTCGATTATATATTGGCATAAATCCTGATAATAACTTCTTATATCTGGATTTTCTTCGAGAAGTTTTACCGATGAAAGCAGGATATCATCGTAATCTATAAGGTTATTTTCACGCAAAATTCTTTGATATTCTTCAAAAAATGCCTGAAAATCTTTAATTTGTTTATCGGTTATTTTCGGGTCAAATTCACCTTTACCGATTTTGAAAATCGAGATACCTTTATCAAATTCATCGGCGTCTTTTTTTCGTTTCAATTTAAGTTTTTGGGCAATTTCTCTTACGATACGGGTTCTTTGCGTGTCGTCGCAAATTTCAAAGTCCGCAGAAAGTCCGAGCCTTTCAAAATTTCCGTTTTCTTTTAAAATTCTTAATGCAAGTCCGTGAATTGTACTTATATTGGGAAGTTGGGAGGAATTTTGTCTTATGTTTTTAATCCTGTCACGGAAATTTCTCGCAGCTGATTCCATGTAAGTCATGACAAAGATATTTTCGGGGTTAATTCCACGTTCAAGCAATTTTACGATAAGTGCGAGCAGAATGGTTGTTTTTCCTGCTCCGGGAACTGCCGAAATTGCCATTTTTCCGCCTTTGTATTCCAAAACGGGCTTTTGGTCATCTCGGGGAGTGATTTTAAAGGCTTTGTTTGCGGTTTTTTCCGTCGGTACTATTTCTTCAACGTGAATGTATTCTTGAATTCCGCCGAAATTTTCTATCCCGTTTCCGTCAAAGAGGCTTGAAAAAGTATAAACATGTGCATTTGCACAAAGTGTGAGTTTCCTTAAAATTCGTGCGGTTTTTTCACGGGAAAGCTTGATGTTATCTTCCACCGTGAATTCATCTTTAGCCCAGCCGCGCTGGAATACCCATGCGTTATACAAAGGCCCCGTGTCGCTTTTCATCCATTCATCGCTTGTAATATCAAGCCAAAACTGATATTTAGTTTTAATTTGATTATCAATAATTTTTTGCGGAGTCGAAACTATCATGCTTCCCGAAATTATATCGGGTGAGGAGTAAGGATTTTCCGAAATAATCGAGTTTTCAAGCTGATTTATTATTTCTTCCGTTTCAACGGTATTGCCGAAAACATTTTCAAAATCTTCAAGTTCTTTTATAAAAAAGTTAAATTTGTTAAGTTCCGATGGGTTAATCTCGTAGAATTCCGCAAGCTCGTTATAGATATAAAATACTTTGTCGGAAAGCTTTTCACCTTTCAAATTTGCAAGAATGTTTTTAAACTTTTTGAATTTTTCCGTGTACTCGTCAAGTTTGAATTTGTAATCAATAATTTCTCCCGTTGTGTTGAAGTTTTCCAGAATTTCTCTGCAATATTTAACGGGAATTCCCAAAAAGTCGTACAAAATAACTCGCAGGTCAAACTCGTTCAACTTGATACCCAAATTGATTTTAAGAATATTGAGAACGGATTTGACTAGTCTGTTTTGGATTAACTTTTCACTGCCCGAGAGATAAACAACCGGCGTATTCAAATTTTCTTTGAGCGAAAATTTTAGCATGTCATCAATAACGGGCGTAATTATTGCGATTTCATCGGGTGCGATATTTTTTGAAAGTAATGAGTTTATCTGTTTAACCGCTTCGTCTATCATGGAAGCTCTTTTTGAGGGTGAATTTATCGAAAAATGGTGTAAAATACCGCTTTTGCCGTCGGTAATATTTTCAAACAGAGTTTCCGCATCGGAATTCAACGGGTTATGGCTTTCAAGCTCTTGTGCTTTTTGTCCGAAAAGTTCTTCAAACTTCCAAACGGCCGTTCTGTCGGCACTCAAATAGCCTGTCCTGCTTGAACCTTTTTTATCAAACGCTATATAAAAATCTTCAAGCTGAGGCTTTAAAAATTCAATAAAATCAAAGCACACGGGTGTTATTTCATCCGCATCATCCGCAATTAAATATTTAATATTTTTGAAATAATCAGTGTTTTTGTAAATATAGTTAAATATAAGAGTTTGCCTGAGATAATCAAAATCCCGCAATTCAAGCGTTTTCGCCAAAAACTTTTTCATGACGCTTGTCAGGTCATCGGCAAAACTTTCGCCCAAAACCCTTGAACGCCACTCGATATCCTCGTTTGTCAAATTGTTCTGCACAATGAGAGAATACCTCCTGAAAATCTGGTGCAAAAGGGATTTTTTCGAGTTGTAACCCTTGAATTTTACATCTTTAATCAATTTTTTTAAAATGAATTGTGAAACTTCAAGTCCCGCAAGGTTTGGTAAAATTTTGTGATTACCATAGGGATTAACATTTTCCGCAACCGCCCAATTATCAATGATAGTATTGTAAACAAGCGAATTAAACGAATGTATTTGAAGTTTTTCAATACAGTCAATTTCTAAAAGTTCAAGTGTTTTTTCGGAAAATTCCCGCTTGCGGTTTGAATTTTGCACAAGTACAAGAATTTTTGACGCTTCGATGCCTGAATTTAAAAGTCGGGCATAATGTTCCGCCAAAATTGAAGTTTTATTTGAAGTTAAATCTCCGGATATAAGCATTCCAAGCCCTCATGAATATTTTAGCATAAATAACAAAAAAAAAATTTTTCCTCATCCTAATATACTATTGCATTTTAATTTGCCTTAAAGTATTATTATGAATGTAAACGGAGATACGTACAAAAAAAACAAGATGGAGGTAAAAATTATGCAAGAATTACAGGAACAAATCGGATTTTCAGCAGGTCAAATCTATGATTATTTGAACAATAACGGAGAATCTACTTTCGCTAAAATGAAAAAAGAATTAGATTTGAAAGGAAATTTTGCTGATTTGGGTCTTGGATGGCTGGCAAGAGAAGATAAAGTGACTATTTCCAAAAAAGGTACTTCAGTCAGTGTAAGACTTAAATAATTGATTTGTAAAAAAAACGAAAAAAGACACTCCATATCAAGAGTGTTTTTTTTTATTTCATGATAAAATTTTCTTATGGAATTTAATGAAGAAACCATTAAATCAGAAATCGTTTACGACGGTAAAATTCTGACGGTTTATAAAGACGATGTTGAAATATCAGACGGAACAAAGGCTTTTAGAGAGGTTGTAAAACACTCGGGCGGTGTGGTTATTTTGGCGGTAAAGGATGATAAAATCCTTCTTGTTAAACAGTTTCGTTACCCGATGAAACAAGCTATGTTTGAACTTCCGGCAGGTAAACTTGAAAAAGACGAAAACCCGTTTGAAGCCGCAAAACGTGAACTTGAAGAAGAAACGGGTTATCGTGCGAAGAATTGGACGGATTTAGGCTATATTTTTACATCTCCTGGGTACAGTAACGAAAAACTTTACCTCTATAAAGCCGAAAACCTTACATTTACAAAGTGCAAACCCGATAAAGGTGAAATTATACAGGCATTTGAGTTTGATAAAAAAGATGTTTTAAAAATGATGAAGTCGGGAGAAATTTCCGATGCAAAATCACTCTGTGCGTTTATGAGGGCATTTTCATGATTAAATTGGTGGCAACGGATATTGACGGAACAATTTTGAACTGGGATTTCGGCGGTTTTACGCCAAAAGTTAAAGAGTGTATCAAAAAACTCAATTCAAACGGCGTAAAAGTCGTACTCGTTACGGGCAGAATGCACAAATCCGCAGAATTTCTCGCCGATGAACTCGGTCTTGATACCCCCATAGTTTCTTATCAGGGCGGTTTGATTAAGGATAAAAAAGGTAACATTATTTACCAAAAAAACCTCGACAGCCAAAAAGCCAAAGAAATTATCGGTTGGGCGAAAAAAAATAATATCCACATAAATCTTTATATGAACGATGTTTTATACGTCGAAAAAGATGATGAAACCGTCCGTAAATATACGGGAGAACGCTCTATTGATTATCAGGTTTGTGATTTTAATTCGCTTGAAATTAAAAACGTAAATAAAATTCTCGCGATAGATTTTCAAAATGCCCGTAATGTTACCGAATGGGTCGAAACTTTGAGCAAAAAATTTCCCGATTTGTATATTGTAAAATCAACACCGTATTTTTGCGAAATTTCACATACACAGGCTCGGAAGTCTTGTGCCGTCGAATTTCTCTGCGAGAAATGGGGGATTAAAAAAGAAGAAGTCATGACAATAGGCGATCAAAACAACGACATTGAATTATTAAAGTCAGGCGGAATAAAGGTTGCCATGGGTAATGCCACAAGTGAATTAAAGTCTTGTGCAGACTACATTACGGACACCGTTGAAAATGACGGATTTGTCAAAGCCGTTGGTATATTCTGCAAATAGACCTATTGTTAACTTTTGTAAACTTGAATTTTTAACCCGCAAAACGTTTGATTTTATTAGGTTTGAAACCATGATGGGATGCTGTTTTACATGTCAGTCATGGCAATTTTTTAATGCAAAAATTTTTTATAAAAGCATAGGGGATACTAAAAAACCGAAAATGATACACAATATAAGGCTTATAAGAGTTTTAGTTTGTGTATGCACTCACGGGGAAAAATAGAAAGGGGAAAAAACATGAGTGAATTCGACGTAAAATTTGCAGCTTACGAAAGAGCAATGCAAGCAAACAATTATTTTGGTTTGAAAGGGGAACAAATTTCCGAACAGTTCGGACGTTATGCAACAGGATTGCAAAGGGATGAAATTAAAGCTGCTAACAAAAAAGAAGGCAGAAAGTTCGGTAAAGAACTTGCAGCTGAAAAGAAAAAACTTGCAGCTAAAGAATTACAGGCACAAATTAATGGTTCGGCAAGAAATTTGCCCGCAGTAGCAGGAAAACCGGCAGCGGAAAAAGTGACAGGTCTTCTTCCTACCCGCACTGTTAATACATTTTCTATAAATGATAAATATTATATTATGGAAAATAACAGAGTTACGGGATTGTATGACAAATTAGACAAAGCTGATTGGACGAAAAAAATTAGAGAATTAAAACTATCAGGCGCAAATATCGTTCAAGAAATGCCATACGGAGAAGTTTCAAAAAGTAAATCGGTTGCTACAGCAGCAGGAGCTCAAAATCTTGATGAAATTAGAAAAATTGCACTTGAAAATGCACGCAAAGCTGAAGGCAAATTCAAAGGTGTAACGTCAGAACAAATTGACGAACGTCTTGGCATAGGCAAAGAATCTGATGCAACAAAACATTTCAGACAGGAAGAACTTAAAAGCAATGCACTTGCTAATGCACGCAAAGCTGAAGGCAAATTCAAAGGTGTAACGTCAGAACAAATTGACGAACGTCTTGGCATAGACAAAGAATCTGATGCAACAAAACATTTCAGACAGGAAGAACTTAAAAGCAATGCACTTGCTAATGCACGCAAAGCTGAAGGCAAATTCAAAGGTGTAACGTCAGAACAAATTGACGAACGTCTTGGCATAGACAAAGAATCTGATGCAACAAAACATTTCAGACAGGAAGAACTTAAAAGTAAAGCACTTGCTAATGCACGCAAAGCAGACGGCAAATTCAGAGGCGTAACGGCAGAAGAAATTGATAAACGTCTTGGCATAGGCGAAGAATCTCCTCAAACAAAATTTTACAGAAATTTGGAGAAAAGAGGTAAAAAACCCAGAATTAAAGCAAGAGCAAGATTATTCCAAATGAAAAATCCTAAACTTGCTAAAGCAGGGAAAGCCGGATTAATAGGTCTTGCAGCAGCAACGGTAATTGGCGGTTTATATGCTCTTTTCAAAAGCGATGACAAAAAAGATAAATTAGATATGCCAGATGCAGCTGAAACACCGGTTGAAGAAACACCGGCAGTTGTTGCAGACGAACCGGAACAAGAACCGATTGAAGAAACTCCGATTGAAGAAACTCCGGTTGTAGAACCCGCTCAAGACGGAACATATACGGTTAAAGAAGGCGACAATGTATGGAATATTGCAAAAAGACATCTGAAAGATGTTAACAAAGACATCAAAGGTTATGAACCGAGTCCGGCAGAAATTCTTAAAGAAACTAAGAGATTAATGGAGTTGAATGGTCTTGAATTCGACAATTCAAAAGAAAGGAAAAACTGGTTCGTAATGATAAGACCCGGTGATGTATTAAAACTTACAGGCGAACCTGTACAGGAAACAGTTGAGCCGGCTGTTGTGACAGAAACTGTTGAAACTCCTGCTGAAACTGTTGAAGCGAAACCGACCATAATTCCGGTAGCAGTACGAGTAGAAAAAGTTCCTCCTGCAGAAGAAACTCCGATAATGACTCCGGCAGTATCAGAACCTGTTCAACATACGGAAGTCGCTGCTACAGGACGTCAAGCAATAATCGATGAACTTAATGCAAAAATCCAGTCAGGCGAATTAACCGGCAAAGACTTGAAAAAGATTACAAAAGCTTTGAAAAAGCACGAAAAAAATCTTAGAAAACTGGAAAAATTAGCCGAAGGCCTGGAACGCTCAAGACACAAATACGCAATTAAGGGAATCAAATTGGAAGGCAAAAAAAATGTAAATGAAGATCGTTACCAAACAAAAAAAGAAGTTCTTGAGTACAAATTAGAAAACAATTACTAAAAACAACAATTAAAGGAAAAGACCGCGTAAGCGGTCTTTTTTTGTTTCTAAAGAATTAATCAGAAAGTAGAATTTATTAAAATTAATCTTTCGCATGTCCTGCTGTTCCGAGAACGTCGCGCATTTTGTGCATAACCATTTCTTTAACAGCAGTTCTTCCCGGTCCCATATATTCACGGGGGTCAAATTTTTCCGGATGTTCCACAAAGAATTCTCTGATAGTAGAAGTCATAGCTAATCTCAAATCGGTATCAATATTAATTTTAGCTACGCCGTGTTTTGATGCGAAATTGAGCATTTCTTCGGGAACGCCTTGAGCGTTGGGGAGCTGACCGCCAAATCTGTTGCATTTTGCTACAAATTCGGCAGGAACTGATGATGAACCGTGTAATACTAACGGATAATCATATCCTACAGCTTCGTTTACAGCTTTTTTAATTTCTGCAAGTCTTTCAAAGTCGAGTTTTGCTTCACCCGAGAATTTGTAAGCACCGTGTGAAGTTCCGATAGCAACCGCCAAAGAATCACATCCGGTTTCTTTTACAAATCTTGCAGCCTCTGCAGGGTCGGTGTATGTTGAATCTTTTGTGTGAACTTTAACATCATCTTCAACGCCTGCGAGTTTTCCGAGTTCTGCTTCAACCGAAACTCCTCTGGGGTGTGCGTAATCTACAACTTGTTTTGTTAATTTGATATTTTCTTCAAGCGGAAATCTTGAACCGTCGATCATGACAGATGAAAAACCGCCGTCGATACATGCTTTGCAGATTTCAAAATCCGCACCGTGGTCAAGGTGTAATGCGATAGGAACTGTTGTAGTTGCAAGTGCAGCTTCAACAAGTTTGATTAAATAAGTTTGGTTAGCGTATTTTCTTGCTCCGGCAGAAACCTGTAAAATAATAGGTGACTGAGTTTCTTCGGCAGCTTCAGCTATACCCTGTAAAATTTCCATATTGTTTACGTTGTAAGCACCGATTGCGTATCCGCCCGCAAGTGCTTTTTTAAACATTTCATTTGTTCCGACTAATTTTCTTTCACTCATTTGAGTTCTCCTTCTCTTATCTTTTCATAAAAATTATAGCAAAAAAAAATCTGTGTAAATGTAAAAATTTGTTAAGATGAAAAAATATGATTTTACAAACACTGCTTTTTATTGATATAATTGCTTTATAAGGTAAATTTTTATAAATATCTTGTGCAAAAAAATATTTTACGGGATTTAATATTTAATGTGTTAAAAAATTAAGGAGAAAAAAATGAAAATATCACCAATAAGTTATTCAAACCGCCAAAATTATTCATTACCTGCGTTTGAAGGTGGAAACAGAGAAAAAAAACACCACAACAGTCGTGTTACAAATACATTGAAGGCTATACCTTTGGCGACTTTGCTTGCAATGAGTCCGATGACAAGTGTAAATGCACAAGAGCCGGTGTCTAAAACTGCTTCAACGACACAAACTGCACACTACAAACCGGTAATTCACTCGAGTTATGATAATGCAACGCCCAAGGATAGTCATATATCCAAAAATCATGACTGTGAATTATACTTTATCAGTACTGACGGAAATGATGAAAATATAGAGGAGCTGGAACTGGTATTCAGAGGTGAGGATGTTAAGAAAGGTTATAAAAAAGTCGGTTCACAGTCTTATGATGCCAAAAGAAAAATTGTAAGTTCGGTTAACTTAGAGAGTTTAGAAATCCATCATAATAAAAGATTAATGGGTAAAGATACAACTTATCATGCCCGCGGGAAGGGTGAAATATACACAGAACCTTATATAGTTGCAGACGGAACCAAAGACGGCGAATATAGCTTTAAAAAACAAGGTGTATTGACAGTCGAAATATCAAAAGGATTCTATGATTATTTAGCCGATATTTTGGGACAAGAAGTAAAATATAAAACAGTTGACATTGATTGGACGGATACGGACATTTTATCCATATATTTTTCAGCTCTGTCGGATTTCCCATGGTTAGATGGTTCTTTAATGTTCATTTCAAAATAAGGTAAACAAATGTAAACTTTATGGAACATGTTGAAATTTTTGTTTTTCAAATGTTTTTTTAATGATAGATTCTAAAGGTAAATAAATGAATATATCAAGTAATGACATAAAACAAAAAATAATTAATAATCCCGCGGCTTTGCCCACTGACACCCCGAGCATTCAACCGCAAAAGCAGCCTGATGTCGGGGAAATGCTTATTAAACGCTCTGATGCCGGAGAAATTCCTGTTGAATCTGGAAATACGGAAAAATCTGCACAAGAACTTGCCCAAAAATTAGGGACATCTGTAGATATTATTTATAAAGTGTTAAAAAGTAATCCCGAATTCTTGGAATTATCGGTACCTGAACAGCTTACCATTATAAAAAAAGCTAATACGGAAGAACCTGAAAAAAACGTTGAAGTTAATAAATTAAACTATAATAATGCCGATATTCCCGAAAAGAAACTTATAATACTTGATGAGTTGGCAAAAAATTTATATGTAAACCGAAAAGATATTGATAAACAACAGGCTCTTGAAGAATGGCAAAATTCCGAATCTCTGAGATCAGAAAAAACTCAAGAGTTAACAGAAAAGCTCAAGTCTGATAAATATCTTCAGGGAATGATTTCCGATGTGGAAAATAATCCTAAGTTGACCGACAAGGACAAGAATTCCTTATTAGACTTTGTTATGCTTTCAATTCAGTCGGCAAATAAAAAAGGCATTTCTTTCATGGATTATATAAAACTTGATGAATCCGAAAGAGCTGATTCCCTTGTTGAATATTTGCAGGACTCTAAATTTGATTTGAATTCAACTGAAAATGAAGATTTGGAACAGGCAGAAAATATCAAAGCAGAAGTTCTGAATGTTTTAAAAGAGCAGCATGGTATTGATTTACCAAAGGATGTTAAACCTTCTGAAATTTTTAAATATGCGGAAGAATTAAATCTTGATTCCGGAAAAATTCTATATGATAATTTATCGGCAAAGAAAGATAATGGTACACTTTCCGCAAAGGAAGAAGAACATCTAAAGTATTTAGAGAAAATATATAAAACTCCGGCAGGTCAAGATATTGTTGACAAAGCGATGGCCTCAAATCTTGAGAAACTTGAGGCAAAGTTTAATGAGCTGGATGCAAAAATAAAATCAGGCACTGCAAGTGAAGATGAGAAAAAGCATTATAGTGTTTTGCAAAAAACCCTTAATTCGGAAGAATCCAAAAGATTGAAACAGATTGATTTACCTGTACCTGAATCTGAATATGATAAAAAAGTCATAGATGGTTTAAATGATTTTAAAAAAGCTTTCTCCGGCAAGGTAAACAGTAATATTTTGGAAAATGCAACACTAATTCAATACATCGAAGATCAAACAAAGGGTTTGTCGAATGATGATAAAAAGAAATATATAGAAACAATACTAAAATATAACAACGATTCATCAAGTGTAGCCGTACTCGGCAAATATATTAATGATTTTCCCGAACTGGCCGGAAATGAAGATCTTGCGGGTACGAGTGCTTTAGTAGTTACAGAGATGAACGAAAAAGCTCAAGATATTTTCTATGAAGCTAACACTGAAAGAGTGAACAAGCATAATAAAAAAGCTGAAAGGGCAATGAGTTCGGCTTCGCAAGTATTAATATTGCATGGAAATATAGACGGAAAGCTTGATAAACTTATTGAAAAAAATGCCAAGTACGCAGGTAAGACAGTAAGCGTTGAAGTTAATAACGCAGCGTCGGATGCGGCTGTACTAATAAAAGATGTTAAAGCCCAAGGGAACGCTTTAAATGCTATCCAGAACGGTGAATGTAAAAATAATGATGAAGTTCAGGTACATATTGTAAGTTTGGCAGACCAAATTGCTAAAGAAAACCAAATTCAGGTAATTGATACGGCGACACAAAATAGCAGCAAAGCTACTGAATACGCGGCAAAAAATAACGTTGTTGCCAAAATACATAAAGATAACCAAACATCGGCTTTCAAAATAGTTCACCAACGGGTTCAGGAGCAGTTTGAAGGTGAAAAGGCGATTGAACTTTCCTGTTCTTTGGCTGACCAAATCCAATATTGCGACAAAGATAATCAGCTTGCAATGCATAATGAAATTATGAATTCCAAATACTCACAAGTTCAGGAACATGCAGCAAGTAATATAAGAAATTATGATTTATCGGTACAGCAGTCAGCTTTAGATACCGTTTATAAAACTGGTAACGTAAAAGCTATTGAAGCAGGTTTGAACAGTGTTTCAGCATCGCAGTCACGCGAAATTATTGAAGCCGTGGTTGATAATGCGGTTTGTGAATTTGCCCTGAATGATGAATCTTCTGATATTCACGAAAAATTTCTCGCAGGAAACCTCTCTGTTGAAGAATTAAGACTATTACCGGCTAATCAAAGACGAGAATATTTTGAAACGTATTTTAAAAAACTTCCCGTTGAACAAAAAATCAAATTGCTGAGCTCAATTCCGCACAATATGAAAAAAACGGTCTATACAATGCTTGCCAGAAGTAATTCGATTTTATTCAACATTATGTGTAAAAATGCCGATACGGTTCAAAATATGCTTGAAATGGGACTTCCTGTGGATGTTCACAACAAAATTGAAGGCGTTGTCAAGTTTATGGCAGGAATTGACAATTCGTTCAGACTTATTGCAGATAAATACAAAATTAAATATGACTCGACGGTAAACAAATACGTAACTCCGATAAACCTTGCGTCTGAAGGAAATCATTTTATTACGAAAGATAAATTTTCTATCTACCGCAAAGATAAGAGCGGAAATTTTATAGGCTAACTTGATTTTTAAATTTGTTTGGTGTGTAATATTCTTACAGTGCATTTTGCACGAGTTCTATAGAAAGCAGACAATTTTAAGTTGCCCGAAATTAAGAATGATATTGAATTAGCAAAGTTTGCAGGTTTTTGTTACGGTGTAAAAAGAGCCGTCGAGACCGTTAAAAAGTTGAAGTATGAAAACCCCGACAAAAATATTTTCGTACTCGGCGAACTTATTCATAATACTCAGGTTATCAACGAACTTGAAAGCCTCGGGATAAAAACTTTGTACGAAATCCCCCAAAAAGGCGAAGGAATTTGCGTCATAAGAAGTCACGGAGAAAGCCCAGAAGTTATTGAACAAATTAAAAAAGCAGGTTTTGAACCCGTTGATTTGACATGTCCCGATGTTAAAAAAGTTCAGCAAAAAGCGGTTGAACTCGCAAAAGAGGGTTACTTTGTCGTTATTGTCGGCAAATCCGAACACCCCGAAGTCGTTGCTATCAGAGCAAATGCAGAACTTTGGAGTAAAAATGTCGTTGTTGCAGCATCCGTTGAACAGTTTAAAAACTTTGAAACAGAAATTAAAGCTCACAAAAATGTCGGCGTCGTTGTTCAAACTACGCAAAGAATTACAACACTGAATTCTATCGTTGAATACTTGATATCGGTTGCAAAAGAAGTTCATGTGGCAAACACTATCTGCCAGAGTACGGCAATGCGTCAGGCTGAAGCCAAAGAACTTGCACAAAACAGCGATTTGGTTATTGTTGTCGGCTCGAAAAAAAGCGCAAATACTACTCACTTAGCCGAAATTCTTAAAGATATTACAAAAACAATTCACATTGAAAATGACGATGAACTCGAAAATTTCAAAAGTCTTATCGAAAACTCAAAAAAAATTTCCGTAACGGCAGGAGCGTCTACTCCTCAGTACGTTATAGAAAAAGTTGTTAATAAATTAAACGAAAGGAAAAAATAAAATGACAAAAACTTTAGAAAACGCAAATTTAGACGAATTTGAAAGATTATTGGAAGAATCTTTCACAAAAACTCATTCGGTAGCCGATATCGTTGAAGGTACTGTTATGAGAAAAGAAAGCGACGGTTATTTAATCAGCGTTAAAGGCGCAAAAACAGAAGCTTTTCTCGCTGAAAAAGAAATCCCCGAAAATGCTTCACTTGAAGTGGGCGACGAAAAAGAATTTTACGTATTGAAAGAAGAAGACGACGAAGATGGCATGCTGCTTTCGCTCAAACGTCTTGCAAACGCTCAGGCATGGGCACAGCTTAACGATGCTAAAATTCAAGGTGATACAATTCTTGCTAAAGTCGTATCGATTGTTAAAGGCGGCGTGTTGGTTGACGTTGCGGATTTGAAAGGATTTGTTCCCTCATCTCAACTCAGAACAGGTGCTCCCTACGACGGCATGATAGATACGAAAATCGAAGTTAAAGTTTTGGAAGCCGATCCCAAGAAGAATAAATTGATACTTTCTCAAAGACAGGCAGTTGCAGAACAAAGAGATCAGGTCGTTGATAACATCTTGTCCGAACTTCAGGAAGATCAGGTTGTAAAAGGCGAAGTCGTCAGAATTGCCGATTTCGGTGCTTTTGTTGACATCAACGGTATCGACGGACTTCTTCCGATTTCGGAAATTTCATGGTCAAGAATCAAACACCCGTCTGATGTTATTTCTCTCGGCGAAACTATTGAAGTTAAAGTTATTAAAATTGATAACGAATTAAAGAGAATTTCGCTTTCATTGAAAAGAATGGGCGAAGATCCGTGGGAACAAATCAAAGGACAGTTTAATGAAGGTCAGATTATAACCGGAACGGTTAACAAAGTTACGGGATTTGGTGCTTTTATTAACATTTTCCCCGGAGTTGAGGCGTTATTGCCTGTTTCCGAAATGTCCGAAGAAAACGTTAACCCGTTTAACCTCTATAAAATCGGTGACAGCGTTGAAGTTCTTATAAAAAAATTCACTCCGCAAGAACACAGAATTGCATTGAGTATTAAAGATATCAAAAAAGACGCCGAATAAATTGACCGAAAGCCCCGTTAAACGGGGCTTTTTTAAACCACAAAATTTTGTAAAGAAATGTTAACCTAAATTTGCCGAAAAAGGCAATTTTTTTGTGTTTATATACTTTATATATATGTAAGAGATAAGAGAGAGAAAAAGAAAATGTTAGCAACAACGGCAGAATCTCATAACAACACTAGCGGTAACGGTCAGTTCGGTTCTTTATTGAGAAGAAGAAAACAGACTGAAAACGGATTTAGTATTGAAGACTTCAACTATCTTGAAAAGAAAGATAAAAGAATGCGTTTTAACAATTCAAAAGACCCGATTTATTACGTGTTCGATGTAATTGAAAACAGACCGATTAAAACATTGGCAAAAGAATTCGTAAAAGATTCGTTTTTTGAAATAGCAAATTTTGTAACAAAAGTCGTTAGATAATTAATAGGAAAAAGGAACAAAAAAAAGAGATGACATCGGTCATCTCCTTTTTTTTATATATTATTTTATTCTCCCGTTTATCCATATTTCCGCCGAATATTCAGGCATAATATATGCCATCTTCACTAGTGCATTTAACAAATCTTCTGTCAACATTTCTTCTTCTATACACTTTTCCATTTTTGTTTGGTTAAAAAATTTGAAATAGAAAGGACCTTTTTCTACTATTTTAAAACCGCAGTTTGAAACTAATTCTTCCAATGATTTCATATTATAAGTCCTTAATCTTTGCATTTTTTTTGAATAATCTGTTATTTCTCCGATTTTGCTGATTAATCCGGCTTCTTTTGCATATACCAAGTGAAAAGAGTTGTTATTCGGGGCTGATATATGCATTATTGTATCTTTATTACAAATTGAATGTATTTTCTTTAAAAATATTTGAGGATTTTCAACTTCATGAATTAAGACACTTGCAATAACGAAATCAACATTTTTAAATTCTGTATTATCAACATTTTCAATCAGATTATTTATTACATTAACACCTTTTACATTTCGGGATGAAGTTAGTATTTTATCACACATTATTTTTGATGGTTCTACTATAGTATACGAATCAAAATCTTTGTAATCATTAAAAATGTAATTATATGCAGGTCCGATATCAACGATGTTTTTGGGTTTGTATTTTTTTAACATTTCCAAAATCATGTTTTTTCTATATTTAGACATAACAAATTCAAATTTGTCTTCAAGATAATCTTTTGCGTATTTTTCAATATCTCTTTTTACTGCCATAAGTTTTCCTTTCTTTATTATAATTACGGAGAAATATAATTAACATTTGTTACACTAACCTTAAAGAAATAAAGAATGCGGGATTTAAAGTCAGCTCTGTTCTGCAGATACCCCCCCTTGAACTTCTTCAAAGCCTAAATTAATATTATCATAAAGATATTAAAAAGGACATCTGATGATGTCCTTTTTTCTTATTTAAAACGGATAGTTCTTATGAACAACCTGAATAACCGCATTTCAAGCAGATAAAACATCCTTCAGCCATTTGAATTTCGTTTCCGCATTCAGGGCATTTGATAGTTTTAACTTCGCCTGTCGGGTTGTATTCTTCCGTGGTTTCTTCAACAACCGGTTCTTCAACTTTTGTTTCTTCTTTTTTCTTGGTTAAGTTCATCGGTTGAATGGGTCTGCAGTTGTTTCTGTAAACGGTAATACCTTTAAGGTTGTTTTCAAAAGCAAGCTTGTAAGTTTCCATGATATCTTCTCTTGTTGCACTTTCAACGAAGTTTACGGTTTTGGAAACTGCGTTATCGGTGTGGAGCTGGAATGCTGCCTGCATTTTAACGTGCCAGTAAGGTGATACGTCATGTGCCGTTACAAAGATGTGTTTTGAAACTTCATCAATGCCGTTAACATGGGCTATAGTACCTTCTTCGGAAATTTGACGCATAACCGCATCGGAATAAAATCCGTGAGCTATTGCGTAATCTTTGAATATCGGGTTAACTTCAAGCATTTCCGTTCCGTCCATTACGTTTCTCATAAATACGAGTCCGAACAGAGGTTCAACACCGCCTGATGCCGATGCTATCATTGAAATTGTTCCTGTCGGAGCGATACAAGTTGTTGTTGCGTTTCTGATACCGTATTTTTCAATTTCTTCATCAAGTTCTTTCCACTGCTCATCGGAAACTTTTCCTGCGGATTTTCCTTTGTATTTGTTGTAAAGGAAGTTTTTGCCGTCATAAACGCTTCCCGGGAAGTTATTAAATCTGCCTCTTTCTTTTGAAAGTTCGATTGATTCACATTTTGACTCGTAATCAATGAATTCCATAACTTCTGATGCGAGTTTGGTACCTTCTTCCGATGCGTAGGAAATACCTAGTTTCATAAGCATATCAGCCCAGCCCATAACGCCGAGTCCGATTTTTCTGTTATTTTGAACCATTTCGGAAATTTGAGGCAGCGGATAATTGTTTACCGCAATTACGTTATCCAAAAATCTGATAGCCGTTCTGGTTGTTTCGGCAAGCAAGCTCCAGTTAACAGAGCCGTTTTCAACCATTCTGCCGAGGTTAATCGAGCCGAGGTTGCAAGCTTCGTAAGCCAAAAGCGGAACTTCACCGCAAGGGTTAGTCGATTCAATTTCTCCTATTAGCGGAGTCGGGTTGTCGGCATTCATTTTGTCGATAAATATAATTCCGGGTTCGCCCGTTCTCCAAGCTCCGTCAACGATTAAGTTAAATACTTCTCTTGCATTCATTTTACCTGCGACTTCACCCGTGTTCGGTGAGATAAGTTCGTAATCGGAATTGTTTTTAACGGCTTCCATAAACTTGTCGGTCAAAGCTACAGAGATATTGAAGTTAGTCAATTTTGAAGTATCGTTTTTGCAGTTAATAAATTCCAAAATATCGGGGTGGTCGACTCTCAAGATACCCATGTTTGCACCGCGTCTTGTACCGCCTTGTTTAACGGCTTCGGTTGCGGCGTTGAAAACTTCCATAAACGATACAGGCCCTGACGAAACACCCATTGTAGAGCGAACAACGCTGTTTTTAGCTCTTAATCTTGAGAAAGAAAAACCTGTTCCGCCGCCTGATTTGTGGATTAATGCCGTGTTTTTAACCGTTTCAAAAATACCTTCCAGACTGTCCTCGACGGGAAGAACAAAGCATGCCGCTAATTGTCCGAGTTCTCTGCCCGCATTCATCAATGTCGGTGAATTAGGCATAAAATATCTGTTTGTAATGGCTTTATAAAATCTGTCAGACAACTCTTTAACATCCGACTGAGATTTGCCGAATTTCAAATCACCTGCTGCAATAGTATCTGCAACACGTCTGAACATATCAGCCGGTGTTTCGGTGCAATTACCGTTTTTGTCCCTTTTTAAATACCTTTTTTCAAGAACTTTTACTGCGTTTTCGGAAAGTTCCAATTTCTCCATACACGTGGTATCCGTCACATTAACCTCCATAGTCTGTTTATTAATACTTCTATCCCTGCATGCCAAAAAGCATGATCGTTACACGATTATATACCAAATTAAGTGTACTTGCAACAACATGACAAAACTGTAACAGAAATTAATTTTCCGTTGCGGAAAATTAATCCATCGGTATAATTAATTGCTGCCCTACTGAAAGCCTGTTGGGGTTGGTCAGGTTGTTGGTTTTGAGTATAAGAGCCTCTTTTTCTTTGCTGTAAGAGCCGTAAAACCTTACTAAAACGGCTTCCATCGTATCACCGCTTTGAACGGTATAAACTTCATTATTTGCATTCATTTCAGCTTTGTTTGAGGACGGAATAAAGTTTATATTCACCTTTTCTTTTTTGGCATGCGATACGTTGTTTTCGGCAAAAGAATTTATTCCTCTGACTGAAAGGCTTATCAAAACCGTAATAACAAGCATTATAACCGCACCGGCAATAAAACCTGCTGCCAAATAAACATTCGGGGATTTTTCGCCTTTTTGGTTAACTTTAAAATTTTGCCAGAGAACATCCAATTCTTTTTCTCTGTCGGGTCTGATATAAACCCCCGGAGAATTGTCGTAAGCCTCACCTTTGTACTTTGATAAAGCCTCCAAAACCTCCATTTTTTCCTTTGATAAGTTAGATCTTCTGATAGTTGAACTTTTCATAATTCCATATCCCGATTTGTTCCTTGTAAAAAATAATATATCACAATAACAAATTTTATTCAAGTTTTTTGTGTGAAGTGTTGAGAGGGAAATTTATTAATGAGCATGCGAATTTAGAAATTTCGGCAGGGGTGGGGTACGGTTTTCCCCTCCCTTTGTAAGGGAGGGGGCAGGGGTGGGTTTAATTTTTTGTGTGAAACGAAAAAATTGCCCGTCATTGCGAGCGAATGCCTCAGCTAATAAATTTGTTGGGGTAGAAACCCCCAACTTACATTTTAATTCCCTCTCCCCCTGCGGGAGAGGGTTAGGGTGAGGGGTAGCTCCCTCCCTTTTTAAGGGAGGGGCTAGGGGTGGGTTTAATATCACGATTTCATTAAGAATTTTTAAAAAAAATTAAAAAATTTCCATTTCCCCTCTTGCATTTTTTGAAAAATAGTTTATAATGAGAATGTATAGAAAAATAGAAAGGAA
>CANQMP010000034.1 GCA_947624975.1 Candidatus Gastranaerophilales bacterium
ATCTTCTTCATATCATTTGTCCTTTCGTTTTCTTATACATTCTCATTATAAACTATTTTTCAAAAAATGCAAGAGGGGAAATGGAAATTTTTTAATTTTTTTTAAAAATTCTTAATGAAATCGTGATATTAAACCTACCCCTAACCCTCCCTTGAAAAGGGAGGGAGTTGACCCCTCACCCTAGCCCTCTCCCGCAGGGGGAGAGGGAAATATTACGGCACTACGTGCTAATTTAAAAGCTGAGGTATTCGCTAGCAATGACAGACCGCACCCCCCCCTACGCACACTATTCAAAATTTCAAAAAAAAATACAATTTACAAACATATTTTAAAGTGGTATAATTTTTTTCGATAAGGAGAGAAATTATGGAAATAAAAACTATTCAAAGTGCAGTTCCCGTTGAAGTACTTGTTATTAACAAGTTTGAGGGTGAAAACACTTCCGAGGAGCTTGCAAATACTTATGCGGTAGAAAAAGACGGGTTTGAAGGAAAATTCGGTCAAACCTACCTTTTACACACACTCGGCAAATCATCCGCCGATAAAATTCTTGTTATAGGGTTCGGCAAAAGAGAAGAATTTAACGCAAACAAAATGACCGAAGCCGTGGCAAAAGCTTACAAAAAACTGGTTCAAATTAAGGCTAAAAAAGCGGTTTTTGATTTCAATACAGACGGTGATTACGGTAAATCAGCCGTTATCGGGCTTTTAATCGCCGATTATGCTTACGACAAGTACAAATCAGAAAAAGTTCACCACCTTGAAGAAGTTTCTTTCACAAAATATTCGCAAGAAAGTGTTAACGAAGGAATGATTTTCGCTCAGGCGATGAATTTCACAAGAGATTTGGCGAACACACCCGCACAAATCGCCACCCCCGAAATGCTTGCCGAAACAGCTAAAAATATTCAAGGTCTTGAAACAAAAGTTTTCGACAAAGCACAAATCGAAAGCATGGGAATGGGTGCATATCTCGCCGTAGGTCAAGGAAGCGTGCATGAACCCAAATTTATTCACATGAAATACACGGGCAGAAATGTTCACAAAAAAATCGCCGTAATCGGCAAAGGCATTTGCTTTGACGCCGGCGGACTTGATATTAAACCTGCATCCTCAATGTTGACAATGAAAGACGATATGTCGGGTGCTGCGTGTGTTTTGGGCGTAATGCAGGCTTTAGCAAAGCTTCAGCCCGATGTTGAAGTTCACGGAATTATTGCGGCGTGCGAAAATATGCCTTCGGGTTCGTCTTACAAGCCCGGAGATATTCTCACAGCAAAGAACGGCAAGACGATCGAAGTCGATAACACAGATGCGGAAGGCAGATTAACTCTGGCGGATGCACTGTGTTACGCTTGTGACTTAAGTGTTGACGAAGTCATTGACATCGCAACACTTACGGGTGCATGCATGGTGGCTTTGGGAACTTACGCATCAGGCATAATGGGCAATGACGACGAGATGCTGCAACGTCTTAAATCTACTGCCGAAAATTCGGGTGAAAAATTCTGGGAACTTCCGATGTTCAAAGAATATTTTGACAGTTTGAAATCCGATATTGCCGATATGAAGAACACAGGCTCACGCTGGGGTGGTGCATCTACGGCAGGACTGTTCCTGAAAGAGTTTGTAAAAGACGTTAAATGGTGTCACATCGACATTGCAGGCACGGCGTTCCTCGAAAAACCGCAAAAAGAATTTATTGCAGGTGCAACAGGCGCGGGTGTGAGAACACTGTTGAACTATTTGAAATAAGTTTTAAAAACTAAACAGAAAAAACAGGCTATGTTATCATAGCTTGTTTTTTTCGTAAAAAAAACTGCTCTCTCCTGTTATAGCGAAAATCGGAGGAATGTTCGATTGAACGGATGGCATGCAAATATTTATGAAAATGCTTTAAAACTTCTTTCTACATTTTTGTTAATAACTTCTTTTATTGAATCGTATTGGGTTTGAAGTGCATTGTGTTCGGTATCGAGTTTTTTCAAATCCCTGTCGTATTTGTTGTCCTGCGCCTCGATTTCGTTCATAGTTTTTTTGTATTTAGCCTCGGCACGGGCGATTGCAACATCATCATCCTGTGAAACTATATCAGATGCGTTTGTATAAATTATTGAATTCCATATAAAGCCTTGTGCAGTAATTTCTAACGCTTTTTCGCTGTCGTCTGCGGGGTTGTAGTATTGCGCTTGCGACATAGTGACAATTCCGTGTTCAAGTGCGAATTCAAGCCATTCATCGTTATAAATAAGATTATCTTCAAGAACTTTGTAATTTGCTTTTGACGCATTTTTAACAAGATCATGAAGTCTGTAAAGCGTTTCGCTATCTTCATTTTGGGATGAACTTCCTGAGTTGTTATTTTCAAATTCAATGACATCTTGAACTACGTTAGCGGAATCCGAGCCGTTCATCATGTTCCAAAGATTTGTGTACCATTGGCATTTTTCTTTGTCTTTAACGGCAAAAGAAGGTTTTGGCGGCTCCGGCTTATCGGGTTCTTTTGGTTTTTCGGGCATTGTCGGCGGCGTCGGCATTTTACCGTTGAATTCAGGTTCTTTCGGTTTTTCCGACAATTTTCTCATATCACCATCGGTGAAACCGATTAATGATTGTTTCAATTCATTACCTGATATCATATTGTGCTTTAGCAAGTATAATAAATCTATTGCTTTTTGTTTAAGTGTTTTTACACCTGTTACAGAATTTGTATCTTTATTATATAAATAATCACTAAATAATATTTCTTTTTCAGTAGGTTTATTTCCTGCATCAATTGCTTCTTGGATAATGTTTCTCTTGTTTGTGTCTTTCACACCTTCATTTTGATATTCAGGAACATATTCGTCATCGCCGTCGCATTTACGTTCATCGTTGTTCAATTCTGCTGAAATTTCTTCAAAGTGGTTTGATTTTGCTAAACCATGCATGCCTGCACCTGTGATATCACCATCTTCAAGGTTAATTTGAACACCGTTACTTGTTGTGTATGTTTCTTTTGATGCAAGAGAATCACCGCCTGCCCAATCTAATAAGAATGTTAAAACGTGAACATAACATCCTGAATAGCCGGATATTGCTGATGAATAACAACTCTGCGGATGTTCACTTGTACCTAAAACATTTACAAATGATTCATACAAGCTGTTATCGGCAGGATTTTTAACCCATTCAAGATATTCTTCCATGTATTTTTCATAATCGGCATCATATTTTGCTTTATCTGCCGCGTATTGAGCTGATTCAGTATTATATTGCTGTAATTTTTTCTGATATTCCAGCATGTCTTGATCATAATTATTTTTACTACGCGCGTATTCAGCTAAGTTCTTCTCGTAAACTTCCATTTGACGGTTGTATTCTTCGTAATCAACGTAAGTATCGACAAGTCCGTATCTGTCCAAGAATTCCGACAGTGAATTTGTTTCTTCAAAGTTTCTGGCATCAAGAGCCTTAACAAGTGCTTTGCCCGAAGAATCACGAAGTCCGTATTGGTTTTTGAGCGGTGCATAAGTAAACAAAAGCCCTGCGGTTAGGGGATTATACTGAATAGAGCCTGATGAATAATCGCCAAAAACGAGTTTTTGGGAATTAAGTGCTTCCATATACTCTTGACTTGCGTATGATGAATCATCTGCAAGTCTTAATTTTCGGTCTGTAATTGTCTGGGCACGAAACTCATTATTGGTTAACCTTGCTGTAATACTGAGCAGCCGTGCCTGTGAGGCGGACATTCCCATGTTGTACTTGTTCCTTTAAAGGTGGTTATTATAATATTTTATACGGTCAAAATGCCCAAAATCTTTATAGTACGTTGCTGTATTATGTTAGACAATATGCAAATACAGCAAGGGTTTCAGCGTTTCGCAAATTAAATTTACAATTCGTTACAATTACCTTATTTGTTAAGAAATTTTAAGTTTTGGACATATTATATTACAGTTATTCCAAATTAATAAAGTTGCCGAATTCAAAAAAGAATGATATAATTGACATAAAAAAGGATAAGGATTAATGACGATAAACATACTCAATACAGGTTACGAAGCTTTAATATCAGGAATTCTGGCGGCGTTTTTTGCTCAAATAATTAAATTCATAATATTTACGGCTAAATCAAAGAAAATAAATTTTAAAATATTTACCACAACGGGAGGAATGCCGAGTTCGCATTCGGCAGGTGTTATGGGGCTTTCCACAACCGTCGGTATAATTGAAGGCTGGGATTCCATAACTTTTGCAATAGCTCTGGGATTTGCACTCATCACTATGTACGATGCGGCAGGAGTTCGCCGTGCCGCAGGAAAAACCGCAGCATGCCTTAACAGAATGATGGATGATTTTTACAAACACGATGTGCAGGCTATCGGAGGTAAGCTCAAAGAGCTTTTGGGACATACGCCTTTGGAAGTTATTATGGGCGCAATTTTCGGTATACTGTACGCCTACACTTTCCATTACAACTTTTTGATGTAAGTGCTTGCCTTTTTGTAATGTTTATGCAATAATACATATCGTAAGGGCTTACGGAATAAAAACCGTATCCGAAGAATTTGTACCCTTAAAGGAAAGAGATGCTCATTAATGAGTGCCAAACAACAGCAGGAATTTAATTACAAATTTATAAAAGAAAATGCCGGAGCGGGAAGCTGGCGCAGAGGTTACGAGTACCATTTGAAAGATATGGTATTTGATACGTATCCCGAAAAAAACTTTTACATGGGCAAAGTAAAAGGAAATTTTCAGGATCATTACAACACGGACTTGATTTTCAAGAAAAACAAAGTCGAAGCACGCTGCAGCTGTCCGCTTAAAGAAGAATGGTGCAAACACGCGGTTGCCGTTGCCTTGAAAGCCATCGATGAGCACGCTTATGAGGACTGGCTTGAAACAAAATACGGAATGGAATTTGATTTTCCCGACGAAAATACGGATTTAACCGAAGAACCTTCGGGAAGTTTTATTTTCCATTTCAATTCCAAAAGAAAAGCTAACTTCTTCTCAATTCTTGTCCGTTCAAGAGAAACAGGCAAGGTCGTCAGACAAATTGAACCGATATTAAGAGCTTTAATAGAGGCTCAAAAACAGGATAAATCTTTTGAACTGAATACTTCTCAAAAGGTTGAGGTGGAAATTTTCAAGCAGCTTTTGACAATATCACGTCAGGACAAAAAAGCAGGCTGGTACGATATTCCGATAACCAAGTTCGGGCCTATGTTCACCCTGCTTTCAAAAGCCGACGAAGTTTTAGATGAAAAAACAAAACAGCGGTTAAAATTCACAGACGAAGAATGGCGGTTAATTCTTAACGTAAACACAGGTGCACAAGGCACAATACTTCTGTCACTCGAATGGAAAAGACCCGATAAAGACGATGTTTATCCGCTCGAAGAAGTTCGATATTTTTCAAGGCATTTGAAATGGGGACGTTACAAAAATATAATTTTCCCGACAAATATCGCAATGAACTCTCTGCCTCAAAATATTCTCAAATCTTCTTTTACGGATTTGAAAGACGCTGACGGCGGAAAGTTTATTTACGAAGAATTGCCTAAACTTCGTGAGATTATGGATGTTGAAATTGCCGATAACATCAGTAAATTAATGCTTACGGAACGTCCGCCTTTAAACATCGTTACGCTCGGAATAGATTACGACCAATCATTAAAAGCGTCATTAGAGTTTGAGTATGACGGAGTCGTTGTGCCGTATTCCAAAACCACCGCTGAAAAATCACCCTACATTACAATTAAAAAACCCGGAGAAGATTTAGTTTATTGGATTAAACGAAATCTTAAACACGAACAGGAAGCCTATGCAATGCTTTTGGCTTGCAAATTCGTTCCCATGCAGACAAATAATTTGGCTTTGGAAAAAGAAAATGCCATAGATTTCTATAATTACTACATAAAACAGGCAGGCGAAGGCTGGAAGTTCGTTGAAAAGGACGACATGAACTTTTTCAAGCTTATGGAAAATCCGTTCAAACTCTGTGCAAAAATTGATTTTACCGAAGAAGCCGAGGACAGCTTTGAAATATTTCTCTACGGTCAGGCAGGTGAAGAAATTATCAATTTTGATGAAGTTTACGAAACAATTCAAAGCGGAGAAAAGTACAGCCGTATAAGAAGTTTGGGGTTTGTGGAATATCCGTCGCAAGATATTTACGCCATTATGCGGGCGTTTAATTCATTTGACGTTTACAGAAACAACGAGAATAAATTTATCGTAAAAACTTACCGTGCGGGACTTATCAATGAGCTTAAAAACCTTAACGTGGAATTGATATTGAGCGATGAGTTTGAAAACTTCTGGAAACAGATGTCAACCTTCTCTACAACAGAAAACTTGAAACTGCCTGACGGCATAAAAGCCGATTTCCGTGAATATCAAATAAAAGGTTTCGGCTGGCTCTGGTTTATGTATAAATACGGACTTAACGGAATTTTAGCGGATGACATGGGGCTTGGTAAAACTTTGCAAGCACTTGCGGTTATTCAAAAAGCCAAAGAACAAGACGGAGCTATGCCCACACTCGTTGTCTGTCCGACTACGGTTGTGTTTAACTGGGAATCGGAAATTCAAAAATTCGCTCCCGAACTCAGTTGTCTGAAACTTTCGGGCGTTGACAGAAAACAGTTCTTTAAAGAAATTCCGAATTACGATGTCGTGATAACAAGTTACGCACTCATAAGACGTGATATCGCAAAACTTAAAGAGTATAATTTCAGATATATTATCCTCGACGAATCGCAAAACATCAAAAACGCAATGTCACAAACAGCTCAGGCGGTTAAGAAACTTCAAGCTTCGCACAAACTGGCACTTTCCGGTACTCCTATCGAAAACAAACTCGAAGAACTATGGTCTGTATTTGATTTTCTCATGCCGGGATTTTTGTTCAGCGTTTCGGACTTTAACTACAGATACGTTAATCCGATTATGGAACGTCAGGACAAAACCGTTGAAAAAAGGCTTAAACTTCAGATTTATCCGTTCATTTTGCGTCGTATGAAACGCGATGTTGCAAAAGACTTGCCCGATAAGGTTGAAAATATTGCATACTGCGAACTTACAGACGAGCAAAAAGACTTTTATCTTCAAGTTCTTGACAGTACGAAAGAAGAATTGTTCAAATCCATTGAACAAAACGGTCTTGAAAAAAGCAGACTTTCTATCTTCTCGGCTCTGCTCAGACTTCGTCAAATATGCTGTCACCCGAGGCTTTATGACAAAAATAACGTTAAAAATATTATTTCATCGGGTAAATTTGAAAAACTTAAATCAATGCTTGAAGAAATTGTCGATGAAGGTCACAGAGTTCTTCTGTTCAGCCAGTTTGTCGACATGCTGGATATCATAAAAGCTTGGCTTGAACGTGAAGGAATACCTTACGAATACCTTACGGGTAAAACAAAAGACAGAAAAGGTGCGGTTGAAAGATTTAATTCAACACCATCAATTCCGATATTCTTAATCAGCTTGAAAGCGGGCGGAACGGGGTTAAACCTTACCGGTGCGGATTACGTAATTCACTACGACCCGTGGTGGAACCCCGCAGTCGAAGATCAGGCAACCGACCGTGCTTACCGTATCGGACAGACCAAAAAAGTGTTTGTTTACAGACTTATAACCAAAAATACCGTTGAAGAAAAAATCCAAAAACTCAAAACAATTAAACGAAACCTCGTTGACAGCGTAATCTCCGTCGACAGAAATATTACAAAATCACTTACGATGGAAGATATTAAAGAAATCTTCTCGGTTGACTAATTCTGCATTTTTTTCTCAAACAAAAATCTGAAACCGAGAATTGTAATTTCTTTTTTCTTAAATCGGTAAAATCGATTTCTTATTGAGAATATATGGTAATAAAACGGTACTTTGTAAGTATTTATATCTTCTAAAAATTTTTTGTATTTCTCTTTACCAAAAACTTCTAAATATTTCTTCCTAAATCTCTTTTTAAACTTAAAAGCAAATCTTGGAGAAGTTATATACGCATGAATAAGTGCTGTGTCAGTCAATTCATCCACCTTTTCATTCATTGCAGGGAAATGTGTTACAATAAATTCTTTATGTTGATTTATAATATCAAACAAAGTTAAATTCGGGTCAAAATAAACATGTACGGAAGAATTAGAACGTTGATAGTAATTATAAAAAGATTTATTAATGTAATGTATTTTTTCTGCATAATAATACACAATAAATGAAAACAAACTATCTTCAAGTATATACCCTTCAGGAAATTTTATATTATATTTATTAAAAAACTCCCTAAGATATATTTTGTTAACCCCAACAGGCACATCAAACAAAAAATTTTTAATATCTTCTTTTGTAAAATAAGGTGTTGCAACTAAATCATAGCCGAATTTTTCTTTAAATAACTCGGCTTCACTATAATTTAATTTATTTTTATTACTTACAATATTATAGTCAAATAAAAGAACCTGAGCATTTTTCTTTTCACACTCATTATATAATTGCTCGTAAGCATCAATTTCCACCCAATCATCAGGGTCAACAAATGCTATATACTTTCCTCTAGCTCTGTCAATTCCTACATTACGGGCAAAACCCATTCCTTTGTTTTTCTGATTAACTATAATTATTCGAGAATCATTTTTTGCATATCTTTCAAGTACTTTTAACGATTTATCAGTCGAACCGTCGTTTACGCAAATAATCTCAATTTCGTTCAAAGTTTGATTAATCAAACTATCCAAACAACGAGGCAAGTATTTTTCTACGTTATAAACAGGAACAATTACAGAAAGTTTAATCATAAACCCTCCTGTAACTATCTAGCGGCTGCCCCCCCCCCCCATGATTAAGGTAAAAATACTCACTTTATACATAAAATACTCTCCTTATTTTAAGATTATAAATAAAAATACAGCAAAGTTAAATAATAATGTAAAAAATCTTTACAATTAATTTAAGTGCTTATAAATGCTGTTTCAAGTTTTTTCGGAACATAATTTATCAAATAATCCGCTGCTTGCTGAGGAGTTTGGGCAATATAATAAAGCTCACGACTTTTTGTATGAGCGAAGTTTTCACGTATCATAACTTCAAAAAATTCGTTCAACTTATCGTAAAACCCGTTTGTATTGAGCAAAACAATAGGTTTGTTATTGTATCCGAGCTGTTTTTGAACTATCATTTCGGCTAATTCCTCTAACGTTCCGAAACCGCCCGCCAAAGCCACAACCGCATCCGAGATTTCGTCCATTTTGGCTTTTCTTTCCCGCATTCCCTTCGTAACTGTTAATTCCACACAGTTATCCGTTGAAACTCCCATATTATACAATTTTTCGGGCATAACACCGAAAATTTTACCGCCGTTTTCCTTAACCGCCGAAGCACAAGCCCACATCAAACCCAGAGAACTTCCTCCGTAAACCACATCAAAACCGTTCATCGCCAAAAGTTTGCCAAGCTCACGTGCGATTTCATAGTAACTTTTTTCAAGATAATTACTCGACGATGCAAAAACACAAACCCGTTTATTCATCAAACCCGCCGCCTATTTTGTAATAATACGAACAGCTAAGCCCCGTACCGTTTTTTGAACAGTCGTCTTTAAGCTCTTTCATATCTTTATCAAAACCGAACGGCTTTATAACACCGCCGTCGTAAATATTCAGCCCGAAAATATCCCTGCCCCACTTGTTCGGCGGAATAAAACCGTTCATATCAAACATCATTATAAAATACGGGTCATCGGGATTTTCCGTTTTTACATCTTTTATGCCTACAATCGTTTTGTTTTCGGCAAAAAACAAATCAGGGAAATAGTAAGTCTGACCTTTGTAGACACGTGAACCGTTCATATAACGTGTTTTGTAATGCCGTTTCAGCGGACAATTTTTTATTCTCATATAGGGTTTCATCAAACTCAAAAGGTAAGTTTCTCTTTCCTGCGGAGTTTCGGCTTTTTCATAGCCGAACAAAATATCGTCAGTAATGTGAGCATTAATTACCGAAAACATATATTCCACACGGTTAATTTTTTCGTTCCAACGCGAAATTATGTTCGCCTGCCGTGTATTATCTATCGAAAACGGCATTATCATAAGAATTATCGCAAAAATTACGAACAAAACGATAGTATATTCAAGTTTCCAACAAAATTTATTTTCCATTTGCCAAATCTATTCTCTTTTTTTCCTCAATAAGTTTATCATATATCCATTCGGGAACGAAGTTTTTGCCCAGAATAATCTGACCGTTCATAATGTTCGGGCAGTGAAAATCCGAACCGCCAGTTACAATAAGTCCCAATTCTTCCGCCATGGAAGAAAAATACTCGACACAAGCGGGAGAATGCTTTCTGTGATAAGCCTCAATTCCCCTCAAACCGTATTGCATAAGTTCTTTTATAAGGCTTTCGGCAATATCCAAATCGTGAGGATGTGCTATAACAGGAATTCCGCCAGCATCATAAATGATTTCAACCGCATCATGCGGAGAAACGGTTTTCCTTTGAACGTAAACAGGTGAATTGTCATGAATATATTTTGAATAAGCGTCCATAACACTTGTTGTTCCACCTGCATTTGTAATAGCTTTTGCAATATGCGGACGTCCGATACTTCCGCCTTCCGCAACCTGTTTTTTTATATCCTCAAATTTTATCCTGATACCTTCTTTTTTGGCAAGAAGTGATATAATTTCTTTTGTCTGCTTAACACGGGCTTGCTGTTGTGTTTTCAAAAGGTTTTGAAAATCGCTGTTTTCGACATCCATAAAGTAACCGAGAATGTGAACCTCGTAATTTTTATAAAGAGTATTTACCTCAATTCCGCGGATAATTTCGAGTTCCCGATTTATATTTTTCAAATAATCTTTAGCAACTTGATATGAAAGCACATTGTCGTGATCTGTCAATGCGATTGCTTGCAACCCGACATCAAGTGCGGTGTCAACAATTTTCTCGGGCGAATAGACACCGTCCGAAAAATATGTGTGAATATGCAAATCACTTTTCATTTTCCTTTTCCTCTTTACCTGATAACTCAAAAATCCTTTTTATTGATAAAGCACAACCGCTTTGAACATCAATTTCAACTTCAACGGCATTAATCTGAACTTCACAACCTTCCGCGACTTCATACCTTTCGGGAATAACCGTTATAAAACGATTTAAGGAAGTCGTGTAATCCATACCGATTACGCTGTCCGCAATTCCGCAAAAACCCGCATCGGTAATATATCCCATACCGTCAATAATTTTTTCATCCGCCGTTTGAACATGGGTATGAGTTCCGAAAAACGCACTTACGCCTAATTTCGAGCAGAATTTTGCAAAACAAATTTTTTCTGCCGTTGCCTCTGCGTGAAAATCAGCAATCACAACGGGAGTAATTTCTTTCAGACGCTTAATTTCTTCCGCCGCACAAGTCCATTGGGATTCGACAGGACTCATAAACACCCTGCCGAGAACATTAATCACACCGATTTTTATTCCGTTTGAAGTTTCAAAAACCCGACTTCCGCACCCCGGAGTGTTTTGAGGATAATTGAACGGACGAATTAACCTTTCTGCACCGTCAATGTAGTTGAATACTTCCTTTTTATCCCAGATATGATTTCCGGATGTCATACACATCACGCCGTATTCGCACAATTCACGGTAATTTTTTTCGGTTAAACCAAACCCGTGCGAAGCGTTTTCCACATTAGCCATGACAAAATCACTGTTATTTTTTGCAAGGAAATCTCTGATGGCAAACCTTCCGGGTCTGCCTACAATATCTCCGAAAAAAATAATTTTTATTGTTTTGTTTTTCTTTGTCATAACTAAAATATTACTTGGCAAGCTCCGTTGCTCTGAACTCTCTCACAACCGTGACTCTAATCTGTCCGGGGTAATCAAGTTCATCTTCAATACGTTTTGCGACATCACGTGCGAGTTTTTGCGATGCCAAATCGTCAAACCTTTCAGCCTCAACGATTATACGTACTTCACGTCCTGCTTGAACCGCAAATGACTGCTTGATACCTTCATAACTGTTTACGATTTCTTCGATTTTTTGCAAACGTTTAATGTAAATTTCCAAAGTATCACGTCTTGCACCCGGTCTGCCTGCGGAAATCGCATCAGCAACTTTAACAAGTACCGCCTCTATTGAATTTGCAACGACATCATCGTGGTGAGCCTCAATAGCATGGATAACTTCGGGTCTTTCTCCGTATCTTGCCGCAAGTTCTACCCCGAGTTGAATGTGTGTACCTTCCTGCGTTTGGTCGACAGCTTTTCCTATATCGTGCAAAAGTCCCGCACGTTTTGCTATAGTTTCGTTTGCACCGAGTTCCGCCGCCAGCATGCCTGCGATATGACCGACTTCAAGCGAGTGTTTCAAAACATTCTGACCGTAACTTGTTCTGTAATAAAGCCGTCCCAAAGTTTTTATAAGTTCTTTGTTCAAGCCCATAACACCCATTTCGAGTGCGGCATTTTCACCTTCAGTACGGATTTTTTTATCAATTTCTTCCTGAGCCTTTTCAACGGTTTCTTCAATTCTCACCGGGTGAATACGTCCGTCAACGATAAGTTTTTCAAGTGCAAGCTTTGCGATTTCACGTCTTATGGGGTCAAAGCTTGACAGTACAACGGCTTCAGGCGTATCATCAATAATCAAATCAACACCCGTCAAAGTTTCAAGAGCTCTGATGTTGCGTCCTTCACGCCCGATTATTCTGCCCTTCATCTCATCGTTAGGCAAACCGACAACCGAAACCGTCGTTTCCACAACCTGTTCTATCATACATCTTTGCATAACGGTTGAGAGAATTTCTTTTGATTTTTCAAGTGAAATTTCTTTTATTTTGGCTTCATTTTCTCTGATTAACTGCATTTGTTCTTGAGCCAAATCGCTTTTGAGCTGTTCAAGGAGCATTTTTTTCGCATCCTCGGCAGACATACCGGAAATCCTTTCGAGTTCCGTCGTCTGCTTTTGAACAATTTCCGCCAAATAATCTTCTTTTTCTAGAAGTTCATCCAATTTTTTTTGAGCCTGCAAATCTTTTTCGGTAAATTCCTGAATTTTATCTTCAAGCATATCTTCGCGTTTTGCAAGTTTTTGTTCCTGTCTTGCGAGTTCCTGACGTCTTTCACGTTCTTCCTCGTTAAGTTTTTCTCTGTCCGATTGAAGTTCTTCAATCGCTTTAATTCTTGCTTCTTTAAGGAGCAATTTTTCTTTTTCTTCCAATGCTTTTCTATCTTTATCAACCGATAAAAGCACGGATTTTGTTTTACTTTGCTGGACAAACAGCACAGCGACTAAGGCTATTACCGCAATAATCGCAATAATTGATAATAAGTCCATATACCTTATCCTTTTCTATTTTTTATTAAATATACGCAATTCCCGATACATATATCCTATCGGGTTTTCATTTATTAACTTATTTAAACGAATATCATTGCATATATTTCCAAAAAATATTATTGTACTACATCTGTAAACATATTAACATGTTTTTTAGAATTTGTATAGTGAATGTATATTTTTTGATACATAAGTTTAATTCACTTAAAAAAAATTCAAACCGCAAGCAAGAAATTATTAGTTTATCGAACTGTCTGATTTGGGAATTGTGATATCAAATAATAAAAATTAAATTATTGTGTGAGGATTTTATTACTGTTAATTTTACTTACACAAAGTGCATTAGCGATAGATGTTGACTGTTACGAGGATTTATCGCAAGCTTTTCGGCAGGGCGAAAACGATATCACGGTAAGCGAAAGTTTTGATGCACAAGGCGATTTAGGCTGTCCCGCCTCAGATGTCACTATAGAAGGCTGTAACAACACGATTTGCGGAAAAGGAATGAGCGGAATAACGGTTGACAACGGGCATTCTTTAAGCATAAAAGATATTACAATGTGCGAATTTGACTGTGCGGACGGAGCGGTAGTAAATAACAAAACGGGCTGCAGAATTGAAAACCTGAGCGGAGAATTTTACGGAAACAAAGCCGAAAATCAAGGCGGTGTCGTTGCAAACTATTCGGATATCGAAAATTTAAGCGGATATTTTCACGATAACAGTGCCGAGAAAAACGGCGGCGTTTTGTATTCGGAATTTGACGGAAATATAAATTCCATCGAGGGAGTTTTCCAAAACAATAGTGCAAAAGAAGGTGCGGGAGGTGCGATATTTAACTTCGGAAATATCGGAGAAATTAATGCCGATTTTATAGAAAATTTTGCACAGGACAACATGGGCGGAGGTGCTTTGTGCAACGTCGGAATTATAAAAAGTATTAAAGGCAATTTCATAAACAACGTTTCTAATCAGGAAGTAATCGGCGGAGGAGGTGCAATATTTAATTCAAAAACCATTGAAAAATTAGCCGGAACTTTTTTGGGAAATGAATCCAAAAATTTAGGCGGAGCAATTCACAACATGTATGGATTAATTAATTTAATATCCGACGAATGCGAAATTGAATTTACGGGAAACATCGACAAAGACGGTTCAAATGCGATTTATAATCAGGACGGTGTTCTCAACTTTATGGCTGATAAAGATATAACCTTCAACGATGCCATAACGGGAGCGGGTACCGAACAAACCATTAACATAAACCCTGACGGCTATTCGGGAAATGTAATATTTAACAACAATGTTTCAAATAACACCGTAAATATGTACGGCGGAACGGTAAAATTCGGAACAAACACTCAAAATGACACGCAATATTACGGGAACTTCACCGAGGATGTCAATTTTAACGTTTACGGCGGAACCGTTGATTTAATGAATGAAAATATTCAAAATACGAGTTTGGGAAATTTAAAATTAAACTCTGATATGAATTTGACGCTTGATATAGATTTTGAAAATCTTTTGTCTGATAAAATCTCCGTCAACTCTTTTGAAAATTCGGGAAATCACATTAACATATCTGATTTTAACGCTTTAACTCCTGCGACAGAAAAGCATTACAATTTCTCACTTTTCGATGACAACTGCTCAGACAAGGAAACTCTTTCGCAAGCATTAAGATATACGGGCAAACGTGAAATGGAACTTCCAATTTACAAATACAGAATAGATTACTCAAACGGAACACTGAATTTTAACAGAATAGACAATGAATTTAACCCCGCAGTCCTCTTATCACCCGTTGCGGCACAGCTTGGCGGATATCTAACACAGTTGGACACATACACATCGGCATTCCGAAACATGGATATGTACACGATAAGCGAGCGAAAGGCGTTTTTAAATCTTTATGCGGGCGACAAATATATATATAATAAAGGCGGAAATATCTGGATAAGACCTTATTCTATATTTGAAAACGTACCTTTGAGAAATTCCCCGAGAGTTTCAAACACGGCTTACGGAACTCTGTTCGGAGCGGAATCCAAACCATTAAGACTCAAAAAAGGTTTCAGCATGATTTTATCGCCTTATGCGGGTTATAACGGTTCTCATCAGGCATACGGCAAATCCGGAATTTATCAAAACGGCGGAACGTTAGGCGGACTTGCAATGGCTTACAAAAATAATTTCTACACGGGCTTGACCGCTAACGTAAGTGCTAACGGTTGTGAAGGAAACACAATGTACGGAAAAGAAGATTTTTCAATGCTTATGACAGGTATTGCTTCAAAAACGGGTTACAACGCACATATAAAAAATTTTGTCATTCAGCCGAATTTGTTTTTGGCATACACATTCGTAAAAACATTCGACTACAAAAACGCCGCAAACGTTAATATAACTTCAAAACCTCTCAATGCAATAACAATTTCCCCTGCGGTAAAAGTTTTCACGTCAGGGGAAAAAGATTATCAGCCGTATATTTTTGCAAGAATGTTCTGGAATATTATTGACAAAACAGACTTTAAGGCAAACGATGTTACACTGCCTCAATTAAGCGTAAAACCTTTTGTGATGTACGGAGCAGGCATAAGAAAAGTTTTGCGTAAAAAATTCGGTGGCTATTTTCAGGTTTACATAAACAACGGCGGAAGAAACGGTGTTGGCTTAATGTTCGGGTTAAGGTGGAATTTATAAAAAATACTTGAAACTTTAAATAAATTGTGTAATGCTTATATGCAAAGGAGTATGCATGAAAATTTCACCTATAAGTCAGAGTTTTACGGGTTCATATCTTGAAAAATTCCATGAAAAAACAAGGAATTCCGCTGATATGACAGACACCTTGTTGTCCCGAGAACGATATTCAAGGGTTATTTGGGAATTATGGCAGGCACAACCCTTGTATCATTGGCAAATCTCGCGAAAAACCGATTTGTTTTCAAAACCATGATGCTAAGCGGACTGCTCACATCACTTTACGGCACATGGGCTTTTGTCCGTCCGTTCGTGGTTAAAGACGTAAAAGGTGTTGAAAAAAACAAACATGTGCAAAATTCAGCCATCAAGACAAAAGTTTAATCAGGGAAACATGAACGATACTATTAAAGATATTATTAATGCGGAATACGACTCGGACAAATTTGAATATTCGGGGATAACCCATTTTAAATACGACGAATGCGACAGGTCAAAACTTGTCGATGTTCAGGGCGGGAATTCAGTCCATAAGGATTTATACGAGGCATTTTTAAAAATGCAAAACGATGCCAAAAAAGACGGGATAAATATAGAAATAATTTCCGGATTTCGGTCTTGTGCTGAACAAAAAGTCATTTTTGTAAGAAAATTTAAGGATAAAAAAAATCCGTCTGAGGAAGAATTTATTGCGAGATTAAAATTTTCCGCACCTTGCGGATTTTCCGAACATCACACGGGGTTAGCGGTTGATATAAATTCGCTTTTCCAAAACTTTGCAAAAACCCCCGAATACAAATGGCTTTTACAAAACGCCGACAAATACGGTTTTGAAAACTCGTTTCCGAAAAACAATAAGCAAGGCTTGGGTTTTGAACCATGGCACTGGCGATATACAGGAACACCTCAAGCTAAAAAAGTTTTTGCTAATGCAAGAGAATTCATCCTACAGAGTTTATAAGCAGTTAAATTCTGACTATCGGAAATATCGGATTTTCAAACCGTTTTTTGGATTTCATTCTTTGAATCCAAAACGCAGTTAAAATTTCCGCAATAAATCCCACATTTCTCTTTTCTACTTCTGATTTATACTGATAATCGCTAAATTCCTGATATAAATCAAAAAGTATCGGGAAAATAAATTCACAATATTCGAAAAAGTCCTTTCGGGCCATAATAAACATGTTTTTAAAAGGCCCGGCGGTGCCCCCCCCCCCCCCCATGCAGGTTTAGTCCAATTATAGAACTCAGAGTAGATATTGTGATATTTTTTATCTATAATTTCAATTAACTTGTCAAAAAACAATTTTTCTCCCCATTTCTGATATTCATTATAAATACCTTCCTTTCGGAATCTGACGGGATAACCCGAAATACAAATATTCTTATCTTTTGATATTATTTTTTTCAGCATATTATAGCCATACCTGTCCATATAATCTTCTGAATCACTAAAATCCGCAGGATATACCGAAAATAAAAATATTGAACGATAATGCATAAAACCAAAGAAATCGGGATTACCAATTTTATCATAATTTTTCCACGCCCAATATATTGCCGTCATTTCATTGAAATAACGATTAAGATTTGATATATTATCACCCGTATCGTCACCCATCATATTTTCAAGCATCCATTGATATTCCTCTGCTGAAATTTTTCCGTCTTTCGAATTTTCCAACGCAACAGAACGACCTGCATGAATTGGTTCAATAAAATCATTCTTTATCAAAGGTGCTTTTTTATGATATGCGACCAAAATCTTTACGCTTTTATAATTTTCAACATCACTTTTCAGTTTTATTTTAAAGAATAGTACATTTAAAATTTTATGATTACCTGCATGCGTAATTTTAAATATATTGAACATTTGATACCTCCCATTTGTATGCCGTACTTATACTATCTGCGAGAGTCCTTTCCGTATGCCAATTCAAAACGGTTTGAGCTTTTTTCGAATTGGCGTACAAAATCGCGGGATCTCCCGGACGTCTTTCAACTATTTCGACATTTATCTTTTTGTTTAAAACTTTTTCACAAGTTTCAAATACATATTTCACACTGTCACCTTTTTCCGTACCGAGATTAAACACATCTGATTTATTTTCATTTTCCAGATATATTAAAGCAAGTCTGTGAGCTTGAGCTAAATCCTCAACATTTACGTAATCCCTTATACATGTTCCGTCAGGCGTATTATAATCATTACCGAAAATTTTAAATACTTTTCCGTCCGCAGCCTTCAATATATTCGGAATAAGATGTGTTTCAGGATTATGCCACTCGCCAATACGCCCCTTTTCATCACAGCCTGCAACATTGAAATATCTTAGTTTTATGGATTTTAAGCCGTAAGCCTTATCAAAATCATCTAAAATTCTCTCTACCATAAGTTTTGATGCACCATAAGGATTTATCGGCTTTTGGACATGATTTTCATCAATAGGAGTGTAAGCAGGTTCACCATAAGTAGCACAGGTAGATGAAAAAACAATTTTCTTAACATTATATTTAATCATTACATCAAGCAGATTTAATGTTCCAAAAGTATTATTTCGATAGTACTTTGATGGGTTTTCAACGCTTTCGCCTACAAGTGCATAAGCAGCAAAATGAATAACCGCATCTATTTTAAATTGCCGAAAAACTTTTTCTATATCTTCCGTATTTCTCAAATCACCCTTGACAAATTCAATATCGTTTTCAATTGATTTTAAAACATTAATAGTTTCAATATGACCGTTTTCAAGATTATCAAAGATACAAATCTTATATCCCGCGTTTATTAAATTAATAACTGTATGACTGCCGATATATCCGGCACCTCCGGTAACTAATATCATTCGTAGACCTCCTTAAATAACTTAATAGCTCTTTCAATAGCCAAATCCATATTATAATACTTATAATCACCTAATCTTCCTGCAAAATACAAATTAGGAATGCTTTTTGCTTCATTTAAATATTTTTCATACAATTCCTGATTTTGCTTGTTGGAAATCGGATAATATCTTTCATTTTGCCCCAATTTAAACTCTTGAGGATACTCTAAAGATATTATTGACCTGTTTGATTTTTCGTCAAGAAAATATTTATGCTCGGTTATGCGGGTAAAATCATAATTATTCGGATAATTTGTCACTGCAGACAACTGATAATATTCTTTATCTACGTGCTTTATATCAAAATTAAGACTTCTGTAGGTTAACTGCCCGAATTTATAATTAAAAAACTCATCAATAGAGCCTGTATAAAAAATTCTTTTAAATTTTTTTTCTTTAACATCGTTATAATCAGTATTTAATTTAACGGTAATATTTTTGTGATTCAATATATTTTCAACCAGTTTTGTATAACCTTGTTTAGGTATTGCCTGATATTTATCTTGAAAATACCTGTTATCATGGCTTATGTACACAGGAACTCTTGCAGTAACAGATTCATCAATTTCTTCGGGAGGTAATCCCCACTGCTTTGATGTATAATTTTTAAACACATTTTCATATACATAATTTGAGATAAATCGTAAATCTTCATCTTTATTCTTTTTCAACACAAGTATAGGGACTTTTGCACCATAGCCGTATTCACTAATCAGTTTATTTTCATATTTTTCAGCTGTACCAACCGAAAAAACTTCATATAGAGTGGTAAGATTAAATGGCAGAGTCGCAAAATGTCCCTCAAGAAAAACCTTTGGCTTTAATTGGAAATAATGCCAATCGGTAAATTTTGAAAGATAATCCCAAACTTCTTTATTGTTTGTATGGAAAATATGCGGACCATATTTATGAATAGTTATTCCTTCCTCTTTATAATCATATATATTACCGGCCAAATGATTTCTTCTGTCAATAATCAAAACTTTTTCATTAAGCTTATCCGCCAACAGATTTGCCATAACTGCACCGGTAATTCCCGAACCAACTACAAGGTTTTCAAACAATTCAATTCTCCTTATAAATATAATTCTAACATAAACAGACTAAATCGCAAGAATACGGTTTTTCTGTTAAGATGAAACTAAATCTGAAAAATTTTAAATTTTTATACAATATTTTTTAAAAGTTCATTGATATCAATTTTAAGAATTTTTGCGATATCAAACACAAGAAAAACAGACGGGGTCTGCAATCCGCGTTCCAAAAGGCTAATAGTGCTTTCGCTGACATTGATATATTCAGCCAGTTGCGATTGAGTCAAACCCTTGCGATATCTTTCAGCTTTCAAATTCCTTGCAAATATTTTATTCCTATTATCTTTCATATTGAAATTATAGTTGCTTGACAATACGAGGTTAAGCGAGTATACTATTGTTTACTAGTAGTTTACTACGTTTTATTAATATTAAATTATGAGGTAATCGGCATGGAAAGATTTAGGAAAAAAATTGGCAGAAATTTACAAATGCAGGTAAGGGATAAGGCTTTTACTTTGGCGGAAGTTTTAATCACCATTACTGTCATCGGTGTCGTTGCGGCGTTAACAATCCCAACACTTATTCAAAGTTACAAAAAATCTGTTGTTGAAACAAGGCTTGCGAAATTTTACAGTGTCATGAACAATGCAATCAGAATGGCAGAAATTGATTACGGTCCGCAAAGCACTTGGACAGATTATCATATTAATCAGGTTCAAGATGAAGAAGGTCAAGCTAAGATTGACAATGGCGATAAATATGATGCACTGGTAGATAAATATTTTGCGCCATATTTAAAAATTATAGCAAGTGAAGAAATGATAAATAATGTAAAAGATGTTGACCCGCAAAAAATATATTATTTAAGTGATGGTACTGCTTTTTCTTATAATTTAACAGAAAATCGAGAAATATATTTTCATCCGAACAACCCTAAAAAATGTCTTGCAGAAGGTAACAGGGGTTCATGTATGTTCGCATTTGTATTTATCCCGACTCCGAAATCGTTATCATCGAGTAATCAAAAACATTTTAAATATAATATTGGTAATGGCTTACAACCGGATTTATATCAATGGGATGGTGATGAAAAGAAACTATATTCAGGAGGAGTCGGTTCTTGTTTGGATGGTTCAGGAAATTATTGTACGGAAATTATTCGCCGTAACGGGTGAAAGATACCAAAAGATTATCCTAGGAAGTTGTAATAAAATGTAAGTTGGGGGTTTCCACCCCAACAAATTTTTAAAAAGTGAAAGTGAGAGGTGAAAAGCGGATTGCGAGCTGAGGGCGAGGCTTGACGTCGAAATAACGTAGTCATTGCAGACGTCAACCGCAGACCCGTTAAACGCGAGCAACCAAGCAGTTCATTTAGGCACTGCGTGCGAATTATTTAACCCCTCACCCTAACCCTCTCCCGCAGGGGTTTGTCAACTTTTCATTGCAATAATAAGGAATTTATGCTATACTAATAACGGAGGTAGGAAGTTATGGAATG
>CANQMP010000035.1 GCA_947624975.1 Candidatus Gastranaerophilales bacterium
ATTCCATAACTTCCTACCTCCGTTATTAGTATAGCATAAATTCCTTATTATTGCAATGAAAAGTTTACAAACCCCTTGAAAAGGGAGGTAGATATTTCCGCAAAGTGCCTTAACGAACCTCTCACTTTTCACTTCTCACTTAAATATTGTGTGCAGACTCAGTCTGCCACTTCTCACTCGTAAAAAACGCCCTTTCGGGCGTTGTTCTTATTAATCTTTGCTTTATTTCTTGTCAAACATTTGCTTTATTCCGTCTACGGATGACAAAATTCCCGTCGCCTCATAAGGCATGTAAACAACTTTGTTGTTCTCTCCGCTCGTTATAGCCGTCATTGTTTCCAAATACTTCATCGCAATTAGATATTTGTCAGGTTGACCTTTGTTTGCAAGTGCATCGATAATTCTTTGAATTGCCTCTTTTTCAGCATCCGCCTCAATTACTCTTGCCTGTGCAACACCTTCGGCTCTAAGTATTTCAGCCTGTTTTGCACCTTCTGCCGAACGAATTGCCGCCTCTTTTTCACCTTCGGCTTTTCTTATCGCAGCTTCTTTCAAACCTTCTGCCTCTGTAATTGTCGCTTTCTTCTCTCTGTCTGCTTTCATCAATTTATCCATTGATGCCTGAATATCCGCAGGCGGGAAAATATCCTGAATTTCTACTCGGTTAACCTTTACACCCCATTTATTCGTCGCTTCGTCAAGAGTCGTTCTGAGTTCATCGTTTATCTTTCCTCTGGATGTCAGCGTTTCCTGTAAATCCATCTGACCGACAAGGTTTCTTAACGTCGTCTGCGTAAGCTTTTCTATCGCATCGGGAAGGTTTTTAATCTCATAAACCGCACTTTTCGCATCCACGATTTGAAAATAAATCAATGCGTTAATCGTAATTGATACGTTATCCTTGGTAATTACGTTTTGCCTAGGGAAATCGTACATCTGTTCACGCAAATCAATTCTGTCAACGGATTTTAAGTAATAATAACTTCCGTCCATAGTTTTTTGCGAAACTTTTTCAAGAATACTTCTCGGTGCTTCAAGTATCGGGAAAATGAAGTTTAATCCCGCTTCAAGTTTTCTGTCGTAACGTCCCATTCTCTCAATAATGACTTCCTGCTGCTGTTGAACAATAATTATTCCCTTGAATACGTAAACAAATAATGCAGCAATTAAAATTAACATAACTATTGACATAATTTATATCCTTTCTACAGTTAGTACCAAACTTTCGTATTTAACAATTTTAACCTCACATCCTGACGGGATAGGTTCTTCCGTGTCACATCTTGCCTCCCAGCGTTCGTCGTAAATGCTTATCGCACCCGAATATTTTCCGACAGGTTCGATGACTTTAACGATTTTTCCTATGTATTTTCCTTCCATGCCTGTTTTTTCGGTCTGCCTGTGTCTTAAAAGCACAGGTCTTACCAAAAGCAAAGACAAAAGCGAAATTCCCGCAAATATCAATATCAGCATGACAAAATCGTTTATATAAAACGAAATTATCGCCGTAATAAACCCCGCAAACGAAAGGTTCAGAAAAAACATTGACGGAATAATCATTTCAAGTATAAGAAACGCCAAACCCGCTATTGTAAATATTTCCCACATATACTCCTCCTGAAAATTTTATTTTTTGAAATAATCACTTATTAATACTTTTTTACGGGGCAAAAGATTTTTTATACTTTCAATAACGTTGTTCTTGTCCAAATCTTTAAGCTGTTTTTTCAATATCGCCTTTTCCAAAACAACTTTGTTATATAAATCCGAACAAACAGAACTTTTATCTGCATGTAATTTCAATTTGTTTAATTGTATCTCTTTTTCTTTTATGGATTTTATAAGTTCTTCTCTCATAAGACCTCTGTGTACCATGTTAGAATAAAGCTATTTGACAAAATATAAATCGACTTTTTAGTTGATTTAAGTTTAAACATGCAATAAATCATACTCATAGCCTATTTTTAAAGCTTGAAGATTTAACGGCAAAAGATTTTTTCTGTGCGGAGGAATTACCGTGTCAAGAGCTTTTTCAAGATCTTTTAAATCTAACAACCCCGTTGCTCGGGCAAGTATGCCTAATGCAATTATATTAGTCATTTTTGTACTGTTAAGCTTTTCATCAGCCGTTTGAGTGATAGGGAAAAAAACATAATTTATATCATCTCTGACTTTAGTATCAGATGCAAGCGAAGTATTAACGATTATTGTACCGTTTTTTGAAACGGAAGGCAAAAATCTGTCGAAAGATGCCTGATTTAACACAATAATATAATCGGATGTACTGTCTTGAACACTTCCTATTTCCGTATCGGACATTTTAACGGAGCAATTAACCGTTCCTCCGCGCATTTCCGCACCATAGGAAGGGTACCACGTAACATTTTTACCCGCATACATAAACGCATTTGCAAGGACTTCGCCCGCAAGCAAAACGCCCTGTCCGCCAAAACCCGCTATTAAAAATGATTTTTCCATAAGCTTATCCTTCCGCAGTAATATCCTTGTATACTCCCAGCTTAAATACCGGCATCATTTCGTTTCTGACCCTTTCATGAGCTTTATCGGGCGTCATTTTCCAGTTTGTCGGGCATGTAGATAAAATTTCCACAAATCCAAATCCCAAACCTTTCAACTGAACTTCAAAAGCTTTCTTTATCGCCTGTTTTGCTTTTCTGATGTTTGCAACGGTATCCAAAGAAACCCTTGCGGAATACGCCGTTCCGTCACAAAGAGCAATATGTTCGGCGATTTTTATCGGATAACCGTAATATTCACGGTTTCTGCCCGTCGGAGATGTCGTGGTTTTCTGCCCCATAATTGTTGTCGGCCCGAGCTGACCGCCCGTCATGCCGTATGTTGTGTTATTGATACATATTGCACTGATGTTTTCGCCTCTCAATGCCGCATGCATACTCTCTGCAAGCCCAATGGATGCAAAGTCGCCGTCACCCTGATATGTGAAAACAAATTTATCTGGGCATGCCCGTTTTATGCCCGTAGCTTCAGCCATAGCTCTGCCGTGCGGTGCTTCAAGCGAATCAATTTCCAAAAAATCGTAAAGCGTTACGGAACAACCGACCGATGCCGCCAAAATCGTCTTTTCTCTAATGCCCAGTTCATCTATAACTTCCGCAACCAAACGTGTTGCAACACCATGGTCACACCCCGGACAGTACGAAAATTTCGCATTCTTTTTTATTGAATCAGGTATTTTAAAAACTTGTTCTGCCATTAAATTAATTCCTCAATCTGTTTAACAATTTCTTCGGGAGCGGGCGGAATACCGACAGGCTTATGTATAAGCTCAACAGGTGCATTCCCGTTAACCGCAAGCCTTACATCGTTAACCATTTGTCCCATGTTAACTTCCACCGTTATAAATTTCTTAACTTTCTTTGATAACTCGAAAAGCCTTTTGTGCGGAAACGGGAAAAGCGTTATCGGACGTAAAACACCCGCTTTAATGCCTTTTTCTCTGCACATTTTAGCGGCAATTTTCACGTTTCTTGCCGTTCCGCCAAAACTTACCAGAACAACATCAGCGTCCTCAACTCCGATTTCTTCCCACTCGGTTTCGTTTTCCTCTATCAATTTATACTTTTTGTAAAGTTTTTCCAAAAATTCACATCTGTCCGAAGCCAAAGGTGCATAAGAACGAATAATTCTGCCTTTTCTGCCCTTTGCACCGGTTAATGCCCAGTTTGAATTGTCAATTTCGGGATACGGATTTTGTTTGTATTCAACGGGTTCCATCATTTGACCGAGCATGCCGTCAGCCAGCAAAACAGTCGGATTTCTGTATTTTTGAGCGAGATAAAAGGCTTTATAAGTCAAATCCGCACATTCCTGAACGGTTGAGGGTGCAAGGACAATAAGTTTATAATCCCCGTCACCGCCGCCTTTTGTCGCCTGAAAATAATCACCCTGCGACGGATAAATATTTCCAAGTCCCGGCCCGCCTCTCATGACACTAACTAAAACGACGGGCAATTCATCCGCCGCCGCATAAGATAATCCTTCCTGCATAAGTGCAACGGCACAGGAAGATGATGAAGTCATGGCTTTAACACCCGTTGACACAGCACCGATTACCATGTTTATTGCGGCAAGTTCACTTTCCGCAGAAACATAGGCTCTGCCGAGTTCCTGCATTTTTCCGCTCATAAATTCGCCGATTTCGCTCTGGGGTGTAATCGGATAACCGAAATAACACTGACAGCCTGCTAATACGGCAGCATTTGCTATTGCATAATTCCCTTTTGTTAAAACTTTTTTATCTTTTAAGCACTCTACCATAAACCTTAACCCTTATAAACTTCCTCAATAGCGAGATCCGGACATCTCATGGCACACATTGCACAGCCTAAGCATTCACCTTTTTCATCACAAAATTCCACGATATTATTACCCAGACTGTTTTTTGTCTTTGAAATCTTTATTAATTTTTTCGGACATTCATTTACACACAAATAGCATGCCTTGCATTTATCCCTATCTATAGTTATATAGCTCAATATATTAATCTCCTTTGATAAACATTATACCACCTAATAATTTACTGACATTATTATCTTTACATTTGTAATAAATTTTATTTAATGTTTGCATTGTTTTGTTTCTGCTAATATAATATAAGTGGGATATTGTAAGGAAAGAGAAAAGAAAATGCAAACAACTGATGAATTGGCTGAAATACTTAAAAGAGTAAAGACAAACACCGAAAGTTCAATAAATATCGAAAAGATATTATCCGCCATAAGTGCGAAACTTCAAGCAATGGCTGATGATACGGAAACTGCGGATTTAATCCGAATTTACGTAGCGAATCAAAAGAGCAGTTTGGAGGAAGTTTATTCAAAAGTCGTTACGGCAGAAGATTTCTCCAATTTCAGGAAAGACTTTGCGGATTTCTTACAAAAAATTCTCGATAACGCAAATATTCTGCATTTAAATTCAGACTCAAACAAGGAACAGATTATCGGCATTCTGGAAAAAATTAAAACTCTTGATTATAACAAAGATTTTGAAAATATAGCCGATAGTATAAGTGAATTTAAAAATATTTTTACAGATAATTCAAAAATGAATTATGAAAATATAATACGCAGAATTGAAGAATTAAAAACAGATTTAACGACCCGAATGATAGATGATACAAACAATAGGGGAGAGAATTTTAACAAAATTTACACTGATGTGTGCGATATCAATGCAAATACGGCATTTTTAAGAGATTTTTCAACACAAAATTCGGTTGAAATGCTTGAAAATATTACCAAAAAATTGGAAGAAACCGCCGACACCATTAACTCGGGCATTATATCCAACTCAGATATAAATTTCGGTCAAATAAAAGAAACTCTTGAAAATGTTCAAAAACAGGTTGAAGAATTCAAAACGGATATGGATAAGAGAAATGACACAAACCTTTTCAACATATCATCCGGTTTTGACGGCATAAAAGCTTTGAGTGAAAATATTTTGACTTTCGTTAACTCTATCAGCACCAACATCGGAAATTCTCCCGAAATTCTTCTCGCTGACGTAAAGAAAATATTAGTCAACATTGATGAATTGAAGGAAGAATTGAAAAATCTTTTATCCGATTGTAATAATCGCATGCTCAATTCCGTGAACGAACTGGCAGTCAAAGTTGATACTTTCACCGAAAAAACAAATATTGACATGGAACTTGATGAACTCAAAAACACGGTTCATCTTCTCAAAGATGAGATTAAAGAGGCGATTTCGGGTTCATACAACGATTTAAAAAGCCATGACGAAAATCAAATATCAACACTCAAAGATTTATCGTCAGGAATTAACGAATTCCATGTCCAAATATCGGGAGCACTGGAAAATTTAAGAGGATTAGTTTGCGAATTAAACGAAAACGGTTTACGTGACAATGCGGAAAAACTCTCCGGAATTGAAGCTCGTCTGTTTACTTCCGGTGAAGAATACAAGGAAAAAATCGAAACTCTGCAAACTAAATTGTCTGAATTTATAACCGTATATGAAAATAATTCCGCAGAAACTAATAAAGGAATTTCAGCTCTGCCGCAAGAAATTTCACAGATAAAAGACAGCATGACAATATTAAATGAATATGTTCAGTCGCTGAAATTATCCACGGACGAGAAATTTTCTCAAACGGTCGCAATGATAGATGCAGGTATTGAAAATATTGTATTTAATACAAATTCAATTAACGAACATCTTGAAAATGGCGGTGTTTCGCAAAGTAGCGATATTGATGAAAAAATTCAAAACATATACAATTTGGTTTCCGAAATAAAACAGGAGGATAACCTCAAAGGTATCGAACAGGTTATTGAAGATAAAATGGCGATTTTAAGACAGGCGGTTGACGCTATTGACAACGATGTAACCGATACCATGACATCAAAAATCGAAGAAATAATTCTCGCATTCGGAAACGTTAAAGCAGAGTTTGAAAAATTCGCGGAAATTGACTTTGAACAACTTCTTTCGGATTTGAAATCACAAATCGAATCGGCTTATTCAAACAGCAACATCAATGACAGCCTCTATTACCAGAGTGAAACCATCAGGAGAATAGAACAGGTTTTAACGGAAACTTCAAACAAAGTTTCTTGTGTGGATGAATATGTTACGGACAAACTCGGAAATAATCTGGAACTTTTGAATGCCGCATTTGAAACGGGCATTAAGGAAATCAAATCATCTTTTATTTCTAAAATCGAGGACAACTTTGAAGAATTAAAATCCGTATTAGCTCTTAATTCCGAAGATAATGCCAAAATCTCGGGACTTATTGCCGATACGAAACTTGAACTTTCGCAAAAAATTTCCGATTTGCTTGATGTTCAGGAATTGTTTAAAATTAAAGACGAGGAATACAAAAGAGCGTTTACGTTATTGAGTTCGGAAATCAAAAAATACGTGCTTGCAGCGGGAGAATCTATTATTGACGGCTGCAACACATCCCGAATAGCGGAAATGCTCAGTCTGGTTAACGAAAAACTTAACACCGTTTCTCAAAACAGTATTTCACAAGAGATTAACCAGAAAGTCGACCTGCTCTCCAATAATGACAAAGAAATTTCGATGTCGATAGAGCATGTATCTGAAAGGTTTAATGACCTTTTACAGTCCAACAACACCGTTAATTCGTCAATAAAAGAATTAAACGAAAAGTTAGACACGGTTTGGGAAAATTCCAACAAGTTTGAGGCTGATTTGACGGGAATTTCGCACAGCAGTAATCAAATTAACGATATACTGAACGCAATAAACACAAAAGTCGATATACTTGCAATGGATGAGCAGGTGGATATTGAAGCCGAAATCGACGATTTGAAAGGTTTAATTTTTGAACAGAGAAAATATTTTGAAACACTGTCCGATGAAAAATCCGAAGCTATCGACAGATATTTGAGAGATGTTCTTTTAAAACTGGACGATGTTGATTTGGAAAAAAGTGCCGACGATATTAAAAATACGATAATCGGCACACTCGAAAATCTTATCGGAGAAATTTCATTTACAAACGCAAGCGACGATATTAAAGGCTTTGTTCAGGAAAAAACCGAACAGGTTAACCAAAGTCTGAGTGATGTTCAAGAACAATTAAGACAAATTTCCGATGAAAAAGCCGAACAGATTAACCAAAACCTTAACGAAGTTCAAAACGAATTGAGGAGGGTTTCCGAGGAAAAAGCCGAACAAATTAACCAAAACCTTAACGAAGTTCAAAACGAATTGAAAAGGGTTTCCGAGGAGAAAGTCGAACAAATTAACCAAAATCTTAACGAGGTTCAAAACCAGATTAAGTTACTGGCAAAACCCGATGATGCCTTTGATTACACATATACGCTTCAGGATGTTGAATCGGATATTGCAAAACTTAGACTGGCAATAAACAATATGCCTTCTTTAAATCTTGAAAGCATATCATCTGAAATCAGCCACATCACCGAATCTATTGCGGGACTGGAAAGTTCATTGACACTTGATGAAGTTTCTGAGATAAAATCCGATTTCGGAAAACTCAGCGAAGATATTGAAAGCATAAGTTCCAGAACAAACAAACTGCTTTTAAACTCCGATGAGTCTTACAAAACTTTGAGCGACAGTTTGGATAATTTCAACGCCGTTATATTTAATCTTGAAAACAAACTCGAAGTTCTTAATAAAGATGAATACAACGAGCGTTTGGAAAGAAAAATAGATTATCTTCACTCAATGGCTGTAGAATCTGCTAATGCGGATAAGACATTCCATCAAGTTATGATGTATCTTGGCGAATGGATTGATTCCACAACGGGAAATATTTCGACAATATCGGATAAAGTGTCCAAAATTGCGGAATTACAAGAAAATATCAACGAGTTGAGAAGTTTAATCCCGAATGAAGATGAATTAATCAACAAAATCAAAGAATTAATCCCCGATATGAATTCATACGCAGATGAAATTAAAGGTGTAATGCGGGAAAACTCGGACAAAATCAGCCAAAATCTCAGAGAAACAATTCCTACAGATACGATATCAACCGTTAAGGAAATTGTTCCCGAACCTTCAAAAATTGCAGATGAGGTTGAAAAAAGACTTCCCGATACGGCAGAACTTCTTTCGCAAATCAGAGAACTTATACCTGATAACAAAAATATAATCGACGATTTGGGAGAAAAATTCGAAAAACAGGAAGAAAGAATTGACAGACTTGAAAAACAACTTGATAAGATACTTTTGATTGTCGAAGAAAAAGATAATAAAGTTATTAACAGAAAAATAGACAAGATAGAAAAGTTACTGTCAGGTTTCGGTGCAAATATTGAAAAGCTGGCATCTTATGTTGACGAAGAATAAACTTATTTCAGAACTAAAAAAAGAAACAGACGAAGTTTTAGACTCACCGGAGGAGCGTTATGCCTATTCGCAGGACGCTTCTAACTTTTGGCGGGTCGAAAACATCGCCGATGCGGTTGTTTTTGTAAAAAATACCGAACAAATTCAAAAAGTAGTACGGATAGCGAGCAAATACAACGTACCGATAATTTGCAGAGGTGCGGGGACAAATGTCGTAGGGGCATGCAAAATTGAGCATGGCGGAATTGTTTTAAACTTTTCAAGAATGAATAAAATCATTGAAATTAGTCCTGAAAACATGACAGCAACCGTCCAACCGGGGGTAATTTTGGGAGAACTTCAAAAAGAAGCGGAAAAATTCGGGCTTTTTTACCCGCCCGATCCGTCAAACCTTTCGGTTTCCACTATCGGCGGAAGCATAGCTCAAAACTCGGGCGGTGCAAAATCCTTTAAATACGGCACAACAGCAGATTACGTGCTTGACCTTAAAGTCGTAAATTCAGACGGAGAAGTTATCGAACTTGGCTCTAAAACCGCAAAAAATTCAACAGGCTATAATCTTGCAAAACTTTTTGTCGGCTCTGAAGGCACACTCGGAATAATCACGGAAGCGACTTTAAAACTTATCCCGAAACCTGAATGCAAAAATATTATAACAGCGTATTTTGAAACGGTTAGAGATGCTATTTTAGCGGTAAATTCAATTATTGAACATAAAATTTTCCCTTGTTCTATTGATTTTATGGACAAAAATGCCGTACAAACCATTGAAAAATATTATCCCGCAAATCTTTTAACGGATAAAGAAGCCATGCTTTTAATAGAAATTGACGGTCTGAAATGTTCCATGAAGTATCAAAAGGATGTTATCGAAAGTATTTTAAAATCTTGCAAAGCCTCTGCAATAGCGATATCTCACAACGAGGAAGAATACGAAAAAATATTGCGTTCAAGGCGTTCTTCAATGGCTTCCTGCACAAAAATTAAACCGAATGTCACAACGGATGATGTAATCGTTCCCCGAGAAAATTTGGAAAAATTGGTTTTGGGAATTCAGACTATTTGCAAAAAGTATTCGCTTGAATGCTGTATGATAGGTCATGTGGGCGATGGCAGCATCCACCCGCAAATTCCTATTGATTATTCGGATGAAGATGAATACTGTCGTTATAAAAAAGCGAAGTCGGAAATTTATGACCTGACATCGGAGCTTGGAGGAATTTTATCGGGCGAACACGGGATAGGTTCGGAGAAACGTAAATTTATCGGAAAAGTTGTAAATTCTTCCGCACTGGATTATATGAGGCAGATTAAAAAAATCTTCGACCCGAAAAACATCTTTAACCCGTACAAAATATTTTAATCTTTCAAATATTCATCCATTTCTTTTTTCAAAAGTTTTGTCGAAACGCTAAGTGTTGAGTTATGTTTAAGGGCTTCTGTCATGTATCTTATATAATCATCCTTATAATCTTTGAGTTTATAAATTTGTGCGGTAATATAGTACAAATCACCTTCATCGGGGCATGCTTCAAGTGCTTTAAGCATTAAATTTTCAGCCCCGTCAAAATCCTGCACAACGGTCAGAATTTTTGCATAAATCTTGTAGGCATCGACATCTTTCGGGTTAAATTCAAGCGTTTTTTCAAGATTTTTAATCGCACTGTCAAAATCACCTTCTTCATAATCTATTGATGCAAGATTAAAGTAAGCCCAGCTGTAATCGGGTGAAAGTTCAAGCACATTATTAAACTTTTCCCGTGCCTCATCGTTCAGTCCCTGTTCTTTTAAAACATTTCCCAGATAAAAATATGCGTAAATATCCTCTTTATTTAAGCTTATGGTCTTTTCAAATGCGGATTTTGCTTTCTCATACTCGCCGAGTTTTAAAAAACATATTCCGAGCGAAAAATATGAATTTGAATCGTTATCGTCTTTTTCAAGCACTTTTTCAAAACATTTTTCCGCCTGAGAAAACATTTTTTTATCAATATACATAAGCCCGAGATTATAACTTGCATCAATATCATCGGGATTAATTTTCAGGGCGTTTTCATAAGAACTCACCGCTTTGTCAAAATTTTTCAACTTTTCGTAAGTTATTCCGAGGTTATAAAAAATTCCGCCGTCCTCGGGAAACTGTTTTGAGAGATATAAAAAATGTCCCAAAGCCTCCTCTGGATAGTTAAAATCAAGCAATAAAACCGCAAGTTCACGTCTTGCCTGAAAATTTTGGCTGTTCTCTCTTAAAAGCATCTGAAGTTTTTCTATTTTTTCTATCATAATTACAGTATATAAGTTTTGTAATATTATTGCAAAAATGTTAATTGTTTTATAATATAAAAGAGAGGAGAGAAATATTATGAGAATTTTTGCAGTAATTTTATCATTATTTTTATTTATTCAAACTGTTTCGGCAGCACCGTTTAACGCTAATGCCAAGACAAAGAGAATTCCTGCGGGAACAGAGTTTAAATTAAAACTTATAAACCCTGTTACATCGTACGCATCTGGCGAAGGTTCGGAATTTTCCGCCGTATTGCTTAACGATCAGGTAAATGATTCTGACGTAATTTTGCCGATGGGTTCGGTTGTTCGCGGAACGGTAAAAAAAGTCCTTGCAGCCAGAAGATTTTCTAAAGGTGCAGTCGTTTATTTGGATTTTGACCATGTCGTAACACCAAACGGCAGACAGGTTCCGCTTTCAATGTCTGTTGTTGGCAGAACGGATTTAACATACGACGGCGGCATTCAGGGTTCAAAAGGTTACAAAGATGAACTCAAACAAAACTGGGGCAAGACAAAAGAAATTACAAAAACCTCAACCGAATGGGGCGGAGATGTTTTTGATGATGTTATTGTCGCAGACCAAATCATGACGGGAATCGGTGCTTTAGGCGGTGCAATAGGCGGCGGTGCTTATTACCTGTATGATTTCTTTGCGGATATGGTTAAGAAAGGAAAAGACGTTAACTTAGGAAAAGGAGAAGTCCTAAACGTAATCCTTTCAGACCCGATTGACGTACCTGTTATCTGAAAAATTTTAAATATTCAAGCTTTAAACTCCGCCGACACGATTTCGTCCGGAGTTTTTAGCTTCATACAAACGTTTATCGGCAGATTCAATAATTGTGGGGGCATCATCTCCGTCATAAGGGAAAGTCGAAACCCCTAAACTTATGGTAACATTTGCGTCTTTGCCGTTTGAGAGTTTGAAATTCTTATGGGCAACCCTTTCACGGATTTTTTGTGCGGTAGAAATTGCAAGTTCTTTATCTGTGTTCGGCAAAATAATACTCATTTCCTCGCCTCCGTACCTGCAAACTATATCAGTCGCACGAACGTTTTTCTTTAAAGTCTGTGCAACCTGACGTAAAACCGCATCACCCGACTGATGACCGAAATTGTCATTAAATCGTTTGAAAAAGTCTATATCAATAATTATTAACGAAAAATTTGTACTGTAACGTTTTGAATTTTCGACCTGCATTCTGATTTGTTCCTGAAAATACCTGTGATTAAAGAGTTCCGTCAGCCCGTCTGTTGTAGCAAGTTTGTATTGCTGTTCAAAGTCGCGGGATTTTACAAGATATTTCATTATATAAGCACATGTGAATGCAAATATCGAAAATATTAGCGGATAAACAATATCAAGCCATAAATTTTCATATTTCATTGCATAATATGAAATCAAAAGGTAGATAAAATATGTTGAAAACGACGTCAAAGATGCTGTAAACGCGGAATTTACACGTGTAACAACCGATGCTATAAGCAAAGCAAGAAGTATACTCAATGTAATTGTGTAACCTTTGTTAACTTTCCTTATGAAATTGTTATCAATAAAGTTATTTACATAAGTTGCCTGAACTTCAACTCCGGGGTAAATTTTACCTGCGGGTACTGTTTTTATGTCGAAAAGACTTGATGCAGTAGTTCCGAAATATACGATTTTATTTGTAAAATTATAGTTAAGTGCCGTATCCGCACCTTCAACGGCTTTCAAAAGCTGATACATCGGAATATAGGTGTAAGTTCCCGCAGGGCCGTACCAGTTCAATATAGCACTGCCGTCACGGTCTAAAAATATTTTTCTGTCGGCAATTTTAAAATTGCCGTATTTATCTATTTCAAACTCTTTTTGCGTTTCACCGAGGTAATTCAGTCCGACTTTCAGGGCTAACTGCGGATAATATTTATCTTTGTACTTGACGACAAAGGGCATTTTACGCAAAATGCCGTCATCCGAACGTGAAACATTTATTATACCGATGTTTGAAGTCGCATTCAGCAGACCTTCAATAATCGTTCTGCAATTTGTAAATGTCAATTCCGAAAAATCGATTTTTGACTTGTTATCGATATTAATTGCGAATTTTTCGGGAATATCGGGGGCGGTACGTAAATCATTCGACTGGTTATCAAAATTCATTGAGGCAAATACGTTGTTGTATTTCTCAAACATCTTAACCAGAGCTTCATCAGCTTGATTTTTGCTTTTCAAGGATTTAACGAACATCAAATCGAACGCTATTGCTCTCGGGCTTTGCATTTCAAGATAATTTATCATTTTTGCATAAATATCTCTGGGCAGCGGCCATTCCCCGTAATTATCAAGAATATATTCATAAGTCGCATCGTCAATCGCAACAATAACGATATCTTCATTTGCTTTTTTCGCACCCTGATTTATCAAAATACTTTGACGAAGGTCAAAGGTTCTGTTTTCTATCGAATCGATAAAGGTGTTAAGATTTGCGTTTCTGAATATTAAAAACGCAAATAACCCAAAAAATATTAACCCGATAATATATGAAAGCTTTTTAAACATCACTCTACTCTTTCAGTATAGTCAAATAAACCGGATTTGGCAACAAAATTTTTTAAAATAAACTGTTTTTCCAAAATAAAATTATTGAGTTTTAAAATATGGGTTGAATAAGCCAATTCATCGGGATTTTGCAGATATCTCAGTAAACATTTTTCGTGTAAATTCATCCGGCACCTTTATTAAAAAAAACTGATAACCATTAGTATTATTTCAAATTTTAACATTTTTAACATCAAGCAAATGCATGATACTTGCATATTTTTATTTATGCGGTATCATATAATTGGTCGAGATATAATATCAAGTTTGGAATCTTGAAATGAGGTAACAGAAATGAAAGACGGAATACACCCTGATTATAAAAAAACAACAATCAAATGTGTTTGCGGTAACGAAATAGAAACCGGTTCTGTAGTTGATAACATTACGGTTGAAATTTGTAATCACTGCCACCCCTTCTATACGGGACAACAAAAAATCCTTGACTCCGAAGGGCGTGTCGAAAGATTTAATAAACGTTACGGCAAAAAAGCTTAAATTAAAAAAGATACGCAATGCGTATCTTTTTTTATGCCGAAAAAAATTTTTATATCGACAAAATTTTCAAAGCTTCTTTTAAAATATCTTCCGCACCTGCGTTTTCGCTTAATTGTGAAGTCGATTTTGTAAGTGCATCTTGAATTTCTTTACGCTCATACCCCAGAGAAACCAGAACTGTCTGTGCATCTTCGACGGCTTTATTGTCAATTTTCACCGCAGGAGAGATTTTCACGGGTTCATCAGCCTGATAATTCATTAATTTATCTTTTAATTCAAGAATAATCTTTTGTGCAAGCTTAGGTCCGACACCTTTTGCACGGGTCAATTCTTTGTAATTTCCGTCTATGACAAAACCGATAAGCTCAGAACTTTCAAATTCATCCAGCAAAACAAGTGCCATCTTTGAGCCGACACCCGATACCGACGTCAAAATATTGAAAATATCCCGTTCTTCTCTCCTTGAAAATCCGCAAAGACTCATCCTTTCCTCTTTATGCAAAAGAACGCTGTAAATTTTTATATCGCCGTCACTGAGTTTTGAAAAATCCCTTCCCGTAACTTCAAGCAAATATCCGACACCGCCTGCTTCTACGGTAACAAAAGCACCTTTTGAAGTGTTTGTTTTGTTTGTTAAAATCCCTTTTATGTAGTCGTACATTCAATTTTCCTTCTTATTTCAAATATCGACAATTCCAAATCCTTATCAGTTTTAATTTCCGACTCGATTTTTTCGTGAGAATAAAGCATTGTCGTATGTTTTTTGTTAAAAAATTCCGCAATGGATTCAAAACTTTTCTGAGTGATTTCACGTGCAAGATAAACCGCAACATGTCTTGCGGAAGAAACCCGCTGATTTCTTGCGGGACTTAAAAATTCCTTTACGGAAACTCCGTAATACTCACCAACCGCCGAGGCTACCTGAGAAATCGTTATTTCTTTCCTTTCATCTTCGCATTTTAAAATCTTCTTTGCGTAAGGCAGTGTCAAATCGGCTTTTTCAATATCCGCGTAAGCACTGACTTTATTAAAAGCACCTTCCAGCTCACGAACATTGTTTATAAAATATTTTGCGATGTACTCCAAAACCTCCAAATCAACCTTGATATCAGAAGCTTGGGCGAGATTTTTCAAAATCGCAACACGTGTTTCAAAATCAGGCGGAGTAATACTTACAACAAGTCCCATTTCAAAACGTGTTCGCAGTCTGTCAGGAAGTGTCGGAATATTTTTCGGAAGTCTGTCAGAGGTTAAAACTATCTGTTTATTGTTGTTGTACAAAGAATCAAAGGTGTGAAACATTTCGTTCATGGAATGTTCTTTACTTTCGATAAATTGAATGTCATCGATAAGCAAAACATCAACATTACGATATTTTTGGCGAAATTTGTCCATCCTTTTTATTTTGTCACCGCCGATTTGAAGATTATTAACTACTTCGTTGTAATATTCTTCGGTTTTAATGTATTTAACTTTCAATTTGGGTTTATTAAAAATAATATGGTGCCCGATAGCCTGTAAAAGGTGAGTTTTTCCGAGTCCCGAAGCACCGTAAATAAATAACGGGTTGTATTTTTTTGCGGGATTTTGAGCAACGGTCATCGCAGCAGCGTGAGCAAATCTGCTGTTCTCGCCCACTACAAAGTTAGAAAATTTATATTTCAAATTGAGATTCGCTGAAGACTGCATTTGAGCAAGATTATCCATCATTTTTTCGGACTCTGTAACAGATTTTTGCTTTTGCAGATCTTTTTTCTTCTCTTTTTGGTAACGTTCCGCATACTCGGCATCATAAACCACACTGTAGCCGATGCTTTCGCCGTAAGAATTTTTCAGTGCGGCAAGAATTTTGTCGTTATGCTGCGACTTAATAATCTGTGATGCAAGTGCATGTGCGGAAATAAGAGTTAAAACGCTTCCGTCAAAAGAAACCGCATTCAAGGGTTCTATCCACATTTTATAAGTGGGAACGGTTTGTGAAAGTTCATCTTTTGCCTTACTCCAGATTTCATTTACATCCATAACAACATTTTACTATAAAAATAATTTGTACAAAACAACAGCACATGAAACAGACAAATTCAACGATTCGACCTCGCTGTCCATCTCAATTTTCACCTGCCGTGTGGAAAATTCAACAAGCTCATCAGACAACCCTTCCGCCTCCGACCCGAACATTACAATAACGGGAGGATTAATCCGAAACCCCTTCAAACCTTCTTGAGCTCTCGGAAGTGTCGCAACCCGCTCATAATTTGAAAAATTTTCTTTCAAGACGAAAAAATCATTTATATAAACAACAGGGATTTTCCACAAATTTCCAACAGCAGAACGCACACATTTCGGATTATATAAATCCGCACACTCTCCGCCGTAAAGGATTATACCGTCAGATTTAAAAGCCTTTGAAGTTCTCAAAATCGTTCCCAAATTGCCCAAATCTTTTATGTTTTCAAGCAAAACCAGTTTTTTGGAATTTTTTATATCTTCAATACCGTAATTCTTCTTTAACGCAACGGCAACAACTTCGGGAACAGAATCAGTTGTTGAAACTTTTTTCAAAACCTGTTCGGACGCACAAATTATTTTCTCCCCGAGATAAGAAAATTTTTCGCATTTTTCTTTTAAAACAAAAGCGTACAAAATTTCAATGCCCGCCTGAAAAGCTTCTTCAACACACTTTTCACCTTCAAGCAAAAACTTTTTGTCCCGATATTTTTTCTGCTGAAGCTTAACGGTTTCTTTTACAAGTTCGTTATTTATACCCGTAATCTCTCTCATCTACAAAACCTCAAATTCACTCAGCCAAACTTTTTCCGTATCATTCAACATAGCGTAGTTAATCAATTTTTTCTCATAATTCATCTTAACGAAAGATTTTATTTTCCCGCCGTCCATATAACACGAATTTTCAAGTCTTATGCCGAAATGTTCCCTGTTATAAAGTCCGGGTTCAATAGTAAAGCACATGCCGTCTTTAATCTCAACACATGCTATCCCGTTTTTGCTTAAATTGGGCGGATATTCGTGAACACTAATCCCGATACCATGCCCCAGTCCGTGATTAAATTCAAAACCTTCTATCTCGTTTTGGGAATAAATATTACGTGCCAGAGTATCAATTTCATAACCCGTTTTTAACTCGGAATTGTATGCGTTCAGAAACATTTTCAAAACTGTCGTGTAAACTTTTTTTTGCAGTTCACAAGGTTCACCTTTAACAAAAACCCTCGTAATATCAGTCGCCAAACCCTGCTCGTAATACGCACCGCAATCAATCAAAATAAGACTGCCGTCTTTTATAATTTCATCCTTGGAACATTTTGAATAATGAGCAAGTGCGGAATTCTTATCCTTTGCAATAATTGACTTGAAACTTAAAGATTTTGCACCAAAACGCTTAAATTCTTCCTCTAAACGCTGTGCAATATCATATTCGGAGATGTTTTCGTTATTGTTGATAAAATCTTTTATCGCCCTCATTGCCAAATCAGTCCTTGCAAAAGCGGATTTATAATGCTCGATTTCTTTATCCGTTTTAACCGATTTCATCAATTTTACGGGGTTTTCCTCCAAAATTTTTGCCTTATCCCCGATAATTGCAAAATCATAGGCATTTATCGAAGATTTATCCACCCCGATAAAACCGTCGTAACCTTTTACAAATCCGTCAATTTCATCAACCAATTCAACACAACCGTCATGGATAATCGCTTTTGAGCGAATACTTGACGAGTAATTTTTTGAAAAATCCCTGAGGTTAAAAAGGTAAGAAACCTCCTCAATATTTGTCACATACATTGCCCCGTCGATTTTTTTTATCTTTTCTTCAACGGGAACTCCGTCAACCTCTTGAAACGACTGCGAAATTTTATTTTCCTCATCATCAAGCGGATCATAATCAAACAGCCTGATTTTTAAGCCTTTATCAATAAGATATTCCAAACGTTTTTGAGAATTTTTTTTGGAAAAAAGCCCGAGAGTTTCATCTTTTGGAATATATTTTACCAATTCATCAAGGAAAGACTGACCGGTTTGAAGCTTAACAACGGTAACTTCATCGTGATTAACCTCCAAATCCGCCTGAATATGGTATCTTCCGTCAACAAAAAGAAAAATTGTTTCGGGTGTAACAAGCGCATCCCCCGTAGAACCCGAAAAACCCGTAAGCTTATAACGTGAATTTTCACTGAGGGATGAATATTCAACAAGATATTTATCCGTAGAATTAACGAGCAGAAAGTTAATATTCTGCTCATTCATGAATTTTCTAATCATTTTTACCGGTTAATTTAATTAAGTGCCAACCGAATTGAGTTTTAATAGGATTTGAAACTTCGCCGATTTCTTTTAATGCGAATGCGGCATCTTCAAACGGTTTAACCATCATACCATGACCGAAAAACCCTAAATCACCGCCGCTCTTTCCCGAAGGACAAAGTGATTTTTCCTGAGCGAAGTATTCAAAAGACTTTCCGGATTTAATTTCATCAAGAATTTCTTTAGCCTCGGCTTCGGAATTAACTAAAATGTGACTTGCTCTAATTTCATCAGACATAAAACAGCTCCTTTTCATGGAGATTATAACACAAACAAATTATAAAAAAGAACTTGCCATAAAATGACAAGTTGTTGTATAAAAAATTAACAGAAAAGAATTGAAAAAGATTTTAGATTAAAGCCTGTCATATTTTAAACCGAACCGGCTAAAGAAAAAATCTTATCGCAACCCCGAAAAAGTGTTCGGATATAACAAGCTTATATTAGTATGATAACGTATTTTCGTATAGATTTCACCACTCTTGAGAATAAGATTTTAAGCAATAAAAACACCAAAAATAATTAATTCTTTAGAATTAGTTACAAAGCTATTGCAAAAAAATATTTTTATATTATATTGTTAATATGCGGAAGTAACTCAATGGCTAGAGTCCCTGCCTTCCAAGCAGGTTGTTGCGAGTTCGAGTCTCGTCTTCCGCTAATAAAAAAGAGTCACATTGCGTGACTCTTTTTTATTAACTGTAAGTTGGGGTTTTACCCCAACAAGTTTTTTAAAAGTGACAGACTGAGTCTGCACGCAATGTTTGGGTAAAAAGTAAAAAGTGAAAAGTGAAAAGACCGTTTCGGGTGCTAAAGCACCAAAATTATTGCACCCAACCCTAACCGAAATTTCTAAATTCGCATGGCTCATTAAGAAATTTACCTCTCGCAAAACGATACTTAATCGTTTTGCTCGGCAGAGTCCATAATGGGAGGGAAAAAGGGCAACCCCTCGCCCCCCTGCGGGAGAGGGAAGAATTTCTTAGTGAACGCAGTGAACTTAGAAATTCGGGTGAGGGGTCTAATAAAAATGTAAGTTAAGGGTTTCTACCCCAACAAGTTATTAAAAGGAGAGAAGTAAAAAGTGAAAAGACCGTTTCGGGTGCTAAAGTTCCTAAATAATTGCACCCCGCCCTAACCCTCCCCATTAGGGGAGGGAAAAAATAAGTCCCTTCCCTTTTTAAGACTCTGCCGAGCGGAACAATCCGGTGAATTGTTCCGCAAGAGGGAAATTTCTTAATGAGCCATGCGAATTTAGAAATTTCGGTTAGGATGGGTTTTATTAGCTGAGGCATTCGCTCGCAATGACCGATTTCGTCTGATAGGTGGAATGACAATTGTTCCACCCAGCATACTTTCTGATCCGACAAATTTGTTAAAATTTGAAAGGATAGTCATCAGGAATTTTCCACCCGTTTGACTGTATCAATAGTGTACAAAAAGCACCTCTGCTTTTACAATCTTCTTTAGCTTTTTCAATTGAACCGTCCCAACCATATTTGTACGGCTCCACTATAGTGTTTTTGTTTATATATGCAGTATTTTTTTCGCTAAATAATGACCGACTTGGAGAAAAGAAAAAATAGAAGGCATCTTTACCTTTAATACTGCTCTTTAGATTACAAAACGGAAAATATTGCCAATCAGATGAACTGGTAGATATGTATACACATCCGCCACCATCATACATGTTAAGCATTATATCTTTTTCATTATTAAGTTTTTTTATTTCACAGTTTTTTAGATAAGGACAAAGATATTTTTCAAACCATACTTTTCTTTCAGCGAAAGTGCTTCCTGAAAAATATTCCCATGTTGATGAATTACCGTTATCAATTTCCGAAAGCCTTAATGCGCGATTTATCGTAGAATAAAAATTCACAAGTTTTGTTTCTACGACTTTTTTCTTATAACTTTGAACTAAATTAGGAATTGTCAGTGCAGCGACAACGCCGATGACGGCGAGGGTGATGAGAACTTCTGCCAAAGTAAAGGCGAAGCTATTGGTTTTTGGGGTTAGAATACCCTCAAAACTCTTGCTATGAGGAAAATCCCCCCCCCCCGATGGGTTTAACGTGCTAATAGTAATCTTCTTCATATCATTTGTCCTTTCGTTTTCTTATACATTCTCATTATAAACTATTTTTCAAAAAATGCAAG
>CANQMP010000036.1 GCA_947624975.1 Candidatus Gastranaerophilales bacterium
AGATGTTAAAGATTTCTCTTGACCTTTTATTCTACAAAGACTTTATCCTTAATGCAATGAAAAGTTGACAATCCCCTCCCGCAGGGGGAGAGGGAATTAACCCACCCCCACCCCCTCCCTCCCCATTAGGGGAGGGAGGAAAATTAGTTCCTTCCCTTTTTAAGGGAAGGTTAGGATGGGTTTTATTAGCTGAAGCATACGCTCGCAATGATGACCTATTTTTGCGTTTCACGCAAAGAATTAAACCCATCCCCAGCCGAAATTTCTAAATTCGCATGGCTCATTAAGAAATTTACCTCGCGTAGAAAAATCCCCGCTTTATATACAATAAAACGTATCTTCTACACTTTTTTAACCCCGAACCGACTTTCATGTCCAATATTTTAAAAAAAATGAACTTTCTAAACTATTTCTTTAACTATCCTTGTGCGGTTAGTTCTTCCCAAATGCTGGGTACTACGATTAACGCAGTATAAACGATAAAACCGAAAAGGATTAAGTTAATAGCTTCCATGATAAATCTCCTATCTGTTAGCTCAAGGCACACTGCCTCATATATATTATTCCCAATTTATTAAAAAAAATAACATAATTTTTTGATTTTTTTACAATTTTTTTTATATAATGTAGTTAGTGAGGACGAATGGAACAAAAATTGGAAAAATTATTTGAAAATCTTTGCTGCGGATATTGCAGACACAGCTTTAACAGTGATTCGTTCCATGTCTTGAGGCGAGATGATAATTATCTCGCTGCAAATTTTTCCTGTAAATATTGCGGGAATGACTACGGTATTACTCTTGTCGGATATTCCGAGCTTGAATTAAAAGATTCTCCCGCTGTCAATAAAACTCGTGAACCGATTAACTATGATGACGTTATTGAAGCGCACAGGTTTATTAAAGACCTCAAGGGCGATTGGAACAAGTACCTGCCTTTGTAAATGACTGCAAAAATACCGAAAGTAATATCAGCACCATGCCTGAATAAAACGAAACAGTGAGTTCGTGTGCTTCACCCAGAAACACTATCGCGAGTAAAATTCCGTAAACAGGCTCTAAATTTCCAGCCAAGCTTACCGTAAACGGCGAGAGATTTTTTAGCACATCTATGTACAACAGGTATAAAAATACAGTACAAAACAGGGCAAGAATAATTGCCCACAGCCATTCTATGCCTGACAGGATTAGAGGAGCATGAGTTATCACAAGATACGGCAGGAATAACAGCATAAAAAGCGTTCCGCCGACAAGTTCCCAAAACAGCATTGAGCGTGCGGATTTCCCGCGGATAAGTTTTGTATTGAAAATGGTATATAAAGCAAACAGTGCCGCCGATATTATTCCCAATATAATACCGAGTCTGAAACTAGTGTCAAAGCTGAATATTAACCATATTCCCACAACCGAAATCAAACTGTACAGCAATTCCGTGAACGAAAATTTGACTTTACATATAAAAGGTTCAAAAATTACCGTGAAAAACCCCACCAACGAATAACAAACCACGCCAACCGCAAGATTTGCCCACTTTATACTTGCAAAGAAAAACATCAAATGAAGTGCCAAAAGTGCACCCAAAAGCAAAATTTTTACCGCATCCTTATCGTTCGGCTTTTTCTTCATAAATACAAGAATTATTGAGAAAAAAATTAACGCAAAAATCATTCTGTACAAAACAATTAAGGCTTCATTAAGCGAAATTAATTTCGCAAAAACTCCCGTAAATCCCGAAAGTAAAACCGATGTGTGCAATTTTAGATAATCAAGTTTCATCGCTAAACCTCTAACATGATTTTGCACCCGTTTAAGTAATTAGTCAATTACGAGGCTAATGACCTGTACAAATCCAAATATACGGCAGAACTTCTTTTCCACGAAAAATCCGCTTCCATGGCACTTTTTCGCATTGCATTAAGCGTGTATTTATCTTTAAACACGTTCATTGAGCAATAAATTGCCTGCATCATGTCCCATCCGTCATAACGCCAAAACTTAAATCCGGTTGAATTGTCGAGCGGATAACCCGTTACGGTATCTTCAAGTCCGCCCGTTGCACGTACCACAGGCAAAGCACCGTACTTCATCGCAATAAGCTGGCTTAATCCGCAAGGCTCAAACGCCGAAGGCATTAGATAAAAATCAGCTCCCGCATAAATTTGATTAGCGAGTTTTGCATCATAACCCACATAAGCCCTGATATTTGCGGAATTATTGGAAAGCCAGATGAGAAGATTTTCGTAATCCTTATCACCACTTCCCAAAAATACGAAATCAGCATCGACATTTTTTAACTCACCTTCAACATCACGAATTAAATCAATACCTTTTTGGGAAACAAGACGGGAAACCATTACATAGAGAGGTCTTTTCGGGTTGTATTCAAGTGAGAATGCCTCACAAACCGCTTTTTTATTCTTTTCTTTATCTTTTAACGAATTTACGTCAAAATTTTTCGCGATAGACTTATCGGTTTTGGGGTTAAATACGTCATAATCAATTCCGTTTAAAATCCCGCAGAGTTTGTGCTGATTCATTCTCAGCGTATAATCCATGCCTTCGCCGTATTCGCCCGTGAGAATTTCCCTTGAATAAGTCGGAGAAACCGCAACAACTTTATCCGAATAATTTATCGCACCCTTCATCCAGTTGACTTTGCCGTAATGCTCAACGCCCCACTCGTTATAGACAATATCTTTGCGCATATTGGCAAAATCCAAAACATCCTCAAACCAAACGCCCTGATATGCTAAATTGTGAATTTCAAAAACATTTTTGGTATTTTTCCAGAACTCGTCAAATCTGTAATTGCTGTGAAGGTATACGGGAATCATCGCCGTATGCCAGTCGTTGGAGTGAATTACGTCGGCTCTGAAATTCAAAAGTTTTGCATATTCAAGCGTAGCAAGTGAAAACGCGATATAACGTTCGTGTTCATATCTTGTGTCAAGCCATTTCGGGTAAACTTCTTTAAAACAAGTGAAATACCAGTCATTATGGACAAAAAACACGTTTATATTTGTCGACGGAAGTTTACACATAAATAATCTGAATTTATGCCCCATACCGCCGAACGTAAGCCATATTTCGGAATTTTCGAGTTCCTTAATCCCGTATTTATCCGCATCAATCATTCCGTGAAACGGCGTAAAAATTGCTATTTCCGCATCTTTTTCAAGATATTTCGGCAAACTTCCGACAACGTCAGCTAATCCGCCCGCTTTGGAAAAAGGTGCAACTTCTGCCGATGCAAATAAAACTTTCATTAATTAGCCTCACTTTCAGTTTCCTCTTTTGTTTCTTCGGATTCGACATTTTCATCTTCGGGAACGGAATTCAACTCGTCCTCCGTGACATTAACATCAGTATCCGTATCAACAGGAATATAATGCGACGGGTCATTATCGAAATTAAATTTTATACCGTATTTGTTTGCTATATACCCCGCCTGAGCAATACAAATTTCGGCTTTATCAAACTGCTGTTTAAACATCATAACCTTATACATCGTATATTTAAACATCATCAAAATGTATTCGCTTGTTATGTTATTTTTTTCAAGCTGAATAAGTGAGTTATTAACGATACCGTATGCCACATCGTATTTATCCTGTTTTAAATGAAGTTCGCTCATCAAAAGCCATGCAACATACAATATGCTAATCATACCGTTGCGGCTTGTTTCCTGAATTACGTTATACAAGATGTTTTCGGATTTCTCGTAAGAAGCTACCGCCATGTAAGCATACGCAATAAGCAAATCGGAGAAAAGTTCCAAAATATGAACAGAAGCATCTTTTGCGGCAACTTTTGCTCTGTAAGCGAATTCCGCGAATTTATTGTAATCTCCGTTTGACTGAGTAAACGCACAAATAAGATTATAAATTACCGGAGCAAAACGGTCGTTTTCCGCAAACTCAACATTTTCAAGACTGACAGGATTACCCTTAATAAAGTCATCAAGTACCGTAAAGAGGCTGAAAGATTTGGGAAGGAAGTCTATGACTCCGTTTAGGATATTTAAAAATTCTTTTACATTCGCACCGAGAAGCAAAACCGTTCCCAAACAAACATATCCCGCAGAATCAATGATTAACTGTTTGAAAGCTTCATCGGAATAATATTCCGGTTTAAGTACGGGGATAGTTTCATTGTTTACAAAATTCAAAACCTTGTAACCGACATCAACACAGTCAATAAGAGAACCGATATTAAACAAAATCTGAATGTGTGCCGCAGTCATTAAGAAAAAGTAAGTGTTAAAATTCGGATCGGCAGGGTTAAGCGATGAAAGTGGAAGGAGAGAAAGAACCTTGTGCGTAAGCTCTAACGCGTGATGATAATCCCCCGAAATCAATGCCCCGTTAATCATTTTGTTGCAAAGCTCAATGATTTTCTCGGAATCACCTGTTTTTTCAATATTACTCAGCGTCGTTTGAGCAATGTTAAAGGACTTTTCGGGAACATAATCAAACAAATTATCCGATATACTCTGATAAATTTTTGCTTTGTAAACTCTGAATTCTTCGGCATTTTCTTCGGTTTCGGTGTCATCGAGAATTTCAATAATCTTATCACAACAGTTCACAAAAGCCTTGAAATCTCCCAAAGATTCATTTACTTTAGCAAGTCTTTCCCATTGGTCGCGTTCATTATCCTTATCGCCCATAAGTCCGTACAGATAAGCTTTTACGGGACTTGGCATTTCATCGGTAAACACTTTATCAAAAAGTTCGTGCGCCGCATCATCAAGCGAAATCTTGCTTACAACGTAGAGCAAATTTCTCCTGAGCAAATTGTAATTCGGGAAATAAATACAGTTATTATATTCGTACAGATAACCCATGCCTGACAATTTTTCAAGCATTTCTTTTGTATTGGAATACCCGAGAGAATTAATCGTTGCCATATCAATTCTTGCGCCTAAAAGCACTATTGATGTCAGAAATTTCATTGTTTCAACGTCATCTTGAAGCAGGTTAAGCCTTCTTGAGATAAGCTTATCCAAACTTGACGGAATAATGATAGTTTCGGGGTTAACCATTTCAACGCTGTCATCGTCTGCCGCATACACTCCGGATTCTATCAGGTATTGTAGCGCAAAGTCAATAAACAAACTGCTTCCGCACGCATATTTTGCTATCCTGTGGAAATAAAAATCGTTCAGAATATTTCTGTAATAATTTTTGTTATCCTCGATGATTTTCTCAAAAGATGTCGGTTTAAGTGTAATTTCCGTGTAATTCGGATCCATTAGCAAGAAGTGGCAGTCCTTGTGGAGCGAAAATTCTTTGTCATAATTTACAAGAATACTTATATCAAGCTCATCAAACCTGCCAAAAATAAACTTCATTACCTCATAAGAACTTTCATCAATTTTATCAAAATCTTCTATAAAGATTAAAGTTTTCGGAACGACCTGAAGCATTGTGAGGAATATATCAAAATAAACCGTTCTTTTATCTGATATTTCGTCGTTTTCCCGCTCTTTGAGAGTAATCAAATCTTTAATAAGCCCGTCGGGGTCAACGGATTTGAACATCGTAAAATCGTTTTGAGAAAATAATTTCTGCGAAACGGTGTATTCAAATATTGCGGAAACCAATTCCCTGAAAAAAGAATAGGGCGTATACTTCATCTCATCGTAACATGTAACGGTAATTATATTGTTAAACTGTCCCGTTTCGGCAACCGTGTTCAAAATCTTTATGGAATAGGGCTTATACATTTCCAATGTTTTAAGAGCTATAATACCCTTTGGCGCAGTCTGTAATCTGTTAAGAATATGATACAGCGCATCAACATTTTCCGTTCTGATAAAATTACACTGAATTTCTTCAAAATTAATCGAATCAATATCATAAATTGCATCTTTATCTTTTTTCTTTGAGCCGAGGCTTCTTAACGCTTCACCATCAAGCTTGTCCTGTTCTAAGAGCAGGTTTTGAACGAAGTTTGGAACTTCAATTTCGCCCGTTTCTTCATCTTGAGGATATTCTACGGTTATATATTCTCTCAAATCAACTTCATAGAACATAACCATATCACCGTTAACCATAACGGAATTCAGCGGAGAAATCTTGTAATCTCCCGTGATAGCATCGCTTACGCTGTCATCGGTCAACACCTGAAAAGTATTCAATATCTTTTGTTCTTTACTCTTTGAGTTCTGATTTAAAAGGCTGATATTGTATCCGGATTCAATGTTATACGGGTCATCTTCCACCGAACGTTTCAGCAAAAACATGTTGCATCTGATAGTCGCATTTTTTTTGCCGGAAAGCTTACAGTTCATCGCCGTTATAAGGTTTAAGATATCTATCGCACCTTTAAGTGCGGACGCAGCCGAACTGTTAAAAGTATAATCCTTACAGAAACGGACTACATAAGTTTTTCCGATAAGCTGCCTTCTCAAACCGACTGATTTTGCATAATCTGCAATAATTTTGTCAAGATTAACCTTAAATTTGTTGAAAAGTTTTGCCGAACCCAAAAGGTTTTTCATCTCGTCCAAATTCGGAAAATCAATCGTGAGCATAACGAATTCATCGGCATTGGATTCGTTCATGATAACGCTTTTTTCCGTGTCAAATCCGCATTTTTTACATTTTTTGGAAAATGTTTGGTTAATTTTTCCGCATTCGGCACATTTTGAAATAATGACATATCCGCATTTTCTGCAAGTATTATTTTCGTTTATGGTTTTGCAAATCGGGCAGGACAGTTTAAGCACCTTTTTACAATTAGGGCAAACCATAGCATTATCATCAATTTCTAAACCGCATTTTGGACATTCCATAAAAAAATTATACCACTTAACCTATACTAATACAACAACTAATACTTAATTCCCGCATCCTTCATGCGTTCGATACATTCTTTAATCGTATCCGTATCTTTTGTCAAAGCCACACGGAAATAACCTTCACCGTATTCGCCGTAACCTCTGCCTGACGGGACAACAACGTGAGCATCTTCAAGCATTTTGGTAACGAACTGTTCCGAACTCATCCCCCTTGTTACGGGAAGCCATAGGTAAAAAGTTGCCTTTGAAGGTTTAATGTTCCATCCGAGTTCCTTAAAACCTTTTTCTGCGACATCACGGCGTTCCTGATACATTTTGTTTAAATCGTTAATATATTTTTCATCAATATCAAAGGCAACCGTTGCAGCATCTTGAATAGCCTTGAAAGTTCCAGAATCAATGTTGTTCTTTATAGTGCCCAGAGCCTTGACAGCTTTTGCGTTACCGCAGACAAAACCGACCCTCCAGCCTGTCATATTGTAGGATTTTGAATGAGAATAAAATTCGAGTGCAACATCTTTTGCACCCTCAACCTGTAAAACAGACGGTGCTTTATACCCGTCAAAAGTCATCTCCGAATACGCCATATCCGAGCAAAGCAAAATATCGTATTTTTTGCAAAAATCAACTGCTTTTTTGAAAAATTCCAAATCAGCAACCGCACCTGTCGGGTTGTTCGGGTAATTTAAAAACATAAGTTTTGACTTTTTTGCAATATCTTCTGGAATTTTATCAAAATCCGGAAGATAACCGTTTTCTTCCAATAACGGCATGTGATAAGGAGTTCCGCCTGCAAAAACCGTTGCATTGTGATAAACCGGATACCCGGGATCAGGCACAAGCGTGTAATCTCCTTTATCTACAAATGCTAAAAACACGTGTGCTATCGCCTCTTTTGAACCGATATTTGCAAGCATTTCTTCATCAGCGTCAAGTTCAACACCAAAGCGTTTTTTCATCCACGCACAAGCCGCTTTTCTGAACTTTTCAGTCCCGTTATACGGCGGATAATCGTGATTTTTCGGATTATCAACAGCTCTGTGCATTTCTTCCACAATAGGCGGAAGTGTCGGTGTGTCGGGATCTCCGATACCCAAACTTATAATATCAATACCTTTTGCACGTGCTTCTGCTATTTTTCTGTCTATTTCCGCAAATAAATACGGAGGAATTTTCTCCAATCTCTCTGATAATTTCATTACTTCTCCTTATTGTACTCAACCTTAATTTCATGTTATCATAAACATAGAGGAAAAACAATGAGCATAATTGCCGACGATAATGACTTTGAACAAAAGAAAGTAAAGAAAAATCCCGTAATAAAAGCGGAAAGTATTGAATTTGACAAGAATTTTGAAAACTCAATCCGCCCGAAATCCTTTGACACTTACATAGGGCAGTCAGCACTAAAAGAAACACTTAAAATTTCTATTGAAGCGGCAAAAAAACGAGGACTTCCGCTCGACCACCTTTTGTTTTACGGGCCTCCGGGACTCGGGAAAACCACCCTTGCGGGAGTTATAGCGGAACAAACAGGTGTTGAAATAAAAATAACTTCAGCCCCCGCACTGGAACGTCCCAGAGATATTATCGGGATTTTGATGTCTTTAAAAGGCGGTGAAATACTGTTTATTGACGAAATTCACAGGCTTAACAAAGTTGCGGAGGAAATTTTATACCCTGCTATGGAAGATTTTTATCTTGACATGACAACGGGAAAATCCCAAACCGTAAAGACTTTGCGAATACCGCTTCCGAAATTTACGCTTATCGGTGCGACAACAAAAGCAGGTGAACTTTCAGGCCCGCTGCGTGACCGTTTCGGGATAATTCACAGGCTTGAGTTTTACTCGGAAGATGAACTCGCTCAGGTAATTAAGCGAACCGCAGGAATTTTGGATATTGAAATAAATGATGAGGGTGCTTATGCGATAGCTAAGCGTTCAAGAGGAACTCCCCGTATCGCAAACAGACTTGTTAAAAGGGTTTCTGATTTTGCACTCGTAAAATACGACGGCAAAATAACTGCAGACATTGCAAATCAGGCACTTGATGTTTTAAAAATCGACAACTACGGACTGGATAACACCGACAGAAGCCTTTTAAAACTTATTATTGAGAAATACAACGGCGGTCCCGTCGGGATTGAAACAATAGCAGCCGCAATCGGTGAGGACACGAGAACCATTGAAGATGTCTGTGAGCCGTTTTTACTTCAAGCAGGCTTACTGCAAAGAACACCGCGTGGAAGAAAAGTTTCTCCAGCCGCATACAAACACCTCGGATACAAATGTCAAAGCGAGCAGCAAACTCTTTGGCAATAAAAAAAATCCCCGTTTAAGGGGATTAAATCTTTGTTGTTAGGAATAGGAACTCTCTCTTTAATATTCTCGTCTTATTTAACGTTACATATATATAAAGTATATATAAATTATAGAATTTCATAAACTGTTTGTTTTGTAACAAAAGTTAATATTGATTTTTATTGTCCGTTGGTATAATATTAAAAAGTAATCATTTGAGGAGTTAAGATGTTAGTATCATCAATCGCACGTTTCGATGTGAACAGTAATTTGAACAGTGCCGTTTTTGCATCCATTAAATCAACAAATCCGATTATGAAAGTCAATTCGCACACTTTTAACGAGGTTTATAAAATTGACGTTGACAGTCGGACGAATTTTGATTCTTTGCCTAAGACGGGGAAAAATAGTGATTTAGAAGGAAAAAAGTTGGATTTACACTGTTAATCCTTAAACAATTCTTTCACGAGCAGAGAGCAAATTGCGGGTATTAATGCGACAAAAATGAGGACTTTTGTAATGCCGATGTTTTCAGCCACAAAGCCCAAAAGTGACATTACAACTGCGATTATGCCCCATGAAAATCCGTTAATAAAGCCCGAGATAATACTTTTGTATTCGGGAAGGACGTTTTGTGCCATAACCATTATAATCGGTGTTGCAAGCATGGTTACAAATCCAGTTATAACAAATATAGCAAGTGCAAAATGCGGAAATGTTTTATAAGTCAGAACAAAAATAATCATCAACGGCAGAGTTGAAATCATTGAGATATAAAAGACATTTGCCGTTCCGATTAATTTTTCGACGTAAGCACTTACAAGCGATGCAATTCCGCCCGCAAAAATAAACATAAACAACGCTTTTCCGATATACAAAGGTTTGTATCCCAAATCCTTCCACAAAAAAGGCAGCAGAATAAAACATGAAGAAAGAACCATTGTTTTAAGCATTGCGACGATATTAAGAATAATGAGTTTTTTATTTGTCAAAATTCTTACGAAAGTCTTTTTAAAATCCATTTTGGAATTTTCAAATTTTAAAGAAACTTTAGGCACAAGAGCGAACATCAAAAACGCCCAAACAACGCCTATAATACTCATATAAGGCATTGTATCCGTTCCGTAAATCTGTGTTATTGCAGATGAAATAACAGGCCCGAGCGAATATCCGAGAGTTCCCATAGCGAGGAACACAGCCATAATTTTAGCCGAACCTTCTGCGAATTTTGAGGTAAACCCTAAAGCTTGCGGGTGAAAGAAGCTTGAACCGATGCTTCCGAGAGCAATACATAGCACCAAAAGCCCGACATTAGTCATTTTTGCCGAAAGCGGAATAAAAATCGATGCCAAAAGCAAGCCCCAAAATATAAATCCGCGTTTTGCGATACTGTCTGCAAAATACCCGAACACGGGCTGTAATAACGATGAAAATATATGCGAAATCGTTAGTATAACGGTTGCGACAGCCATTGAAATTCCGATTTTTGCCGCAATAAAGGGCATTATGGGGTTTAAAATCCCCGTGTATATGTCATTTACAAGATGTCCGCCCGACAACCAAAATATAGGTTTACTGTTCTTCATAGCCTAATTTAATGACAAATTTTTCTAAAAATCAATAAAAAATAATTAATTTTATATTAATTAAGTTCAACAGTTATTTTTTTTAGGTTAAAATGAGATAAAAAGGAAAAAATTATGTGGGATTATTCGGAAAAAGTTATAGAACATTACAGAAACCCGAGAAACGTAGGGAAAATAGATAATGCGGATGCCGTAGGCGAAGCCGGTTCGCTTGCCTGCGGAGATACGCTGAAAATATATTTAAAAATCGACAACGGAGTCGTAACCGATGCGAAATTTCAAACTTTCGGATGCGGTTCAGCCGTTGCAAGTTCAAGTATTCTGACCGAAATGGTTATCGGAAAAACCGTTGAGGAAGTTAAAAAAATTACCAACAAAGACATCGCAGACGAACTCGGAGGACTTCCGCCCGAGAAAATGCACTGTTCGGTTATGGGTTACGAAGCTCTTGAAGATGCTTTGAAAAATTACGATAACTATACGGATTTGGACGATTTAAGAAACGAAGAAAACAAATTAAAAAGCGGTGAACAACTTGTTTGTACCTGCTTTAACGTGACCGAGAATCAAATTTGGGACGCAATAAAATCCAACGGGCTGAAAACCGTCGAAGAAGTTACGAATTACACAAAAGCCGGCGGTGCTTGCGGTAAATGCAAAAGCGTGATTAAAGACATGCTTGACACTTACTACAAAAAAGAGGCGGAGGAACAAGTTCTCACACCCGCCCAAAAAGTTATAAAAATAAATAACATAATCGAAAAACAGATTTCGCCCGAACTTGTAAAAGACGGAGGCGACATTACACTGGTTGATATTGACGGGAATAAGGTTATGGTAAAACTCAGAGGCAAATGTTCAGGCTGTAAAAATTCTCATCTTACCCTGAAAGCCTTTGTTGAAAGGACTTTAAAAGATGCCGTTGATAAAAATATTGAAGTTGTAGAGGTATAAAAATGATTTATTTGGATAATAATGCGACAACAAAAGTTGACCCGCAGGTACTGGAGGCAATGCTTCCGTACTTTAGTGAAGAATACGCAAACCCGTCAAGCATTTACGAGTTTGCGAAGAAATCAAACCATGCGGTAAAAGAGGCTCGCGGAGTTATAAAAGATTTTTTTAACGCAGAAAACGAAAAAGAGATAATATTTACCTCCTGCGGTTCGGAAAGTGCAAACACCGCAATACGCGGAGTTCTTAATATGAACAAGAGCAAAAGGCACATTATAACAACAAAAGTCGAACATCCTTGCGTCTTAAACCTTTACAAAACCTTGGAAAAAGATGGTTACAAGGTCGATTATATCGGAGTAAATTCCAACGGCGAACTTGATTTGGCACAGTTATCGGAAAGTATAAACGAAGATACTGCACTGGTTTCGGTTATGTACGCAAACAACGAAACGGGTGTAATTTTCCCGATAGAAAAAATTTCCGAAATTATTAAATCAAAAAACAAAGAAACGAAATTTTTTGTTGACGCCGTTCAGGTTACGGGAAAAATTCCCATTGATGTTCAGGCGTTAGGCGTTGATTTGATGGGAATTTCGGGTCATAAATTTCATGCTCCGAAAGGTGTCGGTGCACTTTACGTTAATTCAAAAACCCTGATAACGCCGTTGATTATCGGCGGACATCAGGAACGCGGAAAACGTGCGGGAACGGAAAATGTACCTTATATAATCGGCATGGCAAAAGCTGCGGAACTTGCCGTTGACACGCTAAAATATGAAGCAAGCGAAGTTAAACGCCTTCGTGACAAACTTGAAACAAACATTTTAAAAAATGTGTTTAACGCAAGAATAAATACCGGCGGCATAGTAAATCGTGTCCCGAATACCACAAACATCGGATTTGAATATATTGAAGGTGAATTAATTCTTCTTCATTTAAGCGATTCGGGTATTTGTGCAAGCTCGGGAAGTGCCTGCACATCGGGTTCTTTAGAGCCTTCGCATGTTTTAAGAGCGATGAACGTACCTTTTACGGCAATTCACGGAAGTATAAGATTTTCGTTAAGTAAATATACGACCGAAAAAGAAATTGATTACGTTTGTGAGAAAATACCTGCGATTATTGAGAAATTAACCAATATTTCTCCGTATCAGGAGGAATTGGAAGCGTTAAGAAAACGCAAAGCATAAAAAAGGCGGTATAAAAACCGCCTTTTTAATCTTTATTCTAGGGATTTTCTTACATTTTTTTCGCCGACATCTTTACTAAGGTCAGCTACGGCGCCTCCCACTATACCAACAATAGCACCTTTGGCTAATCTTCCTAAAAACATTGAACTATTGACAGGCATTTCGGTAAGAGATTCCGTAATTTTATCCAGCTCTGCAATATCGCTTTTGGAGAATTCATCTTTTGCTAATATTCCGTCAATGATTTTGCAATCTTTCTCGGAAATTCCGTTATCTTTGATGTAATCCAGCATTTTTTGAGCGACATCTCTTGCTACATCATTTTTTTCGGGAAAATCGTATTCTGTAAGCAACTGTTTGAAAAACGGGTCTGCTCCGCCTTTTGCATAGCCTTTCATAAATTCAACAATATTTTCGGAATTAAGTTCCTTTTTTGTATATTCAACAACATGTGCTTGCTCAATATCCATAGTGTAACCACCTAAGTATTGGGCAATCTTTTTGCCTGCGTTTTGGGCTTCGGCTTTCTGTTCATCTGTAAGCTGTTTAGGCAAGGTCTTGTTCGGACCTTCATCAATCGGAGGTTCCTCGTCAATTGGAGGTTTCTTGTCAACTGGAGGGTTCTCATTAATTGGAGGTTTCTTGTCAATTGGAGGTTTCTCGTCCATTGGAGGCTTCTTGTCCATTGGAGGTTTCTCGTTAATCGGAGGTTCTTTTCCTGCCGGTGGATTTGAAGGAGCGGTTTCACCCGGTGTCGGTTCGGCAGGAACTTCCTTCTCAACAGATTTGTCCTCAGTCGGTGCCGGTTCGTCAGGGACTGCTTCCTCAGTCGGTTTTTCAGGCGTTTCAACTTTATTTTCACCTGAATTATTTTTTACATCTTCCGAACCTTGTCCGTTTTGAACTTCATCAAGCAAATCTCCATATCCGGCTTGAATTAATTCCTGTTTAAAATACTCAATTTCGGTTTTGTTCCATTCACCGTTGGTATTTTTAATTAAATCCAATACCATTCGAGCTTCGGCTTCATTAAGTTCCTTTTTGTCCGGCATCACTTTTTTGATACTTTTCATGCTGTTTCTTGCATTGTCCGAGATATTTGCCTCTTTGACGGAATTTTCATACTCCATCATCAAGCCTTGTACATACATTGTCTCGGCCTTTTTCAAATTCCCGCCTGATAGCATCTGCTGCAATTGTTCATACTCGGCCTGAGTATCAATTGCCTTTTTGTTTCCGCCTGATTGGCGAATTTTTGTGATTTGTTCCTGAACAGATTTAGTTATACTGTTCATGTCAATCTTTTCCATGGGAATACTCCTTTCAAATTTTGTAGTAACGCACAACACTTCTTTATACTCTCAAGTGTCATACATATATAAAAACATGAAACTTGAAATTATTGCTAAGGACACAAAAAATGCTATGCTATGCTATGCTATGCTATGAGCAATTATATCAAGGGTTTCGAGGGCTTGTAAATTAAATTTACATTTCGTTACAAATGTTCTTTTATTAAGATATATTAAGTTTATTTGGTGAGAAATCCTAAATATCCACGCCTTGCATCATATCAACCAGAGTTTTTACCGTAGTATCCATACTTACGATATCAGATGTCCGCTGCTGTAAAAACGCATTTATCTGAGGCATCATCTCTATCGCTATATCAAGTTTCGGATTACTTCCCGGCTGATACATTCCAACATCGATCAAATCCTTATTCTCTCTGTACATTGACATTATCGTACGAAGTTTTCCCGCAGCAGACTTATGTTCGGGCGTTGCAATCGAGGACATAAGCCTTGATATACTTCCCAAAACGTCGATTGCGGGATAGTGGTTCATCTCCGCAACTTTTCTTGACAAGAAAATGTGACCGTCGACAATACCGCGCACAATATCCACAATAGGATCTGATATATCATCACCTTCCATCAAAACCGTATATAAAGCCGTTATAGAACCTCTCGGACTGTTTCCCGCACGCTCCAAAACTTTTTGCAGCCACGAGAAAATCGATGGCGGATAACCCTTCATTGTAGGCGGTTCACCGAGTGACAAACCGACTTCACGACCCGCCATTGCACATCTTGTAACGGTATCGGTCATTAGAAAAACCTTTTTCCCCTGATCTCTAAAGTATTCACACACAGCAGTAGCGGTAAGCAAAGCTTTTTGACGAATTAAAGGAGGCTGGTCGCCCGTTGAACAAACCAAAACCGATTTTGCCATACCTTCTTCGCCCAAAGAATCTTCAACAAACTCTTTAACTTCACGTCCGCGTTCTCCAATTAGTGCAACAACGTTGACATCGGCATCCGAATTTCTTGCTATCATACCCAGAAGTGTACTTTTACCGACTCCTGACCCTGCAAAAAGTCCAAGACGCTGACCGCAGCCCATTGTCATACAACTGTCAATAGCACGAACTCCCGTTGAAAAAATTTCCGTAATAATCGGACGTTCAAACGGTCCCGGAGGCGGCCCTTCAACAGGACGCCATGTCGCACCCGTCGTATCCAAAGGCTTTCCGTCTATCGGTTCACCCATCGGATTTATTAATCGACCTAACAAAAAATCGCCAACAGGTATAATAATCGGGTTTCCCGTAGAAGTTACAAGACTTCCCTGTCCGATGCCTTCTCCGTCGTAGAGCAAAAGTAATTGAGCAGCCTCGCCTTTGAACGCCTGAACTTCGGCAGGTTTTTTCCGACCGTCTTTTGTTTCAATATAACACAAATCGCCGACCTTCAACCCCGGAAGCTTAACCTCAACGGTCAACCCCAAAAGTTTGGAAACAGAGCCCTTGAAACGGTACAACTGAGTGTTATCAAGAGTTTCTTTAACCTTAACCTTTAAATTATCGAGTCTGCTTGTGTCCAAACCTTCCATAACTACTATTATAATGATATTTTAAAATAAATTCAATTTGTTACAATTAAGGTTTTTGGAAAATCATGACATATTCGTGTTTAAAGATAAAAAATCCGCCGGCTAATGCTCTGTAACGCCACAAATTAGCGTCTTTGCCTTTGCATCGTTCGTTGCCCTGAATATCTTTCACAATAATTCCTTTAAGCTTAAAACCTAAATTCATCATTTTTGCCATACATTCAAACCCGAGCGGTTTAACTTCCGAATCTTTGTAGCTGTCACCGATTATAAGTGCGGCAAAACGCCCTTTTTCAAGCAAATCATAACCGTTTTTGGCAACTTTTGCGAACAAGTCGTAAAATTCTTCCGTAGTATCGCAATTTGATAAATCTTCTTTTTTATCCGAAAAACGAATAATATCATCATAAGGCGGGTGCAGAACCAAAAATTGAGCTTTTTCTTCGCCCATAATATCAAGTGCCGCCTGAACTTTATCTCTTACAATATCCGATGCCGAATCCGCACATATAATTCTTACATCCGTTACAAGCTGTTTCGGCGTGAATTTTTGTGAAACGCTTTCGGTGAGTTCGTCTTTAAGCTCAACACCGATACATCTGCGTCCCATATTTAACGCCTCAATACCTGATGTTCCCGAGCCGAAAAACAAGTCCAAAACAACATCGTTTTTCTTCGTAAATCTTTCATAAAACTGTTGCGCAAGCTGAGGAATATAATTCCCGTGGTATTCGTTTGAATGACCGCCATCTTTCAAGCGAGAAGGGAATTCCCACAATGTATCCGTCTTAACATGCCCGTATGAACGCCAATTATTCAAATCAATATCACTGTACTTCGTGGTTTTTACGGGTTTTACAACCTGTAATTTTTTTACGGGTTTAAGTTTGGTACTTGTTCTTGGCAAAGTCTTTCTCCTTTTAAATCATCTTATAGAAATGTTTCAAATTTGTAATCAAACATTTAGATGAAATCGTGTTTGTAGTAGATTGATAATCAGATGGAGGCATAATTGTTCGAGGGAACATTTACATTAAGTAATTTCTACATGATTGCAGGTTTTCTGCTTTCAATGTACGCATGCGTGTCAAACGACATTATACAGACTCTCGGAACATTTTTGAGCGCGAACAAAAAAACTCCTTTCTATTATCTCTGGGCGTTTTCGGTGTTTGTGCTTGCCGTAACAATTATAACGGGCTGGGTTGTGAATGACGGAGATATGTCGTTCGGACTTTTGACAAGAATTCCCGTAACGGAAAATTTCACATTCCTATACCTTCTTCCGCCGATAATTCTTATAATCCTTACAAGGTGGGGAATACCCGTTGCAACAACGTTTTTGGTCTTGAGCGTATTTTCGGTAAGTGATGTTTCAGTAATTTGGATGATGCTCACAAAATCCGTTTTAGGCTACATTATAGCGTTTTTTGCGGCAATAATAATTTATAACATTATCGGACGTCCCGTTGAAAGATATTTCTATTACACGCAAAAGCGTTCGGGTAATGAAAAGATTTCAAAATGGTGGATGGTTGCAAAGTGGTTTTCAACGGCGTTTATCTGGTCGCAGTGGCTCGTTCAGGATTCGGCAAAACTTTTCGTCTATCTGCCGAGAAAAGCCTCCCTCATTGAACTTTTATTCGTATTACTATGTTTTACAATTTTCTTAGGAATACTCACTTACAAACGCGGAGGGGATATCCAAAAAATTGTTAAAATGAAAACAAATGTTCAAGACCCCCGTTCGGCAACGATTATTGATATAATTTACGCTTTTCTCCTGCTGTATTTTATCAATTTGAATAACATTCCGATGTCGACTACGTGGGTATTTATAGGACTTTTAGCTGGACGTGAAATCGCACTTTATCAAAGATTAAGGTTTGAAAGTCCGAAAAAAATGTACAAACATATCATTAAAGACCTGTACAAAGTTACTTTGGGCTTGATAGTATCAATTATTGTTGTCGTGTTGTTAACACAGTTTGATTACGTGAAACACTTTTTCTTCTCGCACTTTATGGGAGGCTGATATGGCAAGAATTAAACAATTATCAAAACATTTAATAAATCAAATTGCGGCAGGCGAAGTCATAGAGCGTCCCGCCTCGGTTGTGAAAGAACTTGTCGAAAACTCCATAGACGCAGGCTCGACAAAAATCAGCATCGAAATTAACAACGAATGCAGAAATATTCGTGTTGCGGATAACGGCTCGGGAATTCATCCCGACGATATTATGCTGGCATTTTCAAAACATGCCACAAGCAAAATAGCCTCGGATGAGGATTTGTTTGAAATTCATACAATGGGTTTCAGGGGTGAAGCTCTTGCAAGTATTATTTCCATCTCAAAGCTGACTTGCACAACAAGAACGGCGGAATTTGAATACGGAACCAAAGTGAAATGCGAAAATTCGGATGTTCAATACTCAAAAACCGGCTGTGCCATCGGAACGATTATGGAAGTAAATGATTTGTTTTATAATCTTCCCGCAAGATTAAAATTTCTGAAAAGCTCAAGTACCGAATTTTCATACATCCAAGAACTCGTTCAATCACTGGCTTTGGCACATCCGGAGTGTTCATTTGAGCTGAAAAAGAACGGAAAAACAATGCTTAAAACTTCGGGACAAAACAATTTACTGCAAACGGTTAAAGAAATCTTTCCGCCCGAAACCGCCAAAAACTTGAAAGAAGTTTTAAAGACCGATAAAATTTCAGGTTTGAAAATGAGCGGATACGTAAGCAAACCGAACTTTACCCGTTCAAGCAAGAAAAGTTATTACATGTATATTAACTCAAGAAGTGTAAAAGATGCGGTATTTCAAAAAGCGGTTGATACGGCTTATAAAAGCTTAATTGCAAGCGGTAAATACCCGTTTATTATATTAAACCTTGAGCTTCCGCCGTCGGATATTGACGTAAACGTTCACCCGACAAAGAAAGAGGTAAGATTCAAAAATCCTAATCAGATATTTAATTTTATCCTGACATCGGTTCACGGCGGGTTGTCAAACTACACGGAACAGCAGACAACAAAAGAAGTTGAAGAAATTCCGCCTCAATTCCTGCCCCAAAACGACAATGTAATTAATTTTTCGCACAAAAAACATGAAAGTACCGGAGAAGTTTTCTTTGACAAAAAAGATGATACCGTCTACGTTACGGACAAGGAAATGAAAAAAATTCAGGATGTTACGGTGCAAAACAAGATTTTTACATCGGACACTAAGCCCGAACAGCCTGAAGATAATATTATAGGTCAGTACAAAAATACTTATATATTAATAGAAAAAGACGAAGGACTTGAAATTGTTGACCAGCACATCGCCGAAGAACGATACATTTACGAAAAACTAATGAAGGAAAAAGAAATTGTTTCACAAATGTTGTTTGTGTCCGATGTTATTCCCGTTTCGCAAACGGATGCGGAAATTATCAAAGAAAATTTAGCTAAGTTTGAAAAATTCGGTTACGGGATAGAATTTTTAAAGGAAAACGAGATAATTTTCCGAAAAGTTCCGCAAATGCTTGCGAAAGTAAACCCGCAGGAGATTTTGGCGGATATTTTGGAGAACATAGACGGAAACCTTGACAGATTAGAGGAAAAAATACTTATAACCACTTCTTGTAAAGCATCAGTAAAAGCAGGTCAAAAGCTTTCAACGTGGCAGATGCAGGAAATCATAAAAAATTGGCGTACGACAAAAATGCCTTACACCTGTCCTCACGGCAGACCGATATCAAAAATCATTCCGCACAAGGAAATCGCAGCATTTTTCCAAAGAAATGCGTAAACTTGCTATCCCGCACCGATGGAAATTTGTAAAAAGTGAAGTGAGAAGTGGCAGACTGAGTCTGCATGCAATATTTAAGTGAGAAGTGAGAAGTGAAAAGTGAAAAGTGAAAAGACCGTTTCGGGTGCTAAAGCACCGAAAGACTGTCCCCTCTCTCCTTGCGGGAGAGGGCTAGGGTGAGGGGTCAAATAAATAAGCACTTCGTGCAAATTTAAAAGGCTGGATTGCTTCGCATTCGCTCGCAATGACAGTCTTATTCCCTCCCTTTTCAAGGGAGGGCTAGGGGTAGGTTTGTTCCCTCGCCCCCTGCGGGAGAGGGAAGAATTTCTTAGTGAACGCAGTGAACTTAGAAATTCGGGTGAGGGGTAGTTCCCTCCCATTATGGGGAGGGTTAGGGTGGGGTGCAGTCTGAATTGCAAGAGAATGCCTCAGCTTATAAAACCCATCCTAATCGAAATTTCTAAATTCGCATGGCTCATTAAGAAATTTCCCTCTCGCGGAACAATTCACCGGATTGTTCCGCTCGGCAGAGTCTTAAAAAGGGAAGGAACTAATTTATCCCCCTCCCTTTTCAAGGGAGGGATGGGGTGGGTTTGTTCCCTCTCCCCCTGCGGGAGGGGTTTGTCAACTTTTCATTGCAATAATAAGGAATTTATGCTATACTAATAACGGAGGTAGGAAGTTATGGAATG
>CANQMP010000037.1 GCA_947624975.1 Candidatus Gastranaerophilales bacterium
ATGTATAGAAAAAACGAAAGGAAAAAACTATGAAGAAAATTACTACAACGGCATTTAACCCATCGGGGGGGGGGGGATTTTATCATAGTAAGGGTTTTGAAGGTATCCTGACTCCAAAAGACAAAAAATTCTTAAAAATTTTTCGGGTTGAGGGAAATCCTCTCATACAAAAACCCACTCAAACAAACCTTTTCAAAGGAGAAGGAAATAAATATATTCCTTTTCTCAAAAAGAAGATATTTGTATGGTGTAAAACTAAAAAAGCTGCATTCACCTTGGCTGAAATCTTAATCACCCTTGCTGTCATCGGAATTGTTGCGGCATTAACCATGCCCGTACTTATAAATAAATATCAGGAAAGAGTTACGATAACTAAAGTTAAAAAGATGTATTCCACGTTAAATCAAGCCGTTAAGCTTGCTGAAGTAGATAACGGACCGATAAATATGTGGGATTTGCCGACACCCGTAAATGGCGGAAGTCAAAAACTTTACAGTTACTTAAAACCGTATTTAAGAGTAGCAAAAGAATGTGTTGAAGATAACTCAAGTAATTGTATTGATGAAAATGTTACACTTACTCAGCTAGACGGAACAACTTGGACATCTGCGAGTAGTTATGCCAGTAGCTCATATGTCAGAATATTTTTATCTGACGGCGGCTTACTTTGGTTTAGAACAACTTCCCGCATGAATAATGGTTACTGTGGAGATAACGATGCAGGCTATACTGATGTATGCGGGATGTTTTGGTATGATGTAAACGGTAGTGCATCACCAAACACGATGGCGAAAGATATTTTTGTTTTTGTGCTGCGTCCGACAGGAATTTACCCACATGATATGAATGAATGCTATTTAGATGATCATGGTTGGGGATGTTTAAAATGGATACTTGAACACGACAACATGAATTATCCCAAAACTAAGCCGTCAGAGTAAAGATTTTGTGGATTTTAGCAAAAAATAGGATGGGTGGAACAATTGTCATTTCACCCATCAATTATCTAAAATATAGTGAAAAGTGAGAAGTGAAAAGACCTTGTGTAGCGATTCTTGTAACTTTTTTTTATTTAAAACTTGGAATTTCCGTCAATTAAGCGTGTTTTAATTATTAAAATTCTCCGATTTACCGATTAATATTTTTCAAATTTTTCCTTATATTATGTTTGAGGAGGATTTAAAAATGAAGAAAAAAATTATTATTGTGGCATTGATAGCAGTGGCTTTTGCGGGCGGTTATTCTCTCAATAACCTTGCCGTTTCAAAATCTTCGCCTGAATACAAAGTCGCTGTCGTGGATATTCAAAAAGTCGTTGCAAATTCTACGGAAATCAAAGCACTGAAAGCCGAACAGGAAAAACAGGTTCAAAATCTTCAAAACACCATTGATAAGGCAAGAGCGGAAATCGCTAACGAGAAAAATCCCGAGAAAATTTCTCAGTTAGAAGAAAAGTACAGAAAAGAAATAAGTGATGCAAAACTCGCACTTGACACTTCTTACAACCAAAAATTGACAGCAATAGACAGCAAAATTAAAACAGCAGTCGTTGAAAAAGCCCGTTCAATGAATTATAACATAGTTTTACCCAAAAATACCGTGCTTTTCGGCGGTGACGACATAACCGAGCAAGTTGCGGGCATTATTAATTAACCTGTGTTATAATATGGTTGATGAACGACAATTTGAAACAAACTTTGAAACTTTTACCGTCGCTTCCGGGTTGTTACATCTACTACAACAAGGATAACGAGGTAATCTATGTCGGTAAAGCCAAAATCTTGAAACGCCGTGTTTTGAGCTACTTTAACCGTAAGCATGACAGTGTTAAGGTTAATGTTCTTGTGTCGCAAATCGAAAGACTTGAATACATTATTACAAATACCGAAGTCGAAGCGTTAATTCTTGAAAGTCATCTTATAAAAAAATACAAACCCAGATATAATGTATTGTTGAAAGATGACAAAAAATATCCGTATTTTTTGATTACGGATGAAGATTTTCCTCGAATATCAATAGTTCGCAAAAAAAACATGAACCCCGAAAAAGGCAGATATTACGGGCCATACACCGATATAAGGGCGATGCATGCGACTTTGGATTTTTTGAAAAAAATCTTTCCGCTTAAACAGTGCAAATCTCCGAAGTTTAAAGACAGACCTTGCCTTTATCATCAGATAGGAAGATGTCTTGCACCATGTCAAAACCTCGTAACGCCTGAGGAGTATAAACAGGTCGTTAAGCAAGCCGAACTTTTCCTATCGGGTAAGCAATCCGAGCTGATGAAACAGCTTAAAGAACAGATGCAAAAGTATTCCGACAGTTTGCAGTTTGAAAAAGCCGCAAAACTTCGCGACAGCTACAACGATTTGCAAAAAACTCTCGAAAAACAAAAAGTGGTTTACGAAAACACGAAACTGAATGAAGATGTTATCTCTCTGCTTTGCGATGACGGAATTTTTGCAATAGTAATTTTAATGATTAGAGAAGGCAGATTAATTGATAAAAAAGATTTTGTTTACGAAGTCGAACAAGAGGACAGAGCCGAATTTTTCGCAACATTTTTCAAAGACTATTATAACTCTTTGCATTTGGAATTTCCCGACAAAATTGTGTCCAATGAACTTGAAGCTATAGGTGAAAAAGCACTTTATGAAGAATGGCTTGAAATTTTGTCAAGGAAAAAGGTTAAAATAAGTTACGGCAAATCCGCGCAGGGAAAAGAATTGCAAATGCTTGCGGATAAAAATGCCGAAGTGGTTTTGGGTAACGCAAAAATTGCCAAAATGTCCAAAATCAGAGATGATTTTAACGAAATAGGTTCTTATTTGGCGGAAAAATTGCACTTGAAAAACTTTCCGCACAGAATTGAATGTTACGATATTTCGCATATTCAAGGAACAAACACCGTTGCGTCAATGGTTACGTTTATTAACGGGGTTAAAAAGGCGTCAGAATACCGCAAGTTCAAGATAAGTTCAACCGAAGGCAAACCTGACGATTTTCTTTCCATGAAAGAGGTTTTGACCCGCAGATTAAAGCATTTGGGCGAAAAGAAGTGGGAAAAACCTGATTTAATAATTATAGACGGCGGAAAAGGACAGCTTTCAAGCGTTATGGAAATAATTAAAGAACTTGGCGTAAAAGGTATTGATGTAGTAAGTTTAGCCAAAAAGAACGAAGAAGTCTTTCTGCCCAAAAAGTCAAAACCCGTTATTTTGCCGAGAAATTCAAGTGCTTTGTTCTTATTTCAGCGGATAAGAGATGAGGCACACAGGTTTGCAATAACTTTCCACAGAAAATTACGCTCAAAATCAATGATAAGTTAAGCTCCTCTGGGTCTTTCGTAAGCTCTGCCGCGGTTTCTGGCAACGGCTCTCCAGCATTCATTGAGTGCGGATATGACCGTCGGCTTTCCAAGCCAGCGTAATACATATCTGTCATCAGGGCCGAGTGAACCTTCGGTTTTCTCACATTTGCGATAATCGTACTCTGCAGCAGACATTCCGACTCTGATTACTACGTGCGGATCCGGATTTTGAGCAATATTCATCATTAATCGCAAATTGTTGTACCTTTCAGGTCTTAAATTACCTTTGTTGTGAGCATCTGACTGAATTTCTATCAGATATGATTTTAAATCATCAGCAAGTTCGTTTAAAGTTTTTCCCATAATGTCCCTCTATTCGCCGCCTCCATGGAATAAAATTCCGTGAAATATTACTTCGGTAATATCAACTTTTTTGGTTTTCAAACGCATTTCTACACGACGGCTCTTTGCATAATCTTCTTTTCCGTTGACCAAAATCGGTTCGGAAAAGCTTTTACCTTCCACTACAAGCATCTTCTTTAATTGCTCGTTATATTTTTTGTCGTAGTTTGTTTTGAATATGTATTCTGCAACGGAATTTGCCCTTTGCAGACTTAATTCCATATTTTTCAAATATTGGTCATCAGGATTTTTTGCAGATGAAAACATCTGACTGTCAGTATGTCCCTGAATTAAGATATTTTCGATTTGCGAGATAACATCTTCTTTGGAAAACATTGTATTGACGTATATCGGCATAAGCTTATCAAGATATTGCTTACCTTTTGCGGAAAGAGTGTAACTTCCGAGTTCAAATAATTGCAGGTCTGAAATTTTTATGTCGCCTGTCATCGGATCGACTTGCGCTTCAATGCTTTCCGATTTTAGTTTGTCGATAAGTTCTTTATTAACTTCGATTTGCTGCTTTCTCTGTTCTACAGATTCTTGAGTAAATCCTGTCATGGCAAGAACGAAAAGCGTCATGAAGATAATTGCCAAACCTAACATAAGGTCGGACATCGTCGTCCAGAAAACGTTATTGTCACCTGCTTCTACACTTCCGGATTTTTTTCCTGCTATAGCCATCGTTTACTCCTAGAATAAATCATCCACACCGTCCGAAGATGAACTTTTTGCAACATCTTTCATAGTTTTGTTAACCTGATTCATACCGAATATAAGGTTTTCAAGATATGGCACAAGGTTGCTTGCAATACCTGATGTAAAAGCTGTTCTGAATTGTTCCGGCATAGAGCCTACAAGGTGCGATATCGAGTTATTTTGAATTTTTGTTTCTTTCAAAAGTTCAAACAGGAATTTTTCGGAAGAAATGTTGTCAAACAAAAGTCCCAAAGCCTTTTCGCATTTTCCGAGCGGAACAGTACATTTACGGTTGTATAAAAATCTTTCAATAACAAGAAATATCAATGATGAACCTACCGCAAATACTGATACAAGAGCCGCAACCTGCATGCTTGACATAAGGTTTGCAACTGATGAAATCGTTTTATCCTGTGATGAAAAGTCGATTTGACCGAATGCCGTTGCGATTTTCAAGAACGTAAACAACGGACCGAAACCTGTCAAAATCGTCGGTATTGACTGTAAGAATTTATTGTTGTACTTCGATGTAACCAGTGAAGTTTCGTTGAAGAAATACAGTGGGTCGACCGTTGTTTGGATATTTTGAACCGTTGAAGATACTTCTTTGTACATCAAATGGTCGTCTTTACCTTTTAAGGCTACGGATTCCGAGAATACAAGAGTATTTTTAAACTCCAGCCACATTCCCGCAACGTAAGGATTGGCACTCATCCATTCATCTATTTCTTTAAATCTGAAATTCAAATCGCTTTTTTTAAACATCGAAATGAACGAATAGAACAGGTTTAAATTTTTACTAACAAAACCGTAGTTTTTTATACAATAAAATATTGAAAACAAAAATGTTGATAATACCACAAGAATAGGAATATCTGTAAGAACCTTGACTATAAACATTTATTTATCCTCTTTTCCATTATCGTATCATATTTATTACAATAGGGCAATATTTATATTTTACGTTTTAAATGCAAATTGTAATCATACGATTGCTTGAGAAAAAATACTGGACAAAGCTGTAAAATTTATTATAATTAGTTTTATGACGGAAATAAATTTAGGTCGTTTAATATCGAGATACGTAAATTATCAAACATCGTCCATGCCAAAACCGCAGGCGAGTCAGACTCCGATGCCGTCAACACAGGCATCCAAATCGTCTGCACCTGCGGCAGGGCAGTCTTCTTCGCCTCAGATGGCTGAAATGCAAGGTGTTGACCAGTCGGTTTACGTTAAAGATATGATGAAGCTTCCGAAAAACATGAACGAATTTTTATATATGCTTCAACGGAATATAACACTTGCACAGCTAAATCAACGTTTTGCACAGGCAAATCGTGCTTCACTCTCTCAAACGCAGGCACAAATTCTTGCTCAATTACAGGGATTATCACTTTCTGAGGCAAATGAAGTTCTTTTGAACGGAAATAAAGCATTAGCGGGTCAAATGCAATCAGCACTTAAAAATTTGGCTCTTTCCCCGACAGGCATGATAAATTTAAGCGATGTTGCGTTAATGATACAAACGAACGGCAAAGATGCAATTACAAAACTGATTACGACAATGGCAAATTCCGCAAAACTCGGAATAACGGATTTGTCACAGCTTAAAGAAACCGCAAAACTTATAAACGCAAGCGTAGCAACCGCAGCCAAAAACGACGGCGCTCAGACAATGAAACTTTTAATGTTATTGTATCTTCCGTGGCTTCCCTTGCAGGAAGGTGTAGGGTTTGACCTTGAAATTGAAACCGGTACGTCAGGCGATGATAAAGACAGCATTTTGATTATAACGATTACGGCATTGAACTTCGGAAATGTTGTCGCGACGCTAGTTTTAGAGAATTCAAATTCCGTACATGTTAATATTGAATGTGAAAGCGAATTTCCTAAAGACGAACTTTTAATGCGAATAGAAAGTGATGAAAAGCATTATTCAATGGAATCGGTTGTATCGTTTGAAACGAGTTCAAAAAGCATTCAAAAGCAAGTTCAGGAAAAACCGCAAGCAAAGATTAATATGTCAAACACGAATGAAATCAATCCGTTTTTACTTCTTATGGCTCATACGATAATCAGACATGTAATAGAGATAGACAAAAACGCATCACAAGGTGTCATCTCACACATCGACCAAGCGTAAAGCATTATGGTGTGGTTTTTCCCTCCCTTTTCAAGACTCTGCCGAGAGGATTTTCCCCCCTCCCCTAACGGGGAGGGCAGGGGTGGGGTGCAATTATTTCGGAGCTTTAGCACCCGTAATGAACCTTTCACTTTTTACTTTTTCCCTTCCATTTATAAGGGAGGGGCTAGGGGTGGGTTTGTTCCCTCTCCCCTTGCGGGAGAGGGTTAGGGTGAGGGGTAAACCGTCATGGCGAGCGAATGCATCAGCCCATTAATCCGCACGAAGTGCCGTAATATTTTTCCCCCTCCCCAAATGGACTCTGTAGTTAGACTCCCTCCCCTAATGGACTCTGCCGAACGGATTTTCCCCCTCCCCAGACGGGGAGGGTTGGGGTGGGGTGCAATTATTTCGGAGCTTTAGCACCCGTAATGAACCTTTCACCTTTCACCTCTCACTTTTCACTATATTTAAGTGAAGAATTTTTAAAAAATTTTGCCTTTTCCCCCTTGCATTTTAAAAAAAAATCAGGTATAATAAATATGTAAAAAAAATAGAAAGGGGAAAAAATATGAAAAAGAAGATTACAAGAGTGTTAAACGCATCGGGGGGGGGGAGGATTTGCTCCTAGCAAGGGTTTTAGCGGTATCCTAACCTCCAAAATCAAGAAATTATCGACAATTTTTCGGGTTGAGGGAACTTCCCTCATGCAGAAACCCACTCGAACAAACCTTTTCAAAGAAGAAGGAAATAGTTATATTCCTTTTCTCAAAAAAGGAATATTTGTATGTGGTAAAACTAAAAAAGCCGCGTTTACTTTGGCAGAAGTTCTCATCACTCTTGCCGTCATCGGAATTGTTGCAGCGATGACAATACCGACATTGATTCAAAGTTATAAAAAACAAGTTGCAACTACCAAATTAAAAAAGTTTTACAGTATGATGGAACAGGCAATTAAATTATCCGAAATTGATAACGGCAGTGTTGAATATTGGAGTAAATCAAAACAGGTTCTTGATGATAAAGGTAACTCTGATATACTTGCTAATGCTAATGAAGCAGAAAAATTTTTTATGCAATATTTAGGTCCATATATGAAATATACTTCTATAGAAAAGGCAAAATCTAATGAATCTAAAGAATCTAATGATCCATATAATGATCTGCCTCAAGAATTAAAAGTTGTTTTGTCCGACGGAACACATATTATAATGCATAATGGTGACTGTATTGATTTTAATTTTGACATAAATGGTGATAAAAAACCAAATTCTTACGGAAATGATATTTTTCTATTCATTTTGGGTTTCACTAACGAGCAGATGAAAGCTTATGGTTGCGATGGCAAACATTTTTGTGCTTTTGGTGGTTATTTGCCTGTTAAAACGCGAGAGTCTGCTTTGGATAGGTGTAAACAAACTCCAAAATCTTGTCCATTTCTTCTTTTCTATGATAATTTTGAATTCAAGGATGATTATCCGTATAAACTTTAATTATAGGCTTGAATTAGTGGTATACAGACAGTTATTGCGAACTAATGCCTCAGCCTGTTCGCACAGAGTGCTGTAATATTTTTCTCTCCCCGTCGAATTTACCTTCGTGCGGGCGAGGGGAATTTTTATGCAAGGGGCGAGGAAAAATCTCACATTAACCCCATATATTGCGTGCAGACTCAGTCTGCCACTTTTTAAAAATTTGTTGGGGTAGAAACCCCCAACTTACATTTTACGGCACTCCGTGGGAAATAATAGGCTTTTTGCCTTATTTTAAAATTATCTGGAGACGAGGACTCTGCCGAGCAAAACGATTAAGTATCGTTTTGCGAGAGGTAAGAACCCCCAACGAAGTTAGGTTTGAATTCACTGAATTTATATAATTTTAAAATAGGCTTTTTGCCTTATTTTAAAATTATCTGGAGACGAGGGGAGTCGAACCCCTGTCCAAAATGGATTAAAATAAACCTCTACGAGTGTAGATTTTAATTCGCTCAACTGACTAAGGGAAAATCAAAACCTGAAAAAGTCAGCCAAAGGTTTTATTTGAGGGAAACGCTAAACCCTGCATGCATAATCTTGATGTGTTTTGCATGCTTAAACACACTGCGTCTTGCATAGTGGGCCTATAAATCCGGCAAGCTGGGACTTATAGACAGCTGTTTAGACTACGCTGCCAAAGCTTGTGCTCTGGAGAAGTCTGCTTTAATTACATTGTCAGCATTTAATTTGTTTTGCTCGTTGATAAGCGGGAACAGCGCCCGCACTCGCAATCTATTTTCACCGAACATCCTGTCAAATCCAAAACGTCCCCATGAAATTTGTCAAAGTTCCTTTATTCATAATTATAACTCTCTTTTTTATTTTTTCAAGAGTGTATTTGAAACGAACATTTTGTACAATGAGCTTTCGGGTGTAACATTAAATTGTCCTCCAAATCGTAAAGCTTTTGTATTCTCGTTACAAGAGGCGCTCCGCAAACAGGGCATTTTAATCCGCCCGCTTCATTCAAAATTAATTCCTTTAAACTCTCGATAACCTCATTTGATACTGTGTTATTCGTAAAATCTTTTTCTAACTTTTTTATCTCATCGGGAGCGCATCTTAACACTTTCGCCAAATTCTGACGAACAGTGACGGATAAAAACAAATCTTTTCCCGATTCAATATCTTCTATCGTTTCAAGCGGAAGATTAGCCGCCATTGACAAACCTTTTGCCGATAAGCCGATATCTTCTCTCTTTTTTTGAATAAATTGTGCAAGTGTTTTCATAATTTATATAATAAATGAAAACAGTCACTCTGACAAGAGGGTGACTGTTTCTTATTATTAAGAAAGGAGGATTTTAATATGGAACGAATTCGCTATCGTTTTCCGTTTGAATTTCTTTCATTTCACTGGTAAACATTTTGCCTTGGTCAAAGTTGTAATCAACTTTTTCGGGTTGACCGTTGTCGTCATAGTACGGTTCACCGTTTTCGTCGGTAATAATTGTACCGAACATAAATGCACCGGCATCTTGACCTTTTTTGTATTCGCCTCTGTAAACCAGATCATAATTTGAATCATATACACGAACTAAGTTTTGTCCGTTGTGATTGTTGGTACGAACTTCCGAGTTTGAGTAGTTCCATAATCCGGATTCGTGAGTTCCCGGAGCTTTTTCTCTGTTGCAAACGTATCTGTCAAATTTTATGCCTTCACCCGGAAGATCTCTTACGATAGTGTTCATCCAGAATGTTTTCGGATTTCTTTCGTCATACATATCAACGACTTTTGTAAGAAGTGAAAGTTGTTCTCTGTTTGTTTTTACGGGGTCGATAGATGTTTCGTAATAACGGCGGTCGTAACGGTTATATGCATTTGATGCAATAAATACTGCATTATTATTTGAATTTGGTTTGGGGCCGTCAAGTTCCAGTCCGAGGTTAAGACCTTGAGCAACAAGTGAATCACTTAAAGATTTTGGATATTCTTTTACAAATTGCGGAACGATTTCTTGAACAAATATCGTGTCACGATCCTTGATATAAACGGTATCTTTTTTATTCGGGCAATCACATCCCAAACCGTATGTTATAGAGAAAGAATCGGCAAAAGATTCTGATGTACAGCTTGTTGATACGGCACCTGCAGCACCCATAATCATACCTGCCAATACAAGTGATCTCATAGCATTAACGGCTTCACGTGAAAATTTGTTTTGTCCGTTGTTTATTTCTGAATGATGTTTTTTGGAAGGTTTCATTTTACCTTCAAAGTTTTGAAATGATAAATTGTTTACTGCTTGTATTTTCATATAAGTTTTTCTACCTCCTTAGAATTAATGATGTAACACTTCTGTGTATATAAAAATCAAACATGTTTTTTGTTGCTATTTTATTATAACAAAAACATAAAAAATACAAAAATCCTTGTATTATCAACGATTATTACGCTTTACATTTTGTAATATTTCGCTTAATTAAGTGCTTAAACTCTTTTAAAAAACGCGAATTATTAAGTCATGTTACAAGATTTTCTAAAAAATTTGTTTTTTTTTCGCAAATAAAATAGAATATAAGTGGAGAAAATGTGAGGGATATGGAATGATACTTGAACAAGAGTTAGAGGGAAAAGCGTTATCTCCTCAAGAAGTACGCAGTATTCTGAAAGCTGATAATAAGGAAATAGTTGAACTTTGCAAACGTGCCTCGATTTTACCGAGAAAAAACAGCAAAGGACAGACTTATTTTTCGTATGATGAAGTCAAAAATTTAAGAAAAGTTCAGGAAATGAAGGGTGCATTGCCCGTAAAAACTTCAAGACAGTCATCTGCGATAATGAGTATTTTAGACTCTTTGCGTAATATGGAAACAAGTTTAAGTAACAAGATTTCAAAAGTTATTGACGAAAAACTTGAGGGAATGGATGAGGTTGTTGTTGAGCTTATTCGTTGTAAGACTGACAACGAAACACTCAGACAGAAAATTATTGATTTGAACAAAGAGATATACCAGCTTAAAAATGACTTGAATTCTTACAAACCGGTAGGTTTGGGATTTTATAAGAAAAAAGATAAACATGTTTGGGAGTAAAAATAATGGCAGTAAAAGAAACAGAAGCTCCTGCGCTCAGCGAGGAAAGAAGTAAAGCATTAAAGCTTGCTATAGAAAAGATAGAAAAAGATTTTGGTAAAGGCTCAATAATGAAGTTGGGCGATAAAGTTACCGTGAATGTTGATGCGATACCAACGGGAGCGTTGTCGCTTGATGTGGCACTCGGGATAGGCGGTATTCCCCGCGGACGTATTGTTGAGATATACGGCCCTGAGAGTTCGGGGAAAACAACGCTTGCACAGCATATTGTTGCGGAATGCCAAAAACGTGGCGGAATTGCCGCATTTGTTGATGCGGAACACGCGCTTGACCCCGAATATGCAAGAAATTTAGGCGTAAAAGTTGATGAACTGTTGATTTCACAGCCCGATACGGGTGAACAGGCACTTGACATAACCGAAGAACTTGTACGTTCCGGTGCTGTTGATGTTGTTGTTGTAGACTCTGTTGCGGCACTTGTTCCGAAAGCCGAAATCGAAGGTTCTATGGAAGACCAGCAAATGGGCTTGCAGGCACGTTTAATGAGTAAGGCGTTGAGAAAATTAACGGGTATTATCGGCAAAACCAATACAACCGTTATATTTATCAACCAATTACGTATGAAAATCGGTGTTATGTACGGAAATCCCGAAACAACAACAGGCGGAAACGCTTTGAAATATTATGCCTCTATTCGTTTGGAAATCAAACGTACGGAAGGTGTAAAAGGCGAAGATGGTGATGTCGGAAACCATGTAAGAGTAAGAGTTGTAAAAAACAAGGTTGCACCGCCGTTTAGAACTGCCGAGTTTGATATAATGTTCGGAAAAGGTATTTGCAAAATCGGAAATATCCTTGATGTAGCCGTAAACCTTGATATCGTGAAAAAAGCGGGTTCATGGTTCAGCTTTAACGAGGAAAAACTCGGTCAGGGCAGAGATAAAGCGAGGGACTTCTTATCCGAAAATCCCGATATACTTAATCAAATTGAAACACTGGTAAGAGAAAAACTAGCAGCGGCATAGATTGTTTTTGGACAGTGCCAATGATTTCCTTTTAACTGTATTATGAAAAACATCAGGCAGACAAATATTAATATTCACAGGGACAGCTGGGTTGAAATTAATCTTGAAAATGTTGCCCATAATATGAAACAAATCCGCAAAATTACTCCGAAAGATGTGAAACTTCTTGCGGTTGTAAAAGCTGATGCTTACGGGCATGGTTCTGTAATGCTTGCACCGACTTTGCTTGCGTCGGGTGCTGATATGCTCGGGGTTGCCTCGATAGATGAAGGGGTTGATTTGAGGCAGGCAAAAATTAACTGTGATATACTTGTTCTCGGTGCGGTTCCCGTTTGGGCGGTTGAAACAGCCGTTAAAGCCGATTTGATTATTTCAATTTTTTCAAAAGAACACCTGAATGCTTGCAAACAGACCTTTGAAAGAACGGGAATTAAGCCGAAAGTCCATATAAAGCTTGATACGGGCATGAACAGAATCGGGATTTCGATTGATGATGCAAAAGATTTTATAAAGAAAGTTCAAAATGCCGATTATCTTGAATTTGGCGGAATTTTTACCCACCTTGCAAACGCGGAGGACAGGGAAAAAACTCAAATTCAAATTGACAGATGGAACAAGATTATATCAAGCGTAAACACTGACGGGCTTTTGCTCCATATTTTAAATACTGCGGGAACAATTTGTTATGACGAGCCGAATTCAAATATGAGGCGTGCAGGTATTGCTCTTTACGGACTTTATCCCGATTTGCCCGACAACAAAGGCAATATTCCCGAGTTAAAACCCGTTATGTCTTTAAAAGCTCGGATAGTCAACATCCATGAGGCACACGAGGGCGAAGGAGTCAGTTACGGGCATACTTTCATTGTAAAAGGAACAAGTAAAATTGCCACAATTCCTCTGGGTTATGCCGACGGCGTACCGAGGGGGCTTTCAAATAAGATTAGTGCAAAGCTTAACGGCAAAAAAATTCAACAAATCGGCAATATAACGATGGATCAGATGATGTTTGACGTGACGGGAGTTGATGCCAAATGCGGTGATATAATTACGCTTTTGGACGAAGAAAATACTATTGATGAATGGGCAAAAATTCTCGGAACGATTAATTACGAATTAACTTGCCGACTGAAAGTACGGTTACCGCGAGTTTACACGAGGTAGGGAAATGAGCGAAAAATATGACATTGGTATAATTGGTGCGGGACCTGCAGGTTATACGGCAGCATTTCAGGCACGTAAGCAGGGGCTTTCCGTTGTTCTGTTTGAAAAAGACAAGGTCGGCGGGGTTTGTTTAAACAGAGGATGTATTCCCACAAAAGCAATTCTGCATTCGGCAGAAGTTTTTGAAGAAATGAAATCCGCTCAAGAGTTGGGAATTTTTGCGGATAATTTAAGGGTTGATTATGAAAAAGTCGTGGAAAGGAAAGACAAAATTGTTGAAAAACTGAGAAAATGGCTCGAATTGTCTTTGAAAAACGCCAAAGTTACCGTTATTAATGCGGAAGCAAAACTTTTAAGCAAAAACAGTGATTTTACGGAAATTCAAGCTGATAATACGGTTTATGAGTGCGGAAAAGTTATATTTGCGGGCGGTTCAAGTCCGAGGGATTTTGAAAATTTGAGGTTTGACCACGAATTTGTTTTGAGTTCGGACGATATTTTGGAATTGAAAAAACTTCCCGAAAGTATTTTAATAATCGGTTCAGGTGCTATCGGAATTGAGTGGGCAAGGATATTTTCGGCGTTTAACGTTAAAGTTTCGGTTGTTGAAGTTGCCGAACACCTTTTGCCGAATGCCGATATTGAGGTTTCAAAGCGGGTTGAAAGAATTTTTAAATCGAAAGGGATTAAAACTTACTTAAAAACAAGCGTTGAAAAAATTGAAAACAAAGTTGTTACACTTTCTTCAGGTGAAACTTTAACTGCGGAATGTGTTTTGCTTGCAGCGGGCAGAGTTCCCGCAAATTGTGATTATGATACTGTTTTGGGAGATGCTTGCGGAGAAATTCAGCTTGCTCATTTTGCAATAAAGCAGGCAATTTCTGAAATTTCAAAAGTTGAATTTGATAAAAACCTTGTTCCGTCGGTTGTTTACGGTTGTCCGGAAATTGCCTGGGTCGGTAAAAGAGAACAGGATTTGGAAAATTATGAAAAATCTTATATTTTGGTTTCGGCACTCGGCAAATCCCATTGTGACAACTGTACGGAAGGGTTTATAAAAATTTTGTCATGTAACGGCAAGATTTTAGGTGCACACATTGTTTCAAAAGAAGCATCATCTTTAATTCAGCAAATAATAATCGCTATGCAAAATAACATAGCGATTAATGATTTAAAAAAAGTTTGTTTTGCTCATCCGACATTTTCGGAAGGCATATTTGAAAGTATTATAAATTAGTATGTACCTGTCCAGAAAGGCGGTCTGCCAAAATTCCAATAAGTATTTGTCGGATTATAATCTTTTGTTCTTCTTCTGAACCATTTTCTTTGAGTTTTCGTTTCGGTTTTAGTAACTTTTGCGTTGTCAGCAGTTGTTGATACCTGAGTTTCCGTTTCCACGAGCGAACCGGGTACTTGATAAACTTCTCCGTAAGCAATTCCCGTAAAACTCAATAAACATAATAATGTTATTAAATTCTTTTTCATAAATTGTTCTCCTTTTATTTTTTGTAATTACATTATAAACATACAAAACATGAAAATCAACTTTTTTGCTACTAAATTTAATTAATTTTAAACTTGTTTAAAAATAATTTTAATTATAGAATCTAATTATGCAAAGATTACCCGAATATTTGAAAAGACCCATAATAGACACGGACAAAACACGTACGGTCAGAAAAATTTTAAAGAACATGTGTTTAAACACGGTTTGCGAAAACGCAAGATGTCCGAACAAAAACGAATGTTACACAAAAAACACCGCAACATTTTTAATTATGGGCAATAACTGTACAAGAAATTGCAGGTATTGCAACATAATATGTTCAAAACCCCAACCGTTAGACAAAGATGAACCTCTGCATGTCGCAAAAGCCGTTAAGGATTTGGGTTTAAAGTATGCCGTTATAACTTCGGTTACGAGAGATGACTTGCCTGACGGTGGTGCGGAACATTTCGCAAATTGTATCTATGAGATACGAAAAATTTCGGATGATATAAAAATTGAGATTTTAACGCCGGATTTTAAGGGTGATAAAAACTCGCTTGACACAATAATTAAAGCTTGTCCCGATGTTTTTAACCATAACATAGAAACAGTCAGGGATATGTTTAAAACAGCACGACCGCAAGGAAATTATGACCTGTCACTTGAAGTCTTGAAATATGTTAAAGATAATGGCAATATCACGACAAAATCGGGATTAATGATAGGTTTAGGCGAAACTTTTGAACAGATTAAGGAGACTCTTGCGGATTTGAAATCCGTCGGTTGTGATATCGTTACGATAGGACAATACATTCAGCCGTCAAAAGAGCATCTTGAAGTTTCAAAATATTACACGCTTGAAGAATACGAATACATCAAACAACTTGCTCAAAAAACGGGCATAAAACATTATCAAATCGGGCCGCTTGTAAGAAGTTCGTACAAAGCGTCTGAATTGGTTTAAAAAAATTTTTAAACAACTGTTTTGAAGTATTCAATGGTTCTTGCAAGCCCGTCACGAACGTGAATTGTCGGTTCGTAGTTCAGTTCTTTTCTTGCAAGAGTCAGGTCAGGACGACGTTTACAAGGGTCATCGGACGGAAGCGGTTTGAATACTATTTTGGATTTTGAATTTGTGAGTTCAATAATCATTTTTGCAAGTTCAAGAATTGTGTATTCGCCGTCATTTCCGACATTGACAGGACCCATAAAGCCATCTTTATTCATTAATGTAATCATTCCTCTGACTAAATCGTCGACATAGCAGAAAGAACGGGTTTGAGAGCCGTCGCCGTATATTGTAATGTCTTGATTTTTCAACGCTTGAATTATAAAGTTTGAAACGACTCTGCCGTCATTTTCAGCCATTCTCGGCCCGTAAGTGTTGAAAATTCTGATAATTCTTATATCGACATTATGCTGTCGATGATAGTTCATCATTAAAGTTTCTGCGACACGTTTACCTTCATCGTAACAGCTTCTTAACCCGATGGTGTTAACATTTCCCCAATATTCTTCTTTTTGCGGATGAATGAGCGGGTCGCCGTAGACTTCACTTGTTGAAGCCTGCAAAACTCTCGCTTTGGTTTCACTTGCCAAATCAAGCATGTTAGTAATCCCGATAACGTTGGTTTTTACGGTTTTTATCGCGTTAAATTGGTAATGTATAGGGCTTGCGGGGCATGCTAGGTTATAGATTTTATCGGTTTCAAGCAAAATCGGTTCGACAATGTCATGCCTTATAACCTCAAAATCCTTGTTATCCCTTAAATGTTCAATATTCTTCATTGAGCCGGTAAAAAAATTATCCACACAAATAACGTGGTTTCCCTGTTCAAGAAGTTTTTCGCATAAATGAGAGCCTATAAATCCTGCTCCGCCTGTTACTAAAATGGTTTCCATAATGTCCTCTTTTTTCCTGTAAAAAAATTATACCATAAAAAAAGCTCGCTTGATGCGAGCCTTTTTTTATTTGTCATCAAGTGCCGCAACACCGGGGAGAACTTTTCCTTCGATAAATTCAAGAGAAGCACCGCCGCCTGTTGAAACATGAGTGAAATCTTCCGCTTTGCAGAATTTTTTAGCCGCACTGACCGAGTCACCGCCGCCTATAACTGATACCGCACCGTTTTTGGTTGCATCAACGATAGCTTCAAGAACGGCTTTCGTACCTTCTGCGAATTTCGGGTTTTCAAAAGCACCGACAGGGCCGTTCATCAAGATGGTTTTGGAAGATTTTAAAACTTCCGCAAACGCCTTTCTTGATTCCATGCCTGCATCAACCCCTTCAAATCCGTCAGGAATTTCACTGATTTTAACGAATTTGTTTGTTCCGTTGCCTGAAAAATCATCGGTTACGAGAACATCTGATGCCATAACAAGTTTAACACCTTTATCAGCCGCTTTCTTTTCAATAGCCTTAGCAACTTCAAGCTGGTCATCTTCGCAAATGGAATTACCGATTTTTCCGCCGTTAGCTTTTACGAATGTGTAAGCCATGCCACCGCCGATAATCATGTTGTCGACTTTATCAAGAAGATTTTCCAAAACGCCGATTTTTGATGAAACTTTAGCACCGCCGACAACTGCCGTGAAAGGTCTTGTCGGATTATCAAGAGCCTGCGAAAGGCATCTGATTTCTTTTTCCATCAATAATCCCGAAACTGCGGGTTTCAAAACTTTAGCGAGTTTAGCAGTTGATGTGTGGTTTCTGTGAGCTGCACCGAATGCATCGTTAACATAGAAATCACCGAGTTTTGCAAGTTCGTTTGCAAAAGTCATATCATCATCTTTTGCTTCTTCCGCTTTGTAGAAACGAATATTCTCCAAAAGTGCAACCTGACCGTCTTTGAGATTTTCCAATTCTTTTTCCGCACCTTGTCCTACGGGTGATTTTACGAACAAAACATCCTGCCCCAAAACTTTTGACATGTGTTTTGCAACGGGTTCAAGTGAAAATTCATTGTTCCATTCACCTTTCGGGCGTCCGAGGTGTGCCATAAGTATGATTTTTGCACCTTTTTCGCGTAAAGCATTTACCGTAGGAACAATTGCCTGAATTCTTGTATCATCGGTGACGTTTTTATCCGCATCTAAAGGTACGTTAACATCAACTCTGACAAGAGCTCTTTTGCCTTTTACATCAGATAAGTCTTTGATAGATTTTTTCATTTTTTGCATCTCCTTCTTTACATAAAAATTTACAATTCTATAATACAAAAAACATGAAATTAATCAAAGTTTAAATATTTTATATAGTTTTTTTTTCTAAATGAACAAAGCAAATTTGGAAATTTCGGCTAGGGGTGGGTTAGTTCCCTCTCCCGCAAGGGGAGAGGATTTGCCCTTTTTCCCTCCCCTAACGGGGAGGGCAGGGGTGGGGTGCAATTATTTCGGTGCTTTAGCACCCGAAAAGAACCTCTCACTTCTCACTATAAAAAAATGTAAGTTGGGGTTTCTACCCCAACAAATTTTTTATTTATTCGCACGAAGTGCTTTAATTCTTTCAATTTTTTTAACTCTGGACCCTTTATTAACGGTAAATGCAGTATATTTTTTATGCTATACATTTTATCCAATTTGTATAGCGATTCTCAAAATTCATAATA
>CANQMP010000038.1 GCA_947624975.1 Candidatus Gastranaerophilales bacterium
ATATGTAATGAAAATGTTTGTTATAAAATGATATCGGAGTATTTGAATATGTTATTATACATTTTCAATAAAATGTATAGGAAGATAAAGGTGGTATAATACCCATATTTCAATAAAATACGGTTATTTTAAAATTTTAACTTTATAAGCAGAAAAATGTAAGTTGGGGTTTTCTACCCCAACAAATTTTTAAAAAGTGGCAGACTGAGTCTGCACGCAATATATGGTGTTAACGTGAGATTTTTCCTCATCCCTTGCTTAAAAATCCCCCTCGCCCCGTCGAATTGACCTTCGTGCGGGAGAGGGAAGAATTTCTTAGTGAACATATTGAACTTAGAAATTCGGGTGAGGGGTCAATTATATCGGCACTGCGTGCTAATAATAGGCTGGATTGCTTCGCATTCGCTCGCAATGACAGACAATTTTCCCTCCCTGTTTGTGGATGGAGTTAACCCCTCACCCTCTTCCGCAAGGGGAGAGGGAATTTATATTTTTTGCACGAAGTGCCGAAACGAACATTTCACTTCTCACTTCTCACCCATTTGAACCCACCCCTGCCCTCCCTTACAAAGGGAGGGAGCAGGATTACACCCCATCCCTCACCGAACTTATTTCACTCCGTCCGTATCCGCTCGAACCACTTGACAAGGCTGACGCCTTGTGTGATGGTTCATCCGTTATCCTAAAAAATAATCCAGAGGGGATGGGATTCTGCTTAGTCGTAGGCGAGAATATGAAATTCGAGCCGTACGAATAAGTATGCAGAGCTTACCCTTGTTATTCCGACTTCGAGAGGAATAACAAGGGACGAATCACACCCCTCTTTAGCAAAAAAAACGGTTTTGTAACCGTTTTTTATTCAGAGGGGATGGGATTGTCTTGGATTTGCTCCGCGCTCGTGAAGTTTCGCCTTTGCGGCTTCGCCACAGTCAGCTCAATTCACTCGCTATCCGGACTCGTTTCACTCCGTCCGTACGCAAATCCGCTCGAACCACCAGACAAGGCTCACGCCTTGTGTGGGTTCGTTCGTTATCCTAAAAAATAATCAGACTATCCCATAAGGGATAGTCTGATTATTCAGAGGGGATGGGATTCGAACCCACGGTGGAATTGCTCCCACACAACCTTTCCAAGATTGCACCTTAAACCGCTCGGACACCCCTCTTTGATGTTTTTTACGATTCCTTTTTTATTCTATCATAAAAATTCAGTTTGTGGTAATATTCTCTCATGAAAAAAATTGTTCGTAAACTAAATTCCCCTATCAAAGGTCAAATTAAAATCCCTGCGGATAAATCAATTTCCCACAGAGCCGTGATTTTCGCGTCGCTTGCTAAAGGAAAATCAATTATAAAAAACTTTTCGGCAGGCAAAGATCCGCTATCATCGCTCGAAATATGCAAAAAACTCGGCGTTAATGCAGAACTTAAAAACGACCTGATTATAAATTCCGACGGCAAATTTACTCCCGCAAAAACTCCGCTTGACTGCGGAAATTCAGGCACTACAATGCGTTTTTTTACGGGAATTTTAGCAGGACAAAATTTTAATTCCGTTCTTACAGGCGATGAAAGTCTGTCAAAACGTCCCATGAAACGTGTTATTGACCCGTTGACACTTATGGGAGCTGACATTCAGGGAAAATCCGGTTTTGCTCCGCTTCAAATTTTCGGTAAAAAACTTAACGGAATTGAGTACAAATGCCCGCTTTCATCCGCTCAGGTTAAATCTTCAATACTTCTTGCAGGTCTGCAAGCTGAGGGAAAAACCGTCTTTCACGAACCTTTTCTTTCACGAAACCACACCGAAAAAATGCTTGAATTTATGGGGGCAAATATTCAGACCCGTAATTGCACGACAATTATTGAAAAATCCGAGCTTTCACCATGCACTTTTGAAATTTGCGGTGATATTTCAAGTGCAGCTTACTTTATGGTAATGAGTGCTATCGTGCCGAATTCCGATATCATTCTTGAAAATGTCGGGCTAAACCCAACACGAACAGGTATTCTTGAGGTGCTTAAACTTATGGGCGCAGACTTTGAAATTCTTGACAAAAAAGAGTTATGCAAAGAACCATCGGGCGATATTCGGATTAAGTTCTCAAACCTTAAAGGTGTCACGATAGAAGGTGATTTAATCCCGAAACTTATTGATGAAATCCCCGTTATCGCCGTTTTGGCAACGCAAGCCGAAGGAAAAACCGTTATCAAAGATGCTCAGGATTTACGCAACAAAGAATCCGACAGAATAAAATGCACCGTGACAGAGCTTAAAAAACTCGGCGCAAATATCGAAGAAACACAAGACGGGATGATAATTTACGGCAAAACAACCTTAAAAGGCGGATGTGAAGTTGAAACCTATCAAGACCACAGACTTGCCATGAGTCTTTTTTGTGCAGGTCTAATCTGCGAAAAAGAAATTTCTATAAACGGTTTCGATTGGGTAAATATTTCCTTCCCCGAGTTTGAAAAGATTTTTGAAACGATTTTTTCCGATTAAAAATCAGCAAACTCGTTGACATAAAAATTGTAAAGTTTATAATTGTAATTACGAATCAGGTGGATTTTGTGTTTAAATTAACAGCAAGAAAAATAAAAGTTTACGGATATTTATTAAAAGGTTTGGTAAAACGGTCACAATGCAAAAATTCCCGTTTGACATTGAAAGAAAAAAGAAATCCCCGTTTGATAGTGTCTTTAACCACTTTTCCCGAACGTTTTGACGACGTTTATTGGGCGGTAAAATCAATTTTTGCACAAACTTTACAGCCTGATATGGTTGTTTTATGGCTGTATAAAGGAGATAAGGCTTCAGAAAAACTGCTAAATCTTGAGCAGGAAGGACTTACGATAAAATATTGCGATAAAGATATTAAGTCTTATAAAAAAATTATTCCGTCATTAAAGGAATTTCCCGATGATATAATAGTTTGTGCCGATGATGATTTGTATTACGAAAAAAATTGGCTTGAACTTTTATATAAATCATATTTAAAAAATCCAAAAGCCGTACATTGCCACAGAATGCACAAAATTACATTTTCACAATTCGGAGAGGTACTGCCTTACCGAAAATGGAAAAAAAATGTTTCCGTTTGTGATGAAAAAAGCATTTATTTCCCGACATCCGGTGGGGGGATTCTTATCCCGCCCCAATCGTTTTTTAAAGATATTTCTGACGAATCTTTATTTTTAAAACTTGCCCCCAATGCTGATGATATATGGATTTGGGCAATGTTAACACTTAAAGGTACAAATATTAAACTGGCAGAAAATAACATCCTAAAGCTTTGTTATATTAATCCTCAAAGAGAATTTGGATTTGAAAAGGGATTAAGGCTTTTTGAAACCAATAAAATCGGCGGAAATGATGTTCAATTCGCTTCCGTTTTGGAGCATTACCCGAAAATCAAAGAAATTATTACGGAAAAAATTCCGATATAATTAATCTTTACCACCCGTAAACAGTGTTCTCAGCGAATTTAATATACAAATTATCATCACGCCGACATCGGCAAAGACCGCAAGCCACATGTTTGCGATACCGACAGCACCCAAAACAAGGCAAACAAGTTTTATTCCGATAGCAAAAATTATGTTTTGTCTGACTATTTTTAAACATTTTTTTGAAATTTTTATTGCCGTAGAGATTTTCAGCGGGTCATCGTCCATAAGCACAATATCCGCAGCCTCAATAGCCGCATCCGTTCCTATTCCGCCCATAGCAATTCCAATATCGGCTCTTGATATAACAGGGGCGTCATTAATCCCGTCACCGACAAAGGCAACAATATTTTTCCCGTCAATTAATTCTTCAACCTTTCTTACCTTGTCATCGGGTAGAAGTTCACTGTAATATCTGTCTATTCCGAGGCTTTCGGCGGTTTTTTGCGCGGATTTTTCCATATCGCCTGTTAACATAATCGTATTTTTTATATCAAGTTTTTTCAGCCTGTGCAAAGCTTCCGCCGAATTTTTCTTTATAACATCCGATATAACAATATGTCCCGCGTATTCTCCGTTAATCGCAACATGAATAATCGTTCCGCAGCTTCGGCATTTTATGGGTTCAATACCGTATTTTTCCATCAATTTTTCACTGCCTGCGATTATTTGTAAATCATCAATTTTTGCAATAACTCCATAACCCGACAATTCCTGAATGTTCGAAATCCTTGTTCTGTCTATCTCTTTTTTGTAAGCGTTTTTCAAACTGAGTGCAATAGGATGAGTGCTTGCACTTTCAGCAAGTGCCGTGTATTCAATAATTTGTTCTTCGTTAATCTTGTTATGATGAACAGCATTGACTTTGAATACACCTTCGGTTAAAGTTCCCGTTTTGTCAAAAACAATAGTTTTAACTTTCGACAGAGTTTCAAGGTAATTTGAGCCTTTAATTAAAATACCTGCATGGGATGCACCGCCTATTCCCGCGAAAAACGACAGCGGTATACTTATCACAAGAGCACAAGGACAGCTTATGACAAGGAAAGTCAAGGCGCGGTATATCCATTCGCTCCACAGTGCGGGTGATGACGTAAATATAATCCTGAATAACGGCGGAAATACGGCAAGAACAAATGCCGAAATTACAACAACAGGAGTGTAAATCTTTGCAAATCTTGAAATAAAACTTTCCGATTTTGATTTTCTTGAACTTGCATTTTCTACAAGTTCAAGGATTTTTGAAACGGTTGAACTTTCAAAATTTTTCGTGGTTTTTATTTTCAAAAGTCCCCGAAGATTTATTGAACCCGAAATGATTTCGTCACCTGCTTTTACCGACTTTGGAACACTTTCACCCGTTAATGCCGCAATGTTCAAGGAGGAATTGCCTTCCTCAATAATCCCGTCAAGCGGAACTCTTTCTCCGGGTGCTACTATTATAATACTGCCTATTTCAACCTGCTCGGGGTTTACTTTTTCATTTTTTCCGTCTTTTTCAATGTTGGCGTAATCGGGTCTTATATCCATTAATTTTGTAATATTTTTACGGCTTTTGCCGACTGCGATATTCTGGAAAAGTTCTCCGACCTGATAAAACAGCATAACCGCAACGGCTTCGGTGTAATCTCCCGCCTGCCCGTGAGCCTGCTGATAAAGTGCAAGAGCTATCGCAGAACTCGTCGCAACCGCCATTAACAAAGATTCATCAAACGGTCTTAAATTCTTTATGCCGTTTATGGCTTTCTTAATAATATCGTTTCCGATTATCCAGTATGGAATTACATAAGCCAAAAACCTGTATACGCCTTGCAAAGGCAAAAAATTAAACACAATTAAAAGTATTGCGGTTACAATAATTCTGATAAGCATTTTTTTCTGTTTAGCGTTCATTTTGTTCCTCTTTATAAAAATATTTCACAATCTTCTTCAACTTTTTTGCAATTTTTCAAAACTTCTTTCATAACATTTTTTTCATCAGCGTTTTCGCAAAACTCGACTTCCATTTTCTGCATCATGAAATTTACGCAGACATTTTGAATTCCTTGAGTTTTTCTTGCGGCTTCCTCCATTAAATTTGCACAATTTGCGCAGTCAACTTCGATTTTGTAGGATTTTTTCATTTCAAATTCTCCTTTATATTTTCTAATCTTGTTTGCAGTAATTTTGCATATTCCGTCAAAACATTACGGGTAGTTTCCAAATCGCTTTTTTTGAATTTTTCAAAAAATGATTTGTCGATTTCATGCCAGTTTTGATGCATTTTAAGGTGTTTTTCAAAAACTTCCAGACCTGTTTTTGTGAGTTTGTAGTAAGTTTCTTTTTTATTACAGGTAATTTTATAAGTTTCAACCGCCTTTTTATCGGTCAATTTTTTAATAATTTTGCTGACTCCCGCCTTTGTAAGGTTCAAATGTCGGGCAATTTTTGTGATATTCGGGTTTTGCAGCTTGCCGATAGAATCAATGCAGTGCATTTCGCTGTAAGAATAATCCTTCAAAATCCCGCCAAATTCGTCTTTATACAACAAATCGAGTTGATTTGTAGTATCAAAAAGAGCAAAAAGAGTATTAATTATGCCGTCGTGCATAAATTTTGTTAACCTGTTAACAATATTATTTACCATGCCGTCTGATTTGTCAATACTTTTATTACTTTTTGTTAACCGGTAAACAAAAGTGAGAAGTGGCAAGCTGAGCTTGAACGCGATATTTAAGTGAAAAGTGAGAAGTGAAAAGTGAGAGGTTCATTTCGGGTGCTAAAGCGCCGAAAGACTGTTCCCTCTCCCCCTTGCGGGAGAGGGCTAGGGTGAGGGGTTAGAAATAAAGTGTAAGTTGGGATTTCTACCCCAACAAATTTTTAAAAAGTGAAAAGTAGCAGGCTGAGTCTGAACGCAATATTTAAGTGAAAAGTGAAAGGTAAAAGGTGAGAAGACTATTACGGCACTGCGTGCGGAAAAAATATAAATTCCCTCTCCCCTTGCGGGAGAGGGTTAGGGTGAGGGGTCAAATAAATCGGCACTTTGTACTAAAAATATTAACCTATCCTAACCTTCCCTTAAAAAGGGAAGGTACTAATTTTTCCCCCTCCTCTGATGGACTTCTGCCAAGCAAACTCCCTCCCCTGATGGACACTGCCGAGCAAAACGATTAAGTATCGTTTTGCGAGAGGGAAATTTCTTAATGAGCCATGCGAATTTAGAAATTTCGGTTAGGGTGGGGTGCGGTTTTCCCCTCCCTTTTCAAGGTAGGGAATAGGGGTGGGTTAGTTCCCTCTCCCGCAAGGGGAGAGGGAAGAATTTCTTAGTGAACGCAGTGAACTTAGAAATTCGGGTGAGGGGTAAACCGTCATTGCGAGCAAATGCGAAGCAATCCAGCTTATTAATTCACACTTGCCGATTTATTTGAGTCCTCACTCACATTTGGAGCTCGCTAACGCTAACACAACTGCTTTCTCTTCCGCAGGGGGCGAGGGAATTGATTACACCTTACTTTATTTTTGTAATAAAAGAAAAAATCTTTGCTTTCAGCAAAAAATCGTATGGGAAAATGATTATTTTCCCCATCCGATTAGTTCAAAGAATAGCAAAATTCTAATTGCTAATTTGTTCTTTTGAAGTAACTGCCATTACCGCCGCAGTTCGGTTTTTGACATTCAATTTTTTAAAAATTGATGACATATGCGCCTTAACTGTTCTTTCGGTAATGAATAATTTTTCAGCAATTTCTTTGTTGCTGCAACCCTGTGCTGCAACAGTCAATACAGCTGTTTCTCTTGCCGATAAGTTGTACATGTTATCACCTCCTTTCATCTTTAAAATATCATATTGATTTTCAGGAGATTTCCTTGCCTGCCAAACTGTAGAAAATAAATGTAAACAAATTGTTATATTTTTCTCAAAATAGAAGAATTTTGAAATAATAATGTTAGGCTGGTTAGTACAAATATATTTTTAATTAGAACTCAACAGAAAGGAGATGTTATGAAACAAGAAAAAATTTCAAATGAGGCACCGTAAGAAGTTTTATTAATTCCAACGCCGAGAAAAATAAGAATAAATTGGACAGAATCTCAAAGTGCTTACGGGCTTTTTGATACCAAAACCGGAACTCAAGTCAAAGACTTTGTAAAAGGAAACGGCGAACAAATAGAATTTAACGACTTAAGTCCAAGCATGCACTATGATGTCGGAGTTATTGAAGCCATGGGGGAGATGTAAAACCCTTATTTGCGATAGACTGGGCTATATATATGCATGATGAAACGGAAGAAATATTAAGCAGTTCCAATGACTTGCCTATAGAATATCCGAGGACGTACAAAGTAATATTAAAAGACGGCAATTCAAATGGTATTTACGATTTGGTGGATGACAATGGCGAAACAGTCGGTCAGGTCGCATAGTTATCACCGCAAGGTGATAAACCTGAATTTTGGATGGTTCATACTTTCAAAATGAAAGATGATACGATAAAATAATTTAGCATAAATTAGTAACTAAAAACAAACAGGTCGGGCTAAAACCCGACTTATTTGTTATCACAAAATACCTTTTACTTTTCACCTATTTCAATTCACACATGTGAAAAGCTCCAATTTTAAAGTTTTTTGCATTTATGCAATAAAAATTGTACTAAAGTACAAGATACTTTCTTTTATTTGTATGCTATTGTGCAGATGAAAAGGATAGAAAGAACTATGAAAAAAATAACAGAACGAGAAATGGAAGTTTTATCATTGGTTATATGAACAAAAAAATCGCGGAAGTTTTATTTATAACCGAAAGAACGGTTAAGGCGCATTTGACGTCAATTTATAAAAAACTGAACGTCAAAAACCGCACCGCAGCTGCAATAGCAGCTATTTCAAAAGGATTAATCAGTAAATAGGTTTTTGTAATTTTTTGGGTAAATCGGTGGGAATATTCATTTTCCCATCCGATTTTTTTATGTAAACAAAATGAACTTAGAAATTCATTTTATTACGGAAAGTGTTAAAGTAAGGTGTGGCATTTTCTCATTGCAATAAGATTAATCGCATTTGTGTTTGCCATTCCAAGACAGGTCGTCGCAATGCAGATAGTCCATGTTTTCGTTGTAAATTACCCACGCAGTACAGGCAACTCCGTAACCATGATAACAATTATTAGCAAAAGCAAATTTTGTTTCATTTGTAGACCCGCAAGGTATAATACTGTTTTCTGTTACGTAAAATAGAAATATGTCTTTTCCGTATGTATTCGGCGACTTAGTTCCATTTATATCATAATATATATTTGCATAAGTATTAGAAAGTTCACCGGGTCCACGATATGCAAACCCATATACTCCTCCATTAGCAATAATTACAACAGTACTGCCATCAGCAAGTAAAGCTGATGCTGTTTGAGATTTTGAACTGGAGGAGATAGCAAAATCTATATTTTTTCCATCAATACAATAAATTTCATCAGCAACACCGCAGGCTTTTTGGTCTTTGGCATTATCGCAAAGCTTAACCGTTTTTACATTTTTCAAAAGCTTGTCGCGAACAAGTATTGCGTTAGTTGCGTTATAAGTTTCTTCATCTTCATCCTGAGAGCCTTCATCTCTGCCGGTTATGCCCCACTCACCTGCCGTTCCGTAATCTAAAATAGCCAGCCTATAGGCATTAAATAAAGTGTTATACATTTTTTTGACTTTTGTAACTGTCGCTTTTTCTTCATAATTTTTAACAAGTGTCGGAATTGTCAACGCCGCAACGACTCCGATGACTGCAAGGGTGATTAAGACCTCGGCAAGAGTAAAAGCGGATTTACGTTTATTTTTCAACAGGGCTACGTGTGTAGCGCCTTCCGCCAAAGTAAATGCAGGTTTTTTAGTTTTACCCCATACAAATATTCCTTTTTTGAGAAAAGGAATATAATTATTTCCTTCTTCTCTAAAAATGTTTGTTTGAATGGGTTGTTCCATGAGGGAAGTTCCCTCAACCCGAAAAATTGTTGATAATTTCTTGATTTTGGAGGTTAGGATACCGCTGAAACCCTTGCTAGGAGCAAATCCCCCCCCCCCCCGATGCGTTTAATACTCTTGTAATCTTCTTTTTCATATTTTTTCACCTTTCTATTTTTTTTACATATTTATTATACCTGATTTATGAAAAATTGCAAGGGGGGTAGATAAAAAATTTTTTATAGTGAAAAGTGAGAGGTGAGAAGTTCGTTACGGGTGCTAAAGCACCGAAATAATTGCACCCCACCCTAACCCTCCCCATTTGGGGAGGGAGTCAATAAGCCGAAGCATTCGCTCGCAATGACGATTTATTTTTGCGTTTCACGCAAAGAATTAAACCCACCCCATCCCTCCCTTGAAAAGGGAGGGAGCTATTTCCGCACAAAGTGCCTTAACGAACCTTTCACTTTTCACTTCTCACTTTTCACCCAAACATTGCGTGCAGACTCAGTCTGCCACTTTTCACCTATTTAAACCCACCCCAGCCCTTCAATGGGAATGAAATCGTGCTCATCTGCTTTGCGCACATTTTGATACTTAATAAAAAAACCGGCTTGAAACCGGTTTTTTTGATATTAACGTTTTGAGAATTGGAAACGTTTTCTTGCACGTTTGCGTCCGTATTTTTTACGTTCCTTAACACGTGGGTCACGAGTTAACAAACCTTCCATACGCAATACGTTTTTGTATTCTTCGTTAACTTTTACCAACGCTCTTGAAATACCATGTCTGATAGCTCCGCATTGAGCGACAACACCGCCGCCTACAGCTTTTACTCTGACATCGTATTTCTCCTGATTATCTGTCAGAACAAGAGGTCTGTATACTAACATTTCTATTGCAGGTCTGTTGCCGATATAGTTTTTTAATGTCTTACCGTTAACAAAAATTCTGCCTTTGCCTTTTACAAGCTTTACAACCGCAATAGAGGTTTTTCTGCGGCCTGTTGCCATAATTTCTTTATCTGCCATTATTTAGCCTCCTTTTCCAACACGATAGGTTTTTGTGCTGCGTGCGGATGTTCTGAACCGTTATATACTTTTAATTTCGTAAATTGAGTGTCACCCAATGTGTTATGCTGTAACATTCCCTTTACGGCTTTTTCTATTAAAAGTCTTGCATCCTTTTCACGTAATTCCTTTACGCTTGCGGATTTCAAACCGCCTGGAAATCCGGTGTGGTGATAATAAATTTTATCAGTTTCTTTCTTACCTGATACCAAAACTTTGTCAGCATTGATTACGATAACGAAATCACCTGTATCAACGTTCGGTGTATATTCAGGTTTGTTTTTGCCTCTTAAAATATTTGCGACTCTGGTAGCTAATCTGCCGAGAATTTCTCCGTCAGCATCAATTAAATACCATTTTCTTTCAACTTCAAGAGGTTTTGCTGAATATGTCTTCATATTTTTCTCCATTGTTATAAATTACATTCATTAATGTCAGACCGTACGGACTGACTGTTTGCCCCGCTTTCGTTCTGTCACAAGCCTCTAAAACCTGTTTCATATACTCGGCGGGAAGGTCATGCCCTTCTATTTCCAAAAGGGTTCCGACAATAGTTCTTACCATATTGTACAAAAACCTGTTTCCTACAATATCAATAATCACTTTATCTCCAAGCTTTTGAACTTGAACTTTTTCGATAAAACAGACTTTGCTCGGGTTTAGCGTACCGGAACTTTTGAAACTTGAGAAATCATGCTCGCCCGTAAGATAATTCAAGGCATTTTGCATTCGCTCAAGATTAACATCAAACTTCACCCTCAACAAATCGCCGTCAAAAGCGTTTTTACATTTACGATTAATAAATTCATACCTGTAATGTCTGCGTTTGGCTGACTTTTGAGCGTGAAACTTCATATCAACAACTTTCAAATCACTGACAGAGATATCATTCGGGAGTATTTCATTAAGCTGATAAACGAACTTTGAAGCAACAATAGGTTCGTCCGTATCAAAATGAACTGTCTGCCCCAGAGAGTTTACACCTCTGTCAGTCCTTCCGGAAAAGACTGTTTTAAATTGCCGGTTATTATTTGCGGTATCACCGCTTATCAAAGTACTGATAGCCTTTTCGAGTTCGCCTTGTATCGTCGGAGTTTCGATTTCCTTACCGTTTCTTAGCTGGATTTGACTTCCCGCATAATTCTTACCGATATATTGAACTTTCAAGGCATAACGCATTGGCTTACACCAGTTGGATTAAAGCCATTTCAGAGGCATCACCGCGTCTGGGCGGTAATCTGAATATTCTTGTGTATCCGCCCTGGCGGTCAGAATATTTCTTGCCTATAATTGTGAAAAGTTTTCTTAACACGGTTTCTGCAGCCAACTTTTTGTCTGCTGACGGTGCATCAAAAACTTCTCCCGATGCTAAATCCATGTATTTGCCAGTTTCTTTGTCAAAAATGAATTTAGCTGCTTGACGACGTGCGTGCAAATCACCTCTTTTTGCAAGTGTGATGATATCTTCAGCGTATGGTTTCAGGGCTTTTGCTCTTGCCATAGTGGTTTTTATCTCACCGTACACAAAAAGTTCAGTCGCCAGTGATCTCAGCAAAGCATCTCTTTGATCCTTTGCCTTTGATAGAGTATGTTTTTTTGTTTGGTGTCTCATTTTTGTATTTCCTTTATATTTTTTTTCTTATACTTCTTCTTCCTCGCCTTCGGGGTTAGGAGCTAAGTCTAAACCAAAGTGGTGAAGTCTTTCGATAACCTCGTCCGACGATTTTTTACCGAAGTTTTTAATATTTAACAAATCGTGTTCCGATTTTTTCAACAATTCAGTCATTGAATTGATACTTGCACGTTTCAGACAGTTATAAGCTCTTACGGACAATTCCAATTCTTCGATAGTCATTGTTGTTTTTTCGGTTTCTTCTTCTTCAACTTCTTCTTCCGAAGCCGCTGCAACTGGAACAGGCTGACCTGTTATTGACGCAATTTGCATGAAATGGTCGATTAGAAGATTTGAAGCCTGACTTAATGCGTTAGTTACGTCGATTGAGCCGTTTGACCAAATTTCGAGAGTAAGTTTATCGAAATCTATCGAATCACCTACACGAGTGCTTTCAACATTGTAGCTGACACGTTTGATAGGCATGAAAGTCGCATCTATCGGCAAAACGTCGATAGAAATGCCTTTTGCATCTCTGGGAACATCGTTTGCAACGTATCCTTTGCCTGTTTCGACGATAACTTCAGCATGGAAACTTCCTCCGTCAGCGACTGTACAGATTAACCAGTCGGGGTTAACCACTTTTACACCCGCAGGAAGCTGAATATCACTTGCAAGTACCGCTCCGGGACGATCAACATCTATTCTGAGCTGTTGAGGTTCCTTGGAATCAGTTTTTACAACCAGTCCTTTAAGGTTTAACATTACATCAATAACATCCTCTAAAACACCCGGAATTGCGGTGTATTCGTGAGTTATACCTTCTATTCTTACGGAAGTAACGGCTGTTCCTTCAAGACTGGAAAGCAAAACTCTTCTCAATGAATTACCGATTGTAGTACCAAAACCTTTTTCCAACGGTTCAATTACAAATTTACCGTATTGTGAGCCGTCAGAGCTGGTTGTTGTATTAACATTTTTAATTTTTAATTCCATTTTTTATCTCCTGGTTTTTTGCTAACTACTTTTTTAAATGCGATTACGCACTATTTAGAGTAATATTCAATTACAAGCTGTTCTTTGAATTCAGAATCCAGTTCTTCTCTTTCGGGAATTCTGTCGAAAGTAATTTTCAAAGCTTCCTTGTCAATAGTCATCCATGCGGGCGCACAAGCCATATCAATCAAGTCGGTTACGCTTTTCATGAAAGCCTGACTTCTTGATTTAACCGTGATTACGTCACCTGCTTTAACGAGGTATGACGGAATATCAACTTTTTTGCCGTTAACAAGGACATGACCGTGGTTAACGATTTGTCTGGTCTGCTTGCGTGTAATTCCCAAACCTGCTCTGAACAATACGTTGTCGAGTCTTGATTCAAGAATTTGTAACAAAATAGTACCTGTTACGCCTTTTTTCCTTGCGGCTTCTTTGTAATATTTAGCGAATTGTTTTTCACTTACAAGGTAAGTAAATCTGATTTTTTGTTTTTCTGCCAAATGAATTGCGTATTCAGAAAGTTTTTTTCTTACTGCACCGTGCTGACCTGAAGCATTTTGACGCATGGAAGAAGTCAATTTTCTGTTAGAAATATCTTTGACTTTCTTGTTTCTGAATAATTTATTTGTAGGTCCTGTATATCTTGCCATTATTTTCTCCTTTATTTTTTGTGGGGCATCTGTGGTTTACTTTTTGGCTAAAAGCAAGCCCCCACGTCATTATACACGTCTTTTCTTGGGCGGACGGCATCCGTTGTGCGGAATAGGTGTTACGTCTTTGATTAACGTAATTTCTAATCCTGCTGCTTGAATTGCACGGATAGCGGTTTCACGTCCTGAACCCGGACCTTTGATATGAACTTCCACTTTTTTCATACCCTGATCTATGGATTTTTTAGCGACTAATTCAGCTGCCGACTGAGCTGCAAACGGAGTGCCTTTTCTTGCACCTTTAAAGCCTGTTGCACCTGCGGTAGCCCAAGCAATCGCATTACCCTGAGTATCCGTAGAAGTTACGATTGTATTGTTAAAGGTCGACTGTATGTGAACAACGCCTTGCAATACATTCTTTTTTTCTTTTTTCTTAGTTTTTACCGGTCTTGCCATTTTTTAGTTCCTTTATATTTTTTTGTTACACTATCGGGGAATTAGCCCGATAAGAGATTATACTGTTTTCTTCTTGGTTATAGCCAAGCCTTTTTTACCGCGTCTTGTTCTTGCGTTGGTTTTTGTTCTCTGACCTCTGCAGGGGAGATTGCGTTTGTGACGCAAACCTCTGTAAGAACCGATTTCTTGCAGACGCTTAATATTCATGGAAACTTCACGACGCAAGTCACCTTCGATGTGGTAATTTGCGAGTTCATTTCTGAGTAATTTAATGTCCTCATCGGTCAAGTCGTCTGTTCTTAAATCCGGTGAGATTTTTGTAGCTTCAAGAATTTTTTTTGCTCTTGTCGGTCCTATACCGTAGATATAGGTTAATGCTACTTCCATTCTTTTGTTACGGGGTAAATCGACCCCAGATAGTCTTGCCATTGTAATTTTCCCTTTCTTTGGCCTTGTGCGGATTACCGCCTGTTGTTAGATTTTTTTTGGTATGAGGGATAAATACTTCCTCACCATTGACCGTAAAGTCCGTCAATTCGACTGCGGGAAACCCGCTCGGCTTTGTTGCCTGACTGACACTTGTAATTTGCCGTTTTTACCCTTGCAAACCGCTTGTTTGTTACTTGCGTTGGTTGAGCAATTACTTCGTTTCGCCGTCAAGCCTCTGCTCGCTATCCTTGTCTTTGTTTGTGTTTAGGGTTTTCACAGATTACGGCAACTCTGCCTTTTCTTTTGATAACCTTGCATTTGTCACACATAGGTTTTACTGATGATCTTGTTTTCATTGTTTTTTCCTTTATATTTTAATTGTGAGATGTTATTTTAATCTGAAGGTAATTCTTCCTCTGCTCAAATCGTAAGGTGTCATTTCAACTTTAACCTTATCACCGGGCAAAATTCTGATAAAATTCTTTCGGATTTTTCCCGATATGTGAGCTAAAATCTCATGGTCATTCTCAAGCTTTACTCTGAACATAGCGTTCGGCATAGCCTCAAGAATTGTACCTTCTAATTCAATTACGTCTTTTGACATATTTTTCCTTTATTTCGACCGTGTATTTTACACTATAAATTAATCATACTTGCAAAAAACTTAATTGCAAGGGGTTTGAACATGAATCTCGGGCAAAAATCGGGAATTTTTCTCGGATGTTTTTTTAATAAAGGCACAGTTTCAATAAAAACCCGAATAAATAAAAGTCGGATTTTATATAACTTTCCGACTTTTTGTAAATTTTTCTTAATATTTTTAATAATTTAATTTTTAAATAAACAAATAATTATCAAAATTTTTCATTTTAAAAACTCATGTCTTTGTAACAGGGGTACATGACGGACACTTTTACACTGACCAATGAGTCTTAACAATGGGGCAATTCTCTCCATTTTTAGTCATTTTTTCCCGCAAACACAACTACTTACATTTGCGTTTGCCAGTCCAGCTTAAATCATTACAATGCAAATAATCCATATTTTCGTTATACATTACCCATGCCGCACAGCCATAACCGTTTAACTTATTTTTTTTACTTAGGTTACAATAATTCTTAAATGAACGACAGCGATCTAATTCTAATGTATCTTCTGTACCCATTGGCACTACTCCATATCTGGTATAATAAAACAAAAATACATCTTTACCGGTCGCATTAGGACCCTTAATTCCGTTTACATCATAAAAAAGTTCTCCGCAAATATTTTGCATGGGTTTTGATGAACCACGTTTCCTACTGCAATTACTAGAATAATTTGTAACCGAAAGAAATGTACCGTCGGGAAAAAGAAGTTGGTGATTCCAAGATCTGAATTTAGTTCCATCTAATGAATACCTGTCTAATATGTTAGGATTATTTGTTCTATCAATCAGAGTTACACCTTTCAAATATGGTTTTACAATATTGATAAATTTATTAGTTTTTTCATAATATTCTTGTAAGGCTTCATCTGAAGATGTACCGTCCTCTTGATCTTTAACAGCCTCTGTGGCAGATTCAAATCCCCAGCTTGCAATTTCTCCGTTATCTATTTCTGCAAGTTTTATTGCCTGTGACATCACCGATACGAACTTTTTTACTTTTGTTACCGTAACTTTTTCCTGATGTTTTTGTACAAGTGTCGGTATGGTCAGAGCTGCGACAACACCGATGACAGCTAAAGTTATCAATACTTCGGCAAGGGTAAACGCTAAATTCCTGGGTTTTGAAGCTATAATACCTTCAAAACGCTTGCTAGGAGTGCCCCCCCCCCCCCCCCCCC
>CANQMP010000039.1 GCA_947624975.1 Candidatus Gastranaerophilales bacterium
GGGGGGGGGGGGGATTTTCTCCTAGCAAGGGTTTTGAGGGTATTCTAACCCTAAAAACCAATAGCTTCGCCTTTACTTTGGCAGAAGTTCTTATCACCCTTGCTGTTATAGGTGTTGTTGCGGCGTTAACGATTCCGACATTGATTAATAAATACAATCAAACCGTGACGGAAACAAGACTGAAACTGTTTTATAGCATGATAAATCAGGCTATTCAACTTTCAGAAATTGACAATGGAGATAAAAAAACTTGGGGTTTTGAATTTTGTACACCTGAATATAGTAAAGAATGTATTGTTCTCCCATTTGAAAAGTATTTTAAACCTTACTTGAAAATCAACGGATATGAATTTATTGAGAATTTCAAATATAATGGTAATGACAACGCATTAAAGGTGGATTTTCAAAACGGCTCAACAGTTTTGTTTACTTATGGTTCACGAACAATTTTATTCTATCCCGTTGGTTCCCATTATAATGATGAGAAATATCAGACCGACGGAAAAGACCGTTTTAAATTTCATTTTTATACTTCTAGTTGTAAAGGAAATCGTTGTAAATACCTTTTAGGTAAAGGATTTGAACCTGGTATAGATGGTAATTGGGACGGTAACGAAGAAAATCTTCCTTGTTTAAAGAAAGCACAGCTCAACGGCTGGAAATTCACAGATGAGTGCAACCCGTGGAAGTAAGAATTTCCTCTCCCGCAGGGGGAGAGGAAACTAACCCACCCTGAACCCTCCCCATAATGGTAGGGAACTACCCCTCACCGGAATTTTTAAGTTCACTGCGTTCACTAAGAAATTCTTCCCTCTCCCGCACGAAGGTCAATTCGTCGGGGGAGAGGGGACAAACCCACCACTAGCCCTCCCTTGAAAAGGGAAGGGAAAAGATTACGGCACTGCGTGCAAATTTAAAGGCTGGATTGCTTCGCATTCGCTCGCAATGACAGACCGCACCCCACCCCAGCCCTCCCCATTAGGGTAGGGAGTTAATCCGTTCGGCAGAGTCTTGAAAAGGGGAGCAGGATTCCATCCCACCATTTTTAATGGTGGGATGCAATTATTTTGGGCTTTAGCACCCTTAAACATCCAAAATTTCGCACAAGCAAGCTTTGGCTATGTCGGTTACGTAGTCCATGTCATCACGTGATATTATTAACGGAGGGTTAAAATAGATTACATCACCCAGCGGACGCAAGATTACTCCACGCTTTAAAGCTTTTTTGTAAATTCGATAACCCGTTCGCAACTTACTGTCAAAAGGCTCTTTTGTTTCTTTATTTTTTACAAGTTCTATTGCATTAATAAGTCCGATGTGACGGACTTCTCCGACATTCGAGTGCGAAAGGAATTTCGATTTTATCATTTCGTTAAAATATTTTTCGTTATTTTGTGCTTTCGCTAAGGCGTTATCCAGAATATCCAAAACCGCATTCGCACATGAGCAGGCAAGCGGGTTTCCGCTATATGTGTGACTGTGCATAAAGGCTTTTCCCGTGGAATAATCGTCATAAAACGCATCATAAATCTTTTGGGTTGTCACAAACATTGCCATCGGCATATATCCGCCTGTTAAACCTTTTGAAAGACACATTATATCAGGTGAAACACCTGCATGATTAAACGCAAACATCTTTCCCGTACGCCCGAAACCTGTTGCGATTTCGTCGGCAAGCAGATGTACGTTATATTTGTCGCAAAGTTCTCTTATTTTTTTTAAAAACAATGGCGGATAAATTTTCATTCCCGCAGAGCCTTGTAAAAGCGGCTCTACAAGGAATGCGGCTGTTTCATTACCGTATTTTTCAAACATTTCTTCCGCATTTTTGGCACATTCGCATGCACAATTTTCACGGCATTTGCCGTATTTGCACCTGTAGCAGTCGGGTGCTTCTACACGCAAAATATCCATTAAAATAGGTTTATAGAGTTTTGTGTACAAATCGCAGTCGCCGACAGACAATGCACCGATAGTTTCTCCGTGATAAGCATCCGTTAATGCCATAAATCTTGTTTTTTGCAGGTTGCCTGTCTGTGCGTGGTATTGAAAACTTACCTTCATTGCGGCTTCTATTGCAGATGAGCCGTTGTCGGTGAAATTAAACTTGCACAAACCCTCAGGCAAAATCTTTGCAAGTCTTTCGCAAAGTCTTACCGCCTGTTCGTGCGTGAAATTCGCAAAAATCACATGTTCAAGTTTGTCAGCCTGCTTTTTTAACTCATCCGAGATATGCGGATTACAATGCCCCAAAAGGTTGCACCACCAGGAACTGATTACGTCATAATATTTTTTACCGTCCGCGCCGTAAAGATAAATCCCTTCGCCTCTTTCGATAGTTATGGGTTTTAATTCCTCGTAATCCTTCATTTGTGAGCAAGGATGCCAAATATATTCCAAATCCTTTTCGGCTATGCTTTTCATTTATATCTCCTTAAAAATTTCCGATAAATCCGTAATGTTTTCAGCGCCGTTTTTTACCGTTGCGATAACCTTTTCGCCCGTAAGCTTTTCTATCTGCTTTTTGTTATCAATGTGCATAAAGTCGTTTTCGTCAAAGTTGTTCATAATTATTCCGACCACATCAATATTTGCTTGTTTTGCGTAATTAGCGGTTAAAAATGCCGAATTTATCGCTCCTAATCCTGACGGCGAAACGATTACGACACTTAAATTCAGAGCTTTTATAATGTCCTCAAGCAGAAGGTTTTCGCCAAACGGGCAGGTTATTCCGCCCGCACCTTCGACAAGAAGGTAGTCAAATTGTGATTTAATCTTTTCATAATCGGATTTAATTTTGCTTAGTTTAATCTGTTCGCCTGCTATTTCTGCGGCTAAGTGAGGTGACAGAGCGGGTTCAAACCAATATGACACAAAATCTTTTGCATCAAAATCAAGTCCTGCAGTTTTCAAAACGTGTTCGCAGTCGCCCAAACTGCCTTGTGTACAAACCGTTCCGCTTAACACTGGCTTGTAATACCCGCAATTATAGCCGAGTTCCCTCATTTTTTTTACTATAAGTCCGCTGACATAAGTCTTTCCGACATCCGTTCCTGTCGCTGTTATGAATATCCCTTTAGTCAAAATACCTCCAAAAATAAGCGGTAACTTGATGTTACCGCTTACAAACATTTGTTTTTTACAATGAGCCTCCGCCACCGTCACGGAAGTAGTCGTAATGTCTGATATCATCGTAATTGTTGATGTATTCAGCCTCGACGTTCTTCTGGAACTGAGTTTTCGGAACGACTTCCGCTTTCGTGCTTCTTGATGCGAGCAGTGCATCAATATTAGGAGCTAAAGTCATTTCAAAGTGGAAACGTCCCATTTTGCTTGCATCTTCGTGGTAGTTACGGATTAAGGGGAAGCCCCAATACAGTCTTGCCGTCAAATCTGCGGGAAGTTGTATTCTTAATCCCATACCGACAGATGCCGCAAAGTAGCTTCCGCCTAAGTAATCTTCGCTTGCTGCGGGGAAGATTCCTGCAGTATCCGCGAATATTGCACCTTTTATCCATTTACCGATGAACGGTATTTTTTCACCCGATCTCGGGCTGGTGATTTGTCTGGGAAGTAGCGGGAACATCAATTCGCCACTTACAAAGTATCCGTTTTTACCGATCATTAAACCTTCGGAATAACCTCTGACCGTTGCCAAACCACCTGTCTGCATCATATCAAGATAAGGAATTTGTTTATCACCCGGAACGATTTGGTAGTTACCTCTCAACTGACCGATAAATCCGTGTGAGAAGTCGTGCAACCTGACCAAACTTCCGCCGTATTTAAAGTAGTGGTTATCTCTTTCGCTGCGGAATGTCGGGAATGCGTAGTAAGCATCCTGATTTAAGTACCAAATACCGTATTTTGTATCTTTTCTTGCCTGTAATGCAACTTCGATCGATGTTACGTTGTCAATAGTATCAACGAGGTTATCTTTTTCATCAAATATTTTTTTGTATTCATCGGTCAAGCTCATCATTGTTCTTGCTCTCTTGTAGTTCGCGGCAGCGTATGATTTCAATTCAAAACCGGTTTTTCTGATTAACGGTTGAGAGTAGTACAATGAATACTGTTGACCTGCACTTCTGAGGCTTAACACATCAACATAAGGACCGTATTTAACATCGGCAAATGTTGAAGAATACATAAAGCCAATACGTCCGTCGCTTTTGTTAATCGGGAAGTTATAATCAACGAACGGGCTTGTTGCACCTCTTGAAAGGTATGTACCGACTGAAAATCTGTCCCTGTGGCCGAACAAGCTGTCCGCATAAATCATAGCACCGCCTCTTAAACTGCCTGTGCTATAACGTCCGGCGTTATCGAAAATTCCCATCAAGTGGAACGGGAAATTTTCATCCGCAGAAACTTCAATGTCAGTTGTTCCTTCTTTTTCTCCGGCTTTAAGATTAGCCGAAAGTCTTATACCTTCATTATATCTGTTAAAATCAAGAATATCTTTTTCAAGTTCGACGATATCAAAAAGTTGACCTTCTTTTTCGGGTAATCTTCTTGTGATGTATCCAGGTTTTGTCCATTTGCTTTGAGTAACGGTGATGTTTCCGATACGGCTTTCAGTTAAACCTATATAGATGTTGCCGTTTTCAACCGTTTGTTCGGGCAAAAATGCTCTTGCCGTAACAAAACCTTTTTCGGCGTACAAATTGTTGATTTCGTCGATAACTTTTTGGATATCTTCGATAAATACGTTCTTTCCGACTATCTGCTTAACAATTCCGTTAATTTCTTCCTGCGAAAGGATTTCAGAAGGTGCAACTTCTACGGAATTGACATAAACGCCTTTAGTATCAAGTTCTTCAATAGTTGCCTGATGATAATTTACGTCAACATCGCCGCCTTGAATAACTTTACTGCCCTGAGAAGCGTCAGTGCCGGTTCTTTTTCTTTCTTCGTAAAAATTGTAATCGCTTTGATTTTCTTTGTAGCGTTCCTTCAATACAGATTCATCGTGACTCTGATTAAGTCCGGATTGGTTATGAATCATCTGCAATTGCTGAGGAGTGAATTCATAAGGAATATCCGCTGACATTGCCGGTAACGCAAAAACTGCGAATGACGCCGCACAAATTATGCCTGCAAAATTTTTTTTGTAATTCATCTTTTTCATTTATTTACCTTTATTTCTAATATTATTTTCGCAGATAAATACAGAAATACAAACATTTTTTAAAATTTATTACAATAAAGTAACAAAATTATACCGAATGTGATTTTCTGATTTGACCTAATGCTATTATATATGATATAGTTTTACTTGTAAAGATGTTAACATAAAAAATCCATCTTTTGAGGGATTGAATTTATGTTTGGAAAGTAATATAGAGGGTAAAATTATGGAAAACAAAGGAAAAATTTTTGCAGTCGGTATTTCGGCTTTTGTTATCGGTTTATTGTTAAACAACTTTGCTATGTCTGATGTAACGTCAAAGATTGCGGTTGTTGACGTTCAACAGGTCGTAAATTCGTCGGCTCAAGTTCAGGCACTTAAAAAAGAACAGCAGGCAAAATCTAAAGATATCGTTACATTTATCGAAAAAGCACGTAAAGATGTCGCTGCAACTACTGATGTTAAGAAAAAACAGGCACTTGAACAAAAGTATAACAATGAATTAAAGGCTAAAAAAGAAGCTATGGACAAAAACTATTCAACTAAGCTTTCGGCTATTGATGCGGCAATTACAAGCAAAATCGCAGAACAGGCAAAAGTCGGAAACTATGACATAGTCCTTGCAAAAGGCGTTGTTCTCTATGGCGGTGATGATATAACCGAAGCCGTTAAAAAAGTTGTTAAATAATGTTAACCGCTAATAAAAAAAACTCACCTTGAAAAAGGTGAGCTTTTTGTTTATACATCTTTGTAAGAACCTTTGTATTTGTCCTGGTAAAGCGTATGAAGTAATTCGTGTGCTTTATGTGAACTCGGTTCTTCAAGATATTCGTTATAGAGTTTTCTGATAGAGGGGTTGTAGTGGGATTTGCGAACGGGAAGTTCAGCGTCCTCTTTATACAAGCCCTTTGCACGTTCTGCTTTAATTGAGCTGTCGTTGCAGCTTTGCGGTTGTCCGCCGCCGTTGATACATCCGCCGGGGCATGCCATAACTTCAAGCATTTGGAACTGTGCTTTGCCGTCTTTGATTTCCTGAATTGATTTTTCAGCCTCTTTGAGTGTAGAAACCACTCTGACAACAACTTTCGTACCCTTAATGTCAAGCTCAATGTCTTTACATCTGTTTGAAGTTCCTCTCATTTCTTTTATATCAACATCGTTAAGGGTTTCCGATGTGGCAAATTCGTATGCCGTTCTGACAGCAGCTTCCGCAACACCGCCTGATGCACCGAAAATCGTTCCTGCACCCGAATATTCGCCAAACGGTGAATCATGAGCTTCGGGGTCGAGTGCATTAAAATCAATTCCGGCTTCTTTTATCATTCTGCCGAGTTCCTGAGTTGTAAGAACGTAATCCGTGTCTGGAACGCCGTCTTTTGCCAATTCGGGACGTTTGCACTCGTATTTTTTAGCCGTACAAGGCATAATAGCAACGACTACAAGATTTTCTCTTGCGATACCGAAATTTTCTGGAACAAGTGCCTTCAAAACAGGCGAAAGCATACTCATCGGAGATTTACAGCTTGATAAATGATGAAGCATATCGGGATGTTGATCTTCCAAATATTTTACCCATGCAGGACAGCAGGATGTAAATATCGGAAGATTTTGACCTGATTTAAGTCTTTCCAAAAATTCGGTAGCTTCTTCCATAATAGTTAAGTCTGCACCGAAATTTGTGTCAAATACCAAATCAAAACCGATTTTTCTAAGTGCCGCATTCATTTTTCCGATAGAGTTTTCACCAGGTTCAAGTCCGAATATTTCACCTATTGCAACCCTTGTTGCAGGTGCCATTTGAACTACGACTTTTTTGTTAGGGTTTGTAATTTCAGCCCAAACTTTTTCGATATCGGATTTTATTGTCAAAGCCCCTGTCGGACAAACTGCCGCACACTGACCGCAGTTTACGCAGTCAACCTGTCCGAGCGGTCTGCCGTTCATCGGCTGAACAACGGTCTTTGAGCCTCTGTTTGCAAAACCAAGTACCGAATGACCCTGAAATTCGGTACAAGCCCTTACGCAAGCACCGCAGAGAATACATTTGTTCATATCACGCACTAATGAAGGACTTGAATCATCCGTCGGAAGATAGTCTTCTTCAGCCTTGTCGGGATATCTGATTTTTCTAATCCCGTATTCTTCAGCGTATTGTTGTAATTCGCATTTGCCTGACTTTTCGCAGGTCAAACAGCTTTTATCGTGGTTTGCAAGAAGAAGTTCCAAAACGGTTTTTCTTATTCTTCTTGTTTTGTCAGTGTTAAGGTGAATTTTTAAACCTGCTTCGGGAGGCATTGTGCAGGAGGACTGAATTCCTCTGCCTTCAACTTCCACAACGCACATTCTGCAAGCTCCGAAGGTGGTTAAATCCGGACGATAACAAAATGTCGGAACATTTAACCCCGCTTTTCTGATAACTTCCAGAAGGTTAGGTTCATCAGTAAATTCAACTTCTTTTCCGTCTATAAATAATGTTTTCTTATCAGTCATTTTAAATTTCCTTTATATTATTACTCCAGTACTATAGCCTTGAACGGACAGTTTTTCAAGCATGCCTCACATTTAATACATTTGTCCTGATTAATATGGTGAGGATTTTTAACCGTTCCGTCGATAGCTCCGACCGGACAAGTTCTTGCACATTTTGTACATCCCTTACAGAGTGACTCTTGTATAACTATCTTTTTCATTGCCGTACAAACGCCTGCGGGACATTTTTTATCTTTAATGTGTGCAATATACTCATCTCTAAAGTATTTTAAAGTTGAAAGAACCGGATTTGGAGCGGTTTTTCCGAGTCCGCAGAGTGAACCGTCTTTTACGGACTGAGCAAGCTCCTCTAAAAGTTCCAAATCTTCCATAGTGCCTTTACCTGCAACGATTTTTTCAAGAATTTTAAGCATGTTCTTAGTACCTTCACGGCAGGGAACGCATTTCCCGCAGCTTTCGTTCTGGGTAAAGTTCATGAAAAATCTTGCGACTTCCACGATACAGGTTTTGTCACTCATAACAACAAGTCCGCCCGAACCGACCATCGCACCGGCTTTTATTAGGTTATCGTAATCCATCGGGATGTCGAGATGTTCTTCGGTTAAACATCCGCCTGACGGGCCGCCGATTTGAACGGCTTTAAATTTCTTGCCGTCACGCATTCCGCCGCCGATGTCAAATACGATTTCCCGCAAAGTCGTACCCATAGGAACTTCTATAAGCCCCGTGTTGTTAACTTCACCCGTTAAAGCGAATGTTTTAGTACCTTTCGAGGTTTCAGTTCCCATTTTTGCAAACCAGTCCGCACCGTTAAGAATTATAACGGGGACATTTGCAAGTGTTTCAACGTTGTTAATCAACGTCGGACGTCCGAATAACCCTTTGTTCGCAGGGAATGGCGGTTTCGGTCTTGGCATTCCGCGTTCACCCTCTATTGATGCCATAAGAGCAGTTTCTTCACCGCAAACGAATGCTCCCGCACCTTCTTTAATGTGAATTTCAAGCGAGAAATTACTTCCCATAATGTTTTTGCCGAGGAAATTTCTTTCTTCAGCATCTTTAATCGCTTTTCTTAAACGTTTGATAGCAAGCGGATATTCGGCACGAACATAGATGTAACCTTCATCAGCACCGATGGCAAAAGCCGCAATAGCCATACCTTCAAGCAGTTTATGCGGGTCGCCTTCCATAACGCTTCTGTCCATAAACGCACCGGGGTCGCCTTCGTCACCGTTACATACGATGTAAGACTTTCCGCCCCTGTTTGCCGCAGTAAATCTCCATTTTCTGCCTGTCGGGAAACCGCCGCCGCCTCTGCCTCTTAAACCTGATTTTTCGATGGTTTCAATTACCGCATCAGGATTATTTTCTTCCAAAACTTTCGCAAGAGCCTCGTAACCTCTGACCGCTATTGCTTCGTCAATACATTCGGCGTTGATGTTTCCGCAGTTTGCAAGAGCCGTTCTTGTTTGTTTTGCGTAGAAATTGATATGCTCATCGTCCATAACGTGTTCGTGCGTTTTGGGGTCGACATACAATAATCTTTCTACGGGTTTGTTATTTTTAATATGGCTTTCGTAAATTTCTTCAACATCGCTTTCTTTAACTTTTACGTAAGTAACGTGTTTGTCGGGAATTACAACGAGAACGCCCTGTTCGCAAAAACCGTGGCATCCTGTCGGAACAACCGTCATCTTGTCGTAATCGCTTAAAACGGCAACATCTGCACCGAGTTCTTTGAATTTTTCGATAACTTTCATTGAACCGTTTGCAACACAGCCCGTTCCCGCACAGACAAGAACTCGCAAACCCTGTTGAGAAATTGATTCTTTAGCTTTTTTTTGTTCTTCTTGTATATTAATATTTAATGCAGTTTTTTCCATTTAGCCCTCCTCCTTTAATAAGGTATCCAAAACTATCGTAATAGCATCGGATGTCATTTGAGGATATACTTTACCGTTTATGACAACAACCGGAGCAAGTCCACATGCACCCAGACAGCTTACCGTTTCTAACGAGAACAAGCCGTTGTCACTGGTTAATTTGCCTTCAGGCATATTAAGTTTTGCTCTTATTGCGTTTAACACGGGCATTGAACCTCTAACGTGGCATGCCGTTCCGTCGCAAACCTTAATTTCATACTTACCTTTCGGCTCAAGTGAAAATTGTGCATAAAAAGTTGCAACTCCGAAAACCGTCGCCGGAGAAAGCCCCTCAATTTTTGTGCCGATATAAATCATTGCATCTTCGGGAAGATATCGGTAAACTTCCTGAACTTTTTGTAAAATCGCAATTAAGTTAGATTTTTTGTAATCGTATGATTGCAGAATGGCATCTAACTTGGATGTGTCGATTTTGTTAGGATTTTCTACACCCATTCTTGAACTCCTGTTATATTATTATTAACCCCGATTGCTGTTAACAATCTTAACAGGATTATCGCACATTGTTATTTTAAAATCAAGTTATTTCAAAAACCTGATTTATATTATTTTTTATATCGGTCGCAGCAAAAGGTTTTTCAGATTAGGTTTTTTTAAAAAAGTTTCTCATTCCTTCTTTAATGAATTCTTTGTACGGATTGACTTTGACTTTGTTTTGACGAATATATCCGATTCCTTCATCAAGTTTTCTGTAAACACTTCTCAAGAAATTATCTTCGGATCTCATAATTCTTGGAATAGCGTGATCCAGCCCGTCCTCGTCCACATATTTTATATAACCTGTGATTTTTTCTGAATTTTTTGGCTTGTTTTTATTCAAATCGCAGTAAAAATGGTCTGACACAAATTCTCCTGACCATCTGTCAAATCTGCGTTTATGAACATCAAGATTTATTATGTCGGAATTTTCTTTAGGTTTTTTGAATGTAATATAAATATTATTATCTTTTGCGATTTTACCCAGCATTGTACGTGCTTGATAAAGTTTTTCTTCCGCCGATCCCTTTGGAAAATCATCAAAATCCAATTTTACGTATTTTTCAAAAGCTTTATTATTTCGTTTTACTGAATTTTCGTTAAGAAAAGCTTTTCTTATACTTTTTCCGAGTCCGTTAATTCTGTTTATAGTCATTTTTTCCCCTTTCCGTTGTTCTATTCAAATCACCTGAATAAAAAAAATTGCGGTTTATTGTATCTTTTATTAAGTTATATTAATTTTTTACAAAATTTTTCTATCGGGCATTGGCTGCAATTCGGTTTTATGGGTTTGCAGACATTTTGCCCGTGAGTTACGAGAAGTGTGTTGATATCGATCCAGTATTTTACGGGAAGTTTTTCACGCAGAGCGAATTCTGTTTCCTCAGGATTTTTGGTTTTGACGTAGCCTATGCGGTTAAAAATCCTGTGAACATGAACATCTACACATATTGCAGGCTCGTTAAATCCTCTTGAAACGGTTAAATTGGCGGTTTTTCGTCCGACACCGTTGAATTTGCAAAGTTCATCAATGGATTTTGGAACTCTTGAATTGTATTTTTCAACAAGTTCTTTTGAAAGCTCGACGATTTGTCGTGCTTTATTTGCGTAAAAACCGACGGGATAAATGGCTTTTTCAAGTTTTTTAACATCGCATTTTGCAAAATCTTCGGGTGTTTTGCCCAGTTCAAGCATTCTCAAAGTCGCGGGATAAGTGGTTTTGTCGTTGGTTCTAAGACTTAAAATACAAGCTATAAGCACAAGATAAGGGTCGTTAAAACTGTCCATAAGCCCGACAAAATCACTCTTTTGCTGTTTTGCTTCCTTTAATAACTCAACTATTCTGTCAATATCAGCCATAGAAAAATTTTAAACCAAATATTCCGATTTTTCAAATAAATTTAAAGCAATACGAAAATTTAAAAAAAGGCTGAAATTAAAAAACAAAGCGGAAATTAATCCGCTTTGTTAAATATTATTTCGTCGTTGTCGACATCGATTTTGATTTTCTCACCGCTCAGGAATTTCTGTGCAAGAATTTCTTTAGACAGCGGATTTTCAATCATCTGTCTGATAACCCGTTTGAGCGGTCTTGCACCGTAAATGGGGTTAAATCCTCGTGTCGCAAGGAGTTCTTTCGCATCATCCGTGATTTCAAAATCAATTTCCTGATCTTTGAGCAGTGTTCTGAGATAATTCATTTGAATATCGACGATTTGAGCCAAATCTTGCATGTTCAGAGCTTTAAAGAATATTGTTTCATCTATCCTGTTAAGGAATTCTGGCTTAAATTTTGTTTTAAGAAGTTCCATAACATTTTCTTTCGTATCTTCAAAACTTGCCTCTGAAACCATTGAATTTAAGGTATTTTCAAGGATTATATCGCTTCCGATGTTGGAAGTCATGATAATCAATGTGTTTTTAAAATCAACGGTTCTGCCTTTGGAATCGGTTAATCTGCCGTCATCAAAGATTTGAAGCATGATGTTAAACACATCGGGGTGTGCCTTTTCGATTTCGTCAAAAAGTATAACAGAATAAGGTTTTCTTCTGACGGCTTCGGTCAACTGCCCGCCTTCATCGTAGCCGACATATCCCGGAGGTGCACCGACAAGTCTTGAAACATTGTGTTTTTCCATGTATTCCGACATGTCAATTCTTATAAGTGCGTCTTCATCGTTAAACATAAATTCTGCCAGAGCCTTTGCAAGTTCTGTTTTTCCGACACCTGTAGGTCCTAAGAAAAGGAATGTTCCGATCGGGCGTTTGGGGTCTTTCAAACCCGAGCGAGCACGGCGAATTGCATCGGAAACCGTTTGAACAGCTTCATCTTGCCCTATTAAACGCTTATGAATAATTTTTTCCATATCGATAAGTTTTTTCTTTTCGCTTTCAACGAGCTTTGTAACGGGAATTCCCGTCCATTTGCTTACGACATTTGCGATATCTTCATCGTCAATTTCTTCTTTAAGCAGTTTGTTTTCGGTGTGTTCTTTATTTTGAACGGCTTTAAGCTGTTTTTCAAGCTCAAGAAGTTTGCCGTATTTGAGTTCTGCGGCAGTTTGCAAATCGGTATCACGTTCGGCATTTTCGATTTGTGTTTTAACTTTTTCAATTTCTTCTTTAATGCCTGCTTCGCCCGTTATGGAAGCTTTTTCACGTTCCCATTGAGCTTTAAGCTTGTCAATTTTTCCTTCAAGTTCGGAAATCTGCTCGGACAAATCTGCGACTTTAGCTTTTGCATCGTCGTCATCCTCTTTTTTCAAGGCTTCACGTTCGATTTCAAGCTGAATTTTTTGACGCATCATTTTGTCGATTTCTTCGGGCATGGAATCGATTTCGATACGGAGAGAGGATGCCGCCTCATCAATTAAGTCAATAGCTTTATCGGGCAGAAATCTGTCGGTAATATACCTGTCAGATAGCTTTGCAGCCTGAATAAGAGCACTGTCAAGGATACGAATTCCGTGGTGAACTTCGTATTTTTCTTTCAAACCTCTAAGAATGGAGATAGTATCCTCAACAGAGGGTTCTCCGACCAAAACGGGCTGAAAACGTCTTTCCAGAGCGGGGTCTTTTTCGATATATTTACGGTATTCGTTAATTGTCGTTGCTCCGATGGTTCTTAACAAACCCCTTGCAAGCATCGGCTTTAAGAGGTTTCCTGCATCCATGGAACCTTCGGTTGCACCTGCACCGACGACGGTGTGAAGTTCGTCAATAAACATAACGATTTCACCGTTTGAACTTTCAACTTCTTTTAAAACGGCTTTCAAACGTTCTTCAAACTCGCCTCTGAACTTAGCCCCCGCAACCAATGCACCCATATCAAGAGATACGAGTTTAACATTTTTAAGGCTTTCGGGGACATCGCCTCTTACTATTCTTTGCGCCAAACCTTCGACTATAGCGGTTTTGCCGACACCCGGTTCACCGATTAATACGGGGTTGTTCTTTGTTCTTCTGTTCAAAACCTGAATAATCCGTCTGACTTCTTCATCTCTGCCGATTACAGGGTCAAGTTTGCCTTTTCTTGCGAGAGATGTCAAATCTGTTGAATATTTTTCAAGAGCTTTCATATTTTCTTCTGCGTTTTTATTATCCACTTTTTTGTTACCTCTGATTTTTTTCATTACATTTAAAACTTTATTTGCATCAATTCCGTATTCTTTAAAAAGCAGTTGAATTGATGTGTTATCAAGCTTTGTCATTGCAAGCAGAATTGATTCCGCGCTGATGTAGTCGTCTTTTAGTTCTTCTGCCTGTTGTCCCGCAAGGTCAAGCAGTCTGTATGTTGCGTTTGATAGAAAAAGCTGACCTGTCGGCGGGCCGGATATCGTCGGGAACGACTTTATAACCGACATAACTTTGTTAATAAACCCCTGATTAAGTAGTTTCAACTCGGTAAGATAATCTTTAATTATTCCGTTATCCTTAATCATGGCAAGCAGAATATGTTCGGGTTGCAGTTCCGAATTTTTGTATTCATTCATAACCGCACCTGCAGAATTCAGAATTTCTTGTGAATAGTTTGTGAATTTGTTAAAATCAGGCATAATAAATAACTCCTATAATTAATCTATATTCTCATTTTAACGTTAATTTCAAAAAAGTCAGAGAAATTAATTATTAATTAATTATTTTATTCTTTTGTTTTCAAGTAATGGTTTCGGGGTGGGGTTTTCCCTTCCTTTTTTAAGGGAAGGCATGAGGTGAGTTAATCCCCTCTCACCGTCGAATTGACCTTCGTGCGGGAGAGGGAGCAGTTGTATGAGCATAAGCGAATTACAAATGCGGGTGAGGGGTAAACCGTCATTGCGAGCGAATGCGAAGCAATCCAGCTTATTATATGCACGAAGTGCTGTAATATTTCCCTCTCCCCGTGCGGGAGAGGGCTAGGGTGAGGGGTCCACTCCCTCCCCAGATGGGGAGGGTTGGGGTGGGGTGCAATTATTTTGGTGCTTTAGCACCCGAAACGAACCTCTCACTTTTCACCTTTCACTTTTCACTTTTTAAATTTTTGTTAACATTTTTTAAAAAATTTTCAATTCCCCCCTTGCATTTTTTGAAAAATCGTTTATAATGAGAATGTATAGAAAAAACGAAAGGAAAAAACTATGAAGAA
>CANQMP010000040.1 GCA_947624975.1 Candidatus Gastranaerophilales bacterium
TATAAACTATACCGACAATATAAAAGAATTTGTTTCCTTTCCCTTTTCAACGGCTTTTGTAAAAGTCGTTTTTTTTTATTCTGACAGGATAAATGGGGTAGAAGTGAGAAGTGGCAGGCTGAGCCTGCAAGCAATATTTAAGTGAAAAAAAATGTAAGTTGGGGTTTCTTACCCCAACAAATTTTTAAAAAGTGGCAGACTGAGTCTGCAAGCAATATATGGTGTTAACGTGAGATTTTTCCTCGCCCCTTGCATAAAAATCCCCCTCGCCCCGTCGAATTGACCTTCGTGCGGGAGAGGGAAGAATTTGTTAATGAGCAGAGCAAATTTACAAAATTGTAAGTTGGGGGTTTCTACCCCAACAAATTTATAGGCTGAGTCATTTGCTAGCAATGACGGACAATTTTCCAAAAGTAGGATGGGTGAAACAATTTTCATTTCACCCATCAACAATATGATATAATATGACCCCTAACCCTCTCCCGCAAAGGGAGAGGGGACTAGCTGGATTGCTTCGCATTCGCTCGCAATGACGCGGAATTTTGACTTTGCATGTTAAGAGGAAATCTTAGCCGCACTGTTTAAAAACTGTGCAAGACCCATAACCTTTACTTTTGAACCCGACAAACCCAAGCTTAAACCCATAACACAAGACGGACAAGTAGTTATAACAATGTCTGCGTTTGTTTTGATTATACTTTCGGCTTTTTTACGGATAATTTCTCTTGATAATGCGGGATTTTTCAGGGCAAATTCACCCGCAAAACCGCAGCAGTCATCGTAATTTTCCGCCTCTATATATTCGATATTTTCACAATTTGCTAAAAGAGGTTTTATAAAATCATCGTTTTTTAAATGGCAGGGCTTATGAAACGTGACTTTCAAAGGTTTTTTGAATTTGAATTTCATATTCTGTTTAACAACAAGTTCTCCAAGATTAATAAAAACAGGCGATGATTTGTCCTCGAAATACTGACTTAATGTGCTTTCACAGCTTGCACAGTCGGTTAAAACGTATTTTGAACCTTCCAAAAGTTTTAAATTATTTTCCTTAACCTTTTCAAAACGTTCCAGATTTCCGCTCGATAAAAACGGGAGTCCGCAGCACTCAAAGTCTTTTTCCTCAATATAAACATCAGGAATTTTTTTTACGAAATCGTTTTTAAAAACGTCATTCACGCAGCCTTTGAAGTAAGTAACTTTTAATGCGTTGTCATTTTTATTCGGACGGCACTTTGTAAAAAGTTTAAAAAATGAGATAATATTGCCAAAAATTAGCTTAGACTGCAGAAAAAAAATCAGTCTGCCCGCAAAAGAATTTTTCATATATTCATATTTTGCGGTTTCAAAGATTTTGCTTACATCGATGGATGATGGGCAAAATTCCTTACATTTACCGCATTTCAGGCACATATCAAGGTATTTGTTAATATTTTTGTTTAATTTCAAATCGCCTTTAACAACTCCGTCGAGCATGACGAATTTTCCGCGTGAAACGGCACAGTCGTTGCCCGTAACTTTATAAACCGGACAAACTGCCTGACAAAGTCCGCATTTTGAACATTTATTAATTTCTTTGGAAAAATCTTTAACGGTTTTCAAAATTATCCCTGTCTAAAAGCAAATTAAAAATTTCAACTGTTTTTTTATGAATTTCCTCAACGGAGTTTGTGCCGTCTACAACTTTAATCCTGTCGGGTTCTTGTTTTGCAAGTTCAAGATAGCCGTGTCTGACTTTGTTATGGAAATCTTTTCCCGCACTTTCCATTCTGTCTTTTTCCGTTCCGACACGTTTCATGGAAGTTTCGACATCAATATCATAGACAAATGTTAAATCAGGTTTTCTGCCGTTCACTGCGAGGTTATTCAAGTAAACAATTTTTTCAATATCAAGTCCTCTGCCATAGCCCTGATAAGCAACCGTCGAATCGATATGGCGGTCGCAGAGAACGATTTTGCCTGCATTAATTGCGGGGTTAACCGTAATATCTATATTTTGAGCTCGGTCAGCTAAAAAAAGAAAACTTTCACATCTAGGTGAAACTTCTCCGTCATAGTTCAGCAGAATTTCTCTGATTTTTTCACCCAAACCCTTGCCACCAGGTTCTCTTGTTAAAACAACTTCATAACCGTTTTTTAACAAATATTGTGCAAGAAGATTCATTTGAGTGGATTTTCCGCATCCGTCCGCACCTTCAAATGTTATAAAATATCCTTTTTTCATATTTTATATTATAGCAAAAAATTTGCATTTTTATTACTAAATATGATAAAATCTTTTTTGAACAGGAGATTTAGAGTGGATACAAAAGTTAGTAAATTACAAAACAACATAGATTTTATATACAAGAACAATAAAAACACACCGAGAGCCGCACTGGTTCTTAATATTTCGCTGCCTGAGGTAAATGTTCCGGCGGGCATTCTATCACTTATGGTAAAACTTTTTATGCAGGGGACAAAAAATCGTACAGCTCAGCAGTTATCGGAAGAACTCGACAAATATGCAATAGATTTTACTGCAGAGTTAAAGTCAGATTATTTGAAATTCCGTATGGTATGTCTTAACGAGGATTTTGAAAAGGCTGTTGAAATTTTTACCGATATGCTTAAAAATACGACTTTTGAAGAATTTGAAAAAGAACGTGAAAAATACAGAGCTGAAATTATTGCAGATTTGGATTCGCCCAGAGCAAAGGTTATTGACGCATTTTACAGAAACATTTATGAGGGACACGGTTACGGGCAAACAAGTTCGGTAATACTGAAAAACCTTGACAATATCTCTAAAAATGACGTTTTGACAGCATTTCCAAAAATCATGAAAAACAGTAAAAAAGTTATTGCTTTTGCGGGCGATTTGGATTTTGATTATGTAAATAAGCTCGTTCGGGATAATTTCGGCGATATTGAACAATCCGTACAAGATTTGCCAAATCAGCCAAAACCCGAACTTCTTCACGACAAATACGAAGAAATAGTTCAAGATGACGTAAATCAGGCTCACATTCTCAAAGGCTGGCTTATCGAGAGTATGGAAGATTTCGCTCAACTGTCGATTTTAAACATAATCCTTGGTGCAAGCGGACTTTCATCAAGACTGTTTCTGGAACTTCGTGATAAAAAAGGACTTGCTTATGTCGTAAGAAGTGCATGCGATTTTGCAAGACTTGCATCGAATTTTTCAATATACATCGCAACAGAACCCAAAAATATAGAAGTTTCGCTCAAAGGCTTTGAAGAAGAAATTGAAAAAATAAAAACAACTCCCGTTAGCGACGAAGAACTTGAAAATGCGAAACAAAATTTATTCGGCAAATGGGCTTTTGTAAGTGAAACGAATTCACAACAGGCACAGTGGATGGCTCATTATGAGATTTTGGGACTCGGTTACGATTATCTTGAAAGAATATCCGAAAAAATTAAAAAAATAACCGCAGAAGATATAAAAACTTGTGCAAATAAATATTTCAACGATAAATTTGTGCTTACTGTACTTAAACCGTAACCGCATCGGGTGATTTATAATTTTCCGTATTATTGCATAATAGTATGGAGGCATGCTTTGAAAAACTTATTACTCCTGATGTTGCTATCCGTACTTTGCTCAGGTTTTTCAAATGAGCCTGCAAAGACATATCAACCCAATGTCGAAAAATTAGAAAGCATGTTCAAAGAATATCTGCCTGAAAACACGGTTTACACGAAAGTCCCGAGAGGACTGATTTTAAGCATTGATGAAAGCGTATTTTTTTCCGAAGGAGAAACAAGGATTAAGCAAAGTTCGCTGACCGTACTGGATACAATAATCTCAATTCTGCACGAACTTCCGAACTACTGTGTGGTGGAAAATCATACGCAGGAAGATTTTAACGGGCAGTACGGAATTGAGAATTGGGAACTTTCAATGTCACGTTCGGCAAATCTTGTCGAATATATGATAAAATGCGGAAAAATTCCGCCAAAACAGTTATTCTCTTTGGGGTTTGGCGAATTTATGCCGTTTAAAGACAACGTTGCACCAAAAATCGGCATGAACAACAGAATTGATTTTGTAATCCTTGAATACGAGGCTAAACGATAATTTTTTTGCTTAATCTTTCAGATCTGCTTTCGCTTAAAATATTTTTAAGTTTCATGATACCTTGAGCATGTAACTGGCAAATTCTTGATTCAGACATATTAATGGTATCACCTATTTCTTTTAACGTCATATTTTCCTGATAGTAAAGAACCATGATTATGCGTTCACGCTCGGGCAGCCTTAACAAAGCTTTTTCCAACTCCTGCTTAACATTTTTTTCTTCCGCCTGCTCTTGCGGATTAAGTCTGTTTGTATCCTCTATCGTGTCAATAATTTCAACGCTGTCCTCGGCTGTGCCTTTTTTGTCATAAATTGAAGTAATAGTTGTATCTTCGGAAAGCAATTTCACAACCGTTTCGGCATCCGTATCCATATATTTTGCGATTTCGTTTGTTGTCGGAGTTCTTCCAAGCTCTTGTTTTAATTGTTCCTGAGCAACTTTTATATCTTTAATTTTCTTTCTGACACTGCGGGGCAGAAAATCTTCGGCACGAATTTTATCCAAAATAGCACCGCGAATTCTTATCAGTGCATATGTTTCAAATCTCGTATTTTTCTGGGGTGAATATCTTTCGATAGCATTTATAAGTCCTTCGACTCCGTATCCTGCAATATCTTCAATCGAAATCGTCGCAGGCAGAGTGACTTTTACACGTCCGACAACATATCTGATGAGGTAAATATATTGAACAATAAGCGTATCACGTACGGTCTTGTTTGACTTGTCATTGAAATATTCCTGCCAAAGAGAAACGAGTTCCTCCTCGGACATTTTTTTTATACTGTTGTATGATGTAAAATCAAAACCTTCACTCATTACCCAAACTCTTACCTCACATAATATATTCTATACAATATAGGTTTTGATACATCATTTAAAAAGAGGAAATACAAAAAAAGGGACTAAAAGCCCCTTTTTTTCATATTGATTTTAACATCTTATATGTTTGTTTGAACAAAAAGACTGATGATATCATTGAGAGCAGACGATTGTCTTTGGAATTTTTGCGCCTGTCTTTCAAGAATACCGATTTGTTTTTTATGTTCCATAATAGACGCCTGACATTCTCTTGAAGAATTGTTTAAACCGTCCTGAACCTGTTGGGCTTCCTGCAAAACGCTTTTCATGGAAATTCCGAGAGCTTCCATAGTCTGCTTAATGATAACCGCGCCTGTTTGTTTTGAAACACCCGTCGGAAGCTGGTTGATAAGCTGTTTCAAAACCGCAACATTAGCGGGGACATCAAAATCTTCCAAATCTTTTGCGAAAGTTTCATTTTCCTGAACGGAAGGTTGAACCAGAGGCGTTGTAAATGTCATCGGCTGAGGTTCATAGACAGGTTCCGTATAATCCGAATTATCCTGATACATATCGTTAGGATATACAATTTCGGAAGATTCCTGAGTTTCAAATTCATCCTGCTCATCAAAGTTATCAACTTCTGACTGTGATTTTAAGGCTTCAACTATTTTTTTGCCTACGCCTTCGTTTATTTTGTTACTTACCATAATTTTTTCCCTTCTTTTATATAATCATTATACACAAAAACATGATTTTAGAAAATAAATAGTTACGAAATGCTAAGAAAATACCCGAAAAAATATAATAGTGTTATAATCAACAAAGAGGAAAAAACATGAGTAATTTTGATTTAGAAAAAATTTGTGATTTAAAACATGGTGAAAACCCGCATCAAAGAGCATCATTATACAATTCAGGCAGCATGGTTGACTATGAAGTGCTTAACGGAAAAGAACTGTCGTTCAATAATATTTTGAACATTACGGAAGCAGCCAATGTCGTGAGTGAATTTTATGACGTGAACTGCGTATCAATAATCAGACACACAAAACCTTGCGGAGTGGCACTCGGACAAACGCTTTATGATGCTTATACAAAAGCTTTTGACTGTGACCCTGTCAGTTCGTTTTACGGTGTTGTAGGCTTTTCCAAACCGATAAACGGCGAACTTGCAAGACATTTGGACTCGATGTCCGTTGAAGTCGTTGTTGCTCCCGATTATGACAGAGAAGCTGCGGAAATTTTTGAAAATTCACATACAATTCCCGTTAAAATCAACACCCCGCTCAGAGAATACAGACAAATGACGGTTGAAGAAGTAATCGTGACTCCGTTTGGCATACTCATTCAGGATAAAAACAACAGCGAGCTTAACAAAGACAATTTCAAAGTCGTTACAAAGCTTAAACCCACAACAGAACAAATTGAAGATGCCATTTTTGCGTGGAAAGTCGCAAAGCATGCCAAAACAAATTCCGTTGTTATTGCAAAAGATTTCAGCACGACAGCGATTTCTCAGGGACACACGAACACGCAGTCCGCTTTTGAAGGTGCTTTGAATTATGCATGCGATACTTCAAAAGATGCAATTCTTGCCTCGGATGCGTTCATTCCTTCCGAAGACTGCATATTTGCTGCCGTTCAGGGAAGAATAAGTCTTATTATTCAGCCCGGAGGCTCGGTAAAAGATAACAAAATTATAGAAGCATGCGACAAATACGATATTGCGATGATTACAACCGGTGTCAGAAACTACAGGCACTAACGTTATCTGATAATACTGAATGAAACAATTCCGTCTATGGCAACATTCAACCAGTCGTATTTAAAACAGATATAGTCATTGCATTGGCAGTCGTCGTCCTTACAGGTGCAATAGTCAGAAAGTCTGCACAATGTAGCATTTTCAAGCGTTATAAAATCCTCATGGCATTCTTCACACTTGCCTTCGGGACGGTACACGCTGCCGTCGATTTTCAAATGCGAGGTGAAAATCGTTATACGGTCAGACCCGCCTGATTCAATGATTTTTTCTATCGATTTTAACAAATTTTTAGACATAAGTTTCCCTCCTTAAATAAAAGTTTAACGGGTTTAAAAATTTATTTAATCAGTCTTGTGGGTAAAATAGTTAACTTTTTTTCATAAATTAGCAAAAAAAATGTGTTTGTGTTACAATATTACCAATAGAAACAGACTATTGAGGGGATATATATGGCAGAAGGAATAACTGAAACATTAAATGAGAACACTTCCGAAAAGATAGAAGTTCGTGAACTCACGGATAACGATGAAGCGATTGAAACCAAAACCAGCGACTCTTATGATGCGAGCAATATCAGGGTTTTAGAGGGTTTGGAGGCAGTCAGAATGCGTCCCGGCATGTATATAGGTTCAACCTCGCAAAGAGGCTTGCACCACTGTATTTATGAAATCGTAGACAACTCGATTGACGAATCACTTGCGGGATACTGTACGGATATATATGTTACGGTTAACAAGGATAACAGCGTGACCGTAGAAGATAACGGCAGAGGAATTCCCGTTGATATAAAACCCGAAACGGGAAAATCCGCATTGGAAATCGTTCATACCGTACTCCATGCCGGCGGAAAATTCGGTGACGGCGGATATAAAGTATCAGGCGGACTTCACGGTGTAGGTGCATCGGTTGTTAACGCTTTATCGGAAAAATACAAAGTTGAAGTTTCACGTCAGGGATTTGTATGGCGTCAGGAATATATGAGAGGCGAACCTCTTACACCTGTTGAAAAAGGTGAAGCAACGAATAAAACAGGAACAAAAACGACTTTTTGGCCCGATCCCGAGATATTCACGGAAACAACGACTATCGATAAAGACGTTATCGCAAACAGATTACGTGAAATGGCTTTCCTTAACAAAGGCTTAAAAATTATATTCATTGACGGTAAAACCGATGAAAAACAGGTATTTCACTATGAAGGCGGTATCGCAAGTTATGTTGAATTTCTCAACGAAAACAAAACCGTTTTGCACGATAAACCCATTTATATCGACAAAGTTGTTGACGGCATGCAAATAGAAGTTGCAATGCAATACACCGATGCGTACAGCGAAAGCGTTCTATCTTTTGCAAACAACATCAATACGCACTCGGGCGGTACGCACCTTACAGGGTTCAGAAACTCTTTAACACGTGTATTAAACGATTATGCAAGGAAAAATAATATCCTCAAAGACTCCGAGCAAAATCTCTCGGGCGAAGATGTCAGAGAAGGTTTGACGGCAATCGTAAGCGTTAAGATTTCAAACCCCGAATTTGAAGGACAAACCAAAGAAAAACTCGGGAATGCCGAAGCACTCGGTGCAACGCAGGATGCCGTTCGTGACAAACTTCAGGAATGGCTTGAATTTAACCCGAAAATTGCCAAGATAATTCTTGAAAAAACCTTACAGGCACAAAGAGCCAGAGAGGCGGCAAGAAAAGCCAGAGAACTTACAAGAAGAAAATCCGTTCTTGAAAATTCGACGCTCCCCGGTAAGCTCGCCGACTGTTCAAACAGAGAAGCCGACAAATGCGAAATCTTCATCGTTGAGGGAGATTCTGCGGGCGGTTCGGCTAAACAGGGAAGAAACAGAATGTTTCAGGCAATTCTGCCTTTGAGAGGAAAAATCCTTAACGTCGAAAAAGCAAGACTCGACAGAATTTACGGCAACAACGAAATTCAGTCCATGGTTCAGGCTTTCGGCATAAATATCAGCCGTAACGAAGAAGAAATTAATATCGAAAAACTTCGTTACCACAAAATTATTATCATGACGGATGCCGATGTTGACGGTGCTCACATAAGAACTCTGCTTTTGACGTTCTTCTTCAGGTATGCAAAACCCTTGATAGAAAACGGTCATGTCTACATCGCTCAACCGCCGCTGTTTAAAATTACGACGGGCAAAAATATTGAATACTTGTATGATGAACACGCACTTGACAAAATGTTGAAAGAACGAGGAATTAAGAATTTAAGTCTTTCCGATAAGTCAAGAAAACGTGTCAAAACAGGCGATGAACTGCTTGAACTTATTAAAAACATGTCCGCATTTTACAATTCTTACAACAACCCAATTTTAAATCTTTATCCTGCGGTTGTTTTAAGAGGGCTTGTGCGTTCGGGAATTACTCCGGAAGATTTTGACAGTCAGGATAAAATGAACGAAATTATTACCTACTTGAACAATTATCTTCAGGATCACGCAAAAAATTACAACATTCAGGAGGCTTCAAATTACAAATGCACATTGAAGTATAATCCCGAAAACGCTAAATATTCCATCAAACTTAATCTCAATGAGGAGGAACACGTGATTATTAACCTCAATATCATTAAAAGTTCGGAATATAAGCGTTTGAAAGCCGCATACCCGCTTATCAGAGATTTTCTTATTGAAGAAGAAGACAATTTGATACTGGAAACCGATACGGAACAGTACGAAATCAACTCTTTTGAAAGACTTCAAAAAATCATTGATGACCGAGGTCAAAAAGGTATGACAATTCAGCGTTTCAAAGGTCTTGGAGAAATGATGCCTCAACAGTTGTGGGAAACGACCATGGACCCTGCGACAAGAACGCTGCTTAAAGTCAATATTGAAGATGCAATGCTTTGCGACCAGTTGTTTGATATTCTTATGGGCGATAAAGTAGACCCGAGAAGAAACTTCATCGAAGCAAACGCTGTCTATGCAACAAATATTGATACATAAAATCTAAAACGCAGACGATTTCAGAGAACTTATTTTATCGAAAGATTTTTCGATATTTTCGCTAAGTTCTCTGTCGTTTTGTGCTTTTTGGACAATTTTTTCGATAATTTCAATGGTTTCTGGCGTTGAATTTCTGTAAATAAACATGTTCAAGCCTGCCCTAATTGCGGTTTCACAAGGGTTTTCAAACCCCGCAACACCTTTCATAACCATATCATCGGAAATAATTACCCCGTTAAAGCCGATTTTTCGCAGGTAATTTACTGCATTTTTGCTTAAACTCGTCGGCACATCATCAAAACACTTACAAAGAAGATGTGCAACCATAATCATTTCAATATTTTTTGCACATGCCGCAAACGGTTTTATGTGAACCTGTTCCATCTGATTAAGCGGTAAATCAATAACAGGAAGGGTCAAATGACTGTCCGCATCGGCATCACCATGTCCGGGAAAATGTTTTACACAAGGAATAATCCCGTTTTCTCGGTAAGTTTGCGAAACAATTATTTCACATTTAATAACATCCTCAGGGTTGTTTGAAAACGCTCTTTCGCCGATAATCGGGTTATTCGGATTTGTATTAACGTCAATACAGGGGGCAAAATTCAAATTTATTCCGTAACTTTTCAATTCTCTTGCTATTTCTTGAGTCTGATTTTTCAAAAAATCCGAACCTTTTTCAAATGCGTACTTTGCAGAAAGGTATTTTTTGCCGTTGTGAATATTTTCCGTGCGTTCAACCCTTCCGCCTTCCTGGTCGATCGAGAAAAACGGCGGTATAAGAGCCTTTTGCTTTAAGTCACGGATAAGTTCCGTGAACTGTTTTACGGATTTAATATCTTTTGTAAAAAAGATTACACCGCCTAAACCGTTTGCCAGAGCATCGTCAAGTCCTCCGCCTTCCGTGCCGAGTATAAACATTTGATAAAGTTTTTGTCTTAAATCCATCACAGCACCTGTTGAGCGTACTCAAAAAGTTCATATAATCTGCCTGTTTCGGTAACTTTTTTGATTACTTCGTGAATTTTTTCCAAATCTTTCGGAATTTTAAAAGACGAAGGAATTTTAATGTCTGCCGTTGTTTTGGTTTTCACAAAGCCTTCGTTAACCTTTAAAAACTCTCTATAAGCCTCAACAATATTTCTTGACTGAGAATCCATAGAGAAATTTTGTCCCATATAATATTTAACATCTTTGGCTAATTGGTCGAAATATTTAAGCATAAAATCCACTTCGGAAAGTGTTTCCCGTTCATTATACTCCCCGCCGAAACACAGATTATTCAAAACAGGTTCTCTCTCAAATTGTTTTATATACATAGCCCAAAGAATACAACCCGAATAAAATCCGAGATAATTCTTTATAAGCGACTGAATTTTCGGAAAAAACATCTTAAACTGCTGTTTTCTTCTGTTAAAATCCCTCGTCATGGAAATCGCCTCATAAGCATATTTTATGTTCGGCACAAACGCCGACATGTGCTTAACAAATCCCGGATCAAACTCTACACCTTCTCCCATAATTTTCCTCCTCGTTTATAATACCACAAGCAAAGCCATTTTAGCAAGATTTTAAAGCATTTAATTCTTTTTTCCAGACGAAATAAAAATAAACCGCCAAAATAAAATAAGCACCCCACATAACCACCGTTGAATAAACTTTTGTGCCGTGCAATACTATATTCAACCACATCAAAAACGAAAGTCCGTTAACTATCATCCAAACCGTCCACTGCTCAACCGAACGTCTTACGGTCAAATACATTCCCAAAATTGATAAAAACGTCGTTATTCCGTCGATTATGGGACTTTTATCGTTGAAATGTGCCAGTATTAATATCGAAAAGAAACTTCCGATAAAACCCGCAAGAACAAGCCGTAAACGGCCGATTTTAGAAAGTTTCGTTTTTATAATTTCCCTTGAATCTTCTTTTAAATGTTTTTTCCACCTAAAAATTCCTAGCATCTGCATCGGGATGTAATAACAAAGATACAAAAGCATATTTCCCCATAACGCATTCACAAAAGCAAGATAAATGTAACACCCCGAACCCGCAAGCCCGAATAAATAGCATGAAATTTTACCTTTACCCGCCATAACGGTATATAAAATCCCGCAAATAGCCGACAACACGGCAACAATACTGTCTTTTAAAATAACCGCATTTACAAAAACCATTACAAAAACAATGAAAATGCCGATAATTTCAAAATTTTTCCAGCCTAATAATTCTTTTTTAATAAATTCTGTAAAATTCATCATTGATATTGTATAATGAATTCGGATGAAAGTACAGCCGATATATAACAATAAAATAATAAAAAAAGGACTTGAATTTGCCGCAGACAACAGTGCGTTGTTTGTGTCCTCGGTGTCATTACTGCTTTCTACGGCAGTTCGCCCCGCCGTAATTTTATCAACCCCAAAAACGAACAAGGAAAACAAAAAATACGCCTGCATAAAATCTCTTGCCTCCTCCGCTTGCGGATTTTTTATAACACTTGCCGCCGCAACACCGCTTTCTTATGCGATAAAAAAAATTGACAAAAATCCCCAAAAATATCTAAAATCCGCAACCGTTAAAGCTTTACAAGACAGCGAAAAAGCTTTAACACTATCAAAAAGGTACAAATACGCAACACAACTTTTCAAATTAGGCTTGGGACTGGCTATCGCCGCACCAAAAGCAATAATGACCTGTGCCCTCATACCTCCTTTTATGTCAAAAGTTTTTCCCGAAAATAAAAATAAAAACATCTCTTTTAACGGAAAAGGAACGGAAAAATTATCGAAATTTATCGGAAAAATAATTGATACATCACCGATTAAAAAACTTACGGAAAAATTTCATAACACAAATTACGAACAGCACACCATAAATTTCACCGACGCAATATCAACGGGAGTCTTTATTTGGCAGACCGACAAAAGTAAAAAAATCAAACCCGAAAGGAAAAAAGCACTTATGTATAATGCCGGAATTTCAACAGGGCTTTGCATAGCAGCAGGATATCTGGTTAATTCTATAATCAGTGATGATAAAATTATTACAAAATTTGTACAGGCAAATAAAAATTCACCAAAACTTGAAAAATATATTGAAGGCATAAAAATCGCAAAACCCGCATTGATTTTAAGCGGAATTTATTATATATTAATACCGTTGATTTCAACATTTACGGCAGACAGATTTGATAAGGAGAAAAATTCATGACGGTGCTTAAAATAGAAAAATTACCACACAACAGGTTTTTACCGGAATATAAAAGCGAAGGAGCTGCCGGCATGGATTTATATGCAGCGATTTCAGAGCCTATAGAGCTTAAACCGCTTGAAAGAACACTAATTCCGACAGGAATAAAAATAGAACTCGAACACGGATACGAAGCCCAAATCAGACCACGTTCAGGGCTTTCGATAAAATACGGAATAACTTTAATCAACTGTGTCGGCACAGTTGATGAGGATTACAGAGGCGAAGTGTGTATTCCGGTTGTAAATTTATCAAACGAAACTTACACAATTCAACCTGATGAACGTGTCGCACAAATGATTATCGCAAAAGTTGAACAAGCAAAAATTGTTGTAGAAACGGAGTTAACGGAAACTCTTCGCGGCAGCGGCGGCTTCGGTTCAACTGGAAAATAACGAAAACATCCGCAAAAGTTGCCTTAGAAAAAATAATGGAGGAGAAAATTTTACCCTAAAGGGCTATTTGGGGCAAAAATTTTATTAATATTTGGTTGAATGATTTCGGAAGAAACAGAGGGTATTATAAGAATGTAAATCCTCAACTCTTCTGATTGCTCAGTATATTTGCTCCTCATTATATAAGAGGAGCTTTTTTTTGCTGTGAATTTAGAAGTTACAACACTGCGTGAAAAATAATATAAATTCCCTCTCCCCCTGCGGGAGAGGGAAGAATTTGTTAATGAGCGGAGCGAATTTACAAATTCGGGTGAGGGGTAAACCGTCATTGCGAGCGAATGCGAAGCAATCCAGCCTTTAAATTTGCATGCAGTGCCGAAATATTTTCCCCTCCATTTATAAGGGAGGGGCTAAGGGTGGGTTAGTTCCCTCTCCCCCTGCGGGAGAGGGAAGAATTTCTTAGTGAACGCAGTGAACTTAGAAATTCGGGTGAGGGGTCA
>CANQMP010000041.1 GCA_947624975.1 Candidatus Gastranaerophilales bacterium
TTCAGCCAAAATTTTTTGGAACAAATTTTTTTTAAATAAAAACTCTTGCATTTTTTTAATTTTAGTGCTAAATTAAGAACAAGATGTGCTAATATTAGTACGGAGGTTTTATGAAAAAAGCATTCACACTTGCAGAAGTCTTAATCACCATTGCCATCATCGGCGTAGTTGCGGCATTGACAATTCCGACATTAATTCAAAGTTACAAAAAGTCCGTTGTTGAAACAAAATTATCACAATTTTATACAATGATGAACCAAGCTGTCAAACTTTCCGAGATTGACAATGGTGAACAATCAACTTGGCTGTCATATTCGGGTGGAGATTTTTTAAATGAATATTCTATAGAGGAATATTTCAACAAGTATTTTGCACCGTATTTAAAGGTGGTAAAAACAGAAACCGTAAATGATTATATTATGCGTGTGTATTTGGCAAACGGGACTTTCATGTCTGTAAACAGTATAACCGGACGTCAAAATCCACACTTCTTATTATATATTACGAACAAGACAAAAGATATTATTGTGGGAAAAGATGCTTTTTACTTTACGCAAGTTTTTGTCTTAAAGGATGTTCATTCTGATTTGTATTATAGAGGTAGCGGAATAATACCTTATTCGTTTAGATATTCGGGATGGGATAATGTGTCGGATGATGAAATTAACAAAATATTGCGTGATGATAAAGACTACGGCTGTTTCGGCGGAAACAGGGCTTATTGTACAGCATTAATAATGCGCAACGGTTGGAAGATACCAAAAGATTACCCTTTTAAGTTTTAACAAAAATCTGCGAAGAGGAAAACAGAAAGCCTCCTCTCTTACAAAGGGAGGGGGAAAGACCGCATCCCACCCCCCTACCCTCCCCAGATGGGGAGGGAGTCAATAAGCCGGATTGATTCGTATTCACTCGCAATGACGGTTTACCCCTCACCCTAACCCTCTCCCGCACGGGGAGAGGGTATTATATTTTCTGCACGAAGTGCCGATACGGTCTGCTTGGTTGCTCGCGTTTAACGGGTCTACGGTTGAGTGTTTCAAGAATTTCATTCTTTCCACACTCAAGCCTCGCCCTCAGCTCGCAATCCGCTTTTCACTTTTCACCTAAAGAATAACGTGCAGGTTCAACATGCCACTTTTCGCTTTTCACTTCTCATCTATTTTACGTATTCATACGGTCTGCTGCCTGTTGCTTTGTACAAGCTGATTGCATCTATCATACATTCAACTTTTTGCTGTGAAACAAGCTTTTCAATAGTTAAAAGATTTTCTTCATATTGGATTAAATCAAGTTTGGAAATCGTTCCCTGATTATATTTCTGTTCATTAAAACCGTAATCCGATTTTTCAAGTTTATATTGTTTTAAAGTCTGTGACATTTTATCTTTGTCGAGTTTTGAGGCAACAAGCGCGTCGTTAACCTCCTGAATAGAAGTTAAATTCGTTTTGTAATAATTCTGCAAAACCCGTTCATAAGTTGCTTTTTTCAATTTTAAATTTGAAATCAGCGAACCACCCGTGAATATCGGTGCCATAATTCCGCCCGCAACACCAAGCAGCATGTTTTTTGTTGTGAATAAGCTTCCGATATCACCTGAATTAAACAAACCGCCGCCTAAAATGTTTATTGAAGGCAAAAATTCTTTTTTCGCAACTTTTACATCTATTCCCGCTTTTTCAACCATAAGTTCGGCTTTAATATAATCGGGACGTTGTGTTATAATCTCTGACGGAATTTGTGTCGGCACAGTCAACGCATAATTTATATTATCAAGCGAAGTTCTTTCGATTCTGTCAGCATTTTCGGGACTTTCACCGATTAGTACACAAAGTTCATGTAACTGCTGTTCTCTTTGTTTTTTCAACTCAATTAAATCTGTCTGACCTTGAACAAGTGCTTTGTTAGCCTTTATTGTGTCTGCGGTTGACGTTAAACCTTCTCTGTTACTTGCAAGCATTAAATCGTAAATTTCTTTTCTGATTTTAACGATTTGTTCCTGAAGCAAAATAACTTTATCAAGGTTTACAATGTTGAAATAGACCGCTCCGACAGCAGATGCAACGGATATATATGCCGCACGCTCATCCATTTTTGAACCTTCATAGAGTTTCTTTGCAGATTGGGTTTTATTGCGGTTTTTCAGAAATATATCAGCCTCATATTGAACCACCATCGGTAATCCGAAATTCATAGCCGTATTTGTTCTGCCGGGCATTTTCATTAATCCAGGGCCAAAACCCGCAGTTACGGACGGAAGTTCGTTCGCAAGCTGTGCTCTGACATTCTGGTAATATTCTTCAACGTTTAACGTCGCCATTTTAAGGTCATAGTTATTTATAACAGCCTTTTCAACATAACTTTTCAAAATATCATCATCAAAATTTTCCCACCAGCTCAAATTTATGTAATCAAATTTGTAATCGTCCGATGTTTTTTTGTTTTTGCTTACCATGCTTTTGAATTGCTTGGGCGATGCCGTGCTTTTATCCTCGAGTGCAAACGCAGGGATAAAATTTACATTTATAAAACTTACCAATAATGCTGTTAAAATTACCTTTTTCACGTTTCCAAATTTCCTCATGTTAACTGCTTGACTTTTTATCTAATAAAATGTTAGCATATTATTGTTGTAAATGCAACAGGTTTTTTTTACAACAAATTATTAAAATTATAACAATGACTGAAATAATACATTTTACGGATAGTATAAATTATGAGCTGGAGCAGACGGGAAGATTATTGAAAAAATTGTCCCGACAGCTTTTTCGTAAATTGGAAGTCGAGCTTTCGCCCGATGAATACGTTATGCTCGATACTATTTCAATAAATGACGGAATTTGTCAGAGAGATTTGGCAAAACTTATTCTCAAAGACAGAGCCAACACGGGAAGAATTCTCGATAACCTTGAAGCAAAAGGACTTATAAAAAGGTATGTTGATACGAAAAATAACAGACTTGTTAAGAAAACCGCCATTACGGAATCAGGTACCAAAGAATTAAATAATATTAACAATACTATAAAAACTTATATCAACGGAACTGTCAGAAAAATTTCCGCCGAAGAAGTCGATAAAGTTAAAAATGTGTTGAAAAAGTTTAGAATGAATTTGGAAAAAGCAGTAGAAATTAATATATGAGGTGAATATGGAAGAACAAAACACAAATGAACAACAAAACACTCAAGAAGAACAAAAAAGACCCCGCAAAAGATATTTTGCAATAGGTGTGGGAATTTTGATAGCCTGTGCAGCAGCTTACTTTGTACATGACGCACTGGTTTTTCAAACAACGGATGACGCTTACGTTGAAACAACAACCGTTCAGGTAGCTCCACGTGTATCAGGACAAATTACCGAAGTTTATATAACGGATAACCAAAAGGTCAATGAAGGCGATTTGGTTGCAAAAATCGACCCCGCAGATTATGAAATCAGACTTGCACAAGCGGAAGCAAAATATGAAAGAACTTTATTAAACCAAAAGAATGCAAAAGCGAATTTTAAAGCTTCACAGTCAAATATAGATGTTGCAAAAAAAGATTTGGAAAGATACCAAAATCTTTTTGAGCAGGGTGCTGTTTCAAAACAAACACTTGACGCCGCTCAGGCAAAATACGATTCCGCACAGGCAAACTTAACCCAGTCGGAAGAAGCTTTGTTATCGGAATCGGGTTCAAAAGTTGCCGATGCTGATTTGAAAGAAATAAAAGCACTAAGAGATAAAGCCAAATTGGATTTGGATTATACGAACATTTATGCACCTCAAACAGGAACGGTTTCTTCAAGACGTGTCGAAAAAGGTATGTACGTTAACGTCGGAACACCTTTGTTCGTAATAGTTCCCGAAAATGTTTGGGTTGTTGCCAACTATAAAGAAAACCAGCTCCGTAAAATGAAACCCGGACAGGAAGTTGATATTAAAATTGATACTTACCCAAACCATACTTTTAAAGGCAAAGTTGACAGCATACAGCGTGCATCGGGTGCGAAATCAAGTCTTTTCCCGCCTGAAAACGCCGTAGGTTCGTTTGTTAAAATCGTTCAAAGAATACCGGTTAAAATTGTGTTTACCGAAAAAATAGACACCGATAAATACAATATTGTTCCGGGAATGTCGGTTGTACCTAAAGTTAGAGTTAAATAATGCCCGAAGAAACAAATATTACAACAGAAGAAGAATGGAAACCGTCGGGAAACCCTTGGTTATTATTGCTTCCGGTAATTACGGCTACATTTATGTACGCACTGGATGAAACGGTTGCAAACGTTGCTTTGCCTCATATTGCGGGTTCATATTCGGTAAGTTCGCAAGAATCCATCTGGGTTTTGACGAGCTATCTTATGGCAAGCAGTATTGTAATCCCGATGATAGACTTTTTCTGCAAATTTTTTGGAAGAAAAAACTTCTTTATGCTCGGAGTTTTTATATTCACTATTGCATCATTTTTGTGCGGAATATCGACTTCAATCGGAATGATAGTAATATCGAGGGCTTTACAGGGTATCGGCGGAGGCTGTCTGATGCCGATGGCACAAGCGATTACCATGGAAAGCTTTAAGGGTGAAGAAAGAAACAAGGCAATGGCTTTGTTCGGGCTTGTTGTAATTTTTGCACCGATTTTAGGGCCTGTAATGGGCGGATGGATTACGGAAAACTGGTCGTGGCCGTATATTTTCTTTATTAATGTTCCGATAGGATTTTTCTGTATAGCTCTTGCAAAAAAATTTCTTGAAGACCCGCCTTATGCACAGAAACAGAAAAACATTCATCTTGATAAATTCGGTTTTCTTTGGCTTTGCGTATGGCTTGTGCCTTTACAAATCGTGTTTGACAAGGGTAATGATGCGGATTGGTTTAATGCACCTTGGATTTGCTGGTTTTCCGCCGTAGCTTTACTTGGATGTGTATTGTTCTTTTACACGCAGATTAAGGGTAAAAATCCTCTTGTCATGCTTAATGTTTTCAAAGATTCAAACTATTTAACCGGAACTGTCATGTTAATTTTGATTAACGCCGTAATGCTTGCGTCTGTGGCGATTTTACCGCAAATGTTACAGATAATGCTCGGATATGACGCATTTTTAAGCGGTGTTGCTATTATGCCGCGCGGTTTGGGGTCGCTTGTTGCGTTGGCGTTTTTTGCGGTTGTCGGAGGAAGAATTACCTACAAAATGTACGGTATTATCGGTTTAAGCTGTTTGAGTATCGGCGGATGGATGCTCGGACTTTTGAATTTGAACATTAACCCGATGAATATTGCCATTCCTAACTTTATATTCGGTATCGGACTTGTGCTTTCGTTTATGCCGATTACGACTCTTTCTTGTATAACTTTAAGAAACGACCAGATGACAAACGCCTCCGGACTTCAAAACCTTTTAAAAACTATCGGCGGTGCGATAGGAACTTCTCTTGTCGCAACAATGATTTCAAGATTTTCACAAATTCATCAGGTTGGACTTGTAAAAAACATGACGGAATTGAATTCAAATTTTGCCGACAGATTGCAGATGTATGCAGGTTCGTTTATCAGTCAGGCAGGTGACATGCTAAATTCCGCTTACATGGCAGGAAAAATGCTTTATAATCAACTCATTCAACAGTCAATGTTTTGTGCTTATATGACGACATTTAAAATATTTGCTGTTGCTTGTTTCATTTTAATTCCTTTTATGTTTTTATTAAAAGGAGAGAATAAAACCGAACAGGTGTAACTATGGAAGAAAATTTAACCCCCGAACAAGAATGGAAACCTTCGATAAACCCTTGGATAATGGTAATTCCCGTTATGCTTGCGGTATTTATATACGTTTTGGACGGAACTATCGGAAACGTAGCTTTGCCGCACATGGCAGGAAGTTTTTCCGCCACACGTGATGAATCCATGTGGATTTTGACGAGTTACCTTATTGCAGCGGGCATCGTTATTCCTGCGGTTGATTTTTTCAGCAAACTCTGCGGACGTAAAAACTTCTTTATCATAAGTATTTTAATGTTTACTATCGCATCAATGCTTTGCGGTATGGCAAAAAACATTGAATTTATGATAGTTGCGAGAATTATTCAAGGTTTTGGCGGAGGCGGAATTTTGCCGATATCGCAAGCGATTATGATAGAAAGTTTCCCGAAAGAACTCCGTGCAAGGGCGATGGCTGTTTTCGGAATGGGAATTATTATTGCACCGATTTTAGGGCCTGTAATGGGCGGTTGGATTACGGATAACTGGACATGGCCCTGGATTTTTTATATAAATGTGCCGTTGGGATGTCTTGCGGCGATTTTGTCGAAAAAACTCATTGAAGACCCGCCTTATGCGAAAAAACAAAAGGACGTAAAAATTGATGCCAAAGGATTTTTCTACCTTTCGATTTGGCTTATCACGCTTCAAACGGTTCTTGATAAGGGCAACAATGCGGACTGGTTTAATGCACCTTGGATAAGGTGGACTTCATTAGTTTCCGTAATCACCTGTGTCTTGTTTTTCCGCTCGCAGATTAAAAATAAGGATTCATTAATTGATTTATCCGTATTTAAAGACAGAAACTTTTCCGCGGGAACAATTATTCAGGTGGTAATTCAGGCGGTATTATACGCATCTTTGGCTATTCTGCCTCAATTTTTGCAAAATATGATGGGATATACGGCATTTTTAAGCGGTTCAACAATGATGCCGAGAGGCTTTGGAAGTATGATTTCCATGCTTGTCGTCGGAACTATTTCAAACAAAGTCGATAACAGGATTCTGGTAATTCTCGGGCTATCTTTAATCGGTGCTTCGAGCATGGCTTTCGGATTTTTAAATTTACAAATTTCAAGTATGAACATCATCATTCCGAACTTCTTTATGGGAATGGGCATGGGGCTTTCGATGATTCCGATTATGAATTTGTCTATTGATACCCTGAGAAACGAACAGATGACCAACGCAACGGGTATCCAAAACCTTCTCAAAAACATCGGAAGTGCGATAGGAACATCTCTTGTCGCTACAATGCTGACACGTTTTGCACAAGTCCACCAGTATATGCTTGTAGGTAATATGAACGAACTTAACCCCGCTTTTATAGAAAGAGTTCAGTCAACGGCGGGAGCTTTGGCACAACTTACTCAAAATGCGGTTGCAAACTACATGGCACAGTATTCTCTTTACGGACAACTCGTTCAACAGTCAACCCTGTGGGCATTCATTGACTCATTCAGGATTTTCGGACTTATGTGTTTCGGCGTAATTCCGCTTTTACTCATCATGAGAAAAATTAAAAGAGCCTGATTTTGCAATTCCATTTTCGTTTTGCTAAAATAATCTTATGTATCAGGTAAAAAATCAGATATATCTTGAAATGACAAAAACCCAAAAATCCGCATTATGTAACTTTTTGCGTGCATTAGTCAAAAAATCACCGCAAACGAGTGTTGAAGATATTTTTGATAAATTTCTTGAAGATGAAAATTATTACTTTGAAATAAATAATCCGCATTTTGAATTTTTAGCGGAATATCTTGATGATGAACAGTTTCAAGCCGATACTATTATGTATTTAAAAGCATGCAGAAAGTATTATGATTACAAAAAATCGCAAGAACCGCTAATTCAAGCCCAAAAAGAATACGAAAAAAAGAAACGGGCTTTTTTACGCGAAGTGAAAATGTCAAAAGAAACTCCTACAAAAAAACAACTCTATTACTACGAAAAACTCTGTAAAAAATACGGTTTGGAGAAAAAAGAATTAACCTCAAAACTTCAAGCCCGTGATGAAATAGATAAAATTTTACAAGAGTTTTGCGAAAATCCGAAATATTAATTTTTTGTTTATTTTTTAATAATTATCAAAAACAGTGTTATAACATAAATATAGGTAATAGAATAATTACAAAAAGGAGATAAATTATGGCAAAGACTATTGGTATTGACCTTGGAACAACCAACTCGGTTGTAGCAGTCATGGAAGGCGGTAAACCGACCGTCATCGCCAACGCAGAAGGCTCAAGAACAACCCCTTCTATCGTAGGCTTTTCAAAAACAGGTGAAAAACTTGTCGGACAACTTGCAAAACGTCAGGCAATTTTAAACCCCGACAAAACTATCGCATCCATCAAAAGACACATGGGCGAAGATTACAAGAAAAATATTGACGGAAAAGATTACACTCCGCAGGAAATTTCCGCAATGATATTGAGAAAACTCGCAGATGATGCAAGTTCATATCTCGGTGAGAAAGTTACATCAGCCGTAATCACTGTTCCGGCATACTTCAATGATGCACAAAGACAGGCAACAAAAGATGCAGGCAGAATTGCCGGTTTGGATGTTCTTCGTATCGTAAACGAACCGACGGCGGCAGCTTTGGCTTACGGACTTGAAAAAGAAAAATCGGAAAAAGTTCTCGTATTCGACTTAGGCGGCGGTACTTTTGATGTTTCAATTCTTGAAATCGGCGACGGCGTTCACGAAGTTCTTTCAACATCAGGTGATACGCACTTAGGCGGTGACGACTTCGACCAAAAAGTTATGGACTGGATTTGCGAAGAATTCCAAAAACAGGAAGGTATTGATTTAAGAAACGACAAGCAGGCTATGCAGCGTGTTAAAGAGGCTGCCGAAAAAGCTAAATGCGAACTTTCTTCCGTTATGGAAACAAATATTAACCTGCCTTTCATTACGGCAGACGCAAACGGCCCGAAACACTTGGATTTGAGCTTAACAAGAGCAAAATTTGAAGATTTAAGCCGTGACCTGTTAAACAGATGTAAAACCCCTGTTGAAAACGCACTTAAAGATGCGGGTGTAACAAAATCCGATATCGACGAAGTCGTATTAGTCGGAGGTTCAACACGTATTCCTGCGGTTCAACAGTTGGTAAAAGAGTACACGGGCAAAGAACCTAACCAGTCGGTTAACCCTGATGAAGTTGTTGCAGTCGGTGCGGCAGTTCAGGCAGGTGTATTAGCAGGTGAAGTTAAAGATATCGTATTGTTAGACGTAACTCCTCTGACATTAGGTATTGAAACACTCGGCGGCGTTATGACTCCGTTAGTTCCGAGAAATACAACAATTCCTGTTTCAAAATCTCAGGTATTCTCAACAGCGGAAAACAACCAGACAGCCGTTGATATCCACGTACTTCAAGGCGAAAGACCTATGGCTACCGATAACAAATCACTCGGTATGTTCAGACTCGACGGTATTCCGCCTGCAATGAGAGGTTTGCCACAAATCGAAGTTACATTTGATATCGACGCAAACGGTATCGTAAATGTTTCTGCTAAAGATAAAGCAACCAACAAAGAACAAAAAATTACTATCACAAATTCTTCTAACCTTTCAGAAGCCGATATTGACAAAATGGTTAAAGAGGCAGAAGCTAACGCTCAGGAAGATAAGAAGAAAAAAGAAGAAGCAGAAATCAAGAACAATGCAACAAGCTTAATCGGTTCTGCCGACAGAATAGTGAAAGACTTTGAAGGCAAAATCGACGCGGCTGACAAAACAAAACTTGATGAACAAAAAGCTGCTTTGCAAAAAGCTATCGATGAAAACAAACCGACGGATGAATTGAAAAAATTGTCCGACGAACTTCAACAGACGATGTTCAGCATTTCTCAAAAGGCTTATGAGGCTGTACAGAAAGAAGAACAATCAACAGCATCAAGCGAAAACGCATCAACAGAAGAAAATAAAAAAGATGATGACGTTATTGATGCGGAATACACAAAAGAATAAATTTAAAACATAAAAAAGCGGGCGGTTTATTAAAAAACCGCTCGTTTTTTTTAAAAATTAAAATTAAACATTTCCTGAATGGTTAAATTTAGAGCGTCTGCGATTTTAGCAATAGTTTCAAGGCTCGGGGAAAAGCGTTCGCATTCAATGGCACTTATTGTGGTTCGGTGAATATTTGCTTTTTCGGCGAGTTGTTCCTGTGAAAGTTTTTGTTTTATGCGTTCAATTTGAATTTTTTGAGAAAATTTTTCGTGAAGCAGTTTTATATCCATAAAAATATTTTAGGCTTTTGGCTTGACATTTTCCACAGTGTATAATATATTTATGATATTATAATATTCAAAAATATATTATTTAATTAAAAATTAATAAAAAACAGTGCGAAAGGGAAAAATATGGAGAAGAATTTAAAATTTATTGTACAAATTGTTCGGGCTATAACGAAAATGTTCCGTTCCAACACACAAATCGAATTAGCTAACACAAACATAACACCCTACCGAAAATTCGGTTTCACCTTGTCGGAAGTCTTAATCACTCTTGCTGTCATCGGCATAGTTGCAGCGTTGACAATTCCTACACTGGTACAAAGTTAATAGATTAGTTTTTTTACCAAAACAAACAGGTCGGGTTTTAGCCCGACCTGTTTCATAAAATGGTTATTTTATTGTGTCATCTTTCATTCTCATAGAATAAATCATCTGAAAATAAGGTTTATCGCCTAGTGGTGATAATTGTGCAACCTGACCGACTGTGTCGCCGTTGTCATCCACCAAGTCGTAAATGCCATTAGAGTTGTTGTCTTTAAATATTACTTTATAAGTTGTGGGATATTGTATAGGCAAGTCGTTGGAATTATTTAATATTTCATCAGTAACATCACGCATTGCTGCACTCCAATTTATTGCAAATATGGGTTTTACATCTCCCCTATCTTCGATAACACCGACATCATAATGCATGTTTGGGTCTAAGTCGTTGAATTCAATTTGTCCGCCGTTGCCTTTTACAAAATATTTTACTTGTGTACCTGTTTTAGTATCAAACAAACCGTAAGCTCTTGCAGGACGAGTCCCGTTTATTTCAATTCTTCGAGGTTTTGGAATTAACACAACTTCTTCCTGTGCTTCATTTGAAAATTTTTCTTGGTTCATAATCAAAGTCCTTTCTATAAATTTCATCGTAACTAAACATAATTTATTATTTCATATATTTTCATTTTAGAAAATGATATTAAAATTTAGTTACAATTTTTTTATATAACTGATTTGGGGTAGAAATCTACAAGCTGTCAAATGAATTCGTCGGATTAGTAAATTCGGTCTGCAAATTGCAAAATAATCCCGATATTACACCTCACGAAAACCGGCAAGTTCGTCAAGTGAAATTTGAAAAACTTCTGCGAGTTTAATAAAATTTGAAAGACCAATATTTATTTTCCCGTTTTCAATACGCGCAATGTGTTCACGACTGCAGTCAATTAATTCTGCAAGTTGTTCTTGTGAATATCCGTGAAGTTTTCTGTATTTTTTTATGCGATTTCGTATTTTTATATTGTAATTTTTTGATACTTGCATGATTTTGATTATAGGTGTATAATTCAAAATATGCTGTGACTAATTAATCACATATAGGAGAAAAATTATGAGAAATAATAAAACAAACATTCATAAGTATTCGGGGTTTACTTTAGCCGAAGTCCTCATCACTCTCGGGATAATCGGCGTTGTAGCAGCAATGACCATGCCTACTTTAATTCAAAAGTATCAAAAAAAGGTGACGGCAGTGAGAATTAAAAAAGCCTACTCAATGATTTATCAGGCTGTAAAACTTTCGGAAGCTGAAAACGGTAATTTTAACGAATGGGATATGCCGTCAAGTAACACTGTTGAAAATACAAGAAAATTTGTAAAAACGTATTTTGAGCCCTACTTAAAAGAGCTTCAAGAGTGTTCACAAGGTTTGGATAAGTCTTGTACTTATCCGATGAGTGGAGTAGGTGTTAATTATCTCATGAATAATGGCGAAGGAATTTCATTTTTGGCACGTAGCGATGGTAAAATTCTGTTTTTATATGATTTATACCCCAATAAGGGTGATAAACGTATTATGGGTAAAGACTATTTTTATTTTGAGATAACAAACGGGAAATTACTGCCTGCAGGTTATACTCCCGGTTTAACCAGAAAGGATATTTTAAACGGGAAAATTCAGGTTCCGGGAAAAGACGCTGATAATAACGATATTATATCTGTTTTTAGTTGTAAAAAAGAACCGGCAGAAAAACGGGACGGTTATAGGGATGAATTCAGGCATGGCTGTACAGCGTTGCTTTATGTGGACGGTTGGGAGTTCAAGGACGATTATCCGTGGTAAATTTTCAAAAACTTTTTTGTATCATCAAATAGGTCGGGTTTCACCCGACCTATAGTCAAAATGTTTATTCTATCGTATCATCTTTCATTCTCATAGAATGAATCATATAAATTTCAGGTTTATCGCCTTGTGATAACCGTGCAACCTGACCGACTGTTTCGCCATAGTCATCCACCAAATCATAAATACCATTGGAATTATTACCGTCTTTATATCTGACTTTATAGATTTGCGGATATTCTATAGGCAAGTCGTTGGAATTTTTTAATATTTCATCGGTGTCATCCCGCATTTTCAAATTCCATGCTATTGCAAATTGAGGTTTATCATCTCCCGCACCTTCAATAACGCCAACATCATAGTGCATGTTCGGGTCTAAGTCTTTAAATTCAATTTGTCCACCATTGCCTTTTACAAAGTCTTTGACTTGAGTTCCCGTTTTAGTATCAAAAAGCCCATAAGCCCTTTGAGGTTGTGTCCGGTTTATTTCAATTCTTCTCGGTTTTGGAATTAATAAAACTTCTTCCGGTGTTTCGTTTGAAAATGAG
>CANQMP010000042.1 GCA_947624975.1 Candidatus Gastranaerophilales bacterium
GAGAAATTGTCCGTCATTGCGAGCGAATGCCTCAGCTAGTCCCCTCTCCCCCTGCGGGAGAGGGCTAGGGTGAGGGGTCAAGTTTCATTAAGAATTTTTAAAAAAAATTAAAAAATTTCCATTTCCACTCTTGCATTTTTTGAAAAATCGGTTATAATGTAAATGTAGATAAAATAGAAAGGAAAAATGTCATGAAAAAGATTACTATTAGCACGTTAAACCCATCGGGGGGGGGGGGGATTCGCTCCTAGAAAGCGTTTTAAGGGTATCCTAGCCTCAAAACCCAAGAATTATGCGTTTACTTTGGCGGAGGTTCTCATCACCCTAGCCGTTATCGGCGTTGTCGCCGCTTTGACAATACCGAATTTAATACAAAGTTACAAAAAATCCGTTGTTGAAACTCGGCTTGCGAAGTTTTACAGTGTCATGAATAACGCGATAAGAATGTCAGAGGCAGAATACGGACCACAAAACACTTGGACTGATTATCATGTAGGTAGCACAAGAGATGATGATGGAAACGAAGTGTATGATAAAGGTGACAAAATTGATATTGCTGTAAATAAATACTTCGCTCCATATTTGAGAATAACGGGTTCGGAAGAAATCAGAGATGTGGCAAATGGAAATGCTCCGCAAAAGGTTTATTACTTAGCAGACGGTTCTGCTTTTAGTTTTAATCTGCATGAAAACAGAGAAATATATTTTTATATAAGAAATCCTAAAGAATGTTTAAAAAAATCAGATTCAAAAGGTATATGTCGTTTTACATTTAGTTTTATTCCGCCTTCATATAATGATAATTCTTATAAATATAATATTGGTAACGGTATGCAACCCTGTTTATATATGTGGGATGGAGATGAGGCAAGCCTGATGAACGATACAAAGTATGGATGTAAAAACGGTAGTGGTTCCTATTGTACGGAAATAATTCGCCGTAACGGCTGGAAAATACCTAAGGATTACCCGAGAAAGTTTTAACAAGAAAAAAACAACCCCTCACCCGCATTTGTAATTCGCTTACGCTCATACAACTGCTCCCTCTCCCGCACGGGGAGAGGGGATTATATTATCCGCACGAAGTGCCGAAATGAACCTATCACCTTTCACTTCTCACTTAAATATTGCGTGCAGACTCAGTCTGCCACCTTTCACTTTTCACTTAAATATTGCATGCAGGCTCAGTCTGCTACTTCTCACCTATTAATCAGCCATTTCCTGCAAAATTCCAAAAGAATTAAACTTTTTGGATGAATGTGTATCAATATATTCCTTTAAAAGTTCAAAACATACTCTGCAAACCTTTTCATTCGCCTTTTCGTCGTACTCGGAACGATAATCAAAATCGTACTGCAAGCAAGCATTTAAAAAATCCCTAAGCTTGTAATGCATTATCGTATGCAGGTTAAATCCTTTATTGCACTCCGCACAAATTATTCCGCCCATTTTTGATGAAAAGTACATGTTCTCATCTTTTATATGCTCACCACAGCAAAGACAAGTGTCCAATTCTATCCCAAAACCAGATATTAACATCATTTTTAATTGAAATTTTATTACCGATATAAGTATTTCAACCGTGTTTTCCGCATCCGAAATCTTTTCCAACGCTTTGTAAAGAAGGTCGTAAACCTCCTTGGAACACGGGTCATCTTCTATTCCGAAGTTATTCACAACTTCGCTTATGTACATTGAATAAAATATTTTATCCATATTCTGACGGGTTTTGTTAAATGTGTTAACGGCTTCAGCCTGACAAATTCTGTCGAGATTTTTGCCTTTGTAAAGCATAAGTTTATTCGCTACAAGTAAATCCATTCTCGCTCCGAGCTTGCTTTTCGGCTTTTTTACGCCTTTGGCTACCCCGCGTATAAGCCCTTTGTCACGTGAGTACATAACAATAATTTTGTCAGCCTCGCTAAGGTTGTACGATTTTAAATTTATCGCATCAGTTACAAAATTATTCATTAATCGCACCGACCCCGTAAAATACCCCTCTGAACATTTGTTGAAGTTCATTTTTGTTATCGGAATGTTCCAGTGCCGTTTCCTGCGTAATTGCACCTTCTTCAACAAGTCTGTATAGAGAAGAATTCATTGTTATCATGTTGTTGAAAGATCCTTTTTTAACCAAATCGTAAATTTCATCCAATTTATCTTTAATAATAAAATCTTTAACCGTAGGGGTTACGACGAGAAGTTCGCATGCCGGACGCCTTCCGCTTCCGTCTTTTATGGGAATAAGTTTTTGCGAAACCGTGCCCCGCAATACTTGTGCAAGCTGTGAACGGACAAATTCCCTGTCTGACGGCTCATACATGTTTATAATTCTGTTAACCGTCTGAATTGCGTCTATCGTGTGAATTGTGGCAAAAACCAGGTGTCCCGTTTCAGCCGCCTTTAATGCCGATGAAATCGTTTCTCTGTCCCTGATTTCACCGATAAATATTACGTCAGGGTCTTGGCGGAGTGCGTATTTAACCCCATCGGGAAAGTTATGCGTATCAACTTTTATTTGACGCTGTGAAACAACTGATTTTTTGTTTGTAAACACGAATTCGACGGGATCTTCAACCGTTATGATGTGTTTCGGGTAATTTATGTTTATATAGTCGATCAAAGATGCGATAGTCGTTGATTTTCCCGAACCTGTCGGGCCTGTAACCAGTACAATTCCGTTATTTAATGTCGCAAACTGCTCGATAGCGGGCGGAAGTTTTAATTCGTCAAATTTTCGGATGTTATAAGGAATAGTTCTTATAACAAGTGCTGCCTTACCGAGCTGACGGCTTAAATTAACCCTGAAACGCGAACAACCCTGAACCTCGTATGCAAAGTCAATGTCAAAAAATGAATCGAGTTTTTCTTTTACATGCTCGGGCGCCATTATTCGGCATGCCGTTTTTATATCTTCATCAGTTATTACGGGCATGTTAACCTTGACGATTTTTCCGTTAAGTCTTATTACGGGATGCTCACCGACACGCAAATGTACGTCAGAAGCTCCCGATGCTGCCGCTTTTTTTAAAAATTCATTTATATCAAATTCGCTCATAATTCTCTCCCTTTTTTTATTCTAGCATTTTTTCGTTATTATGACAATTTTAATTTATTTGTAACAATATTTTAACAAATATCATAAAACAGGAAATTTTGAGATAAAAAAATACTTTATATATATGTAAGGGAAATATCAATTTCAGGGAAAAATTTAATAATCGGATATATAATCCAAAATTCTTCAACAGTAAGGATAAAGGGTTAAGAAAAGTTCTTATTTTATACTCTCTCTCTTAATATCCTCGTGTTTATTTAATGTTGCCTATCTTTTTGATGGCAACTTTTTTTTGCAGAATAATACTTATAACAAATTTTTCCGTTCCCATTCAACACGGCAATTTACACTCAAAAAAATGGCAGTAAAATCTAATTGAACGTGTTATATTACTTGATCTTGCAAAAAAATATTTTTTATAGTATGTTGTGACTATGGAGAAGAATATTAGTCTGGTGGAAAGAGAAAATTGTACGGGATGCATGGCATGTATGAATGTTTGCCCTGTAGATGCTATAACTGTTAAAACTGATATTGAAGGATTTGATTATCCTGAAATTGATAATTTAAAATGCATAGACTGTGGAAAGTGCCATACTGCTTGCGTTTTGCCCCCCCCCCAAGACATATCCCACAAGGGTATTGTGCTGCTGCAAATGACAGCGTAAGGAAATTCTCTACTTCAGGCGGAGTTTTTACCGTTTTTGCTAACTATTTTTTAGAAAATGGAGGTTATGTTTGTGGTGCTACTTTCGATGAAAACTGGCAGGTCAGACATATAATTATTAATGATAAAAAAGATTTAGACAAGCTTAAACGCTCAAAGTATGTTCAAAGTAAAATCGGAAAATGCTATAAAGAAATTAAAATGCTTTTAAATGAAGGTAAATCGGTATTTTTTAGCGGTGTTCCATGTCAGGTCGCAGGTTTGTATAAGTATCTGGGTAATAAAGAATATACTAATCTGTTTACTATCGATTTATATTGTCATAGCGCTCCATCACCAAAAGTTTACGAAAATCTTTTAAAAGAATATGGTATTGACGAAATTAAATCAATAGATTTTAGGGATAAATCAAGAAAAGGATGGAAAGGTTCAGAATTTACCATAAAGAAAAAAGATGGAGAAATTATTTATAATAACGGGTATGTACCCTTGTTTGTAAACGGATATTTTTCAAGAAAATCTTGCTATAAATGTAATTATGCAAGACTGCCACGTGTAGGAGATATAACAGGTGCGGATTTTTGGGGAGCTGATACTAAAAAATTCGATATTGACAACAAAGGAGTCTCAATTTTACTCGTTAACAGCTTAAAGGGTAATGAAATTTTACAAAAAGTTAAAAGTAATTTTAAAATTCTTGAGAAAGTACCGCTAAAAGCTTTCGGCATCAACGGAATTCATTCTTCTTACAGACCGCTTTACAGAGAAGAATTTATAAAAGATGCCCTGCAAAATTCCGTTATAAAATGTTTTGAAAAATATACCGATAAAAAGGTATTAATAAGTAATCTTTACTTTTCTGAAAATTACGGAGCCGTATTGCTCGGTTATGCTATGCAGGAAATAGTTAAGAGCCTGGGATACATTCCTTATCATAATTATACAAAATCTAATGTCATATCCGAATTTAGAAAATTTATAAACAAATACATAGCTCTTGCACAATCCGATGATGCTAACTATTTAAACAATAATTTCGATAATTTTATAGTCGGCTCTGATCAGATATGGAATCCGATAATGTGGACTACAACAGGACAATTCCATAATTCGCTTTTCTTAAATTCCATAACTCCTGATAAGAAGAAAATTGCATATGCTGCAAGTTTTGGTGTGAATGATTTATCAAAATGCAAGAAAAATCACAGATTGAACGGCGTTAAATATTATTTAAGCAGGTTTGATTATATTTCAACCAGAGAATATGGAGGTGTAGATATTTGTAAAAACGAATTATCTGTTGATGCCGTAAAAGTTTTGGAGCCTGTTTTCGTTGTAGATAAACAGTTATGGGAAAAACTTGCACAGGATTCAAAATATAATAAAAAAAACGAAAATTATATTTTAACTTATATTCTTGATACCAATAAAGATAAAGAAAAAATAATATCTTTTCTTGCAAATCATTATCAACTTAAAGTTATCAATATCGATGTTAATAAGAAAAACTATACTCCGCAAGATTTTGTGGCTTTAATTAAAAATTGTGAATTTGCAGTTACGGATTCATTTCATGGAAGTTGTTTTTCTATTATATTTAACAAAAAATTTGTCGGCATATACAATGAAAGCAGGGGAATAAGTCGTTTTCGCACCCTTGAAAAACTTTTTCATATAAATGAGAAATTTGTCTATACTTTTGAAAGCGAAGAACAAATTCTTAATGCTTTAAACAGTAAAACCGATTGGGAATATATAAGGCAAATTATAGAAAATGACAGGGAATTTTCATTAAAATGGCTAAAAAGATGTCTGGATTTGCCTAAAGATGACTCGAAAAATCCGGATTATTATATGTTTTCTTATGTACAAAACGAAATGTACAGAATTTTGTATTTGATATTAAATAAAAACAAAATTTATGGTAAATATAATTTTTATAGAATGCTTAAAAATATAACTTTCGGTAATGCAAAGGCAAAATATCACGAGAAATACCTTAAATACCGTAGTTTAAAAAAGGATATTAATACTGTATTAAAAAATAAATTGAATATATGCCTTGAAAAATAAATATTCTTATTATAAGATATAAGTGTTAAGTTTACACTTGAAAGGTATGTATGAATAACGAAAATATAAGAAATATTGCAATAATTGCTCACGTTGACCACGGCAAAACAACGCTTGTGGACTGTTTGCTTAAACAGGCGGGTGCTTTCAGAGCTAATCAGCATGTGCAGGAAAGGGTTCTCGACAGTAACGATTTGGAAAGAGAAAGAGGAATTACAATTCTTTCCAAAAATATCTCGATCGATTATAAAGGTACGAAAATTAATGTCGTTGATACTCCGGGACACGCGGATTTTGGCGGCGAAGTCGAACGTGTTTTGGGTATGGTTGACGGTGCTTTGCTAATCGTTGATGCGGCGGAAGGTCCTATGCCTCAAACAAGGTTTGTACTATCTAAAGCTCTGGAATTGGGTCTGAAAATTATTGTTGTTATAAATAAAATAGACAAGCCCGCTGCTGAACCTTTGACGGCTCTTGATAAAGTTTTCGATTTGTTTACCGAACTCACTGACAGAGAAGATTTAATCGATTTTCCGTTTATTTTTTCAAGCAGTTTGAACGGATTTGCGATAAAAGATTTGGACGACGAGAAAAAAGATATGATTCCGCTGTTGGATTGTATTTTGGAAAACATTAAAGCTCCGTCGTGTAACAGTTCTAAGCCTTTTCAGTTCCGTGCAACGACGCTTGACTACAATGAATATGTGGGAAGAATTGTTATCGGAAGAATTGAGAACGGTTCCGTTAAATCTCAGGAGCATGTTTGTGTTGTTCATGCAGACGAGTCGCAGGAAAGAGGAAAAATTACAAAACTTTTCGGATTTCATGACCTTGGCAGAATTGAGATAGAAGAAGCTTTTGCAGGTGATATTGTCGGAATTGCAGGTTTTTCGGATATTCAAATCGGTGAGAGCATTTGTGCATTGGATAATCCTCAACCATTACCGCTGATAAAAGTTGATGAACCGACCTTACAGATGAATTTTTCCGTAAATGACAGTCCTTTTGCGGGTACCGAGGGAAAATTTGTTACATCAAGACAGCTTAGGAAAAGACTTTTTGACGAACTTGAAAAAAATGTAAGTTTACGTGTTGAAGAAACCGACAGTACGGATGTATTCAGAGTGTCGGGCAGAGGCGAGCTTCATTTGGGGATTTTAATTGAAACGATGCGTCGTGAAGGCTACGAATTTCAGGTATCAAAGCCTGAGGTTATTTATAAAAATATTAACGGCGAGCATTGTGAACCTTATGAAAATTTGATTGTTGACGTTCCCGAAGCTTGTGCAGGAAGCTGTATAGACAGATTATCCAACCGTAAAGCCGAAATGAAAGAGATGCAAAGTGCCAAAGGCAGAACAAATATGACTTTTCATATTCCTGCAAGAGGTTTAATCGGCTTCAGAAGCGAATTTATCAGAATGACCCGCGGAGAAGGCATAATGTATCACACTTTCCTTGAATACAGACCTTATGCGGGCGATATATCACGTCAGAGAAACGGTTCAATTATCGCACACGAGCAGGGTGAGGCAATTCCTTATGCTTTGGCTCAGTACGAGGACAGGGGCGTATTCTTTGTAACGCCGAAAACGAAAGTTTATCGCGGTATGATTATCGGAGAATGCAATAAACCGCAAGATATCGTCGTAAACATCTGCAAAACAAAAAGATTAACAAACATGAGAAGTGCAACGGCGGATGTTATGGTAACTTTGCAGGCACACAAAGAAATGTCGCTTGAGGAGTGCATGGAATACATATCCGATGATGAACTTGTAGAAATCACTCCGGAAAACATCAGAATAAGAAAAGCCGATTTAACGAGAAAAATTTACAACTAAGCTTCATTCAGGCTGTTTTTATAATCTGCGTATTCCGTAATTTGTCTGCACCATTCACGAACGATTTCGTCATCAGACAGTTTGTAAGAAATCGGTTTTCCCACATGCAGATGAACTGTTCTTCTTGTGAACGGTTTTAATTTCGGATAGCCGTTAAAGTCTGCGATAGCAACAGGAACGATGTCAGCTTTAGCGTTCTTTGCGATTACAATAAACCCTTTTTTCAGGTCGCTTAATTCAGACCCGTAAGGTCTTATCCCGCCTTGGGGAAAAACTCCGAGTGACCAGCTTGTGGATAGAATGTCTTTAACTGTTTTGAATGTGGCTATTTCGGGTTTGGTTCTGTCGACGGCGAATGCTCCGAGTCTTTTTACAAGCCATTCAAACTTATCGCCCTTTTGAAAAAGTTCTTTTTTAGCCATATAAGCGATCGGACGGTTGCATGCCATTGTGACCATCGGAGGGTCAAAGTGTGAAACATGGTTTGCGGTGTAAATAAATTTTCCGCTTTTTGCTTTTGTCGGAAGATTTTCACGCCCCGTAATTTTATAGTCATAGAATATCTTCATAAACGGAACAACAACGATGTAGAGAAAACTGTAATAAAACAGGGTTCTGAAGATGTTGTATTCTTGCGGATACCTTCGGTTGTAATTTCTTTCCTTACTTGCCATTCTCAACTCCTAAATCTTCTTTTATGTACTTAAATCCCGTAAGTTTTTGTATTTCTTCTATCCATTTTTCCACGACGACATCAGGGTTATTGTCGTACGGAATAGGTTTACCTATTTTAACCTTTATATTTCCCGTAAAAGGCAGGTGTCTTGCCTCTTGCGTACCGGTAATTCCTATAGGCAAAACCGAGCACTTTGTTATCTTCGCAAAGCCTGCAAAAGTCTTTGTAACTCCCGTAATTGTGCCGAATTCACCGCGTGTTCCCTGCGGAAAAATTCCGAAAACCCAGTTACTTTTTTTGATTTCCATAACAGTTTTAACCGTTGAGGGTGATAAACTGTCACGGTTTACGGCAAAAGACCCGAGCCAGTCGATCCACCATCTCAAAAAAGGGATGTCGAACAATTCCTGTTTTGCCATAAAAGATATCGGACGCGGTAAAATCGATGCAAGCATGGGCGGATCAAGCGTTGATAAGTGGTTTGCACAAACTATGTAATCATTTCCTTTCGGAACATTTTCAAGTCCTTCGACTTTTATGCGGTAAACGAGTTTTAACCTTATTTTGTAAAATATTTTGCATATAATAAACTGGAATATCGCTCTCCACAGGTTATACTGTCCTGCTTTTCGTGCTGCGTAATTTTTATCTTTATCCCAAATCATTTGTTTCTCCTGTAATGTTATTATATATGTAAAATTTGCACAATACAAGTTTTTCGTATATATTAATAAAAAATGGGGAGGGAAATATGAAGTCGTCAAAATCTGATTTGGAAAATGAACTTTTTGAGAGCGTGTCTGAAAAAACGCCCGAAAACATCAAGAAACTTAATCTTATCGACCTTTCAAACGAGAAAGAGTTTTCGTTTATCTTGAAGAAAGAGCATCTTGAACCTTACGATGAAAAGAAAAATCCCGAAGGGTTGAACTTGAAAGAGTGGCTTGCAAATTACGAAAAAGAGGCAAAAGTTTCCACAGCCGGTATCAGAGGTCCGCAAAACATTCTCTATCCGCAGGATACAAGGTTTCCCATAAATCTTATTGGCGTAGTTCTTGCGACTCTGGCAAAATCTCTTGTCGCTAACGAAAAATACAAAGGTATAGTAAAAATCGCCGGCAGAGAAGTTCGTTATAACTCGGAGCTTTATCTTGATGCCATAACAAGAATTCAGGCGGCACAAGGTATAAGAACACTTTTACCTAAAGGTAAGAAAACAATTCCCATTTGGCTTGCATCATTTTTGGCTTTCAAGCTTGACTTGCTCGGTGGTGAATACATAACTTCAAGCCACGGTATTTCGGTTAAAAACGCAACAAAAGATTTGAATTCGCAAGGCAGTCAGTATCTTCCCGAAGAATCCATGGAATTTGTCGATAAAATCAAGGAAATTTTTAAAATCGTGGAAAAAGCGGGACAGTACAGAATTAAATTTTCAAAAGCCGATGATGAGTTTATTGACGATAAAACGCTTTCAAAATACGATGACGGAGTTGATTTGTACGTTGATTACCTTAAATCCGGGGTTGCGAATGCCAAAAATACCGAACTGATTAACGAATTTAAAAACAAAATTGTTATAGAAAATGTCGGCGGTTCCGCATACCGTACACTGGACAGGGTTTTGAAAAAACTTAAAATATCGGATAAATACGACTGGTTCAACACCGATGAAGATCCGTTTTTCAACGGTATAGGCAAGTATGATTACACCCCGAAAGGTGAAAAAGCTTTTTATGATTATTCGGTCGATGCAACGGTTATTGCCTCAAAACCCACGGGAGAAAAATTCTTTCCGGTAATTGATACGATGCATTATGACGAAAAACTTAAAAAATATCCCGTTGGAACGGTTGTTTTGATAACCGACCCCGACCATGACAGGCTGACTATTACGCAGAAAGAAAGCGTTCAGGCAATTCCCAAACTTGAAAAACTCGGCATAGACTATGTAAAGCTTGATAAAGACTCCGTACTTACCGTTTTTACCGCAAATCAAGCGTTTTTAATGCTTATGGACTTTAGGGCAAGACAGCTTAAAGCACAAAAACTTTGGGCAAATCATCCGAGATTTATAATAAAAACCACGGCATCGGCTGTTTCCTGGGATGAGTGGGCTGAAAAACAAGGTTTGAAGGTCGTTAACGTTCCTGTCGGATTTAAAGAAATCGCAAACATAATGAAGAAAGTCGAATTGAAAATCAAAACATCTCCCGATAAAGACGTTGTTATAGACGATGTTTTCGGCAATTCGATAAATCTCGGCAAAGACCCGCGTCTTTTATTTGCGGGAGAAGAATCGGGCGGAATGATTATGGGAACGGAAGATTTGATTAAATCTTTTGCGGGCAGATGTGCCGTTGCAATGCGTGAAAAGAGTGCGACAGAAGCCATAATCGTCGCATCCGCTTTGATTTCCGAACTTAATAAAAAAGGAATAACGCTTTGTGACTACCTTGAAGAAGTTTTTGAAGAAAACAAAATTATCGGAAGGTTTGATACAAGGGTCGATATTGCTTACTATAACGAGTCCGAACCCGATATTAACAAGCTGAAAGCGGACAAAAAAGCGGGCGAGGAACAGCGTTCCAAAAACGATTTATTCTACCTGACAATGGCAATGGCAGTCAAGGAAGGCAAAATGACTATTGAAGATGTTAAAACCGTGCTTAATTTCAATTTCAGAAGTCTTGTTTTTGATAATCTCAAATCCGTGAAATTTGTCGGTGATGGAACTTATTTTGAATTTGAGGATAAATACATTGAAATAAGACCTTCCGGCACTGATGCTAAAACAAAAGCTTACGGCGGCGGGCATGACAAGGCGATTATAGAAACTTATGCGAATGTTTTGGGGCATTACAGCGGTGAAAGAACTGATTTGCACAAAAAATTTATTGACGATAAGTTTTATAATTCCGCAAAAGATAATGCGATGAAATATTACCTGAAATTTGTCAATAAGGATGCGAATAACGAGCCTTTTAAGATACCGGATTATGATTGGTTGTAGGAGCTGAAATGGAATTTATTAATTCAATAATTGTATATCTTGTGAATTTTATCGAACATATAATCAATGCTTTAGGACCTTTTGGAATAAGCCTTTTAATGGCGATAGAATCTTGTAACATCCCGCTTCCGAGTGAAGCTGTATTACCGTTTGCAGGTTATATTGTAAGTAAAGGCGGTATGAATTTTCATGTTGCGGCTATTGCCGGGGCTTTGGGGTGTGTGTTAGGTTCAATTCCCTCTTATTATTTGGGTTATTTCGGCGGAAGAAAATTTGTTGAAAAATACGGAAAATATTTCCTTGTTTCTCACAAAGACTTGCAGGAGGCGGACAAATGGGTTGAAAAATACGGTGATTTGGCGTTTTTCTTATGCAGAATGCTTCCTGTTGTAAGGACTTTCATATCGCTTCCTGCGGGAATTTTGCGTGCAAAAAAGCGGGTATTTTTCACGTTAACGTTTTTAGGCTCGCTGATTTGGAGTTATGTATTGGTTTATGCGGGTGTAAAGATGGGGCAAAATATGGATGCTTTCAAACATCTCTGGCATAAATTTGATATAGCAATAGTATTAATATTCGCTGTTTTGGGTGTAATTTATGTTTACAGGCATGTAAAACACCTCAGGGAATCTTAAAAATGGAATACAATTCTCCGCTCGGAAAACTCTGGATAATAGCCGATACAACGTCGCTTTTGGAAATTTCTTTTACCGAAAAGCCGGCTCCTGCTACAAAGATTTCCGAAATGACGGCGAGGGAGCTTGATGAGTATTTTTCGGGGAGAAGAAAAATTTTTGATATACCGATAAGGCTGGTTGGGACTGAGTTTCAGAAAAAAGTCTGGCATGCTCTGCAAAAAATTCCTTACGGTGAGGTGCGAACGTATAAGGATATAGCATTTGCGGTTGACTGTCCGAGGGCTTTTCGTGCCGTTGGCATGGCGAATAACAAAAATCCGATACCGATAATAGTTCCGTGTCACAGGGTAATCGGTGCGGACGGCGGATTAACCGGTTATGCCGGCGGTTTGGAGATTAAACGCAAATTGTTAACGTTGGAGCAGGCTAAGCTTTGCGAATTTAGAAACTCCTGATAGTGTGGGTGCAGACTGTCATTACGAGCGAATGCCTCAGCTAGTCCCCTCTCCCCCTGCGGGGTTTGTAAACTTTTCATTGCAATAATAAGGAATTTATGCTATACTAATAACGGAGGTAGGAAGTTATGGAATGT
>CANQMP010000043.1 GCA_947624975.1 Candidatus Gastranaerophilales bacterium
TCAGAAGGATTAATCAGAAAATAGATTTTTTTGGAGATATAGTCGGCGGGAAAATAATCTTTATCCCGCCTGTTTTTTTTAAAAGATTTCCCCATAGCCCTTGTTTATTAGAAAAGAAACCCACCATCACAAAGGAATGGGGATTAAAACGTTGATGTATACTTATCAGCTATTTGTTTTCTTTCCGAATAACAAATTTTAAATCATAGCCTAAAATATCTGCAATAATAAGCATTTCTCGGTGTGTAATAGTTTCATTGCGTAATTTATTTGACAAATTTTGCATGGAATAAGGTTTGTTTAACCTTTTGCCCAGTGCTTGTGCAAGTTCTGTTAAGCTTATGTTAACATCTAAAAGCACTTTTTTTAATTCGTTCATTATCGGCATATATTAACTCCATTTAAAATTATATGAATTAATTGAATATTTAATAAATTAATTACATATTATGTTGACATTTGAACAAATAAGTGTAATACTAAATGTATTAATTTAATAGGTTAAGATTTATTAATGGGAGAAAGAATTATGCAAAAAAAAATCAAATCAAAAAGATTTTTTGCAGAACATTCTGCATTTACTTTAGCGGAAGTTCTCATCACCCTAGCTGTTATCGGTGTCGTCGCGGCATTGACAATTCCGACATTAATCCAAAGTTACAAAAAACAGGTTGCGACCACAAGACTGAAAAAGTTCTACAGCACAATGGAACAGGCGATTAAATTATCTGAAATAGACAACGGACCTGTAAAATCATGGGTAAAAGAACCAATTAAATACGACAAAGTAGAAAACAGTGATGATGAAGATGCCAATAATGCCGCTAAGCAAAAGGATTTAGCAGCTGTTATAACATATTTTGATACATATATTAAGCCTTATTTGAAAATCGCAAAAATTGATTATACAGGTAAATCAAGTATTGATGATAATAAGAACGGTAGAACAGTAGCAGTTTATTTGCATGACGGTACAAGTATTTATATAAGCAACGGCTGGTGTACTGACTTTATCTATGATATAAACGGAGAAAAAGAGCCGAATTTTCAAGGCAGAGATATGTTTCGTTTCTTGATATGTCACGACCAATCAAATATCAGTTATTACGGTTTTAATGATTCTCAACCTTTTGTTCCTCTCGTAGAAAGATCAAAGATTATGCAATCGGGTTCAATTTCGAGGGCAAAACTTTTACAGCAATGTAAGGAGAACGGTGCATATTGCAGCGGGATATTGATATATGATAATTGGGAGTTCAAAGACGATTATCCGTATAAACTTTAAGTATCAGGTCGGGGTTTTTAACCCGACCTATAGTCAAAATGTTTATTCTATCGTATCATCTTTCATTCTCATAGAATGAATCATACAAAATTTAGGTTTATCTCCCTGTGATAACTGTGCGACCTGACCGACTGTTTCGCCATTGTCATCCACCAAATCATAAACACCATTTGAATTGTCGTCTTTAAATATTACTTTATAGATTTGCGGATATTTTATAGGCAAATCATTAGAATTTTTCAATATATCATCAGTAACATCACGCATTGCTTCACTCCACATAATCGTAAATTGTGGTTTATCATCTCCCATGTTTTGAATAACGCCAACATCATAGTGCATGCTTGGACTTAAGTCGTTAAATTCTATTTGTTCGCCGTTTCCTTTTACAAAGTCTTTGACTTGAGTTCCGGTTTTGGTATCAAAAAGCCCGTAAGCACTTTGAGATTCTGTCCAATTTATTCTTATTTTTCTCGGCGTTGGAATTAATAAAACTTCTTACGGTGCCTCATTTGAAATTTTTTCTTGTTTCATAACATCTCCTTTCTGTTGAGTTCTAATTAAAAATATATTTGTACTAACCAGCCTAACATTATTATTTCAAAATTTTTTGATCTTGAACATAATTTTACAATTTGTTTACATTTATTTTCTACAGTTTGGCAGGCAAGGAAATCTCCCGAAAATCAATATGATATTTTTAAGATGAAAGGAGGTGATTACATGTACAACTTATCGGCAAGAGAAACAGCTGTATTGACGGTTGCAGCAAAGGGTTGCAGCAACAAAGAAATTGCTGAAAAATTATTCATTACCGAAAGAACAGTTAAGGCGCATATGTCATCAATTTTTAAAAAATTGAATGTCAAAAACCGAACTGCGGCGGTAATGGCAGTTACTTCAAAAGAACAAATTAGCAATTAGAATTTTCTATTCTTTGAACTAATCGGATGGGGAAAATAATCATTTTCCCATCCGATTTTTTTGCTGAAAGCAAAGATTTCTTCTTTTATTACAAAAATAAAGTAAGGTGTAATCAATTCCCTCGACCTCTGCGGGAGATGGCAAGATGAGGGGTAAACCGTCATTGCGAGCGTATGCGAAGCAATCCAGCCTATTATTAGCACGAAGTGCCGATACGAACTTTTCACCTTTCACCTTTCACTTTTTCTACTCAATTTATAATGGAGGGATGGGGTGGGTTAAAAAAAGCACCGACGGCGGAGAATCCGCCGTCGGGCTGTATTTTCCAGAAAGGAATTGGAAAGAATTTTTTACTCTATGCAAACAACCACATTATCAGATTAGCTACCTACACACAACACTAGACCATGCCCATAATAGTTGCTGGACTCGCGGTCGGTGTTGTCGTAGCCACCCTTGGAGTAGGAGTAATCACGACCATCATAGAAGTCGCTTCCGTACGCGTAGCCGTAGGTGCTGACCTCAGAAGATGACCAAAACCAGTCGCTAAGAGTAACACCAGCAGATTTAGCATCATCTTTGTAGCTATATAAGTTACTTAGAACGCTTGCAGATGGTAATTGCATGCCCATATCTTCACATGCTTTCTTTGCTCCAGCCCAATAATCAGTTGATTTACCCGACGGGGTTGGTTTACAGTACTTGTAATCAGGCGAACTGCTGTTACTGCTTGTGCAATTTATTGTGTCATAAGTTTTGCCTAAATAGCAAACTGTAGTACCGCCCATCTCAAATTCTGTTCCCGTACAATTTGAACCTTTAGCGAATTTCGCACCTCTGAAACCTCGAATATCTTTTGTCGCATTTTCTGTATTAGGACCACGACCACCATTGACATCCATCACAAAAGCGATTGATTGTGTTGAATTTGTTGAATCGCCAAAAGGCATTGTCGCGTCTGTTTCCAATATCGGTTTTGCGTGCGTGTTATAAGTTAAGACGATATGTGCACCGTCTGATAAAACCAAACCAACCGCATCTGTTTCTTCATCATAGTCCATTGATAAATTCTTACTGGTTTTTACCGAATTTACATCAAATCCAGGGTCATCTGCAGTTGCAACCGTTTTGGTCGGCCAGCATTCACCAATTTTTCCTTTTTTACAAATTTTTGAAACTTTTAAGTGTTTTGTCAATTCATCAACAAAATCATCTGTGCTTGCATAATTCTGACTCAAAAGTCCCAAAGCCTTCATTTGATTCATAGCTTGAGTGACTTTTTGAATAATGTTTTGTTCTCGTGCGTTGTAAACCCTTTCGTTAATATTTGTAATCAACGGCGGTAACATTAATGCCGCAACAACACCGATAATAGTGAGGGTAATGAGAACCTCTGCAAGGGTAAACGCGTAATTCTTGGGTTTTGAGGCTATAATACCCTCGAAACCTGCGCTAGGAGAGAAATACCCCCCCCGATGGGTTTAACGCACTGATAATCATCTTTTTCATAACTTTTTTCCTTTCGTTTTTCTATACATTCTCATTATAAACTATTTTCAAAAAAATGCAAGGGGGGTAATGGAAATTTTTTATAATATTTTAAAAATTCTTAATAAAATCTGACCCCTCACCCTAACCCTCTCCCGCAAGGGGAGAGGGAATTAACCCACCCCATCCTAACCCCTTCCCCATCAGTGGAGGGAACTACCCCTCACCCGCATTTGTAGTTCGCTTACGCTCAAACAACTGCTCCCTTGCCCGCACGAAGGTCAATTCGACGGGGAGAGGGAATTTATTTAATCACATTTGTGTTTGCCATCCCAAGACAGGTCATCACAATGCAGGTAATCCATGTTTTCATTATAAATTACCCAGCCTGCGCAACCCCTCCCTTGCATATCGCTGTTAACTTTAATTCCATCCCTGTCACAAAATTTTTCAAAATCTGAATTATCGTACGGAACTATTCCTTTTTTAGTAAGATAAAACAAAAACATATCCACTCCTAATTTCTTTGATTTTCCACCGGGAAGAATTATCCACATACCTCCGCAAACAGGGTCGCAAGAAAGACTATTCATCCAGCCTGGCGCAAATTGCGTACTGTCGCTTAATTGATACCCGAGTTCATCAGTATCAATTTTCCAAGGTGACTGATTGGGAATTAATCTGCCGTCAAGGGAATATCCATGGTCAGCTAGAACGGAACCTTTCTTTAATGGTTTGCAATTGATATATTCTGCTAATATTTTCCCGACTTTTACTTGACCGGTTCTATCATAGATTGCATTGCCTTCCTCATCTTTCTCCTCTGTATTGGTAATAGTTAAACCCCAGTTATCAGGAGTACCGTAATCCGCTACTGCCCTTGTAAATGCCTGATTTAAAACTGAATATGCTTTTTTTAATTGTGTTATACGCTGTTTTTCATGGTATTTGGAAACAAGTGTCGGGATTGTCATTGCCGCTACAACACCAATAACGGCAAGCGTGATTAAAACTTCTGCTAAAGTAAAACCTTTTCTGTCCATATACAACCTCCTAATTATCATAATAACCTAAATATTTATTATAGTAAATATTAAAATTATTATAATCTCTTTATCGGGTAAAGTCAATACTATAAAATAATAAATATGGAAAGTAAAGATTTCGGATATTTATTAGGTGCAAATATACGTGCAGAGCGGTTAAGGAAACATCATACACAGGAAAAACTTGCGGAATTGCTGGGCATGAGTATAAATTACGTTGGGAAAATGGAAAGAGGAACTATCATTCCGAGTACATTGGTAATTTATAAACTTTCAAAAATATTGCGAATTGACATAAATGACTTTTTCAAAGAAATAGATTGACATTAGAAATTGATTTTATATAATATAAATTGAGTCTAACAGGGGCATCGCCACAACAAACAAGGTAAAGTTTGCGAAAGGTGGCGCGTCCTCGGCGAATTTGGTTAAAAGTAAATCTGGCGTTAAGGTTCATCCAAATGACAATTTAATAATGGGGCGTCGCCAAGTGGTAAGGCACCTGGTTTTGGTCCAGGCATCCGGAGGTTCGAATCCTTCCGCCCCAGAGTTTCAAAATAAAATCCTTTAGCAAATCAGCTAAAGGATTTTTTGCTGTAGTTGGAAAGAGTAGTGTTATTGTTATTAATTGAGTAGTTTGCTTTTTTCGGAAAAGTCCGTTTTGAAAATTAGCAAAAAAGTAACACTAAGTTATGGAAAAATAACAACAAATTTCAAAATTTTAATAATCTTGTCTTTTTTATTTATAATTATTATAATTTTGATATGTTGAAATGGTTGTATGATAATTGGATGAAAGCAATGCCGTTTTTGGCTTTATACGGTTTTATTTTTATCTTTTTATATGTAAAAGATTATAGCTATCCTCTTTATCTTATATGGTTGCAAACCGTTGTGTATTGGTTTCACGAATTTGAAGAATATATTCTGCCGGGCGGATTTTTAGAATACTTTAACCATAATATGATTGGGGTCTGATAGAGGGGATTATCCTCTAACCAAAGCAGGGTCTCTTTGGATAAATATTCCTCTTATATATCTTTTAATGCCGTTATCTGCAATACTCGCCCACTATTTTGGTATAAAGTGGGGTTTATGGTGTGCTTATTTTTCTTGTTTGAATGCGTTAGCCCATGTTGTAATGTTTTTTAAATTCAACAGAAAATATAACCCCGGACTTGTTGTAAGTGTGCTGTTTAACAGACTAATAGGAATTTAAACTGTTTGGTATTTCTTATCAAACAATTTAGTTTCAGCAAAAATTAATATAATAAGCATAATCATCGGCATTTTGGCTCAAGCTTCCATGATGATATACGGCTTTTGCTATTTAGTTCCTAAAATGAAAAAAGGATTAAAATAAAAACGACGGACTTCGCCCCGTTATTTTTAAACTCGTAGCAACGGATATTGAAAGTAAGACAAATTAACAATTGTAAAGAGTAATTATACAATTGGTTCTTGCGAATAGTGAATATTACTTATTTTCCATTTATTATTTCTAAGAACTAAATATTGAGTTTCTCTGCCTTTTGTGTGGATTGGTTCTGCGGTTTCTCTTAATGTAGCGAAAAAATCCCAAGAAAATTCTAAAAATGCAGTTTTTTCATCAAATTTTGCGCTGATATTTTTTATTTGCAAATCTCTTTTAGTGCAGAGTCTTTGCATTGTTCCTATATAAAAATGTTCTTTTACTTCTTCAAAAGAATGTTCATAACCATTTGGATGAATAAAAGACACTTTACCTTCACTATCCCAAATTTCTCTTGCAAGCTCTAAATCGCACTCATTAATTGATTTTACATATTTTTCAAGTAAATAATTTATTTTATCCAAAATTAAACTCCTTTTTTATTGTTTAATTGCAATTTTTCTTTAGTTATTTTATTTTACTCTTGTTTAAACTTTTCCTTATCTAAATATTTTATTACTCTTGCGGGGTTGCCGACAACTACGGCGTTATCGGGTACATCTTTTGTAACAACCGCACCTGCACCAACAACAGCGTTTTCACCTATTGTAACTCCGGGGAGAATTGTTACATTTACTCCTATCCATACATTTTTCTTGAAGTGAACAGGTTTACAGGTAATAATATGTCTTTCATACATATCGTGATTATTTGTGGCGATTGTGCAATTTAGAGAAATCATTGTGTTATCTTCAATGGTGAGCCCGCCTGCTGACATACATTGAAAATTATTCATTATAACGACATTTTTGCCGATTTTAATTTTATCGGCTAAGATAGTGAAAATCGGAGGATGAATAACGGTATTTTCTCCTAATGTATGATTAAAAAGTTCGTCGATTAATTTCCTGCATTCAGGAGTTGTTGGGTTTGTTTGATTAATTCTAAAACATAAATCAGAGCTTCTTCTTGCTTCTTCAATTCGCTCAGGCGCTTGATTTCTGACATCAATTCTTATTTCTTCCATAATTACCTCGCTTTTTCCGATTTTGTGCCGTTACATATTTTGTGTTTATTGTATCTATTTTCATATTACATTTAAAGAATTATTTCAACCCTGTTGGGAAAGAATACTAAAGTTTACAATTTCTCTTGTAATTTTTCCAAGAACATTTTCGTGGCAGGCGAAAAAACCTGATATTTTTTCCAAATTAAACACCAGCTTGCTTCCATTTTTGTTTTTAAAGGGCGAAAACAAAGGTTTGAATCTTTAGAGGTATTAGCAAGATTATTTAAACTGAACATATATCCCATACCCTGTTCAACCATAATTGCACCGTTATAAAAAAGTGTATGAGTTCCCGCGATATTTAAACTGTCTTTTTTTTCATTAAACCATCTGTAAAATTCATTGTCAGGTGTTGGTTTCCTGAATACTTTTCGAGATAAAATCAAGGGAATTTTTTCCATATCTTCAAAAGTTATAGATTCTTTATGCGCAAGCTCTGAATCTTTTCTCATAATAATTCCCCAAATATCTTTATCGGGCAAATTTATAACATTATACTTTGATAAATCCACAGGTTTCATTACTATTCCAAAATCAAGAAGTCCGTTATCGATTTTTTCAACTATGTCCTCGTGTATTCCGCTATACATGTGAAAAATAATGTTTTGATAGTCTTTTCTTATTTCATTCATCAAACTTGCAACGCTTTTTATCGACTCTGTTTCACCGCTTCCGATATAAATTTCGCCTGCGACCTCGTGTTTAAGTGAAAAAAATTCGTTTTCGGTTTTTTCAACCATTTCAACTATTTCTTCGGCACGTTTTCTTAAAATCATTCCTTCAGGCGTCAAAGTAACATTATGATTCGTTCTGATAAAAAGAGTCTGCCCGAGTTCCCTCTCTAAATCCTGCAACTGTCTTGATAGTGTAGGCTGCGTTAAATGAAGATAATTCGCCGCACCTGTGATAGTTCCTACTCTTGCTACCGCTAAAAAATATTTTAAAACTCTGATTTCCATAAATTAATAATATTTGTTTTTGCTATGCTTGTCAAGCATAACGGATTATACAATATAAGTATTTGCTATTTGAGAGAATATAGTAAATAATAAGAATATGAATAATGATGATATTTTGCAAAATTTAAAAGATGCAGGCTGCGACCTCAAGATAGCCGGTAACATTGTTTCACTTATTAAAACAGGCGAAAAAGCACCTGCCTTAAATCTTATTGAAAAACACAGAAAACAACTTTTAGAGTCATTATACGAAAATCAAAAGAAAATCGACTGTCTTGATTTCTTGATTTTCAATTTGAAACAAAACAATACAAGCACTCCCCGAGGTCAAGTATGAAAAAACAAATAATTAACCAAACTTTTGATGAAGAACGTTCTTTGTATAATCTTATTGATACGGAAGTCTTAAACTGCACTTTTGCAGGCGAAGCTGACGGTGAATCAGTTTTAAAAGAATGCAGAAAAATTGATGTTAAAAACTGCAAGTTTTCTTTGAGGTATCCTCTGTGGCATGCAAAAAAGTTTTCTCTTAAAAATTCTTCCATGGATGAACTTACAAGAGCACCTTTGTGGTATTCGGATAACGGAGTAATTGAAGATTGCAATATTACTGGGATAAAATGCCTTAGAGAATGCAAAAATATTGCACTTAATAATTGCGAGATTAATTCCCCTGAATTTGGCTGGAGGTGCAAAGAATTAAATATAACAAATTCAAAGATTGATTCTATGTATTTTCTTTTTGAATCTAAAAATGTTGAGATTAATAATTTAAAAATGTTGGGCAAATATTCCTTTCAATATATGAAAAATTTGCATATCACTAATTCTAATCTTGATACAAAAGACGCTTTTTGGCATAGCAAAAATATTATTGTTGAAAATTCTGTTGTAAAGGGCGAGTATTTAGGCTGGTTTAGCGATAATTTAACTTTTATCAACTGCAAAATCATCGGAACTCAACCGCTTTGTTATTGTAAAAATTTAAAACTTGTTAATTGTGAAATGCAAGATACAGATTTGTCTTTTGAATATTCAGATGTCGAGGCTGATATTAAAGGGCATATTATATCGGTTAAAAACCCGAAATCAGGTACAATAACAGCAGATTCTGTCGGTGAAATTATTATGGAAGATGCAGTTATAAAATGTGACGGAAGAGTTTTATTAAGAAATCGGGAGGTATCAAAAGTTAAAAATATTCCTAAGTAAGTCTGAAGAAATTAATGCTGTTATGTCCTTATTCAACTTTTGTTGATGGGGCAAGCATATCTGTTGATGGCGGTTTTACAATACATTAAAAAACTAATATTACTTTAAAGGGGAAAATGATTAAATTATGGATATAATAAAAGTTATAACAAAAAGAGGTTTAGAGCTTCGGGGCGCAATATATGAAGCCGATAAAAAAGATACTGTTTTAATTATGGTAACAGGGATTTGCTCTAATGTTTTTCAAAACGATCTTTTAGACTCAACGGGAAAATTATTAAGCAAAAAAGGAATTGCAACAATAATTGCTCATACCCATGATTCGTTTTCCTGTTTTGCTTATAGCGACCACTCCATTAAAAAGCAGAGTCACAAAGGCACTTTTAATGTTGATTTTAATATGGTTTATCAGGATGTTGAAGCGTATATAAAATATGCGCTGGACTTAGGATATAAAGATATAATTTTAGCAGGACATTCTCTTGGCTCAAATAAAATAATTAATTATCTTGGAACAACAAATGATGATTATGTTAAATATTTTATAGTTTCTTGCCCGATTGATATAATGCACTGGTGGAGCGTTATGCCAAATATTAATGAATGCTGTAATCTTGCTAAAAAGTTCATTAGCGAAAATAGAGAAAATGAAATTCTTCCTTTTTTGTTTGGCGGTTTTACTCCGATGACAGCAAAAAGTGTTTTAGGATTTTATAATGCGGATAATCTTAAAAATTGTCCTGTTTTATCTGGAATTGGTGAAACTAAATCTCTTTACAATATAAAACCCAAAGGTAGTTTTATTATCGGTTCAAAAGATTCGGTTACAGGTAAAAGCCCCAAAAAATTTATGGAACAATTAAACGCTTGGACAAATAAAGAAGATAAAAACCAAGTAATTGAAGTTGAAGGAGCTTCTCATATATTTTATAATATGCACGAAACTTATGCCAAAACAATACTAGACTGTATTCAAAACCATTATATGGCAGATATTGCTTAATTTAGCAGAGAGGAAAAAGAATAAAATGAAAATATTAGTAATAACAGGAAGCCCTAGAAAAAACGGAAATTCAAATACTTTAGCAGACAATTTTATTAAAGGTGCAACGGAAAACGGTCATAATGTTGTTCGTTTTGATTCGGCTTTTAAAAATGTCCATCCTTGCGTTGATTGCAACAAATGCGGTATGGATGGCGATTGTGTATTTAATGACGATTTTAATTTTATAAAAGATAACATTGTTGATTCTGATATGGTCGTTTTTGCAACACCTATGTATTATTTTTCAATATCCGCTCAATTAAAGGCAGTAATAGATAGATTTTATTCAATTAACGGCAAAATCCACACTCCTAAAAAATCAGCCCTTATTTTAACTTATGCTGATACTTCCGCGAGTGAGGCCGAACCGATTAAAAACCACTATGAAGTACTTTTAAATTACTTAGGTTGGCAGGATTGCGGTCAAATTATAGCTTCAGGAGTTTGGACAGAAGGCTCGGTTAATAATACGGATTATCCAAAACGTGCCTATGAACTTGGAAAAAGTTTATAAATAAAATCTTAATTCTAAAATAAAGGCTGATAATTAATTTATCAGTTTTTTATTATTATAAAAAATTTAAAATTATCTTGCCGAAATAATCAGCTGACGCATACAGGCTCATTGATTTCGCCTCCGGCTTAATAATTCGCTTTGTAAAACTAAGTGATTCAAATAATCAAACTAAGTGTCTCTTTACACCTTAACTCGGATGTCGTACCGACCCTCTCGCAAAACGATACTCAATCGTTTTGCTCGGCAGAGTGAGTTGCGGCACCACTTTAAAAAAAATTGTAGGATGCGTGAAACAATTGTCATTTCACCCGTCAATTAGCATTTTATTTCCAATAAACCTGAAATTTTTCAATTTCTGCTATTGTCTTTTCGTAATTTCCGTCAAACCCGATTGCCCTGTCGTCAAGATATATGTATGCAGGGATTTTAACACTTGTTATGTCTTTAAAATATTTATCCATTTTATTATTAATAAGCCATTTTGTTGCCTAAAGGTTGTTTCTTGTTGTAAATAATACTAAGTCATAGTCATTAGTTTTTGCACAAATTCCCTTGCACCATGCCTAAGTTCGGGTAACTTATTTTCAACATATTTCCCATCATACATGTTCAAAACCCCATCAAGGTCTATCATAATTGTTTTTCTTTTTTGCATATTTGCTCCAATTCTTTTTTGATAGTAAATTAAAACCTCTTATGCTAGTGATACTAGTTGTGTATATTGCTAGTATAGCTAACAATTAAAAAATGGACAAGCCCTATATCAAAAAATTAGGAAAAAGAATAAAAAAATTACGTGAAGAACGCGGGTTCACTCAAGATGACATAGGGCTCAATGGCATCTCACGAGCAATGATCAGTCTTGTGGAAGTGGCAAAAACGGATATTACTGTTACAAAATTAAAAATTATTGCTGATAATTTAGGGGTAAAAGTCAAGGATTTATTTGAGTTTGAGGAGTAAAGAGAAAAAATAGAATTGGTGAAAAGACAAGTTTCACCCATACTTCGAACTTTATAATTATAATAAATTTAAGCAATTATGCTGCCGTCTGCGTTACGGGAAGTTATG
>CANQMP010000044.1 GCA_947624975.1 Candidatus Gastranaerophilales bacterium
ATTCCATAACTTCCTACCTCCGTTATTAGTATAGCATAAATTCCTTATTATTGCAATGAAAAGTTTACAAACCCCTTTTTAAGGGAGGGATGGGGTGGGTTAAAACTCCTATTTCCAAGGATTGCACTCATCAGGGAATTTCCAGCCGTTGAGCTGTACTTTTCTTAAACACGGAGCATTTTCCTCTGTTCCGTCATAATCCGACCATACATAGGGTAACATTCCCTTGCCCTTATAATATGCTTTACAAAAAACATTACCACTGGATGTACCGTTTGGATAAAATCCGAATAAGAAATAATCCTTATCACGCTTTCCCTTCTTTTCCAAATTCGATGCTATAGGGAAAAACCACAAATCATTTGTTTTATATTGAAATGCAACTGCTGAACCATTTTGAAAGTATACAATTAATGCCGCAGCTAAATCAGTACCGACATAAATGGGTAATTTCAAAGAATATTTATAATCAGTGAATTTTAGATACGGTTTAAAAAATTTTTCAAAATTCTTTGTTAAACATTCTTCAGAGTATTCAGAACCGGTCGGACAATATTCGTTAAAATCCCAAGTAGTTTTACTTCCATTGTCGATTTCCGAAAGTTGAATAGCTTGATTCATTGAGCTGTAAAACTGTTTCAATCTTGTTTCCGTAACGGTTTGATTATATTTGTTAATCAATGTCGGAATTGTCAACGCCGCAACAACACCGATGACGGCGAGGGTGATTAAGATTTCCGCCAAGGTGAATGCAGCTTTTTTAGTTTTACCCCATACAAATATTCCTTTTTTGAGAAAAGGAATATATTTATTTCCTTCTTCTTTGAAAAGGTTTGTTTGAGTGGGTTCTTTCAAGAGGCTATCTTCCTCAACCCGAAAAATTGTTGATAATTTCTTGTCTTTTGGAGCTAGGATACCGCTAAAACCCTTACTAGGAGCGAATCCTCCCCCCCCCCGATGTGCTAAACGCTGTTGTAATCTTCTTTTTCATAATTTTTTCCCTTTCTATTTTTTTACATTTTTATTATACCTGATTTTTAAAAAAATGCAAGAGGAAGGATGAAAATTTTTAATCCCCCTAATAAAAGTGAAAAGTTACAATTTTAATGATTTTTTGCATTTATGCAATAAAAATTGTACTAAAGTACAAGATACTTTCTTTTGTTTTTATGATATCGTACAAATGAAAAGGATAGAAAAAACTATGAAAAAAATAACAGAGCGAGAATTGGAAGTTTTATCATTGGTTATATGAACAAAAAAATAGCGGAAGTTTTATTTATAACCGAAAGAACAGTTAAAGCACATTTGACGTCAATTTATAAAAAACTGAATGTCAAAAACCGAACTGCTGCTGCAATAGCAGCTATTTCAAAAGGATTAATCAGTAAGTAGGTTTTTGTAATTTTTGGGGTAAATCGGTGGGGATAATCATTTTCCCATCCGACTTTTTTTCTGTAAAACAAGGAGGGTTAAAGAGGGCTATAGTCAATCCCCTCGCCGCTTGTGGGAGAGGGCTAGGGAGAGGAGATTGACCCCACCTCACCTTTCAGTAAAAATAGAGTACCGGTTACTGCTCGTATCCGAAATTTTTCAATGCACTTTGCTTTTTTCGCCAGTCCTTTTCAACTTTTACTTCCAAGCCTAAAAAAACCTTCTTTTCCACAATTTTTTCAAGCTCTTGACGGGCTTCCGTTCCGATTTTTTTCAGCAAACCCCCGCCTTTACCTATCAAAATCCCCTTTTGACTCTTTGTTTCACAATAAATTGTCGTATAAATCCTGTCTATTTCTTCGCTTTCAATATAACTTTCTATCTTAACCGCTACAGAATGCGGGATTTCATCAGAGGTGTTAAGTAAAATCTTTTCCCTGATAACTTCTTCGGAAATATCACGCATACTTTCTTCGGTTACGACATCCTCAGGATACATCGGCTCGCCCTGGGGAAGATTTTTGTAAATATTTTTCATCAAAGTGTCAATATTTCTTCCCGTTTTGGCTGAAACCTTTACAACAGGGTAGTTCTTGTCAAACAACATCTTATATGTTAAAAGATTTTCTTCAATTTTGTTAAGATTTTTTACCCTGTCAACTTTATTTAACACAATAATCACAGGCGTTTCCGTCTGCAAAATATTTTGAGCGATCCATTTATCGCCCTTTCCCGCAGGCTCTGAGCCGTCTGCCAAAAATATTATCAAATCCGCATCGGGAACGGCAATTTTCGCCTCATCAAGCAGAAATTCGCCAAGTTTGTTAAGCGGTTTGTGAACACCGGGTGTGTCAATGAACACTATTTGACCCTCGTCGCTTGTGTAAATTCCCTTAATCCTTTTCCTTGTCGTTTGTGCTTTGTCTGTCGTTATGACAATTTTCTGACCGAGAATTTTGTTTAAAAGTGTTGATTTGCCGACGTTAGGGCGTCCTATTATTACCGTAAATCCGCTTTTCATAAGTTAACTAATCCGTTTTGATAATGTTTTTTTTGCATTTTTACTTCATAAATTGTAACATAAAAAGGACTTTTTTTTAACAAATTGGCAATTTTTTTTATGCTCAGGTATTATATATATAGGTAGTGAAAATAAGTGGTAGAAAATGGCAGTGAAAAAATATATTACAACGGCATTAGTATTGGGATTTTTAGCACCTCAAGTTATGGCATCAAACAACTTGGTTCAGCTTGATTTAAAAAGAGTGTCTGACGATTCGGTTAATTTGACGCTTGTAACGACGGAGTCTTATGTTGACAACGTAATGGTCAGAAAAAAATCCGACAACAAGTATGTAATTTTAGTTCCGAAAGTTCAAAGTTCGGGCTACAAAAACTCTAATCTTGCAAGCGTTCATGACCTTGTAAGAGGTGTTGACGTTAAAACCGTCGAGGATACAAGCGGAGGTTACACAAAAATTACTCTTATCACTACAAGACCGCTTGAAATCAAGACTCATACGGCAAAAAGATTACCTGCATCTCCTGAAATGCAGGAGTATGACACTTTAATGGCACAAGCTTATTTGATTAAGAACAATATTTCAAGAAAAATCGAAAACCCGAAACCTCAGAAAACGGAGGTTACGACGGACAAAGCTCCCGCATCGGCACAAGAGGTTTCTCAAATAGCCAAAAGTACAACTACCGCAAAACAAAAACCAAAAATTCAGTTAACGGAAATTACACCTGAAAAAATCGGAAAAACTCTTATGCAGAAAACACAAGAAGTTTCAGATAGTATAGAAACTATTATTCCTGAAAGTTCTCCTGCAGTCGAAGAACCCGTGTCAAGTGAGATTAAGGACATCTCGGAAATGCCTGCACCTCAAGCTTCAACAACGAAAAAATCGGTTTCAATAAAAGCACTTATGTTAAAAATTGCAAAAACCGCAAAGAAAGCTCTGCCTTCGGGTAAAGTCTTAATCGGGCTTGTATTGCTTGCGGGAATTGTTTCTTTGTTAAGACGCAAAGAAAAAGTCGTTCAAACTTCCGAAAACAAACTGTCATGGCAGGAACTTTATAATCACTATCTCGGAAAAACCGCTACACCGCTTGAAAATTATGCGTTTGTTAAAGCAAACAATATTCAGGCGAAACGTGAACAGCTTGAACGTATGGTTACGGCGGAAAACGAAGAAATGCAGCAGCAAAAATCCTTTGTCGATGAGGAGGCTATTCAAAAAACCATTAAGTTTACAGCCTTTGATAATCCGATAGTTTCTTTGAGAATGTCTGACAGAAATAATCGTTTCAAGAAATACTCGAAAGAAACGCCAGCTATGGTACAGGAAAATGTTGAACTCGGTGAATCTGCACTTCACTCAAATCCGAGAAGTTTGAAGGATGCAAATCTTAAAGTCAGCGATGTAAATTCCGACTACATTATGTCGTCAATGGAAGAATATTTCGCAGACGAAATCGAAGGCTTGACCGTAAAATCAACTTTTGATATCGACCAAAACAGAAGTTTCTATCTTGTAAACAGAGAAGGTCATAATTCTCTTGTCGGAAAAGTTAACGATGAAATATTTGTACTCAAAAACTTGCCGACAGATAAGGCAGACTCGCTGCAGGTCAGAAAAGACGAAGAAAATGTCTATATGGTAAAAGCAGGCGATTACAAATCTCTCGTCGAAGTTGATGATGAAAAAATGGGCGTATTAATAGAATTATAGGTTGAAGTGTGAAAAACAGCTTTAAATTTTGGTTATGCTTGCTTATATGCGTGTTTTTGTGCGGCTGCACAGCAAAAGACGACCGCACGGTAGTGCAATTTGCAAGCTGGGGTTCAAAATCGGAAATTGATATAATAAAACCGATTTTAAAAGAATTTGAAACAAAAAATCCTGATATAAAAATTGATTTCATGCACATTCCGCAGAATTATTTTCAGAAAATTCATCTGCTTTTTGCCTCAAATACCGCACCTGATGTAATTTTTATAAATAACTTGTACCTTCCTGTTTATGTTAATGTGCTTGAAGAACTTCCCGTAAAAGACGGGTTTTATCCTCAGGCTCTTGAGGCTTTGAGTTATGAAGGCAGGCTGTATGCTGTTCCGAGGGATATTTCAAACCTCGTAATTTTTTATAACAAGGATATGTTTGACGAAAAAGGTATTCCCTATCCGACATCCGACTGGACTTTTGAAGATTTTTTGAAGACCGCACAAAAATTGACTGATGAAAATACTTTCGGGATAAGCTTTGAGGAAGATCCGCTGTTTTTTCTGCCCTATTTGATGAGCGAAGGCGGAGGTATTTTGCCCGATGAAATTGACAAACCCGAAAGTCAAAAGGGGTTGAAATTTTATGCCGATTTGAGAAAAAAATATCATGTTGCCCCGTTAAAATCTCAAAGTGCCAGTGCGACAATGGCACAAATGTTTCTGCAAAAACGTTTAGGAATGTATCTTTCGGGACGTTGGATGGTTCCTAAACTTAGGGAAGAAGCTCAATTTGACTGGGATATTGTTCCGTTTCCGAAAGGTGACAAGGGAAGCATTGTTCAAACCGATGCATCGGGATGGGCTGTTTCAAAATCATCAAAGCATAAAAAAGAGGCAATGGCACTTATAGATTATCTTTCATCCGAAGAAAGTATTGAAAAGTTTACGCAGAGCGGACTTATAGTTCCCGCAAGGAAAGATGTTTTAATTGCCGACAACGATAAACCCAAAAATTACAAAATTTTTACGGAAATAATTTCCACCTCAAAACCTACACCTGTAACACGTGATTACAGGGAAATTATTGATAATTTACACAAAACTTTGCAGTGGTAGCTACCAATTCACGGATGCGCAGGTTTTGTCGTTAACGGGAAGTTCAAGAATAAATTTGTTTTTCGTTCCTTTGGCTTCCAAATAAATTCTGCCGTTGTGAGCTTCCGCCACTTTTCTTGAAAAATACAAACCTAATCCGATACCCAAAGTTTTGTAATTTTGCGCTCCGGTCACGTATTTTTCAAAAATCTGTTCTTTTATATTTTCGGGGATTATCGGGCTGGAATTTTCAAACTCAAATCTGATATTTTTACCGATATCAACAATGCTAAGCGTAATTATCGAATTTTTGTACGCATAATTCAGTGCATTGTTCATCAAGTTTGAAATTACACGTCTTATTTCATTTTCGTCTGCGAATATTTCGGTTTTCAGCTTATCAAATTTTGTTATAAGTTTTATTCCTCTGCTCAATGCCAGTGTTCTAACTTCCCGAATACATTTATACATCAAAGTTTCGGGCGAAAAGTATTTTTTCTCCAATTTTATAATGCCGTTTTCGAGTTTATAAGTCGTTAAAATCGAGTAAAGCAATTCATTCATATAATTTGCGGACTCGGTTATCATCGAAACGATTTCTTTTTGCTCGGTGTTCAATTCTCCGAACGCTCCTTCGTTCAACATTTTCAAACTCATCAACTGTGCCTGAACGGGATTTTTCAAATCATGTGTAAGAGTCGCAATATACAGTTCTCTCTGTGAGTCAATTTCCAATTCCTTATCGGCATTCATAGACTTTCCCCCCCCTGATAGATAAAATAAAAAACCGTGTAAATCTTTAATTACAGGCCGTAACGTTTTTTAAGTTTAATAAGAACAACCATATCATTAAGGTATTCATTACAATAATTGTATGGCTGCATAAGGTTTAACATCATTTTCAGTTCTTTTGAAGCTGTTTGACGATCATACATGTCGTTTATGTAGGCGTAAACCAACATAGAAACAGAATTTGTGGACGCATCAAGTGCCGAACAAAAACTTCCCGTTTGCAAATTCAGCGCATCAACTTTATTGGATATTAACAAAACTTTACAATCTGTGTTGCGTTTTTTAAGAAATTTGAATTTTGAAAACGGATTTATGTTATCCAAAATGAGCTTTGAAATAAGTTCATCGTTTTCGCAGATATTTGTCGCTTCAATATTGGCTTGTTTTATGGCGTACCATCTTTGTGCGGAGAACAGACCGAACAAAACAATCAAGACACCTAATGCAATTAAACTACACTTCAAATATTTATTCATATAAATATTATATATCTTTTTAAAATATTATGCAATAGTCTAAATTCAATTTTTTTTAAAAATTTCTTCTGCTTCGTGCCAACCTTGCGTATAGAAGTCTTTTTCGGACGGTTCAAGAATTTTAAGAAGATGTAAGAAATTCCCGACGTGAACTTTTTCATCGCCTGCGATTTCTGTCAAAAGTTTTTTTGCGTCCTCGTTGTCGGTTGAATCTTTCAGTTGTTCATAAAGCTGAATGGCTTCAAATTCGGATGCAATGTTAAATCGTATTGCTCTTACAAGTTCTTCGTGCGTTAGTTTTCTGTCGTTTTGGTTACCGTTAAAAGGTGTTGAAAATTCAGGCATAATGTTTTCCTCCGAAACCATATTACAGCGGTTTCGGGAAAAATCCATTACCTTTACGGGCAAATTTAAGCATGCCTTTGAGTCGGGTGTAAAATCATTTCGGCAAGTGTTTCACAGCCGTCAAAACGGCGTGTTCTCATAGCTTTTGCAGCACCTTCTTTGTCGTAATCGACAAATCTGTGTTCTATTGAAAAACCGCCGTCTTGAAAATCCGCTATGACATAACATGCTTTTGCATTTTCGGTCATCGGACGTCCGACACTTCCGACATTGACAACCGTTTGTTTTTTATTCGTCTGATATCCGCATGGCACATGCGTATGTCCGCAGAAAATTAAATCTTCCTTAACTCCCTCAAGCATTGCCTCAATATCTTTCAAAGCCATATTCGGAAGAATATCCTCATTATTTAATCGCGGAGAGCCGTGTACCAACAATATTTTGACACCTTCTATTTCAAGTGACATACGGGGCGGAAGATTTCTCAAATATTCTTTTTTATCCTCCTCCAAAAATTTATAATCATCAGCCAGAGCATTTGCCATAACGGGAAATTTATGTTTTAAATTTTCTATAATTTCAGGCGAGAAATCGGCAATAAGTTTATCCGTGTTACCTTGAATTACGCTCCAATTCTTTTGTTCTCTTATGTAATCAATAACTTTTTTCGGTTGAGGGCCTGCCATAGCCAAATCTCCAAGACATAAAACACGTTCGCAGTCTTTCATATCTTTAATTACAGCATCCAAAGCATGCATGTTTCCGTGAATATCAGATAAAATTGCAACTTTCATAATTTTCTCCTTACTTTTGTGATAAAATGATTATAATATGATAATCAGAAGAAAATCAAAAGAATTAACAATCGGAAACATAAAAATCGGTAACAATGCACCGATAAGCGTTCAGTCAATGTGTAACACGGATACGCGTGATGTTAAAGCCACTTTAAATCAAATTAAAGAACTGACAGATTACGGTTGTGAACTTGTCAGACTTGCAGTTTTAAACAAAGATGCCGCAGAAGCGGTGAAAGAAATCGTGAAAAAATCCCCCGTGCCTTTAATTGCCGATATCCATTTTGATTACAGGCTGGCAATACAGTGCATTAATAATGGTATAAACGCATTACGCCTTAACCCCGGAAACATAGGAAAAAGAGAAAACGTTGAAAAGGTTATCAAACTTGCCAAACAACAAAAAATTCCCATAAGAATAGGCGTTAACGCAGGTTCTCTCGAAAAAGACCTTCAGGAAAAAGACATTCCGCTTTACGAAAAAATGACGGAAAGTGCTTTAAGACACATAAAAATACTGGAAGATTTGGATTTTGATCTCATAAAAGTTTCTCTAAAATCGTCCGATGTTCAAACAACCATTGACGCTTACCGATATATAGCGGACAAAATCCCTTATCCGCTCCATCTGGGGGTTACGGAAGCCGGAACGCTTAAACGCGGACTGATTAAATCGTCCGTGGGACTGGGAACACTTCTTGCAGAAGGAATTGGTGATACAATAAGGGTTTCTTTAACCGAAAATCCCGTTGAAGAAGTTATTGCGGGCTTTGAAATTCTGAAAAGCCTTAATTTGAGAAAAAGAGGGGTTAATTTTATATCCTGCCCGACTTGCGGAAGAACTCAAATAAATTTGATAGAACTTGCAAAAAAGGTGGAAGAAAGATTTAAAAACCTTGACAAACCGTTAACAATAGCTGTAATGGGCTGTGCCGTGAACGGCCCCGGTGAGGCAAGACACGCAGATTTTGGTATTGCGGGCGGAATAGGCGAAGGTTATATATTTAAAAAGGGCGAAATAATCGCAAGAGTTCCCGAAAACGAACTTCTTGAAAAGTTGGAAGAAATTATAATTAAATCATCTATATAGTTTATGGAGTATTTTTTGTAAAGATTTTATAATATAGTTGTAACTTTTAACAGATGTATTATAATTATTCTGAGGTGAAGATGAAAAAAAGTTTATTTGTAATAGGTTTGGCATTAATATTTGCGGTTCCCGCGTTTGCGGAATTGACAAACCGTGATGCGTATAGCAGAGATTATTTGGATAACCACGGATATTCGCCCGCATTAGTTAACGCTGTTGAAAAATCTGTTGCACAGGTCAGCGGTGAACCGCTCGAAGAACCCATCGAAAGAGAATATTACAACAAACCCTTTATAAAATTTGTCAGAAGGGTTTATATGTGGATTGATCCGGCGGTTGATGACCACTCGTTTATGAATGACCACAAAATCCGTACAACTCCAAGATATGATGATTTATAATATAATATTTGCATTGGTATGCACAATTTTATTTTCAGTAAATTCATCTTTTGCATCGGAATTCGGACATGTTGAAAAAAGTTCCGTTCTTTTTGATTATTCAAAATTGAACGAATCATCGATAGAAAAAGAGGCAGATACATGCTTCAACTCGTTCATGAATTCTGCTGAAAAGAGCGAAGATTTGCTTAACATGTGTGCGGGAAAATACTACCTGCTCACAAAAATTAACAACGCAAACATAAAACCCTACGTCAGGCTGGGCAGAATTTACGACGAAAAAAATAAAACAAGACTCGCAAAAGAAAATTTTTACAGAGCAGTAAATATCAATTACACAGACCCGTACGCAAATTTTTATTTCGGAGAATTTTATTACAAAAGAAACGATTATAAGAGGGCTTTGGAATACTACAACAAAGCTTATAACTACGGACTTTCGGGGAAATATGAACTGAATTACAAACTCGGAATTATTTACGAAAAATTTGCGGATTTAATTAATGCCAAAAAATATTACGAAATTTCAAATAAAATCAAACCTGATAGCGAACTTCAGAAGAAAATACAGTCATTGAATGATTTAGAATATTTCAAATCGGAATATTATCATACTATCAGGGAATAATCGGATGAAAAAAATACTAACTTTACTGACTGTATTAATATTTTCGGCGTGTATGGCATTTTCGACGGAAGTTTCATTGAATTACGAAGAAATGAATCCGACTATGCCGCAAGAGGTTTTGCCCTCAGCCTATCAGGTTAAAACGTTTTCAAAAGATGAAACCGTACTTAAAAGTTCAAAATATCACATAGATTCAATCGACCCGAATGCCTACACAAACCGCAGCGGGAAAGGTTTTCCGGGATTTAGAGGCAGTAATCAACTTATTATATATACCCCTGCATACGGCGTTCACACCAATACAAACGAATTCGGAGCTGAGGCAATAGTTAACGGAAGCACTGTCGTTGAGCTTTCGGGTGCGGACTCATTTATTCCCTCAAACGGACTCGTTGTAAGCGGTCACGGAAATGCTAAAAACTGGATAAACTCTAACCTTAAAGTCGGAACAAAAATTTACATAGACCAAAACGCAAACGAAATATATGCTTACACCACATCTGAAAGTTATATCTTTGAAACCGAACAAAAAATTGCCGAGGCGGAACAAATTATACAGTATTACAGAACCACAAGCCCCGCATATAATTGGAAATTGCCTTCCAAGTACATAGATGATGCAAAAGAGTATTTAAAAAAGGCAAAACGGCATCCCGATAATGTTCAAAAGTATTCTCAACTTGCAATAGAAAATGCAAATGATGCCTTAAAAAGTGTTTTACCGTACAGAAACGGTGAACTTAAAGGCGTATGGCTTCGCCCCGTTGAAAAAAGCGAATATGAAATAACGGCAACCCTTAACAGACTTCAAAGTGCAGGATTTAATAATATATTCCTTGAAACATATTACCACGGAAAAACTATTTTTCCGAGCAAAACCATGAAAGCTTACGGTTTTACCCCGCAATACGAACAATTTATAGGCTTTGACCCTTTAGCCGTATGGATTAGAGAGGCTCACAAACGCGGAATTAAAGTTCATATTTGGTTTGAAACATTTTACACCGGCAACCAAAACCCTCAGGACAACCCCGAAAGTATTCTGGCAAAAAATCCTTCCTGGGCAAACAAAACGAAAAAAGATGCACTTAATCCCGCACCGACAAAAGCTCAATCCGAACATAACGGGTATTTTCTTGACCCTGCAAACCCGTATGTAAAAGATTTTTTGGTAAAATTGCTTGAAGAAATAATAACGACTTACAGACCTGACGGGATAAACGTTGATTATATAAGATATCCGAGCTGCATTTCGACGAGTGAAAATGCAAATTGGGGTTACACGACGTATGCTAGGGAAGATTTCAAATCCATTTACGGAATAGACCCTTTTGTGCTTAAAAAAACGGATTTGATGTGGAAAGACTGGGATAGCTACCGTAACGATCAGGTAACGGATATGGTAAAAAAAATCGGACAGCTCGGAAGAAAAACAAACACATATATTAGTGCGGTGGTATTCCCTGACAGGGAAACGGCACTTTCAATGAAACACCAGGACTGGAAAACTTGGACAACAAGAGAATACGTAAACGGATTTACACCGCTATTATTGACATGTAATTCTCAAATGGCACACAGCATGATGCAGGAAATAATGAATGTAAAATCTCCTAACACGGATTTGTTTACAGGTTTATTTTCGGTATTTATGAATTGTTCTGACGAAGATTTAATAAGACTTATTCACGAAAGCAGGAAAATGAAAGTCAACGGTGTGATAATATTTGATTACGCACACTTGAATAATAAATATATAAACACATTGTCACGAAGTGTATTTGCATCATCACAGACATCTAGAAAAGACACGCCAGCCCAATGCGAAGAACACAAAGGCTGGTGGATATTCAAATAGCTTTCAAACAGAACGGATAACTCTCCAGATGGGGAAGGGTGGTTTTCCCCTCCTTTTTCAATACTCTGCCGAGCAAATTTATTCCCTCCCCAAATGGACTCTGCCGAGCAAAACGATTAAGTATCATTTTGCGAGAGGGAAATTTCTTAATGAGCCATGCGAATTTAGAAATTTCGGTTAGGGTGGGGTGCGGTAAATACCCC
>CANQMP010000045.1 GCA_947624975.1 Candidatus Gastranaerophilales bacterium
CCGCCTAATTGTGCAGCTATCGGGCCTGCCATTACTGCAGGGTTGAAATCTTTGTATTTGTTACCTGTGGGGGCAAATGCAATTCCTTTAATATTTTCTTCTTCAATAGCTATAGCATTCATATACCTTAAAGGAGATAAAAACTTATGATTTGTTTTTGCAGAGTCTCCAAATGTTAAGTTTAAACTTGCATTTTTTGTACTATCGACTCCTAAAGTTTGTTTCAATTCATCCATTGAAACAAAACCACGACTTACTTTTATATCAGCAATGGGGTTGAAATCGTCAAGAATTATATTCTTAGGTTTTCCGCCATCAACTCCGAACTGAAATTTATCTGTATCACCTGTTGCAGAGCTTATATCAAATCTGACTTTTGAACCATCTTTGAGTTGTACATGTTCACCATACTTATTTATGGTTGAATTTGTTGCATCAAGTATACTGTCTTTTCCAACAATAACATAGCCTGTTAAATCATCGCCATTTGCACTATCGTCAAAGAAAGATGCATTTTTACCGAGATGGAATGTAGCCCCTTTCTTTACATATAAGTGTTCTTTAATTAAACCGTCTTGATTAACTGTTGTTTTTTCGCCGATAATATCAACAGCTCTTAGCATACCTGTTGAGTTAACAATTAAATCTCCGGTCTTTTCTGTGTTATTAATATCACCGGCAATTATTTTACCGGAATTATAAATAGTTGAATTATCAAGGTCTATATCAACTGTATCAATTTTTCCTGCGTTAAAGAGTGTAGTGTTAGAACCTGAAATATCAGTCATTCCAAACTTCCCTGTTTCGTTATTATAGATTGTACCGCCATCGGCTATAATATCTGCTTTAATTATATTGTTGTTAATAATTTGACCATTGCCTTTATTATATAATTCATGCGTGCTAAAAGTGATTTTTCCGTCATTAACAAGCGTACCTTCATTATTTAAGCCTCCGTTTATGACACCATCTGCTTGGTTATAAATCGTACCGTAATTGTGAAAGCCTTTTTTATTCTTTGCATTTACATCACTTTTAATCTTATCCGAATTATATATTATGCCGTAATTGTTAAAGGTTCCTTTGTCTTTATTTGCGATATCACCGGAGTTATTTATGGTTCCATAGTTGTTCAATACTGACTTATTACCTGTATTTTTTATTCTTACTTCATTATTTATGACGCCTTTATTATTAAAAGTTGAACCGCTTTTATTTATTATATCGCCGTAGAAACTTTCTTCTCCTACACCGTTATTTATTGTGCCATTGTTATTAAAGGTTGCGCTCTCTTTATTTACTATTGTACCGCCACCCTTAGCTGTACCGTTATTTATTACCCCATCATTATTAAATGTTGCACTACTGCCATTATTAACTATTTTAGCATCGCCACTATTTTTACCGTTATCGATTGTACCTTTATTATTGAAGGTTCCCTTATTTTTAATTGAAGCGTCACCATTTTCGATAGTGCCTAAATTTTCAAATGTAGCGCTATCTTTATTAATAATTGTACCTTTCTTGTTTTCAATTTTTCCGTCTTTTCCATTTATTACGGTTCCGTTATTTTTTATTTTACTTTGATTTTTAAGTCTAAGCGTGCCATTTTCATTTGAAAGTTTTTTACCCTTTTTTATTGTGACAGTTTTCTTTTTATCAACAATAACTGTCCCGCCCTCATTATTATTCACATCGGCTTTAACATCTCCTAATGTCAATTCGTCCTTACCATTATTTACGGTTAAATCATCAAACAAGTCACCATCAGCGCTAACAAGTCCGCCTCCATTAGGAAAAGTGATTTCTATTGCATTTACATTTGCCTGTAAATTACAATAAATTGCACACACAAACATTACAGCAATAAGCATTTTTCTCTTTTTCATAAATTCTCCTTTTTTTTCATTTAATTTTTTAGTACCAGCTTTTTAATAAAATCGTTTTACATTTTATCCAATTTGTAAGACGTTTCTAAAAGCCTTGATATAAAATGGTTTTGAGGTAGATTCCTTTTTTATTTTCTTATTTTTATATTAACTTGACAAACAAGATAATATGATATATTATGAATTTTGAGAATCGCTATACAAATTGGATAAAATGTATAGCATCAAAATATACTGCATTTACCGTTAATAAAGGGTCTAGAGTTAAAAAAATTGAAAGAATTAAGGCCCTTCGTGCGAATAAATAAAAAATTTGTTGGGGTAGAAACCCCAACTTACATTTTTATTATAATATATGACCCCTCACCCTAGCCCTCTCCCGCAAGGGGAGAGGGAAAAATAAGTCCCTTCCCTTTTTAAGGGAAGGTTAGGATGGGTTTTATCTTCTGAGGCATTCGCTCGCAATGACGTTGGATTTTAAGGTTTCATGCTTATAATTAAACCCACCCCTTTCCCCTCCCTTGGAAAGGGAGGGGAAAACCCCTCACCCTAGCCCTCTCCCGCACGAAGGTCAATTCGACGGGGAGAGGGGATTAAAGTGTAAGTTGGGGGTTTCCACCCCAACAAATTTTTTAGCTGAGGCATTCGCTCGCAATGACAGACTGCACCCCACCCCTACCGAAATTTCTAAATTCGCATGGCTCATTAAGAAATTTCCCTCTCGCAAACGATACTTAATCGTTTTGCTCGGCAGAGTCTATTTGGGAGGGGAATAACCCACCCCTAGCCCTCCCTTGGAAAAGGGAGGGAGCATTTGATCGCACTCCACTATAACCCTCACCATAACGGCTGGGGGGATCCATAACTTTTAAGGATGAAAAAAAATATAATGTTCTTACAAAACAAAATTATTATATGAATAATCTATTTCGTCTTGCTCAATTCCTATATATCTTAATGTTATCTGCGGGCTTGAATGGTTAAATATCTTCTGCAATATTACAACATCTTTAAACTGCTGGTAATGATGATACCCAAATGTTTTTCGCATCGAATGTGTACCGATTTTTTCCTGCAATTTTGCCTTTTCACATGCATTTCTGATAATATAATATGCTGAAACCCTGTCTAACCTGTGTTCCCAACGAGATAAAAACAACGGCTCATCACTTCTTCTGCCTTTTGTAAATTTTTCCAGCATGGGTTTTAATTTTGAATTTATCGGAAATTTTTTAAATTTGCCCGTTTTCTTTTCCGTAATTTGAATATGGGTTTTGTTTCTGACATCTGAAACATTTAATTTTAAAATATCCGAAATTCTTAACCCGCAATTTGTACCTATAACAAAAAGCAACAAATCCCGCTGACCTTGTTTTGCCAATGTTTTTTCAATTTTTTCAATATCTTTTTTGTTTTTAATCGGTTCTACCGCACTCATTTAAACCTCCTTGTCGGTTGTCTTATAAAAATATTACTATATGCCTAAAACAAAAAAATAAAAAAACTGTCGCTAAACAGGTGTTTTAAGTCACAATTTGTATTACAGAGAACAAAATTGCCCGTTGTAATTTTTAATCGACAAGATTTCAAAACGTTTTATAAAGAAAGTTTAATAATATAGATTAAATCTTAGTTCGGCGAAACGTAAAATTCTGCGGAAGTTAAAACTTTTTGCGGTTTGTCTTTTGAATAAACTTTCATTATGTAATAACCCTTTTCGTTCAACACAATATAATCCGTGTAATAATTAACTTCTTCGTCCTTCAACCTTACGTTCCTTGTCATAACAAGGTTATAGCCTAATCTGCCGTAGTCGTTGTCTTTTTTAATCACTTGAATATATATATATCTCGACTGAACTTTTTCGGGAATTAAAACAACATAATATATTCGTCTGCCCACGGTAAAGATGTTTGAGTAATCGTAAATGTTTTTTTCACTTATCGGGTGTTTGTTGAATATTATTGACGCTTTGTCGGAAGTACAGCCTGATAAAAGTATCATTACGGTTAAAGCTGTAAAAATTAACTTTTTCATTGTTCCAAATCTTTAATCTTTTGCTGAATGGTTTGCGCTAAAGAGGCGTCTTTGTTGTATGTTAAAAATATTTTATAATTATTTAATGCCTCTGTTTTATTTCCGTCTTGTTCGTAAGCAACGGCAAGTGCATAGTAAGCATATTCGTAACTCGGGTTAAGCGTTATTACATGATGAAAACTTTCTTTCGCTTTGTTATTGTTGCCGTCATTTGCGTATGCAAGTCCTAAATTAAACCAGCCGTCAGAATAATTCGGGTTTACGACTATTGATTTTTTGTAAAAACTCATTGCATTTTTGTTATCGTTTTTAAGTTTATACAAATTTCCGACTTTTAAAAGCGTAACTTCATCCGACGGATTAATTTGCAAAGCCTCCTGATAATTCTTTAGTGAAGCGTCATAATCTTTGTTGTTATAATTTTCATCACCTTTGGCAACCAAATCTTTGTAACGTTCTTTGTCCGTTTCATCGGATTCCATTGTTATCGTAACCCCTTTGATTTCGCCCTGCGGGTCAGATGAAATTACCTGATTTGAACTTGTTGCCGCAATAAAGTCCGCAAATTCTTTACTGTATTCGGTTTTATCAGGTGACATGGAAATCGCTTTTTCGTAGAATTCCGATGCCTTGTCGTTCATACTGCAACTTCTGTAAGCCTGTGCAAGAGCAAAATACGCCGAACTGTCACTTGTGCCGTTTGATATCGCCTTTTCAAGAGTTTCGGTTGCAAGAGAATAATTTTTCATGTTCAAATATTCTTTGCCCTGCGAAACCATTGCCGCCGTAAGATTACTCTTGACTGACGAGTTGTCTTTTTGTTTCAAAAGTTCTGTGTATATTGCAATAGCGTCATTGTATTTGTTCATTGAGTGCAAAACGAGTGCTTTGTTGTATCGAACATCGTAATCATTCGGCTTTGAGGCAAGAACTTCATCATAATATTTTAACGCGTTACCGTAATCTTTTTGGATATGATAACATTGTGCCAAGTCCTCAACAATACCTATATCACGCTTGTCTTGTTGCAAATCAAGAGCTTTTTGAAGGTTTGCGATGGCGTTGTCTAAGCGGTTAAGACGTTTGTAAACAATTCCGATATTTTGGTATGCTCTTGCATCATTGGGATAATTTTGGATATAAATTTTGTAACTTTCAATGGCAGCTTCTTCTTTACCCATATCGGCAAGAAGATTACCGTAATCAAACCTGATTGAATGCAGGGAAGGCTGTTGTCTGAAAATCACATCATATTGTGCCAGTGCCAAATCATTCTTGCCTAATTCCTGATACGAAAGAGCAAGATTTATGTGTGCATTAAGATTTTCGGGGTCGGCATCAACGGCTTTTTCCAAAAATTCCACCGCTTTTGCATAATTTTCGGTTTCAAAAAGTGCAAGTCCGAAATTGGCAAAATCTTTAAAACTTGAAGGATTTTTTTCGTATAAATTTTCGTATTCGTTAACCGCATTTTTGTAATTTTTATTATTTAAGTATGAAGATGCAAGATTTTCCCTTGCTTCACGGTGCTGAGAATAGGTAGACAAAAACTTGTTATAATTTTCTATTGCGGAGGGATAATTTCTTAATTGATACTCGACATTTCCGATGTTCAAGTAGTTATACAAATATTCGGGGTGCATTTGGGTAACTTTTGTATACGCATCCAACGCCTGTTTGTAATTTCCGAGATTTTCGTAAATACTTCCGATACTGATATAAATATAACCGTCATCAGGTTTAAGTTCCGCAACTTTTGAATATGCCTCAAGAGCTTTTTCGTACTCACCCGTTTCGCTGTAAACCCCCGCGAGTTTTGTGTAAATCATTACATCATTCTGTGCAAGATTTAAGGCTTCCGTCAATTTTTCTATCGCCGTTTTGTAATCTTCTTTATATTCCGCCGAGCATGCCTGCTGATACAAAGAATTAGCTTCTGGCGGCATTGATTTTGCATCAATTCCCGAAAACGCAATGAAAGCAATAAAAGCTATTAACAGTTTGGTTTTTATTTTCATCCTCTCCCTCAACGACATTATAGCAGAAAAATTATATTTGTGTAAAGCTGTGAGAATATATTTCTTTCCCTAAAAGTATTCTTGCAGTTTTTATAATTTTACTTTGTTGCGAACAATTAACATCATAATCTACATCGTTTATATCCGCAAATTCTCTCATCATATCTGCAAGTGAAACGTACAACTTGTCCGTATCGGATTTTGGAGAATTTGTTTCAAGCATTTTTAATATTGTAATAAGTTCCGAATCTTTAGCGTCAATAATCGCACCATCAAGTCCCGAACCGAACGCCAAAACCGCAAAAACCCGATTAATCAACGGTCTTAAATCTTTCGGACATCCGTTAGAAATGTTGGAAAGTCCCACAAGCGTTTTAACGGGCGGGTCAAAACTTTGTTTAATAATTTGAATGGTTTCAAGAGCCTGGAAAGCTTGTGACTGGTCAACACAAACAGGCAAAATCAAGGGGTCAAAATAAAGTTTTTCACTATCAAAACCTTTTTCCATACATTTTTCATAAATTTGAAATGCCATTTGAGCTCTGCCGTCGGAGTCTTTGGGAATACCTGTTTCTTTTGACATGGTAAGAGCAATAAGATTACTGTCATGTTCAAGTGCCAAATCAATGCAGTCAGACAGTTTGGGTTCATCGTTTGAAGTGCTGTTGATAAAATTTTTACCGCCAAAAGCTTTCAAACCTTTTTCGATTTCCTCAAGATTAGAGCTGTCAAACGAAATTCCGCAGTCTGATTTTTCCTGAACGAGTTTTGCAAGCCAAACCAAAATATTTTCGAGCTTATTTTTCGCGGGGCCGACATTCAAATCTATAAAATCAACTTGAGCCTGCATCTCAATAAGCTGACCGACAAACTCGCTGTTTCTTTCAGTCAAAGCCTCTCTTACGGTTGGGGAAATAACATGGATATTTTCGCCGATTAAAATCATATTAATACTTTAACACAAAAAATAATTGTAAGAAATTTAGACAAAAGAATGATTGAAAAACTTGTAACGAAAGAGTAAAATTAAGTGGTAAAAAATGCATCTGAAAAATCTTTACAAAAATTTACATTAAATTTTCCTGACAGGGAGCAAATTTTCATCTTCAGTGGTTTTTACCCACTAGAAAAATTTGTCAATATCTGTTATAATCATTACATAATTTTAAGGTGTGCAACAAAAAAAGGAGTAGGTCATGACAATGGTTTCTAAAACGGTAAAAGAAAAATCAACAAAGTCAAAATTCAATGATGAATTTGAAAACTATTTGAAAAGACAGTGTTTAAAAACAACATTCAACGGAATTGAACTCGAAACATTTTCGTGGTACAAGAAAGTTTTGGGTTTAGCGTAAATATTTTAAAAAAAACCGGTTTTAAGCCGGTTTTTTATTGGTCACTTTCATGGTGTTCGTTATCTTTCATGAGTTTTTCAAAATCTGACGGTTTAATGCTTTGGACGAATTTTCTAAACTCTTGAGCTTCTTCTTCGTCTTTTGCCGAATCTGTGGAAACCGATCCGTTAGAAATAACGTTAGCGGTAACGAATATGGGAGCATCGACTCTTATTGCCGCAGCTATTGCATCGGATGGTCTGGAATCAATTTCCAATGTTTTACCGTCCTCTCCGATGAGAAAAAGTGTTGCATAATATGTTTCTTTTTCGACGTCATTAATTTCAATTCTGTCGAGTTTATATCCTGTTTTTTCAATAATATTAATAATCAAATCGTGAGTCATGGGTCTTGTGACGTTAAGATTTTCGATTTTTCTGATAATAGCGCTTGCTTCTGCCGAGCCTATCCAAATCGGCAGAGCTTTTCTGTTGGCTTTATCGTGTAATACTACTATTGGGGAACCTGTTCTGGTATCAAGAGCGATACCCATAACTTTCATTTCAATCATATAAAAAAACCTTTCTGAATAATATTTTACCGTGATTTTTAAATCGGGTCAAGAAAAAATAAAAAAGAGTTTACGAAAAAAAATTTTCGTGATATAATGGAAGTCATGGAGTAGTGGCCGAGTGGCTGAAGGCGGCACCCTGCTAAGGTGTTATGTGGGGCAACCTGCATCCAGGGTTCAAATCCCTGCTGCTCCGTATAAAAAGTCCGCAAATGCGGACTTTTTATTTTTGGATTTTTTAAGCTTGCGAAATTAGAAATTCCGCTTAGGGGTGGGTTCAATTCACAATATAAAACTTAAAAATCAGTCGTCATTGCGAGCGAATACCTCAGCTTATAATTTTGCACACAGTGCCGAAATATTTTCCCCTCCATTTATAAGGGAGAGGACAGGGGTGGGTTAATTCCCTCTCCCCCTTCGGGAGAGGGGACAAACCTACCTCCAGCCCTCCCTTACAAAGTGAGGGGGAAAGTGAAAAGTGAGAAGTGAAAGGTGAGAGGTTCGTTTCGGGTGCTAAAGCACCTAAATGATTGCACCCCACCCCTGCCGAAATTTCTAAATTCGCCGACTTATAAAAAATTATCTTGAATAATCGCAAGGCAAAAAACAAATTTTGTAATTAATCGTAGTTAAAATAATTTCGATTTCTTTTGCATTTAAAGTTCCGTTTTTAAGCTTTTGTGAAAGGTTTTGGACAGTATAGTGCTTATTTTTAGCTTGAGAAATCTGCTTTGCAAGTTCCGTGAGCGTTAGTTCTTCATCGACAAGTATTTTCTTTATTTCTTTACATATATCCATAAATAAAGATTACACCAGATTTCTAAAAATCTTGACATGTTTAAATTAATAATTTAATATTAAATATATAATTTAATATTAAGGAAATTATTTACATTAAGAAAACTTTTAGTACAAAAAAGGAGATTAAATGAAAAAACAAACGGATAACAAATTAATTGAATTATCGCATAAAGTTGAGGGTAATGCGATTTGGCAATGCTTGAGCGGAAGGAATCACAAATTTTCGTCTTTCAAAAGTGCTTTTACGCTTGCCGAAGTTTTAATCACTCTAGCCATAATCGGTGTCGTTGCCGCGTTCACAATCCCGACTTTAATACAAAAATATCAAGAACAGGCATGGATTACTGGAACAAAAAAATTCTATAATGTAATGTCACGTGCGGTGCAAATGGCTGTTTTGGATAACGGTTTACCTGAAACATGGGATTTGAGTAACCCTGAAAATATGATTAAACCTCTAATGCCGTATTTAAAAATTACCGAATATTGCACAAGTAAAAATGGTAAGGTTTGTTATAACAATATGGTTTATAATAAAAACGGTACGTTTTACGAAGGTATTGGCAAGTATCTTCTTAACGGGACGAACAAAGATCGTCCCGCTTTACGCCTAAATGACGGGACTGTTGTTTCAGTTTTAGTGCAATCAACCGATTGTAACAATCTTAACTTAGGCATTTGCGGAGAATACTATGCGGATATCAATGGTGAAAAAGGACCAAATATCGATGGAAAAGATGTATTTTTTTTCGTTCTGACAAAAGATGGGCAAATTAGACCTTATGGGACACCTGAATATGACGAATTTAAAATGTATAGTTTTCAGCAGGGATGTTTAGCCACTGATTCAGAAGGAACAAGTTGTTCGGGCTGGGTAGTTATGAACGGTAACATGGACTATTTGCATTGTGATGACCTAAGCTGGAACGGCAAACACAAATGTGATTAATCTTATTGCAGGGAGAAAATGCCACACCTTACTTTACTTTCCGTAATAAAAGGAATTTCTAAGTTCATTTTGTTTACAGAAAAAATCGGATGGGAAAATGATTATTTTTCCATCCGATCTTTTCAAAGAATAGCAAAATTCTAATTGCTAATTTGTTTTTCAGAAATAGACGCTATTACCGCTGCGGTGCGGTTTTTGACGTTCAATTTTTTATAAATTGACGTCAAATGCGCTTTTACCGTTCTGTAAACAAATTGTAATATTTTTCTCAAAATAGAAGAATTTTGAAATAATAATGTTAGGCTGGTTAGTAAAAATATATTTTTAATTAGAACTCAACAGAAAGGAGATGTTATGAAACAAGAAAAATTTTCAAGTGAAGCACCGGAAGAAGTTTTATTAATTCCAAAACCTAGAAGAATTGAAATAAACGAGACACTTTCACAGAGAGCATACGGGCTTTTTGACACAAAAACAGAAACTCAAGTAAAAGATTTTGTAAAAGGCAACGGTGGACAAATCGAATTCAACGACTTAGACTCAAACATGCACTATGATGTCGGAGTTATTGAAAATATAGGAGAAGATAAACCTTAATTTGCAATTATGTGGAATGAGGAAATGCGTGACGACACAGATACTATACTAAGTAGCTCCGATAATTTGCCAGTGATATATCCCGAGGTTTATACTATAAGATATAAAGATGGCAATTCAAATGGTATTTACGATTTGGTGGATGACAATGGCGAAACAGTCGGTCAGGTCGCATAGTTATCACCGCAAGGTGATAAACCTGAATTTTGGATGGTTCATACTTTCAAAATGAAAGATGATACGATAAAATAATTTAGCATAAATTAGTAACTAAAAACAAACAGGTCGGGCTAAAACCCGACTTATTTGTTGTTTATAAAGTGTCTTTCGCAAAAAAAAACTCTCATCCCCTGTAAGAGAGAAAAATTCTTAAATTCATATTGTTTTCGGAAAAAAAGTCGGATGGGATAATGAATATTCCCTCAGATTTACCCCAAAAATTACAAAAACCTATTTACTGATTAATCCTTTTGAAATAGCTGCTATTGCAGCTGCGGTGCGATTTTTAACGTTCAGTTTTTTATAAATTGACGTCAAATGTGCTTTAACCGTTCTTTCGGTAATAAATAAAACTTCCGCAATTTTTTTGTTCACATAACCGTAAGCTAAAAATGATAAAACTTCCAATTCCCTTTCAGTTATTCTATTCATATAATTTTTCTATCCTTTTCACTTGTACAATAGCATACAAACAAAAGAAAGTATCTTGTACTTTAGTACAATATTTATTGCATTCATGCAAAAAACCTTTAAAATTTGAGCTTTTCACATATGTGTAAAAACAGATTCCGTCTTTATTCCCTCCTCCAATGAGGAGGATTGGGATAGGTTAATTCCCTCTCCCCGTCGAATTGACCTTCGTACGAGAGAGGGGACTAGCTGAGGCATTCGCTCGCAATGACGAACCGCACCCCACCTGTCCTTAGGACTATACCAACAATTAAAATATAGTCGAATTAGTAAATCCGAACTACCCCTCT
>CANQMP010000046.1 GCA_947624975.1 Candidatus Gastranaerophilales bacterium
CTTTTTCTATTTCTTCTCTATATCTGTTATTTAGTTTTTCTAAATCTAAAAATTTAATCATGACTTCTCTCCTTTTTATCATATCTACTATATTGTATTTGTCTTTATTTACGATGCTGCATGGGGTGGGATCTCGCTTGCAGTGCCATGTTTGAAGTATAGAGGCAAGTAGTTCGGTTTGAATTTTTTGTTTAATTGATTTTTACTTTCGGTTGCGATTTTACATCCCAAATCCATAAACAATATTGAATTTGTTTTATAAAGCAAGTTAGCGAATTTTTTTATAATATCGGCAGGGTATAGACAACCCCAGCCGATATCTGTTTCCCATACTATACTGATAATTTTTACGCTTTCTTTGCTGACCGATTTTTTTAACGGTTTTAACAGGCATAATCGTTCCGTAGGACAAAATATGACGGAATTCGGTTCAATATCCCAAATATTTTCCGTATAATCAATAAATTTTATTTTTTCATCTTTTAGTTGTTCGGCAATGTATCCGTCTTTAAAGTCAATCACACCTACTGAAATATCCATAATTTTGAGTAAATATCTTATCAGCGATAGAAAATAATTTGCACCGCCTCTTACACCGTACCCATTATCAAAAAAATAAATATTTTTGATTTTTTCTTTTTCCATCAATCTTAAACTCCAAGCATTTTCGTTATATTTTCTCTGTTTTTGTCAAAATCTTCTTTTGTTAATTCAAAGAAATAATCTATATCGTTTTCATCAACGATTTTTGCACCGCATATTTTGTGAAATCTTACGACTTTTACATTTTTCTTTCTCACATCAAAACAATTTTTCTTAAATCCGAGTACATCAAAAGAATACGTTTTCATGAGAAAATCTCCCTCAACAACCTGTTGAGGAGTTGCTCCGTCTGCCATAATCCAGGAACCGCCGGTGTATTTATCTCCTTCAACATCATAAATACGTATAGTGCCTAATGGTTTATGCTCTTTGCTTTCGATTATAAAATACCATTCATTCTCTTTTTTTAGGTAATTTTTGATGTATTCAATCTGTTTTTCAAGGTTGTATTCCGTTTCGTGGATAAATCTTGACTTTTTATCGTTGCACCGTAAATCAAGCACAAACTGAGCATCTTCCACCTTGATTTCTCTTAAATTAACAAATTTGCCCAGCAATTTTTCTTTTTGAGGCAATCTTGCCATTAGAAAATACCTCCGTCCATTATGTAGTTCTGTCCGGTTATCCACCTTGCATCTTCTGATGCCAAAAATGCTGCCATATTTGATATATCTGCCGGTTTTCCTATTCCTAACGGATATTCATCAATATTTGTTCCTATATTTTCAAAGTTATTGAGATACATAGGAGTTTCAACATACGCAGGAGATATTGAATTTACTCTTACACCTTTTGTGGCAAGTTCTTTGCTGATACATTTCATCGCGGCAATAAGTGCAGCTTTTGAACCTCCGTATATTGTTTGTCCTTTGTCAGGATAAACTCCGGCTACTGATGCAATAAAGATTATTGAAGCATTTGGTGCATGATTTCTTCTGTCTGCAAACCCTTTTGCCATAAACACAGGAGCAAAAAAGTTTATATCAAATACATCTTTGCTTGTTTTTACATCTAATATTTGCATCACCTTGAGGTAATCAAGCCCTGCACAATATATTAAACCTTTAAGTTTGCCGTATTTTTCTTTTAAACTTTTAACGAAATTTGGAAGCTCATCTATATTTTTACCTAAATCTTTCGATTCAATAAAAATATTTTCCGGATATTTTGAACTATTCTTCATTTGAGTAAGTTTATCAACAGAACGTGCAATTGCTACAACACTCGCTCCCAGCTCGTTAAACTTTTGTGCAACAGAATAACCGATACCTGAACTTGCACCTGTTACAATAAATATGTCCTCTTTACTATATTGCGTCATTATATCCCTGCCTTTTGCGCAATATCTTCTATTGTCTTAATTGATTCAAAATCATTAAATGTTGTTTTAATCCCGAAATTGGAATCCAAAAATGCAACTGTCGCCATTTTTGAAAGCGAATCCCATTCTTCTAAATCTTCCAAATTCATATCAAAACTTAATGTTTCGTCTGTTTGTAAAATATCCTGCATCTGTTCTAAAAATTCTTCTCTTTTCATGTTTTTTCTCCTTTTTTTAGTTATTCTATCTTATTTTTTCTTATACAAAACTGTAACCTATCCGAAAATCTCTACTCGTAACTAGCGCCCAAAGAACATATTAAATCATATTCTTCGACATTATTCGGATATAAATCTTCAAGTTTTGTAAGTGTTTCCATTTATGAAAGTTCTCCTTTAAAATATTTAGCCCATTTTTCCGCCAATTCTTTTCCTGTAGGGGCACTCATCGGGGGGGGGGGCAAAATATATACCTAAGTTCCTCGCATTTTCAAAATTTATTATGGCACTTCCCCAGGACAATCCGACTCCGAATACCGATAATAATATTTCTTTTGCCTTTTTATCACGTAAACAGTCGCAAATAACGGTTAAAACAGAATTTGTTGAATTGTTTCCGTATTTTGAAAATACTTCCGATGTCGTTTTTTCTGCCGGAATTTCAGCTTTTAGTATAATATTTTCCACAATTTGTTTATTAGCCTGATGAATTGAAATAAAATCTATATCATCATAAGTTTTTTGAGAATATTGCAATACATCTTTAATATTTTGAGGTGCAACTTCTAATGTAAAATTAAATACGTCCATCCCCTTTAAAATTTCATCATAAGGATGCCAAATATTGCCGGAGTCGTCTTTTACTTCAATATCCGCAATATCTTTTCTGAGTGGTAATCTTCTGCCTGTTGCGGGGGCAACAATTTTGTCCCATCCGCTGCCTCGTGTTCCAAGCACAAAATAAGCATCATTGTCTTTTGGGGTGTATTCCAAAACGGTAGCACTTGCTGCATCTCCGAACAAAGGATTATGAATCCTGTTTTCTCTTGATGTATGTGTACTGGGGTCATCACCTGCCAATAATAGAACTTTTTTGCTTGCGCCGCTTGATATCAGCGAATGAGCGAGCCATAAACCGTAAACATATCCGCTGCAACCCAAATCGACATCAAATGTCGCACAATTTTCGTTTAATCCCAATCTTCCGTGCAGAATACATGAAGATGCAGGATATAAATAATCGGGACTTTGCGTAACAAGAATTAATGTATCAATAGAATTTTTGTCAATATTTAATTCATCAAACAATATATTTGCAGCTTTCTCTGCCAAATCAACAACTGTAGTTCCCTCTGAAATAACATATCGTGTTCCAAAACCTACTATTTTTTTAGCACGATTAAGTTTCTTTTCGCTGTTATTAAAATATTGAATTTCATCATCAATATTTATTTTATTTTCGGGCATGACCGTTACAAAGCCTTTAATTTCTACATTTTTGAACTTTGATTTCATTTTTTACCTCCGTAAATTTGAGGTTGAATACAGATTGTGTTTTCAAAATCCATAATACATGCTCCCCAAGATAAACCTATTCCGAATCCCTGCATAAGAACTTTCTTTTTACCGTTTTTAAATTTGTCATGCAGTTCTGAGCAAATCACCGACGGAACAGATGCCGAATTTTGATTTCCGTATTTTGCAAAAATATGTGCCGGAGCTTTTTCAAAAGGAATTTTTGCCTTCTTTAAAATTGTTTCCACAATATAAACATTTGCCTGATGAAGTGCAAAATAATCAATATCTTCTTTTGTGTTGCCTGAAAATTCCAAAATTTCATCCATCAATTTGGGCTGTTCCGTTAAAGTAAAATTAAATATCTCAAACCCGTTCATGTATATATTTTCTTGATTTCTGACGTTACCGTCTTTATCTTCGATATCTTTCCTTGTTTCTTCGCTTGAGGGAACTCTGTATGCTCCTGCCGGCTGCAGCATGGAATCAATTCCCCGTCCGTCAGACTTTAATATAAAATACGAATTTTTTGCATTTCCATCGTACTCTATAATGGTTGCACTTCCCGCATCGCCAAAAAGAGGTGCTTCCGTTCTGTCTTTCGGGTTGGCAGACTTACTCAAAGTATCTCCTGTGAGCAATAACACCCTTTTGAAACCACTGTTAATCATGGAAGCCGCAGTAAAAAGACCGTAAATATACCCCGAACAGCCAAATTCCAAGTCAATAGCCATAGTATCTTTGGAAAATCCCAAATTTCTGTGGATAACATGTGCATTTCCCGGCATGTAATAGTCGGGGGTTTGGGTTGCAAATACTATTGCATCAATTGATGATATATCCGTTTGAGTTGTAACAAGTAAATTCTTTGCCGCTTGTTCGCATAAATCAGCGGTGGTGGTTTCTTTATTTGTGCAATAGCGTGTTCCAAACCCTATCATCTTTTGCAGTTTTTCCAATTGAGTTTTGTTATTATTCCAAAAATGAGGCTCATTTTCAAACCTGAGTTCATTTTCACCCAAAACAATTGAAATTCCCTTTATTTTTATATTTTTTATAACTGCTTTAGCCATTTTATGCTTGCTCCTTTAGCTGAACGAGTTCTACCATCGACATGTTAGGCAATACCATAAAACAGATTTTGTCAAAATAAGTTGCTTTAGTAATAGGAACTAAAATTTTTGCTTTTTTGTTTTCAACAAAATCTTTCAGGTCATTTTCTATATTTTGTGTTTCATAAGCGATATGGTAAAATTTATTTCCTTTCAAGATATGAACTTTTAAAGGATTATCTTCCTCTAAACCTTCCAGCAATTCCAAACAGGGTTGATTTTGCGCCACAATAAACAGACCTCGAATCTTTTGAATGGAATCTTCAAAGATTTGACCATATTTTTCGTATCCGAGGGATTGAAAAATCTTGAACTCTTTTTCTATACTGCGTGTTGCCACACCGATGTGATGGAATTTTAATTTGTTCATCTTTTCTCCGATTTCTTTGCGACATAGATGCAAACTTGTCTGTCATAGTTGTCATGGAGTATCATTTCAGATTCATCCATAATGTCGTATGCATAACCTTCATCATTAAATTTATAAATATCTTGTCCGTATAGTTTCATAATTTCAAACCCTTTATTCTTAAAATATTTGTTCAATTAGTTTATTTGACATAAGAAAACTCCTTTATGTGCAAACCGTATGACTCAATGTCGGGATTTAATTCCTTAGATATAGTACCTTTTTCTTTTAATGTTTCTCCTGTATATGCCTCTAACCAGCTCAGTGCCGGCATGTTACGAGGACCTTTTTGATAATTTATTCTGATTTTTAAATCAGTTTTTAAATACTCTTTTGCCATTAAAAACATTTTTGTAATGACAATGTCCTCAATATTTCGTCCTAAGGCTCTGCAGGAAAAAGTTAATTCATCCGCAATTAATTCGCTGTCTTTCTTTTTCGCTATCAAAATAGCAATAACTCCGCTGTCAGATAATTTGTCAGACATCTTTGCGGTAATTATACAAGCATCGGAAGAATTTAACAGATTTTCAACTTCTGTTATGTTATATCTTTTGTACGACAAAATAAATTGATTGGTCTTGTTTAAAAGTTCGGCAATTCTGTTTGAATTATCTTTATCATTCAAAGTTAATTCAATTTCGATTTCAAGCTTTTTAAAATATTCCTCTTTGGAAAGAGTTTTTGCAAGTTCTTGTCTTTCTTTGTTAGCCTGTAAATCTTTTGAACGAATTAAATCTTCTTTTGAAACGGAATTTTTAATCAGACAAGGATATAAATCTAAATACCTTAATGTTGTTTCTTCATCTGTTGCAATAATTGTATGAATATCGGCTATAGATGATTTAACACTTTCAATTTCCGCAATATTATCATCTATAAATAATATTGAATCTGTTCCGATATTTAATTCTTTTGCAATTTTAACTATATTATCGGCTTTTGCATTCCAGTTTATCTGTACCGATGTAAAATCATTCCAATTAAGTATAAAATCATTTCTTTTGTTAAACAGTTCTACAGCGTCCTTTTCTTCATTTTTTGAACATACGCAAAGCAAAAAACCCTGTTCCTTTAATTCTTTTAACTTTTTTTGAAGTTTATTTTTTGGCAAGACATTTTCTATTCCGTCTTCTCCGATAATTCCTTTATATAAAGTGTTATCCAAATCCAAAACGATAGCCTTTAACGAGGGTTTTAAAATTGAAGGAATTATTTTTAACCCCAAATATTGAGCTATATATAAAGACGCTTTGTTTGATAATCTTGTACCCGAATAGGGTTCTTTTTCAATATCGTATGCATTGCCTTTTAGAAAATTAACTACGGATGCTATGTTTACAACTGTTAAATCGTTTATTTTTAAATCCGACTCATTTATACCGTCGCCTATATAGGCAAGCAAAATTGGAGAATTAATTTTAGTTCTCAATTCTTGAATTTTTTCTGATATGAATTCGCCCGCTAAACCCTTGTTATATCTCGACAAATCCAACCATAATACATGCAATCCGGATTTTAAAGTATCCTCAAACGTTAGACTGTCATCATAACTGCTGTATTCAATGTTTGCTTCCAAACCGGAAAAATTTAAAAACGGATTCAATATATTTCCAATCATCTCAAACGAATGATTTCTGTGAACATATATATTAATATTTGTCGAAATATTTTTCTTTTCCGATAAAATTTTTATCCTTGATAACCCTCTGTCAAATAGTTTCACAATTACTCCTTAACACAGCTTTCAATCGCATCAGCCAATAAATCAAAAGATGTCAATTTAGGAATTTCTTCAATCGGAAGGCTAATTCCGAATTCTTCTTCAACAGTAGTAACAATTTCAATGTGTTTCATTGAATCCCAAATTTCGCAATTTTGCATTGAAACATCGCTGTCGGAAGCTATTTCCCGTCCTAATAACAGTGTTAGTATTTCAGCAAGTTTAGTTTTTACTTCCATTTTTCACCTCATTTAAAAATTTGTCATAATTTCTTATATATTCGCTTTCGTCGTAGTAATCGGAGGCTAAAACCATCAATTTGCAGCCGTAGGAAAAATTTTTCATTACTCGCCATATATTTTTCCCGATATAAAGTCCTAAATCGGGACGGTTGAGGGTTATATTAACTTTTGAATACCCGTCATCCAGTTCAAATTCACATGAACCGTCCATTGCGACAACAAGTTGTTTCATGTTCGGGTGCGAATGATGCCCTCTTTCTTCGTTCGGTAACGTATCATAAATCCAATAAATTCGCTTTATTTCAAACGGGACATCTTTATTTGACTCCAAAGCTATGAGTTTTCCTCTGTTATCACCGTGAATATTCAAATCTATCAGTTTATAATCCATCTGTAAAATCCTCTAAAATACCTCAACACAATAGTTGTTTTGTTGAATTCTGGTAAAAAGATTACTATATCAGGATTTTTTTATAATTATGTATTACAAATTTTTAATAATAAAATACCAAAAATTATATATGAGTTGATTTATAAGTTATATTTACTTAAGAAATTAGAAATCGTTACTAAATAAAATGTTTGTTTTTTGTAAAATAGATATCTGAAATGCAGTCTAAATCACGTTTTTGTAAAACAATATTTTACCTAAAAAATTGAACAAATATTTACAAAAATTTGAATGTGTTTGTGTTATTATTAATTAAAAGTCGGCTCAACAAAACAACTATTGTGTTGAAGTATTTTAGAGGATTTTACAGATGGATTATAAACTGATAGATTTGAATATTCACGGTGACAACAGAGGAAAACTCATAGCTTTGGAGTCAAATAAAGATGTCCCGTTTGAAATAAAGCGAATTTATTGGATTTATGATACGTTACCGAACGAAGAAAGAGGGCATCATTCGCACCCGAACATGAAACAACTTGTTGTCGCAATGGACGGTTCATGTGAATTTGAACTGGATGACGGGTATTCAAAAGTTAATATAACCCTCAACCGTCCCGATTTAGGACTTTATATCGGGAAAAATATATGGCGAGTAATGAAGAATTTTTCCTACGGCTGCAAATTGATGGTTTTAGCCTCCGATTACTATGACGAAAGCGAATATATAAGAAATTATGACAAATTTTTAAATGAGGTGAAAAATGCTTAGTCTGCAAGATATGGTCTTTGAAAAAGAATTAAACAGAAGTGATTTGTATAATTTTAAAAATAATTCAGAGAATAATTTTAAAGTGTCCGTATACAGAAATCACTCTTTTGAATTGATTGAACATACCATTAATTTGTATTTGAACTATGCAAATATTAATGCAAACTTTATATACAGCGATTATGATGATTCTTTAACCTTTTTAAACTTGGATTTGTCATCGGATTTGATAATACTTTGGATAGATTTTACCCGCTATGATTTTAAAGATGTTGATAATTTTATCAAAGAAAGACTGGATTATTTGTCTTCAATTTATAAAAAACAAATATTATTTATCCCGTTTGGAAGTTCTCTTAAAATAGACCAGTCAAATATAATTACTTACGATTTGTCAGAAACGGAAAATAAGTTTAAGGACAAATTTGTTGATTTGAGGCTTGAACCGTTTTCCGGCACAAAAATCAGTGCAAAAGCACAAATGGAAATTTCAAAAAATTTAGGGTTAAAAATTATTCCCGCATGTTTGATTAATCCGATTAAAGCCGTTGTTTTTGATTTGGATAATACTTTATACAAAGGTGTTTTGGGGGAAGACGGATATCAAAATATCGAATTGACCTCAGGGCATAAGCTTTTGCAGGAAAAAATCGTTGAGCTCTCAAAACAAGGATTTTTTATTTGTATTGCCTCCAAAAACGAAGAACAAGATGTGATAGAAATGTTTCAAAAACGGAATGATTTTCCTCTGAAATCTCAATATATCACAAAATTTTGCGTTTCATGGAATTCAAAAGCGGAATCAATTTCACAAATTCAAAAATTTCTTAACATAGGAATTAAAGACATGCTTTTTGTTGATGACAATATGGGTGAAATTGCAGCCGTAAAATCAGCCCATCCCGAAATTAACGTAATTCTCGCAAAAGACAATGCCGATTTAACTTTGGAAATTCTCAATAATTATCCGAGAATGCTTAAATTAAACATTAATTACGAAGATTTAATAAGAAAACAGGACACTCAAGCAAACGAAAAAAGAGAACAGCTTAAAAATTCTCTCTCAAAAGAGGATTTCTTAAAAACCCTTGAAATGGAATTAACGTACTGTATAAATAAAAAATCTCAAATTAAAAGGATTGCTGAACTTGCCAATAAGACAAATCAATTTATTTGCACATATAAAAGATATTCGGAAAACGATGTCGAAAATATGATGAATGACAAAAATTACATGATAACAACGGTATCGCTTAAAGATAAGCTTTCTGACAGCGGAATAATAGGTGTCATGGTGTTTAAGAATGAAAACGACTTTGTTGATATTGAAGAAAGTTTCATAAGCTGCAGGGCTTTAGGCAGAGGTATTGATGAGAATATCGTTTTATATCCCATCAAATTGGCTGTTGAATATTTCAAGAAAAACAAAGTCAGATTTAATTTTACAAAAGGAGAAAGAAATAAACCTGCACAAGAATTTATAAACAATAATTTGAATGAATATAAAAATACAATTTGCGTGTTTGACAGGAAAATTGACTGCAGTTTGGTTACGGTAAAAACAAAAAAGGAATAATTTATGGAAGAACAAATTATAAACATAGTTTCATCGTTTGTCGGAAAATCGGCAGAAGAATTAAAGGAATTGATAAATGAAGAAGGCGTTTGGGATTCTCTCCAAAAAGTCGAGATAATAATTGCTCTTGAAGATGAGTTTGATATTGCTTTTACGGTTGAAGAAATTGCAGGAATTAATACAATCGCACAAATTGTAAATAAAATACGGGAGAAAATCTAAGCATGAAACACAATATAAGAATGAGCGGCTTTTCTTACAGATTAATACCTGTCGAAACGGAAGATGCGCAATTTATTGTAGATACAAGGCTTGAAGATGAAAAAAAGAGCGAGTTTGTCCATGAGATTTCACCTGATGTTAACATTCAAATTGAATGGTTAAACAAATATTTTGAACGGGAAGGCGATTATTATTTTGTAGCGGAAAATCTTTTTACGAAGAAAAAAGAAGGTTTAATAAGTATATACAATGTAAAAGGTACAAAGGCCGAATGGGGCAGATGGGTTTTTAAACAAGGTTCACTCGGTGCGTTAGAAAGCGTTAATCTTATATATAAAATTGCTTTTGAGAAATTGGGTTTGAGCGAGCTATATACAAAAACCATTGAAAATAATACCGCCGTTGTAAATTTCCACAAAAGTATTAATGCAAAATTTCGTGCAATATTGAAAGATGAATTTGAACTGAACGGCAAAAAATATAATGCCGTTGAACAATATGTCGATAAAGATTATTATTTTTCAACATTGGAGGAAAATTTAGATTTAAAATGTCAAAAATTATTTGAACGCAATATGAAAAATGTAATCGGTAGTTTCAATTTTCATCATTACGGTGTGGCATGTCTGAATATAGATGAAGAATTTAATAAATATAAAAATTATAACAAATCTGATTATTTCATGGACGAAGTTCAAGGGGTTAAGGGGTTGTTTATTACATCAGACTGTAAATTACCGACTATGGAGCTGTTGGAAAATTTAAAAAATTCCAATACTGTAACACCATATCTCGGCTTAAAATCCGGAATTTATCATGCAGGTTATTTAACAAAAGATATTCAAAAAACTTATAACTTTTTAATAAACACCCTTGGGGCAAAAGTTATTTCGGACATGAAGCCTTCAGCATATTTCAAAAAGAGGATATGTTTCCTTATGTTGAAAAACACAAAAATAATTGAACTTATTGAAGAATAATATGACAAAAACAGACAGAAAAATAAATATTGTAATGAGTGTGTGCAGACTAGAAAAATAGCCTTATCACCAAAAAAGGAGAGAAGTCATGATTAAATTTTTAGATTTAGAAAAACTAAATAACAGATATAGAGAAGAAATAGAAAAAG
>CANQMP010000047.1 GCA_947624975.1 Candidatus Gastranaerophilales bacterium
AGAGATGTGGCAAATGGAAATTCTCTGCAAAAGGTTTATTACTTAGCAGACGGTTCTGCTTTTAGTTTTAGTCTGCAGGAGAACAGAGAAATATATTTTTATCCAAGAAATCCTAAAGAATGTTTAAAAAAATCAGATTCAAATGGTACATGTCGTTTTACATTTAGTTTTATTCCGGTTGTAAATTTTGGTAATAATTTTGGTAATTCTTATAAATATAATATTGGTAACGGTATGCAACCCTGTTTATATATGTGGGATGGAGATGAGGCAAGCTTGATGAACAGTACATCGTATGGATGTAAAAACGGTATTGGTGGTGCATATTGCACAGAAATCATTCGCCGCAACGGCTGGAAAATACCGAAAGATTATCCGAGAAAGTTGTAATAAGTAAAGTAAAGTAGGATGGGTGAAACGATTTTCAATCAACCATCTGATATAATATAACCCCTCACCCTAGCCCTCTCCCGCAGGGGGAGAGGGAACAAACCCACCCCTAGCTCCTTCCTTACAAAGGGAGGGGTATATTTTTGCAAGCAGTGCCGAAAAGAAGCTTGGTTGCTCGCGTTTAACGGGTCTGCGGTTGGCGTCTGCAATGACTTCGTCATTTCGATGTCAAGCCTCGCCCTCAGCTCGCAATCCGCTTTTCACTTCTCACCCATATATTCCGTACCGGCTTCAGCCTGCCGCTTTTCAATTCCCTTGTTCTGCAAGTGTGAGTTTTGCACTGTGGGAAAGCTTTTTTATCCGTGCCTCCTCTTTCATCGCATCCGATTTGTTCTCAAACTCTTTTTGATAAACTATTTTAACGGGTTTATTTGCACGTGTGTATTTCGCACCTTTTCCTTGTATGTGTGCCGTAAAACGCTTTTCAACATCATCCGTGTAACCGCAATAAAGAGTATTGTTTTCCGTCAAAAGCATATATGCGTAATACTTTTTCATAACTTAATTTATAAAAAAAATTGACGGAATTTTAAACCGTCAATTAATGTATCTTTTTCTTTATTTCAAATATTTATTAACAAACCGATGAAAATCCGCCCGAGCAGGAACATCCGCCGCAGTCACCGCCGCCCGAGAAGGATCCGGAAGAAAATCCGCCTTCTGAAGATATTGTTGAAACCGCGTTTGAAAAACTGCTTAAAAATCCGCCGTAAGCTACGCTTTCACCGCAGTCCGAATACATTGAATAGTCAACCGAAAAAGGATTATCGGTTATGAAACTGTCGTACAAATTGTCCTCAAACAAGCTGTGGAACGTATTCATCGCCAGTGAACCCGCTGTTTCTACGGATTCTGACGGTTTTGTACTTCTGATTTCGTTCGCTCTGTTTTCTGATGATTTTGCTAATATACTGTTCATAATATCCTCGTTACATTTATATAAAAAATTTTTTTATAATCCGATTTCAGCATGGCTGTTATTTGTTACAATACTTTACAAAAAATTCAATCCAAAGATTTATGTTCTTAAAACTCAAGATGGATGGCACTTTTTTAAAGTTGGTTTATTGTATTATAAGAGGATATGATATGATTAAAAAGATTGTATTAATGCTTATAATGCTTACGGGCATGCAGGTTTTTGCCGCTGACAATTATTTGAATTCCGTTGTAATAGAGAATTTGGACGGCAAAACCTCCGTAATACTTCGCACTGATGAGGTTGCGAGGGTTAAAAAAGATGTAACATCGCCTGATAAATTAATGTTAACGTTAAAAGATGTTTCGCGTTCGGTTGACCTGAACACTTTGTATAAGAACACATCCGAGGTAAAAGGGTTAATTGTGCAAGATGACGGCAACGATGATTTGAAAATATATATAGAGGCTCCGGAAATTTCAAAAGCGGAGGTAGTTTTTGATACACCGAATTCGTCGCCTGTAGTGGTTGATGCGGGTTCGCCATCTGAAATAGTTTGGGGAATTGTTTCGGTATTTCTTCTGATAATATTAGGATTTTTGGCACAAAGGATTACAGCGTTTGAGAGCGAACCTGACATCAACGAAATCATAAAAGAGCGTGAAAAGGCTTTGTACAGGAACTTTCAAAAGGAAGTCGCATCTATTCCGAGCATCAATTACAAATTAAAAAGTTACAGAAAGCATGTTCTGAAAGGCGAAACTCTGCGAAGTTACGGCGAAAAACTCGTCAAGGCGGGTTAATTTTCAAAGAGAATTTTTTCAATTCTTTGGGCGGCTTTGCCGTCACCGTAAGGATTTTGAGCTTTCAACCTTGTATCGGATTTCGGTTTTGAAAGAATTTTTTCGCTGTACTTGACGATTTTGTCGTAATCCGCACCGACCAAAGTTGAAACACCTGCGTCAATTCCTTCTTGCCTTTCGGTTTCATACCGCATAACAAGAGTCGGACAGCCGAACGATGGTGCTTCTTCCTGTATTCCGCCCGAATCCGTAAGGATTAATTTGGCATTTTTCATTATATAAACCAAATACGGATAATCAAGCGGTTTGAATAGCTTTACATTATTGTATTTTTCAAGTTTTGAATAAATTTTTTCTTTAACATTCGGGTTCGGGTGAACTGGGATAACGAACGTATGATTTTCATATTTCTTAACAAGAAATTCAATGGCGTTAAGAATTCTGTCAATTCTTTCGCCGTGATTTTCGCGTCTGTGTGCGGTAATGAGGACGATATTTTCGCCTATATCTCCGAAAAATTCCTCCGCTTTTTTCATTGTTTCATCGGGAAGGCAGAAAAGTGCGTCAATAACGGTGTTTCCGACAACATGAATTTTTTTGTCGTCAATATCTTCTTTAAGAAGTGCCTGCCGATTTTTTTCGGTCGGAGCGAAGTTGATTTGAGCGACTCTTGAGGTCATTTGACGCATGACTTCTTCCGGAAACGGTTCATAGATGTCATAAGAGCGAAGTCCGGCTTCGACATGGCATACGGGAATTTTATTGTAAAATGCCGCAAGAGCACCGCATAACACCGTCATAGTGTCGCCTTGCACGATTACCGTGTCAAATTTGTTATCCGAAAACACTTTGTTCAGCCCCTGCAAAATTCTGGCCTGAACTTCAAGCAGTGATTGATTTTCACGCATACAGTCAAGGCTGATATCGGCTTTAAGCCCGAAATATTCAAGAGTTTGGTTTGAAAGATCTTTTTGCTGCTCGGTATTGCAAAGTGTTACCTTGTATTTTTCAGGAAACTTGTACAGCTCCAAAATAACCGGAGCAAGCTTAATAACTTCAGGGCGTGTTCCGAATATAAATAAAACATTTTTCATACAGTAAGTTTATTATAAAAATTTTATATGTGCAAATACTTGTGGAAATTAAAACTTACCTCTCTTGCATTTTAAAAAGAATAGGTTATAATTAGAATGTACAAAAAAAGAAAGGATACATGTAATGAAAAAGAGTATTATGAGTACACTTATCACATCGGGGGGGGGGGTATTCCCTTTGTGGTAAGGCTTTTGGGCAAATCAAGACATTAGTTTTTAAAAAGAAAAAATTTTCAAAACTTTTTTGGGTTGAGGAAAATCCCCTCATTCAAGAACCCACTCAAACTATCCTTTTCAAAAAGAAGGGAAATAATTGTACCTCTTTTCTCAAAAAAGGAGTATTTACATGTGATAAAAATAAAAAATCAGCCTTTACCCTGGCGGAAGTTTTAATTACCCTCGGCATAATCGGCGTTGTTGCGGCGATGACAATGCCTGTGTTGATTGCTAATTATCAAAAAAAGGTTGTCGTTACACGACTTGAAAGAAGTTATAATACATTTGTAAATATCCTTGTAAGGGCTCAGGTTGATTACGGCGATTCGTCTAAATGGGATTATGAAGGTGCCGGAATAGAACTTGACGGCTCTGACGAAAATAAAAACTCCGCATATAATTCTACGGCGAACTGTGTCAGAAAATATATATTACCATATCTGGCTGACGGTTATACATTCAATGATAAAACGGATAAGAGTTTGAACGAGTATGGATACACGTCAGATATACTTTATCGGGATGGAACGAATGCCGTAAGTTTAACCGGTAAAATTCCTCCTATATTAATTTTAAACGATGGGACTTGGATGTTTTTTTCAAATTTGGCTGCTACAAAGGAAGATTCTAAAAATTCTAAGGTTAACCGCGGTATACTAATATTTGTAGATACTAATGGCCCCAAAGCTCCAAATACGATAGGTAAAGATGTTCATATTATGGTCATTTATTTTGCAAAAAATTCAAGGCTTTCTTTTTACAGACCCGGGTCATACTTGCCTTCTGAGGATTCAGTAACATTTAAAGATAAAACTCGTGAAGAACTGCTTGAAGGGTGTAAAACAACAGGAAAAGTTTGCGGAACTTTAATCCAAGCAGACGGCTGGCAAATAAAAGACGATTATCCATGGTAAATTTCCAAGATCTTTTTCATGATAATGATAAATAAGTCGGGTTTCAACCCGACCTTTTTTTGTATAATCCCTAGCCCCTCCCTTACAAAGGGAGGGGAAAAGTGAAAGGTGAGAAGTGAAAAGACCTTATCGGGTGCTAAAGCACCGAAATAATTGCACCCCACCCTAATCGAAATTTCTAAATTCGCAAGGCTCATTAAGAAATTTCCCCCTCGCAAAACGATACTTAATTGTTTTGCTCGGCAGAGTCCATTAGGGGATGGAGTTTACCCCTCACACGCATTTGTAGTTCGCTTACGCTCACACAACTGCTCTCTTTCCCCTGGCGGGAGAGGGAATTAACCCACTCATGCCTTCCCTTTCATACGCTCGCAATGACGTCGAATAGAACTTCCAAAGATTATCTTTCACGATTTAGCGGATAAGTTATAATGACCATCTTCCGCCGAATTGGAAACCAACGCCGTTTCTGCCGCCGTTTGCAAAATAAATCTGTCCGTAACCGACAAATCTTTCGCCGTAAAGCTTTCTGAGTCCTAAACCGTATTTAAAGAACGGTTTAACACTTAATTCAGGCAAAGTCGCATCGCTTGCCGTAAAATCCGTTTTATCAAGGAAGTTCCAAACGATACTCAGTCCTGCATAAGGCTGCCATCCTTTTCTTCCGTTGCCTATAAATTTTAATCCCGGTTCGATATGTATTGCGTTAAGGGGGTCTGAATTAACCCTTATACCGCTCGATGTCGTGTAATCTCCAGTGTTAATAAATGAATAAGACATTAACCAGCTTGGCTGAATAATAAACTTACCGTCGGCAAATTCAACATTATAACCCGTTTTGGAAGCGACACCCGTTCTCAACAGTGCAAAAGAATCATCGCCATAATTTGTGGATGCTTCTGCCGCATTAGCTCCGACGTTTGCAGTTAAGCCCGTAAAGAAGTTATTTTTGTATAAAGTTCCTGTTACGCCTAAAGTTCCGCCGTTTTGGTAAATACTTATGCCGTTGTAAACCTGATGAGAACCGTTATAACCGGCATAAACGCCCCACATGCCTTCCCAGCCGTTACCCAGCTCATAAAGTTTGGAATCTCCCCCGAAATAAGTTCCCCAGGCTACGTTAGATACCCTCGGACCGCGTTTTAACCCGACATTTTCAAATGTTGCGTAAGGTCTTGCCCAAACCGCACTGCTGTCATACGGCGTTACGGAATTATCATAACCTATGTTCAAATCATTCTCTGCCGATGCGTATTTGTTGCGGAATTTCATCGACTGTCGAACGCTCTTTGGCATAATCATATACATATCCATATTGCGGAATGCTTCATCATAACTGTCTAATTGGGTTAAATATCCGCCTAACTGTGCCGCAACGGGTGCTGCCATAACCGCAGGGTTAAAATCTCTGTATGAATTACCTGTCGGAGAATAAGAAATACCGTTTTGTCCGCTTTGAACATTAACATATCTCAAAGGAGTCAAGGCTTTTAGGGATTTTTCAGGCAAATCCAGTTTAACTTCCTCGCCTAATCCGAGTGAATCTCTGATTTCATCAGATGTCATACTGCCGCTGCTTACTTTTGTATCAGCCAAGAAGTTAAAATCTTCCACGGTAACTGTACCGCTACTTTTAAGTCCTTCCCCCATCGTAAATTTATCCGTAGTTTTATTTGCCGAACTTAAATCAAATTTCAGTTTTGCACCATCGCCTATGTTAACTTTTCCTCCGCTATAGTCATTAATTCTTCCGTCTTGAGAATCTAAAGTCGCACCTTTAACATTAACCGTAGTGCCTTCGCCTATAGAACTTCCTTGAGCCAAATGCAAAGTACCGTTTGTGACTTCCATATTGGCATTTTTAATTTCACCATTAAATGTAACTGTTCCTTCGCCGTTCAAGTTAACACTGTAAGCCTCAGCCCCTGAAATACCGTCGGCAAGAGTGATATTCTTGTCTTTTGCGGAAGTTAAGGTCAGTTTTCCGATTCCTTTACTTGAAGATGAATTATCCATATAGATATCGGCACCGTCGTTTGCGGAATTACCCGCAAAAACGACATCGCTTTCGCTTGCATTAACCGTAATATCATCATTAGCCCAGATAGCACCGCCCTTATTACCTGCTTTGTTATTAACGAAGCTTGTATCGGTAATTGTTGCGGATTTATAAGCAGCTATCGCACCGCCTTTGTCATCTGCGGTGTTGTTTTCAAAAATTGAACCTTCAATGTCCAAAGCTTCAGCAGATTTGTCTGACCAAATTGCACCGCCTTGTCCCCCTGCAACAGTAGAATTATTGTTGAAATATGAATTTGTAACTTTTGTTGTCGTATTTGCTCCTGCCGCTGCTATCGCACCACCGTATAAAGCTTTATTATTTGTAAATCGAGAGTTATTAATTGTTAAATTGGAAGTTTTAGATATTGACTCTTGGGTTACGTTATAAATTGCACCTCCGCGATTCTCTGATGTATTATTTTCAAATATAGAATTCTCAATACTTGTAGTTTCCTGAGTAACCAAAGCACCGCCACTATTAGTCGCCTTATTGCCGTAAAATGCCGATTCATTAATATCTAAATCACCGCTATATGCATATATTGCACCACCATAAGCAGATTCGTTATTTCTAAATACAGCCTTTTGGATATGGATTTTTTGGGTAGTCCAATTAAAAATAGCACCACCCATTGAACTTGCACTATTGCCGTCAAATACTGCATTCTCACCCAAAGTTAAACTGTTGGTATTATATATAGCACCGCCGTATAGTGAAGCGTTATTATTTTTAAATGTTGCATTTTGATTAATTGTTAAATTACCTTGATTATAAACGGCACCGCCATAATCTGAAATGTTACCCTCAAATAATGCATTTTTGCCTACCGTTGTGTTATAAGCGGCATTATATATAGCACCGCCGTAACCATATACCGTCGGAGAATCAAAGAATGCTTTATTATTTCTGAATATCGCATTATCACCTATTGTAAAAGAATTATTTTTGTCCGAATTATATGACTGTTGATTAACAGAAATAGCTCCGCCGGAAACAAAACCGGGTGTATACCCTTCTACATCATCAAAACCAGCTTGGTTTCCCTCAAATACAGCATTATTACCTATTGTAAAGTTTGAAGCTTTGGCATCATCATCTAAAGTAAAAACATATATAGCACCACCGCTCTGTCCTGCTTGGTTGTTTTTGAATGTGGCATTATCTTCTATTGTTACATCATTTTGTACGTAAAGTCCAATTCCTCCGCCGTATTCAGCTTTGTTACCCTCAAAAGTTACGTTATTTCCGATTTGAATTTGACTATTCCCATACCCTTGTGAAAAAATAGCACCACCGTTTTGCGAACCGGACTCTTCTTCCGTATTACAAGCATTATTATTTTTAAAAGTCACATTATTTCCGATGTTTACAGTACCGTCATCATTAGTAATAGCACCGCCGTCAAATCTTGTAGCAGAATTGTTTTCAAATACAGAGCCTTGTCCAACGGTTACTGTTCCTTGATGATTATTAATCACACCGCCTGTTTGTGCCGTATTATCTTTAAATGTACCTTGTACGGTTAAACCGGCATCTTTGTCATTATATATAGCACCGCCATATTTTGCACGATTTCCCGTAAATGTCGAATTTGTAATTGTTACTTTGTTATTATTGTAGACAGCACCACCATGACTATCTTCTTGCCAATATTCTCCATCACCTGCTTTATTTTTTGTAAAAGAGGAATTGTCAATTGTGATATCGCCTAAATTATATATGGCACCGCCATTACCTTCATGGTAGCTTGATGCACTATTTTCATTAAATGAAGAACCATAGACGGTAATACTACCACTATTATATATAACCCCGCCATCACCCGTTGCGGTATTATCGTTGAAAGCAGCTCCTTTGACTTCGCTCGTATGACCTTGATTTGTTTGCAGAACACCGCCGTTACTGTTTTGATAGCCTTCATAAGTTCCGCCCTTTATATCTTCGTCAACAATATGAGATTTCTGTTCACCTTTTGCGGTCTGATAAGACATTGAGAAACAAACAAGCAAAGCCGCTAAAAGAACTTTTCTCTTTTTCATTTACTATTTCTCCAATAAATGACTTCTTAATTCTTGGTAAAATTCTATTATTAAATAACTTATAAGTCAATAACTATAATCACATTCAGTTATGCTTTGTGTTAATAATTATGTTATTTGAAGCTATAGATTACACTCTTGCTTAAAAATTCTAAAATAGCTTTTGCGCGGGGCTCCGCAACTTAAAAAATTTTTTCGCTTTAGGCACAATAATAAATATTAATAATTTTAAATATCTGTTATATATGTTTGGTAGCAAATCGTTCTGCCGCCAAAACCTTCTTTTTGTCTGATTAAACCATGGTTTAAAAGCTTCCCGTTATCTTCGGATGAAATGCCAAAATCAAAATATTTCTTTTCGTTTGAGTATTTATCTATTAAAGTTTTAATTACTAAATCCAGCCCGCCAAGCTCCCTTGCTTGCTCATCCGCCGCCAGATATTGTGTATGGACTACCTGTTTTGATATAAACAGTAAAGTACCCGCTATGATTTTACCATTGTATTTTGCACACCACAGCTCAATATTTTGAGGAAATTTCGAATGTAGCAGTTTCAATTCTTCAGCGGTATGAACAGCTTTTGTATTATGATGTTGAGATAAAATCTCGTTTTGTAATTCAATAAATCTGTCAAAATCTTGCGACTTTTCGACAATAATATTATTTTTAGCGGCTTTTGCAACCTGCCTTTTTCTCAATTTTGCCATTTTTAAAGGCGAAGAAAGGTCTACCACCGTCGAAGGTTCGATTTTATAAAGTTTTGCATTAATTTTAAATAAGGCGTAAATATCTTCATCTGCAGGAGATACATGAAAAATATGCGGAATAACTTTATAAATCAAAGACTTAAAACCATTATCAATCATATAAGATTTTAAAGTTTCAAAACAAGTTAACATAGTTGCCTGTGTCATATTTTCATCAACAATAAACCCGCCATACGTCAAACCACCGTGAGAACGTAATTGATTATCATGTTTTGACAAAGGCAATAAAGCCAATAAATTTTTGTCATCATAAAACATTAATGAGTTATCAGAAAATCTGTCGGAATGGTAATCCATATATCCGCGGTCAAACATAAAAAAACCGTTTTTTGATTTTTCGACAAACTCATTCCATAACTTCTCATCCGTTTCTTTATTGTAGATTTTAATTTTAACCATAATTATTTAAGTTTTATTACAATAAAAACATTATACTGTTCATTTTAAACATTGTCAATACTTAAATGACAATTAAGTAAATTAAAATGTACAATAAACTGTATATGATATTAGTAAATTTATATAACATTGGTTGGAAAAGAAAAATTACACGTAAAGAATTGGCACAAGCAATTGGAGTAAGTCCCACAACAATAACAAAACTTACAAAAGGCGAACATGTCGATGTGAGATTAAGCACATTAGAAAAAATTTGCAATTTTTTTGATTGCAGTATTTTTGATATACTGGTAGAAGTAAATAAATAAAGTGCTAAAATACCTTCCTAAATAAACAGTCGGTTTGATATATGCAAACAGAGTGTTTGAAAATTTATTTTATTGTAAAATTATATTGTCCAGAAACAACAACTATTAATACGGATGATATATTAAATAATTCCGATGACTTGCCCGTAGAATATCCTTATACCTATGTAATAAGATATAAAGCAGACAATGGCATTTATGACCTTGTAGATAAAGATAATCAGCCTGTTGGACAGGTTACTGAATTAACACAGACTGGCGATAAACCTAAATTTTGTTTAATTTGGTCTTTTAAAATGAAAGATGATTTAATAGAATAACAAATTACGTTCAATTTAACAGGTCGGATTAAAAACCGACCTGTTAGTCACATTTGTGTTTGCCATCCCAGCTTAAATCATCACAATGCAAATAATCCATGTTTTCATTGTATATTACCCATGCCGTACAACCATGCCCATTACTATTATAACCTTTAGCACAAGCTGATTTAAAAGAGTATAAAGTATCTGTATCTCCCTGTATACCGTATGGTTGAAGACCTTTATTAAGTATAGTAAACTCAAACACATCAATACCGTATTTGTT
>CANQMP010000048.1 GCA_947624975.1 Candidatus Gastranaerophilales bacterium
AAAAACTATGAAGAAGATGATTATTAGCACGTTAAACCCGTCGGGGGGGGGGGGCGCTCCTAGTAAGTGTTTAGAGAGTATTATAGTCTCAAAACCCAATAGTTTCGCCTTTACATTGGCGGAAGTTCTCATTACTCTTTCAGTAATCGGTATTGTTGCAGCTTTGACCATGCCGTCATTGATTAATAAATATCGTGCTGTTGAAATGAAAACAAGATTTGACAAAGCTTATTCTGTTATCAGTCAGGCTTTTGAGCTTATGAAAATCGATAACGGAGGATATATAGACGGAAGCAGTTATAGCTCTAAAAAATTTGCTCTGGTTTTCCAACAGTATTTTAGAATTGTAAAGGCACTTGTAGGGACACCATATTATGATGCGGATTTGCCAACTTACAAAAATTTTGCGGGAAATGCGAATTTCTATAAAAATATGCTTGACGACGGGACATTACGTCTGGCTGACGGAACTATAATTTATATTGAAAATCCTGAAGCAATTCAATATCATGTCTTTATTTTCGTAGATATTAACGGAATCAAACAACCGAATACTGCGGGTAAAGATTTATTCGGATTTCAGATTACAAACGACAGCAGACTTATTCCGCTGGGTGCAAAAAATAATCTTTTTGAATACAATGAATATGTAAATCAAAAAGAAAATGACTTTAATAACGACGATAACCTTTGCAATGAAACAAGCCGTTCAAAATTTAACGGTATCTACTGTACTTATAAAGCACTAAATGATAAGGATTATTTTAAAAAAATATTTAATTAAACATGTAGCGACTTTTGTATAAAGTGCCTTTCGGGACTAACACACCCCAGCCCTCCCTAAGAAAAGGGTGTAGGAAAAATTCCCATAACCGCAAAAAAAAACCCTATCTTGAAGATAGAGTTCGGAATTCTTTTTACGTAATTCCTCGTGTGTAGAAGGTTAGTGTGTAGTAGGTAGTGTAAATAGTATGTCTCGTGTTTATTTAATTCTTTGATTAATCTCGTGTTATATATTAATAAAGTATTTTCTTTGTATATAATTGCTATATATTACTCATTTTGTTACAATTGTTTACATAAACTGTTAAAACATTTGATTTTATAAACTTTCTAAATTTTCCTGTTTTTTATCCCGAAATTGATTTCCCTCGCTTATATTTTTCATATTCCCTTAAAATCTGAAAAAATAACTCTATTTTTAGAAAAACATTTACCATTTTTTACATTTATTACATTTTGTTCAAAAATCTTTACCTATTGACCTTTTTCCAAAAAAGTATTCTAATAAAGAAAAGGAGGTAATCATGAAAGAATTTATGCATAACAGACTTGATAATAAGCAGTTTACGGATGATGAGATTAAAAGCCTTATCAAGGAGTACAATATTAAATTTATAAAACTGCAATTTGTCGATATTAACGGACAGGTTAAGAATATGACTATTCCGTCACAACACATTGAAAAGGCGTTGAATAACGAGATTATGCTTGACGGCTCGTCTATTAAAGGGTTTAGAAGTATTGAAACATCGGATATGTTTTTCCATCCCGACAAAAATTCCTTTCAAATCCTTCCTTGGAGAGAAAAAGACGGCGTTAATTCCGCAAGATTAATTTGTGATATATATAATTCCGACGGAACACCCTTTGAAGGCTGCCCGAGATGCAATTTAAAACGTGTCATGAAAGAGGCCGAAAAAATGGGATTTTCAATGAATATCGGGCCTGAAGCGGAATTCTTTTTATTTGCAAAGGATAAAGACGGAAATGTTACTACAACCACGCAGGATTGTGCGGGGTATTATGATGTCGGGCCTGAAGATTTGGGTGAAGATGTTCGCTCGGATATCGTTTTGACCTTGCAGGAAATGGGTTTTGATATTGAAGCTTCGCACCACGAAGTCGCAGACGGTCAGCACGAGGTTGATTTCAGGTATGCGGATATTTTAACCGCTGCCGATAACGTTGCGACATTCAAAATCGCAGTCAGAGCTATTGCCGCAAAACATAATCTTCACGCAACTTTCATGCCTAAACCGATTTTCGGCATAAACGGTTCGGGTATGCACTGTAATGTTTCGCTGTTTAAAAACGGTAAAAACGCATTTTACGATGCAAAGGCTAAATATGAGCTTTCAGATACCGCAAAATACGCTATCGGCGGGATGTTAAAGCACGTAAAAAGCATTACTGCCGTTCTTAATCCGACAGTAAACAGCTTTAAACGGCTTGTTCCGGGGTATGAAGCACCTGTATACCTTGCCTGGTCGCTTGCAAACAGAAGTGCTTTATTAAGAGTTCCCGCAAAACGCGGTATATCGACACGTGTCGAACTCCGTTCGCCTGATCCTGCTTGCAACCCGTATTTGGCGTTTGCGGCTATTTTGGAAGCTTGCCTTGACGGTGTCAGAAACAAAATTGACCCGCCTGCACCCGTTGAAAGCAACATTTACAAATTAACAACAAAAGAACGTAAAAAACAGAGAATAGATTCGCTTCCGGGCAGTCTGGCTGAGGCTTTGGACTATTTTGACAAATCGCTAGTGGCTCAGGCGGCACTCGGAGAACACATATTTAATGAGTTCTTATCGGCGAAAAAGAAAGAATGGGATTCGTTCAGAACCTACGTTTCGCAATGGGAAATCGACAGATACCTTGAAAGATACTAAAAACTCATCAAAATTTCTTGAAAAAACGGCATTATTTAAAATCTGCCGTTTTTTTATTCGTGATTTTTTAAAAAATTAACGATTTCTTCCGAGGAATAAGGATTTCTTATAACAAGAAAGTCTTTTTTTGTTTGTTCTTTGACGTTCGAGAGAGTTTTTCCGTCTAAAAAGTCCTCACTGAAAGGTCTTAGCATAATCGACGAAATTATAACGACGTCTGCATCAATGTTTTTAACCGTATGAACCAAATCATCAGACGTAATCAAGCCCGCAACCGTAATATCTTCACCCCAATAGCTTGATTTTACGGGGTTAACCGTAACTTTCAGATTTTCGATTTTACTTAAATCTTTGGCGATTATGTCCAGTGCGTATTTCGCCGCAAAACTTGTTGCAAATGAAATTTTTAACGGTTTTGCAAGTTTTCGGGGAAGTTTTTGGGATTTAAAATTATCAATGAGAAGTCTTAACGCCCCGACACCGTCATCGAGCTGGGAAAAATTTCCGTAATATTTTGCGGACGGGATTTTGCAGTCCGCCAGAAGAAAAAATTCGTCCGAACAGCACACTCTTTTATACTTTGAGGCAATTTCAAGAGTTTCTTTTGCACATTTTTTATCAACTTTTTTCAAAAATTCTTCCCGAAACTTTGTCACTCCGACAGGAACTATTGCCGTTGAAAGAACCGTATTTTTAAGCTTTGCCAGGTCGGTTAATGTTCTTTCAAGTTCCGCTCCGTCGTTGTAACCGGGGCAGAGTACAATTTGTGCATGAAAAGGGATTTTATTGCGTCTGAACCAGTTCAGATTCTCCAACGCTTTGCCTGCATTGGGATTTCTTAGCATTTTAACCCGCAATTCGGGATTTGTAGTGTGAACGGAAATATAAAAAGGCCCTAAATGCATACGTTTTATGCGTTCTTTATCCTTTTCCGTAAGATTTGTCAGCGTTATGTAAGTTCCTTGAAGATAGGATAATCTGTAATCGTCGTCTTTAACGTACAATGTGTCACGCAAACCTTTGGGCTGCTGATCCACAAAACAGAAAATACAATGATTAAGACAGGGTTTTACCTTATCAAAAACCGCACTTTCAAAAACAATTCCCAAATCTTCGTCGAATTCTTTTTCAATTTCTATCAGTTCAATTTCGCCGTTTTGTTTTTTAACTTCAAGCGTAAGAAATTCCGTTTTACACATAAAGTTATAATCTATCATATCCTGCATTTTTGTATCATCAACGGACAAAATCTCATCGCCCGTGCAAAGACCGATTTCTTCCGCGATGGAATTTTTTATGACGGAACTAACTGCTGCGGGCATTATCTTTCTCCAAACCCTCAACAACATCAATAAAATTCGTGAATTCGCAAATCGTATTATCGAGAATTATTCTCTGGTAAAAATTCAATTTATTGTATTCGTTATCCAGAATATTTTTAGCTTCGCCTCTAAACCGAACAGAAAAGGATTTTACGGAAAACAAAAGTCTTTTTCTTTCTTCGGTATTAAGGCAGTCGGCACAGGATAGTTTTATTCTTGCATTGGATAGAAATTGAATAGGGTTGCCGCTCATATCTTCGGTTAAAAGATGTTTAAGCTCATCGACGCCTTTTTTTGTAATTTCATAGTAAATGGAAAGTTTACCCCCGTCGGACATTGATTTTCTTGATGTAAGACAACCTTTTTCCTCTAAACGACGCAGTGCGGGTTTCAAAGCCCCGAAACTCGGTTTTGTAAAAGGTGCAAAATTATCCTCTATACGCTTTTGTATCGCATACATCGTAAAATCACGTTTTAATATCACGTATAATATTAAAAGTTCTATCATAAAGCTATTATATCACAAAATTAATCCTGATGAAGTTCATAAACCCGAAATTCGCTTGCATCAAGCTTGTCAAAGTTAATTGAAGAAGCTTCACCTTCATAAGGTACTGAAACAAATTCATCGCCGTCAATATAATATTCTTTTGTGACAGAATAATCGGACGGTAAGCTTACAGACTTGTTATAAACGGGTTTGCCTTCAATAACTTCGGAATAATTTTGATTATTTTCGTCGAATAACGTCGTATGCTCGTTTTGATACTTGTAGTTTGAAACAATTAAATAAGAGATTTTTTCGGGTGTTTTTGAAATAATCCATGCACAAAATCCGTCATCGTCCTGAACAATTATTCTGCTTTCGCCGTCTGTTATTATGCTGTTGTTTTTCACGAAGAAATCTATTGCGTTAAACTTTTTATAGAACTGAATATTGTTTTCTCTGGGCATGGAAACTTCGTTGCCGATAGCCATTTCAATTCCTCGTTTGGTAAAGCTTTCATCGCCGTCAATGTAAAGCATCGGACGATTTGCAAACTTTCCTCCGGGCAAGAATTTATATTTAAACCATTTATACAAAGCTCCGTTTTCGCCTAATTGCCCCGGATATTGGTCAATACAGCGAAATTCTCCGTCTTGATTATTGTAAGTTTTTATAATGGAAAGTTTTTCGCTTTGTTTTACGTTGTAATTTGCAAGATGGGAGTTATCTTCGATAATTTTTTCGGGATTCTTTTCGGACTGAGAAACGATATCGTTACCCCAAAGCAGGTCAAATCCCATGCCTTTGTGATATTCTTCCAGATAATCATCCCAGAGCATATATTCCGCGAGCGAAGCAAAATAGGGGACTTTGCTTTTAAGAGTTTTGTTTAACTTATTCAACACAACCCGCGGAGCACGATAACTTATCGGTCTGCCGTTATCTTCGGAAACCTTATCAACAATGTGGTCAATATGGTCAACCCTGAATCCGTCAAAGTTATACTCACTTTGCAAATTAACCATATAATCGATGAAATAATCAATTACGTGTTTGTTGTAAGTTCCGTTTTCAAGATAGCAGAAGTAATAGGGACTTTGGCAGTCAAGGTTTGCAAAGGAAGTGACATCTTCCCCTTTATAGTCAAAGTGTTTAAATGTCGGATATCCTCCGCATTCGCTCATTCCGTCATAAATCGGAACACCCGCAGAACACCATGCACCGCCGGGTGCCGGCCATAAACCTTCTTTGATAAGCTCTTGAACCGTATCAATTTGCTTTGTTATATCGTTTTCCGTAAGTTTTTTATTCGCTTTAAACCCGTGAACCCGTGCAACAACTTCTCTTGCACGCTTTTGAATTTTCTCCTGACAAGCTTTTTTCATCATGTTGTTTGATAATTCTTTTTTTGCATCGTTCATAAGGTTGTCGAAAGTGTCGTAAATATTTTTATAATGCAGCGACAAATCTCCGTTTGAACCGCCTTGAGATTCTTTGTATATATTTTTTACAAGCTCGATATCCTCATCATCAAAGGTATCGGGAATGTTTTTAGCAATTTTGTCAATATTCTTTTCAAGTTCTTGGGATAACTGATTTATGTCGTACCAGCGGACGATAGAAGTATCTGCAAGTACCGCTTTGGAAAACCTTCCCGTCTGCGGTAAAACGTCATAAATAACGGGATGTCCCGCAAGCTGTGCAAGCGTTATAAAAGTTTTTACCTGTTCTTTTACGTTAAGCCCCGTAATCTTTTCGATATTTTCATCAAAAAGATTTTCACTGACCTCGGAACTTCTCGGCAGATAAGCACACCCGAATTCACGCGGATGAAAAGGAATTAAATAAATCGTCGTGTCAAAAATACCGTTTTCAAGGTTTCCCGTCGGGAGAATAAGTAACTGACGCAGCCAGTCGATGAATTTTCCCGTGTCTTTGGTTTTATTTCCGTCCCCCAAACCCGCAAGATTAATGAGTTTTATGTCATGACCTTCTTTTTTAAACCATGATGAATTTCTTATGTGATGTCTTGCAAGCACACTGATTTCATCGTTTTTAAAGTTAAAAACTCCGTTATCAAAAACTTTGTTATTCTTCCATTTAACCTCAAGCCCGAAAAGGATTTCTTCGGGTTTAAGCTCGTCTAAAGCTTTTACATAAGGATAAGGCAAATATCCCCATTTTTCTATGAGCGAAGAAAGTTCCTCTTTCCGTTTCGGTGAAACTTCCGCAAAACTTTCTTTTAACTTTGAATATATTGAATTAATTTCAACACATTTGTCCGATTTACTCTTACTTTTAAATAATCCCATGTCTTACCTCACAATGACATTGTATCATAAAATCATGAGATACGTTTTTTTTAAAATTGTACATGTGGGTAATAGATTAATGCTTATCACGGGTTTACAAATAATACTGTAGAGTAACGAAAGGTTGGTTATTTATGACTACAGAAACAAAGAAAAAGCCTATCAGTGTAATCATAGTGGAGGATTTTAAACTTACACGTGTAGGTTTACGTTGTGCATTGAACGCAAATGAGGATATCAACGTTGTAGCCGAAGCAGAAGATGCACCTCAAGGTTTAAAACTTATTGAAAGACACAAGCCCGATGTAATTCTTATGGATTTGGGGCTGCCGGGCATGAACGGGATTGAGGCAATGATTAAATGTAAAGAACTTCACTACGATTGCAAAATTATCGCATTAACATCACATGACAGAAGTGAAGAAGTTATTGCGGCATTGAGTTCGGGTGCAAGTGCTTATTGTCTGAAAGATATTGACCCGAATAAACTAGCCGATGTGGTGAGGGATGTTTCGACGGGCGTTTGCTGGATTGACCCGATGGTCGCACAAACAACGCTTAATGCACTTCCGAAAATTGAAAATATAGGCTTTTTGCCTTCAAAATCAAATGCGGAAGGCAGAGTTCCCCTGACAGAACGTGAATTTGAAGTTCTGAAACACCTTGTACTCGGCAAAAGCAACACCGAAATTGCAAAAGAACTTATAGTAAGTGTTCACACGGCAAAAGCTCATGTCTGTTCGATTTTGCAAAAAATGTGCGTGAATGACAGAGTTCAAGCTGCAGTCAAGGCTGTAAAAGAAGGTATGGTCTAGATCTGTACAAATGATGATTTTTGTGTGAAAATTATCATTGAACTATGATTAAATATTTTTTATGGTCGTATATATTTACAATAGCAGGATTAACCGGTGCTTACTTTTGGGGTGAACATGTACATTCCGGCACCGGCATAACCTGTATTTTAACCGCATTAATTCTCGGGGTATTGGAGGTTAGCTTATCGTTTGATAACGCGGTCGTAAACGCAATGAAGCTTGAAAACATGACCGAAAAATGGCGTCACAGATTTTTAACCTGGGGCATAATTATAGCGGTTTTCGGGATGAGATTTTTGTTCCCGATACTTGTGGTGTCGGTGTTTGCGAAATTAAATATGGCGGATGTGGCAAAAATTGCACTGACCGATGCGGATAAATACGCTCAATATCTTCATCAGACACATTCTCCGATAGTAACCTTCGGCGGAATGTTTTTGGTAATGCTTTTCTTAAACTACTTTTTTAACCACGAAAAAGAAGTTCACTGGATAAAACCCGTAGAAAAATGGCTTGCACATTTTGACCATGTCAGAGGAATTGAAATTATAATTTCCTTGTTATTATTGCTTGTAACGCAAAGTTTTATAGTGTCGCAAGAAAGGTTAAGCGTTATAATATCGGGGATTTTCGGGATAATAACGTATCTTGCTATAGACGGTTTGACGCATTACTTGGAAGTACATGAAAAGACGAGATTAGAAGCTTGTAAGAGTTCTGCTTGTTCGGGGTTTGTAAGTTTTTTGTACCTTGAACTTATAGATGCATCTTTTTCGCTGGACGGAGTTTTGGGAGCGTTTGCAATCAGTAAAGATGTAATCATAATTTCAATAGGGTTGGCAATAGGAGCGATGTTTGTTCGTTCGCTGACGATAATGCTTGTGGAAAAAAAGACATTAAAGCAATTTCGTTACCTTGAAAACGGTGCACATTGGGCAATAGGTGCGTTGTCGCTATTAATGCTCGTATCATCGGTAAGAGAAGTTCCGGAAATCGTGACGGGATTAATCGGGATAGGCTTTATTGCCGCATCTTTGATTTCATCCATTCATGAAACGCGGATTTAAGCCGTTTTTTTCAAAAATTAAAAATTTTGATTTATAAATTTTTCAACGGGCAGGTTGAAAAATTTGCAAAACTTAACGGCGTTTACAAGCGAAATATTGTGCTTTCCGCATTCCACATTGGAAACATAAACGGTACTGAAGTTCAATGCTTCAGCCAGTTTTTCCTGAGAAAGTTTATGTTTGATTCTTTGCATTTTTAGATTTAATCCGAAAGTTGTTAATAATTCATCCATAGTTTAAATTTATAGTCTTGACTTTATATATTCAATAAATTAGAATATAAATATATAAATTACAGTTTATAAAGAAAGGTGGTATGAAATGAAATTGAGAAAAAGAGCGTTTACTTTAGCAGAAGTTTTAATTACACTTGGAATAATCGGTGTTGTCGCGGCTTTGACAATTCCGACACTTGTGCAAAGTTACAAAAAATCTGTTGTTGAAACACGGCTTGCAAAGTTTTACAGCATGATGAATCAGGCAATAAGACTATCGGAAGTTGAAAACGGTGAGTTTAAGACATGGGATAAGTTGGGAGCCGATTGTAAGCTTGATGAAGAAACGGGAAAATGTATAGAAGGCACTATAGACGCACTGAATTGGTATAATAAATATCTGAAAGATTATCTGCGTGTAGTGAAAGTCGATACGCTGCGAGATTCAGGCGGGAGCGTAAAACCTGTTCTGTATTTTTCTGATGGAACCGTTTTAACATTTACTAAATACGGAGCCGAATTTTTCATGAATGCTTCAGATTATGAATATTGTAATGAATTTGATGAGGAACACACACAACCTAACTTTGTCGACTGTCGGGCTAGAAAATTTTTTACATTTATGTTTTATCAGGATGATTTGCACAGTGCACTTGATGTATATAATGACCTAAATCACAGCGAGGAGCAAAAAATTGCTAATTGTAATAAAACAGGTGGTCCTAATGGTATAGGCAAAGGTGCATATTGTACATATTTAATAAAGAAAAACGGCTGGAAAATCCCAAAAGATTACCCGTGGAAATTCTAATAAAAATCTGCAAAGAGAAGAACAGTCCCCTTCCCCCATACGGGAAGGGGAACTTTTCTGTTATTGCCGAGCGAATGCCTCAGCCTATTATTCCGCACGCAGTGCTGTTATAATTGACCCCTCACCCGAATTTCTAAGTTCACTGCGTTCACTAAGAAATTCTTCCCTCTCCCGCAGGGGGAGAGGGGTTGCTTTTTTTTCCTCCCATTATGGGGAGGGTTAGGGTGGGGTGCAATTATTCCCCTCCCTTTTCAAGGGAGGGGCTAGGGGTGGGTTTAATTCTCAGTATAAAACCTAAAAATCCGACGTCATTGCGAGCGAATGCCTCAGCTTTCAAATTTGTTGGGGTGGAAACCCCAACTTACACTTTAATTCCCTCTCCCCGTCGAATTGACCTTCGTGCGGGAGAGGGCTAGGGTGAGGGGTCATATTATCATATTATTGATGGGTGAAATGAAAATTGTTTCACCCATCCTACTTTTTGGGAGAGAAAATTGTCTGTCATTGCGAGCGAATGCGAAGCAATCCAGCTTATTATATGCACGTTGTGCCGTAATGAACCTTTCACTTTTCACCTTTTAAAAATTTGTTGGGGTAGAAACCCCCAACTTACATTTTACATTTTTTGTTAAAATTTTATAAAAAATTTCCATTTTCCCTCTTGCATTTTTTGAAAAATAGTTTATAATGAGAATGTATAAGAAAACGAAAGGACAAATGATATGAAGAAGAT
>CANQMP010000049.1 GCA_947624975.1 Candidatus Gastranaerophilales bacterium
TAAAAAATTTCCATTTCCCCTCTTGCATTTTTTGAAAAATAGTTTATAATGAGAATGTATAGAAAAATAGAAAGGAAAAACTATGAAGAAGATTACTATTAGCACGTTAAACCCATCGGGGGGGGGGGCACTCCTAGCAAGCGTTTTGAAGGTATTATAGCCTCAAAACCCAGGAATTTAGCGTTTACCCTTGCCGAAGTGTTGATAACTTTAGCTGTCATCGGCGTTGTTGCCGCGATGACGATTCCGACACTTTTGCAAAGTTATGAAGAAAAAGCAACTGTTACAAAAGTCAAAAAAATGTACAATACTTTATTTAACGCTTATAGACTGGCTATATTAGATTACGGAACGGCAGGTGAATGGGGCATAACAGGCAGAGATGCAGGCTCTCAAGATGAAGATGGAGAAACTTATAATGCAACTAACGCAATACTTGTTCGCGACAAGCTTTTAAAAAACGCAAAAACGGTTAAGCTTTGCGATAATGCCAAAGACCAAAAAGCCTGCGGAATTGCAGATAAAATTTATTTTGCAAATGGAAGTATAGATTCAGAAGCCTCCGATTCAACCTCCAAAACAGCATCAGCGTTGCTTGCAGATGGCAGTAGTATTATGACTATTGCTAATAAAAGTGTTTGGTTTAATCGCGGTTCAGGAGAACTCTCCTCTACTTATGCAAATATATACTATGATATAAATGGAACTAAGCCGCCGAATGTGTACGGAAAAGATATATTTTTCTTTTATTTAACGGAAAACAGTATCATCCCTTGCGGGACTACAAATGAAACAATGTATTCATTTGCTAAAGATTGCCTTGACAGTAATTCTACTGGATTAGCTTGTTCCGCATGGTTAGTCTACATTGGCAATATGGACTATTTGCATTGCGATGACCTAAGCTGGAACGGCAAACACAAATGCGATTAAAGTAGGATGGGTGAAACGATTTTCATTTCACCCATCAGTAATTTATTCTACTTTTCACCTTTTAAACCCACCCCATCCCTCCCTTGAAAAGGCAGGGAGAAAACCGCACCCCACCCTAACCCTCCCCATTTGGGGAGGGAAATTATTTGTCATTGCGAGCGAATGCCTCAGCCTATAAATTTGCACGAAGTGCCGATTTATTTAACCCCTCACCCGAATTTGTAAATTCGCTCCGCTCATTAACAAATTCTTCCCTCTCCCGCACGGGGCGAGGGGAATTTTTATCAAGGGATGAGGAAAAATCTCACGTTAACACCATATATTGCGTGCAGGCTTAGCCTGCCACTTTTCACTTCTCACCTTTTAATAACTTGTTGGGGTAAAACCCCAACTTACATTTTTACCCCTCACCCTAGCCCTCTCCCACACGAAGGTCAATTCGACGGGGAGAGGGGACTAACCCTCCCCAGCCCTTCCTTGAAAAGGGAGGGGGAAAACCGCACCCCACCCTAACCCTCCCCATTTGGGGAGGGAAATTATTTGTCATTGCGAGCGAATGCGAAGCAATCCAGCTAATTTGCACGAAGTGCCGATTTATTTAACCCCTCACCAGAATTTCTAAGTTCACTGCGTTCACTAAGAAATTCTTCCCTCTCCCGCACGGGGCGAGGGGAATTTTTATGCAAGGGATGAGGAAAAATCTCACGCTAACACCATATATTGCGTGCAGACTCAGCCTGCCACTTTTCACCCAAATAATTTCACATAAATCGGGCAAAGTGACTTATTCGTTGTATTTGCTTATCTCAATAAAATAGTTTTCTAATGCTAGCCAGCCTTTGTAAAGCTCGTTTGATATGCTTGCATAACTCGTTGCAACAATAAATTTCAACTCTTTTGTTCTGATTTCCATTATCGTATTAGAATCCGTCCTCAAAGTTTCATCGGCGGAAACCGCCCACTGCTGCAACAGTGCAAGTTCTTCGTACATCTGTTTTACGGTAGTATATTCAAGCGTGTTAAAATCGTATTTCGCAAGCAAAGCTCTTTCTGCTTGTGTAATTCTCGGCATTACGGCTTGAGATTTGAAAACACGCTTTATAATAACGTAATTGTCGGCAAGCTTTTTATGCAAATGGGGAATGGTGTTTTTTGCAAGCAACGCCGCATAAGAACGCGATGTGAAAACGTCATCGTCTTTGGAAAACGCACTCCTCAATGTTAAATCAAAATTAGACTTTTTTTCAATGATATCTTCCGGCATTTCTACCCCTCGTTTATATAATAGAAAAAGAAAAACAAAATGTCATGCCATGCGACAAAGATTTTTACATGATTTAACAAAAAATATTAAAAATCCCGCATTAATCGGCGAATTGCTGCATTAATTCAAAAGGTTTTTCTGCAACTTTTAATGTTTCTTCGTCAATAATTCCTCTTTTTAATTCGGAAAAAGTTGCTTTTTTTGAATTAAATTTCTTTTTCAAAAACTCGTAGGAAATTTTAGGGTCGCATTTATCACCGCAAGTGAACAAATCCACTGCGGCATAACCGAGTTCGGGCCAGGTATGGATTGCCAAATGGCTTTCCGAAATTATAACAACTCCAGAAACTCCGTAGGGGTTAAACATGTGAAAACACTTTTGGACAATAGTTGCACCACACTCAAGGGCGGCATCCACCATATATTTTTCTACCTTGTCTATACTGTTTAATATGTTCGGGTCGCATTCAAAAAATTCTGCCAAAACATGCTGACCTAAGTGGATTTCTTTTTTTCCGCTTTCCTGAAATGTTGTAAATGGTGAAGTTATTGCCAATTCATGTGCCTCCTTATTAAATTCAAATTTATATCACGCAATTAACATAATACATCAAAAAACCAAAAATTTGTATTTTTTACACTTTTGATATATTTTTTTACAATTCTTATCAAACAAATATGCCTGAAAGTCATAAATATTGTATCATTCAAACGGGCTATTTTTATTAATATTTTTTAACATAAATTTATTGAAATTTATCTCTGTTAAATATAAAATTTTTTTATGAATAAAATTCTTGTAGTAGACGACGATTTGGCGATAAACGAGTTAATAAAGGTTAACCTTGAATTATGCGGTTATAGGGTTTTGCAGGCTTATGACGGGGTAAAGGGTTTTGCACTGTGCAAACAGGAGATGCCGTCCGTGGTAATACTGGATGTTATGATGCCTGATGTGGACGGGTTTACGGTAGCTCAAAGGATTAGGAAAAACGAACAGACAAAAGATATTCCGATATTAATGCTGACCGCACTTTCACAGATTAACGATAAGGTTAACGGGTTTAACATAGGCGTTGATGATTATCTTGTAAAACCTTTTGAGATGGAAGAATTGCAGGTTCGAGTGCGTTCGCTGTTGAGGCGTTCACGGCAAATTCCCGAAAGTGCCGCAACAAGAGAAATTCTCACACTCGGCGAAATAACGCTTTTGCCCGAGCAGTACAGCGTTAAAATCAACGACAAAATCGCAAAACTTACTCCGATTGAGTTTGATATATTTAATTTGTTGTTTCAAAATCACGGCAATATGGTGTCATCGGCTCAGCTTTTGAAAGATATTTGGGGTTATTCGCCCGATGACGATGTCGAAACCATAAGGGTTCATATAAGACACCTGAGAACAAAGATAGATAAGATTTCTGACGGGAAAAAGTACATAGAAACGATTTACGGCGGCGGGTATAAGCTGAACATTTAATTTAAGATTTTATATATTATTTCCCTTAATATTTCACAATATAAAATTGACAACGGTTAACTATTATAATACCCTTTAACATGAGGAAACGGAGTGAATATCTCCGGCTGCTGCCGCAACCGTAAAAGCCGGAATGCTCAAAAGACTGTATTCTCGCGGACAGCAGAGATACAAATTAAATCCTTTTGAGTCCTCGATATAAAGAGGATTTTTTTATGTCACTTACAGCCGTAAAAACAAATAATTCGAGAGTCGGAACATGTCCGCACGGACTTCCGCTCGGGGCATGCCCTATCTGTAACGGTATGGGCGGCGGCGGAATGAAAAAGGCGGATTTTTCGGCAAAACCCGGTGAGATGAGTTGGAATGAGTGTGCCGCAATAGGTGCTTTTCTTAAAGCTCAAAAAATGGCTCAACAAACCAAACAGCAGGACGCTTTGAATTTCGCTCAAAAAGCACAGGCGTTTCAAAATGCAATGATGAATGCAAGCCAAAAACTCGCTCTGTTTGCCCAAAATGTTACGCAAAATATGCCGCCCGCTATTGCAAAACCCGTAAATTTTATGCTGAATACTCTGCCTAATGCGGTTTTAAAAACTGCATCAAATATTTCAGCCGTAATATCAAACGCTGTTCAGACACTTCAACAAAAATTAGCCGATATTTCAGACAAGTTAACGGCGATGATGGGCGAATTTAAAGTTGCGGTGCAAAAGAAAATCTCCGATGCGTTTAACAATTTGAAGAAAAAAGTTAAATCTCTCTTTGCAATATTTAAACCGCTCGATACGGATAACGATGACAAACAAATTGATGAAACCAAAAAAGCTTTTGAATTAAGAACATTTATTCATGACTTATACAAGAAAATAACCAAAAAGGAAAAAGATGGCGATAAATCCGATACATGATGCAGAAATGGTGCGTCAGCAGAAAAATTTAACAAAAACTCAAAAACGAGCTAATCAGGAAACACGTGAAGGCGTACTTGTAAACTCTTTTATAAAGGATTGCCCGCAATGTGACAATATAAACCTTAATGACACTATTGATTCACTGGTTATCTCGCAAAACACCTATATGCCCGAAAAATTGTACGAAAAAGATAATAAAAAAGAAAAAAGTCTTGTTCCCATTTCTGCGATTTCACTTGGCGTAATGGGTGCAATTACGGGAATTACGGCTCTTATCAGACACAGTTCAAAAATTAATCTTAATATAGATTCGCTCAAAAGACTTTCGGGAACAATAAGAAACGTCGCGCTTAACAACGAAATCGATCAGGCATGGTACAGAATTGTTGAATGCCCGAATTATAAGACAATTCAGGCGGGTGTGGGTGTTTTTGCAATGACTGCAATGGCTTTTATGGGCAAAACATTTTTTGACGGATTTAAAGAAGTTTGGGTCAGGAAGCGGGAAGCTGATATTCAGCGGAACTTACAGGAAAATTTGATAGCCGTCGAAACCCAGTCTTTTTCGGGAAAAATTCAGATTACAAGAAGCATGCTTTCTCAAAAAGCCATCGAGTTGAGTAAATATTTAAACATTGAACCGCATAAAAAAGAAAGAACCCCCGAATCTTTCAAAGCATTGATGTTTAAGGGTTCTTCAAAACATAACGGGAAAGAGAAAAAATCAAACACCGCATATATTTTGATGGGACTTGCGACTTTTGCGGGAATTGCGGGACTCGGATTTCTTTCGCTCAAAAATTTAACCAAAAGCAAAGGACATATTGAAAAATACATTAAAGACACCTACAACGAAATCGGTTTTATAGTAAAAAATTCGACGGAAAAATCAAAAAAATCAGATATGGCGAATTTGGAAAATATGTTCAAAACTGTTGAAGCAACGGAAGAAAAGATGCGGGAAATATTAAAACCCTTGAACTGGGAGGATAAAGAAGAATTTATCAAAAAGATTTCCAAATACAACAAAAAATCAACGGTTGAGGCGAACGTGAACTGCGGAGGCGGTGAAACTCCGAAACCCACGTTCTATTCGCATGTAAACGATTACAGAGCGTTTTTATACAACTATCTTTTGGATACGGATAATAAGCAGTTTAAGGCACTTTTCCTCGGTATAACGGGTTTAACCGCTCTGGGGTACGGCGGAAAGCTTTTCGGTGAAGCCGTTAAGGAAGTTCAGGTCAAAAAGATTAACGCCGAAACGGAACTTGAGCTGCAAAAAAGACTCGTTTCGACGGAACTGAAAAACTTTAAATCCAAAAAAGATTCTGCAATTCAGCCTTTAATGGACGAGTTTTACAAGCAGGCTCAGGAAGGAAAGCCAAAAGAAGAATTAAAAGTTATGGCGGAAAACATTCTGCTGGAAATCAAAAACGGCCCGCCGTTTGTATATTCGTAAAAGGAGAATTATGAGTTTAAGCGTTCAACCGATATTCTACAATAACTTTAACAGCTGCGTTTTGCCTTCGGGAAACAGAAATTACGTTCTGGTCGACCCGATAAAGGCTGATATGTTTGTCAAACAAAAGGAAAATGCACTGCCTTATCTGACGGATGTTTTAGCCCATTCACAAAACGAAGCCCAAATTACGGAAACGCTTTATATTATAGATAAAATGCTTGATAACGGCACAAAAGGCATTGATAAAATGTACCCCGTTTTTTCACGGTTCAATAATACGACCTCCCCGAATATTCAAACATTTCTCGCCGGAATTTACAGGAAAATCCAAGTTCCCGATGCTTTTGGGCCTCTTGTGAAAATGCTTATTCAAAATTCATTACGTCCAAATTCCGCCAACTTCGACCCTAACGAAGAAATCGGCGGTGCAATTTTGTCTTACATAAATCCAAAATTCAGGCAGTGAAACTATTTCAGAATTTATTGTAACAATTTCTTAACATGAAGATGTTCATGATTAAAGTTTTTTGCCATGTGTGCCGACATGATGAGTAAGAGTACACTAATTAAAATGAAAGGATGTTCGACATGGGAATGGCAGCGTCACAAGCCAGATTTCTGGGATTGACAGCCCGCAAGAACAATGTTGAATTTGAAGGTCAACAAATTAACCAACAAAGAACAGCATTGTCCAACCAGTCTGCAAGTTATTACAATGACTTGCTCGGTATGTCCGTGCCTGTTCCCCCGTCTGTCGATAATTATACAAAAACGGTCTATACGTTTGAAGACGGAGCTTTACTTAACCAGATTACGGCGATGATAGCGCAGAATGACGGCACTTATACATTGAGTTATCTGCGTCAATGGACTGACGATTTTTCGATTGTGTCGGCTGCCACAAGTATTGTAAACCGAGGTTCGGGCAATAGTAGTTATTCTGTCGGTGCACAACAACTTCGTAAGATGGAGAAAAGGGACGATAGTAAAATTACAACAGAAAATCTTTCAGAAATAAGAAAATATGACGATTATTATAAGACCCTCTCTGATGACCAGTTGAGAAATTTACTCAGAGAAGAAAACGAATATATCGGACTTCTCCAAAGTAAATACGGTGCAGGCGAATATATGGTTCGTTATATTAAAAACAGCACTACAGGCGAATACAGTCCGTATTTCTACAAATTATCCGATTTGCAAGGTGCAAATTACGATGCAAACGGCAATTCTCAATCAAATATAAACTGTTATACGGTCGGTTCCGAAACAAAATCGGAAGAAGTAAAAGCCATGAAAGGCTGTCTGATTGAAAAAGACAGCTCAGGAAGATACATAAATGTTTCAATTCCTCAATATGGTGCTAACGGACAAATTGCAACAGACGCAAACGGTCAGCAAATCCGTATAACTTACGCCCTGACAACCACGACCGTTACGGATCAGGCAGCATACGACGATGCCATGAACCAGTATGAGTACGATAAATACGAATACGATCAGGCTATTGAAGAAATTAACGCTAAAATAGAAATTGTACAAGCTGAAGATAAAAACCTTGAATTGAGATTAAAACAGCTTGATACCGAACAAAAAGCAATCTCAAACGAAATGGAATCCGTTTCACAGGTAATCCAAAAGAACGTTGAAAATTCATTCAAAACCTTCGGTTAATACCGAACTACAACCGAATAAATGTAATGTTGGCAGCCCCGCTGCCACATAAAAAATGTTTCCTTTCCCTTTTTCCTATTGATTTTCCTACGACTTGCGAAAGTAAGTCGTTTTCTTTATGCTAAAATAAATTTATGCAGTTTGAGGAAAAATATTCTGAAATAATCAACTCCGTTAAGTCGGAAATTGATTCGGTGATTAAAAACCTGACTTGCAACACGACTTTGCAAGAACCTTTGCACTCCAAAGTCCTCGCAATTCTGAAAGCACCGTCAAAGCACATAAGAGCAGTGGTTTCATTTCTGTATCTTAAATCAGCAGGTGAAAATATTGATGATAAGCAGATTTTATACCAAACGGCAATAGAACTTGTCCATAACGCCTCACTTATTCACGATGATATTATTGATGAAAGCAAAAAAAGACGCGGAATTTCAACGATAAATTCCGAACTCGGCAATAAATTGGCGGTTATTGCAGGTGATTATCTTCTTTCTTCCGCTCTGGATAAAGTTTTACAAATCGGAAAGGTTGAACTTGTACAAATGTTCTCCGATACCTTAAAAATTATGTGTAATGGCGAAGTCAGTCAGCACTTTTCAAGGTTTAAAATTCCAAAAATTGATGAATATATCGAAAAATCTTATCAAAAAACCGCAAAACTCTTTGAAACGGCAGTCTGTGGAAGTTTATTGATTTCGGGTTCAAAAGTTAACGGGCATGAATTTGCGAAAAATTTCGGTATCGCTTTTCAAATTCGTGATGACCTGATTAACTGCAAAACCTCGAAAACCGATATAAAAGAAGGGATTTACACCGCTCCGATTATTTTTTCAAACAACACCGAAATGAGCAAAGACGGTATTGAAAAAACGAAAATTTTGTTGTCTAATTACATTGACAAGGCTCAAAACCAAATCGAAAATTTTGACGAGAGCAAGTATAAATCAGCACTGAAAGAGCTTTTAGGACTTATAAAAAATGAATAAAATAAAAGAAATTTATCAAAAATTAAAAGAAAATTACATGCAACTGAATCCGACCTTCAGAGAAACACTTGAAACCGTTGTATTTGTGGTCGTAATGGTAATAATTATCAGGTTTTTTATAGGTGAAATTCGCTGGATTCCTTCAGCATCAATGCATCCGACACTTATCGAAGGTGACAGAATTGTCGTTGAAAGATTTTCAAGATTTTACAAAACTCCGGTTCGCGGTGATATAATGGTATTTTATCCTCCGTTTGAAAAGCTTTCCAACAGTCCGTGGCGGGTATTTTCAAGATTAACGGGCTTTTTCTGCAAAGATGTCGCTTATATTAAACGTGTAATCGGTATGCCGGGAGATAAATTTGAAATTAAAACCGATAAATCAGGTAAAAGCACAGTTTACATAAACGATAAACCGCTTGAAGAAAACTATATCGAAAGTCCTTATTACGGCAAACCCTGCACAAGCGAAATGGTTTGCGGGCCTGTTATAATCCCCGAACACCAATACCTTATGATGGGCGATAACCGCGGGAACTCCTACGACGGTCGCTGGTGGGGATTTCTGCCTGAGGAAAGATTTATCGGCAGAGCCGTACTCCTGTTTTGGCCGATTAACAGAATAAAAACTTTTAAATCAAGCCCAAATCTTAAATAAGCAGATGATAATACTTCATGTAATCTGCCATAATCTGCGAACTCGTTGCGTTTGCGACAGTTTCTTTAATCTTTTGTTCACCATCGGTTTTTGAAACTTCTTCAACCTTTTCGTTCTCATTATTTTTTGGCTGAACCTGTTGAATTTTCTCCTGCTCCTGTATTTGAGCGACGTATTCTTCAACAGCCTGCTTAACTTCTTCCATTTTAGCCTTATCGCCTGCGTAAGACCCCGTGGACTCAATACCGTTTTCGGCAAATTCTTTCAAAATCTGCTCCCATTCACTGTAATTAGTTATACTCGTTCCTTGTGCCTGAGCAGATGCTTGCGCTTTTCTTAACTCGTCCTCTGATTCAATACCGTTAACTTTTATTGCCATATATTCTCCGAAATTTGTACTCTTAAATATATTAAGTATATTATTCCCGCAGAATTTCGGAAAATATATAAATTGTAAAAAAAGTTAATAATTATAATTTAAAATCAAGAAGCTCCTAAGTAGATATCCACAAAGCCTCTGCGATTTGAAAAAGGTTTAGAAATTCTTCCCTCTCCCGCGCGAAGGTAATTCGACGGGGCGAGTGGGATTTTTATGCATGGGGCGAGGAAAAATCTTTAACCCCATATATTGCGTTCAGACTCAGTCTGCCACTTTTCACCTTTCACTTTTTAAAAATTTGTTGGGGTGGAAACCCCCAACTTACATTTTAATTCCCTCTCCCCCTGCGGGAGAGGGTTAGGGTGAGGGGTCAGATTTTATTAAGAATTTTTAAAATTTTTTAAAAAAT
>CANQMP010000050.1 GCA_947624975.1 Candidatus Gastranaerophilales bacterium
CACATCGGGGGGGGGGGCATTCCTTTTGTGGTAAGACTTTTAGGCAAAGCAGAAGTTTAACTTTAAAAAATCATACCCCGTTTGAAATTTGCAGAGAGAATGTTGAGCCTTTCACATCTGACGTTTTACAAAAATCAGCCTTTACCCTTGCGGAAGTATTAATTACTCTTGTTATTATTGGTGTTGTTGCCGCTTTAACAATTCCATCTTTAATTCAAAGTTATAAAAAAACAGTTGTTGAAACTCGTTTAAAAAAGTTCTATTCTGTAATGAATCAGGCTATTGCTTTATCGGAAACAGATAATGGTAATAGAGAATGGTGGTATCAGGATGTAAAAGGAGCTCAAACTGATGAAGACGGAAATATTATAGAAGGTTCATCAGAAGCTGAAAAATGGTTTCGAAAATATTTAGCTCCCTATTTAAATAATACAGAGATAAAAGCTATTGCCGGTGGTTTATATGTATATTTTGCAGATGGCAGTGCGTTAAGAATTCCGACACATACTACCAGAGATTGGCTTTTTTTTGCCACAGGTGATAAATGTATAAAAAAACCTATAGTTGGAGTATGCTATTTTGCATTTAATTATGCTCCTAGTTCCGCTCACTCTTCATTTAAGGATTGGAAATATGCTACACGTAACTTTGAGCCGTGGTTTCATGCATGGAATGGAACAAAAGAGCAACTTTATGAAGATTGCTCAAAAGGACAAAATCTTTGTTCACGTCTGATAATGCTTAACGGCTGGAAGATACCAAAAGATTATCCGCTGAAGTTTTAATAATTAACTTGATTACTTTTTTTGTTGGTGGTATAAATGACATGTCAATATTTTACATAATAGAAAGGATAAACAAATGAGTAAGAAGAAAGTTGCTATTAACGGCTTTGGCAGAATTGGCCGTAACACATTGAGAGCCGCAGTCAGAGAAGGTATTTTTGAAGAACTTGACTACGTTGCTATTAATGACCCCGGGTTGAAACCCGCTGATGCCGCAAGAATTTTTAAATATGACTCTGTTATGGGTCAGTTCTGCGGTGAAGTTGAAGCTTACGATGAAGGTATTATCGTGAACGGTAAAAAAATCAGATTTTATTCTGAAAAAGACCCCGCAAATCTTCCCTGGAAAGATTTGGGTGTTGATGTTGTTATTGAATCAACAGGTTTCTTTACCGATGCTGAAAAAGCAAAAGCTCACATCGCTGCAGGTGCTAAAAAAGTTATCATCTCAGCTCCTGCTACAAACGAAGATATTACTATCGTTTTAGGCGTTAACGACAGTATGTATGACCCTGCAAAACACAACGTAATTTCTATGGCATCTTGTACAACAAACTGTCTTGCACCCGTTGCAAAAGTTATCAAAGAAAAATTCGGTATTGTAAAAGGTTTGATGACAACAGTTCACTCTTATACAGGCGACCAGAGAATTTTGGATGCAGGTCACAAAGATCCTCGTCGTGCAAGAGCAGGTGCTTTGAACATCGTTCCGACAAAAACAGGTGCTGCTAAAGCGGTTGCACTCGTTATCCCTGAATTGAAGGGTAAATTGGACGGTTTCGCAATGAGAGTTCCGACTCCCGATGTTTCATTGGTTGACGTTGTATTTGAACTTGAAAAAGAAGTTACCGTTGAAGAAGTTAACGCTGCATTAAAAGCAGGTGCTGACGGACACGTTCTTTGCTACACAGAAGAACCGCTTGTTTCTTCCGATTACATCGGTTCATCTCAGTCATCTACCGTTGATGCTTTGTTAACAAGAGTTATGGGCGGTAACATGGTTAAAATCATTTCTTGGTACGACAACGAAATGGGTTATTCAACTCGTTTGGCTGAAACTACAAGAATGGTTGCAAGCAAATTATAATTTTTGCAATCAAAAAGTAAAAAAATCCTCCTTCACGGGAGGATTTTTTATTTGTCCTCGGGAAGATAAAAATCCGCTTTTGCCAAAAGTTCTCTGGTATGCTCATAACAGCACGAGTTTTTGCAAATAACCTGATATTCCCTTATTATGTTTAAAACGTCATCAACACTCATTTTTATAATTCTTCGTTCACCTTCTATAATTCTTGCCATATAAACCTCCAAAATATTTTACGGCAAATATGTCGAATAACTTTTGCAAAATACTTTAAATTCTTTAGAAAACTTTGTTCAAGATATAATTATTATTTGAGGCATGGTTGAAAAAATATGTAAAAAGAGTTATAATATGGATATCACCGAAAGGAAGTTAATATGTTGAAAAAAGTAAAAGCTGCCGATTTTTCAGGCAAAGGAAAATCAGATACTATATATATTAAATCAGGTTTTGCGTTAAGAAAAAAGAGTTCGGGTTTAACGTTGGCGGAGGTTTTTGCCGTTGTCGTTGTAATCGGACTGGTTGTATTTGGATTGTCGATATTTGTTTCTAATATTTCCGAAAACGCTGATTCAAAACGTCAGGCAGATATTGCACAAAATGTTACTCAAGCGGTTGAAAAAATGCAGGTTTTGGGCTTGTTGGAAACTCCGTATCAGGACACTGATGCGTTTGTGGACGAACTTCAAAGGTATTTAAAAGTATTACAGCGTTGTGATTCCTCTAATATTGCGGCTTGCTGGCCTGCCGATACCGTAACGACTTCTGACGGTTCAACATATAACGTCAGTGATGCAAAAACAGGATTAGATATCGGGCTTGATTATGGAGGTAATAACGTCGGTTTAGTGCTTGAGGACGGTTCAAGTATTATTTTATGCTACAATACAAAGACGGAAGGAATTGATGCATTAGAACGTATTGTGCCGATTTATGCGGATTTACCGATAGGCAAAGGTAAAACGAAAAAATTTGCGTACACAAGTTCTGCGGTAAAAGACATAGATTTTATCGCGGATGTTAATGGCGCAAAAGACCCGAACAGCGAGCCTATTGACGGCAAATATTATGATGTGAGAAGTTTTAGAAACGCACGATTTACAAAAACCGCGAATTAAGCATGTCTGCGGGCAAAGCTTGTTTCCTGCTTTGCAGGTTTTTGTCAGAACTTTAACGGGTAATCGTCTGGAATTTTCCAGTTGTTTAGCATTATAAGACGTGAACAAAAATTTTTATAATAATTTGATTCAGTTTTAGACAAACTACCCGAACAACTTTTATAAAGCAGCTCTTTTGTTCCGTCCCACTTCCATACCCATGGTTCAAGATTTTGTGTAGAATATGCAAATTCATCGGCAATAGTAGTGTTTTTTGCTATAGGATAATAATTAAAGAAAAACATGCATACTCCTCTTACCGGTTTTTTTATACATTTATCACCTGTTACAAAAAAATCGACATTACGAGTAGTATTTGGAATACGGAATGCACTACCATCAGCAAAATATACATACAAGTATCCGTCTGTATCAGAAACTTTCATTTCTGCAATATTCAAATACGGAGCCAAATACTTCTTAAACCATTTTTCCGACTCGGATGAACCTTCTATATAATTTCCGTCGTCATCAGTTTGGGCACTTTTTAAATCCTTATACCACAATTTTCTGTCACCGTTATCAATTTCCGATAAAGCAATAGCCTGATTCATAACGGAATAGAATTTTTTTAATCTGGTTTCAACAACTGATTTTTTGTAACTTTGCACTAAAGGCGGAATAGTCAATGCCGCAACAACACCGATAACGGCGAGGGTAATTAAAACCTCCGCCAAAGTAAACGCTATCTTACGGCATTCACGTTGCAGGGCTACGTGCGTAGCACCTTCTGCCAGTGTAAACGCGTTTTTCTTCGCAAAAATAAAAGTTTTCATATTAAATCCTTTCCTTTAATAAATAATTGCTTATACATGTATATTATACATGATTTTATGTAAAATGCAAGTGTTTACGTTTACATTTACTTGTTTTTGTTTACAAATTCAGCTTTGTTATTTTAAAATTAACTTATGTCTGTTGATATCAGAAACGAAATCCGCTCATATATGGTTGCACGCGGTCACACATATAAATCGGTTGCCGAGTTGTTAAATTCAAAACTCGGTTTAAAAGTTACCGCCCAAAGTCTGAACAATAAACTTGCACGGGGTTCTTTGCGTTATATTGATGCTAAAAATATCGCAGATGTTTTAGGCTACAAAATTAAATGGGAATAATCTTGCAAATTTTATGCTTGTAACTTGCTAAATTCGGGCAATTACATTTTGGTTTTATCAATTATTTCTTTCATAACTGAATGCCCTTGAATTTCCTGTTTAATAACACTGAAAATATTCACGGATATGGATTTCTTGTTCGCTCGCATTAAACGGGTCTTAGGTTGATGTCTGCAATGACTTTGTCATTTTGACATCAAGCCTTCGCCCTCTGCTCGCACACGCTTCTTGAGTTGCTCGCATTAAACGGCGTTACAGGTCACTTACGTGACCTTTCAGCCTCTGCTCGCTCACGCTCGAACCAGACAATGCTTCGCATTGTGGTTCTCATCCATCTCAAATACTAATAAAAGACACAAAAAATATTCCCGGAGATGGATTCCCCTCAGATGCAGGCGAGCATCACGAGCCTTGCAGATGAGGGTGCAGAGCTAACCAAGGAGTTTCGAGCAACACGAGAAACTCCCGTGGTTCGAAGACTCTCCTTTATACTTATATTTGCAAAATGACACAAAAAAATATTCCCGGAGATGGATTCGAACCACCGTTGGAAGAGCCAGAATCTTCAGTCCTGCCACTAGACGATCCGGGAGCATATCTTGATTTTACTTCGGACAAAAATTTATTGCAAGTTTATTGAATTAAATTCTATGTTGTTGTAAAATTATTTCAGGGAGATATTATGAAGACAGAATTGATTTTTTTAGGCCCGCCTGCTTGCGGAAAAGGTACTCAAACAGCAAAACTCGCAGAATATCTGAATTTGCCGCATGTTGATACAGGCTCGCTTTTGAGGGCGGAAATTCAAAACCAAACAGAGGCGGGAATTGAAGCCAAAACCTTCATCGACAAAGGAAAACTCGTTCCCGTTGAACTCGTTTCAAAAATTATTAAAAACAGATTATCAAAAGAAGATTGCAAAAACGGCTACATTCTCGACGGTTTTCCCAGAAGCCTTGAACAGGCGGAACAACTCGTGAAAATTAACGAAGAAATAAATAAAAATTCGGATTACAAATTCAACGCAATATATTTTCATATTGACGAAAATCTATTATTGGACAGAATTGTAAACCGCCGTTCCTGCCCTAAGTGCGGAAAAATTTATAACCTGCTCTTTAATCCGCCTAAGCACGAAGGAATTTGCGATGTCTGCCATGTTGAGCTTACCCAGCGTAAAGACGATACAAAAGAAATCGCCCATTCAAGATTTGATACTTACGACCGAGAAACCGCTCCGCTTGTGGATTATTACCGCAAAATGGGAGTTTTAAAAACATTAAATGCAAACGGAAATATTGACGAAGTTTGGGAAAGGTTATTAAAAGTTTTAAATGATTAACAGAAAATCAAGAGATGAAATTAAACGGATGAAACACGCAGGGCATATTGTTGCACTTGTTCATCAAAAAATGAAAGAGGTCATAGAACCCGGCATCAGCACTAAAGAGTTAGACAGTATAGCTTATTCAATAATTAAACATGAGCGTGCTATTCCGACATTTTTGGGTTATCACGGGTTTCCGGGAAGTATTTGTGCCTCGATAAACGAACAGGTGGTGCATGGAATTCCGCACGAAGATGTCAAAGTCAAAGTCGGCGATATTATAAGTATCGATGTTGGTGCGACTTACGCAGGTATGGTAGGCGACGGTGCTTGGACATATCCCGTCGGCGATGTTTCGGATGATGTAAAACGGCTTTTAAAAACTACTGAAGAAGCTTTGTTCGCGGGAATTTCTCAAATGAAAGCGGGAAATGTGCTTGATGATATTTCGGGTGCGGTTGAAGATGTCGCTAACCGTGAGAAAATGGGAATAGTTCGTCAATACGGCGGTCACGGCGTCGGACACAATATGCACGAAGACCCGTTCTTGTTTAACTATCGTGTGGGCGACAGAACTTTGATAAAACAGGGTTATGTAATAGCGATCGAACCTATGTTGAATTTGGGTTGTGATGATGTCGTTGTTGCCGATGATGAGTGGACTGTAAGTACAAAAGACGGAAAACCCTCGGCACACTTTGAACATACGGTTTTGGCAGGCGAGGAAGGCCCTGTAATTATAACACAGTTGTAGGAGAGGTCATGAATTATTATATAGGACTATCGTTAGGTGCATCATCAAGTATGGATAGCGGTGTCGCCGTTCTTGATGAGGATAATAATTTAATCACGGTCGATAAACTCTATACGATGAATGATATTATGTTTTTTTTCGATAATTTTCCGTCGCTCAAGTATTCAAAGATTTGTGTATCACTTGTTTGGGACAGAACACTGCTAAACGGCAAATGGCGTGTGCTTGGAAAACCTTATCAGCAAGTTGCGACAAATACTCTTATGCCAAATCGGGAAGGCTGGACTCAAAGGTATTCGACACGAGGATGCGAATATTTCAGGTCTTTGGTCGAAAACGGAATTGAGGTTAACAGGTTTGAATTGTATTTGACACGTCAAAGCCTGCATTTGAATTCTTGCTACAAAGAGCGTTCACCTGCGGACTGCAAGTTTTTACAACAAACGTTAAAATACGAATGGGATTTTGACATGCCTGCAAATATGATGCCGATGTCGCAGTTGGAGGGTATAGTAGGTGCTGTTCTTGCACGTGAAAACGAAAAAAATCCTGAGAATATTAAAGTTATATCGACATTTAAAGATTTTAACGTAATTGATGTAATATCGAACCCTAAGCTTGCCTGTAGGCAAGCCCTATAGTTCAAGATGGGAGGGGTTGAACTAGGTGAAAAGTGAGAGGTTCATTACGACACTTCGTGCGGATAAGCTGGGGGGGGGGGGCATTCACTCGCAATAACAGACAATTTTTCCCCGTATGGACTCTGCCGAGCGGATAGACTTCCTCCCCTTATGGGGAGGGCAGGGGTGCAGACAATTCCCTCTCCCCGTACGGGAGAGGGAAAGTCTTTTTGTTCCTTTTTTGTACTGCAACCCGATTTACCTAATCACATTTATGTTTACCGTTCCAGGTCAGTTCATCTGCACAGCGGAGGTAATCCATATTTTCAAAGTAAATCACCCATGCTGTACAATACCAGCCCTCCTGTTTCGGATTGCAAGATAAAAAGGGATCGGTATCTGTATCTGACGGGTCAGCAGCCAAACCTCGAGGTTTTAAATTAGTATCTCCACTATAAAAAATAAAGCTGAATATATCTTTTCCCAGAGTATTAGGATTTTTTGAGCCGTTTATGTCCGCTAATATACTAATATTGGCGGGGGTGGCTTTAGCGTTCTCTCTAAATGACAATTCCGTTCCGTCAGCAAGTTTTAAATTATAAGCATTTTTATAATGATGAGGTTCATAAAGCCTGCCGCTTAAAACATGAAAATGCCCGCCTCTGATACTGTAATTTTCACAGTCATTTACCCCGCAGTCGTCAGCTAATTTGAGAAACTGTTTTATTTTAGGTGCTGCATTAACAGCCGGTTTGCCATGCTCGGCAAGCTCCCAGCTTTCGGGTGAACCGTATTCGGTTGTGGCTTGCAAAACTGCTTGTGAAAGCACTGAATAAACTTTTTTCAACTTAGTAACCGTAACTTTTTCCTGATACTTTTGGATAAGTGTCGGTATTGTCATCGCTGCGACAATGCCAATGACGGCAAGCGTAATAAGAACTTCCGCCAGTGTGAACGCTGAGCGTTCTGAAAATAATAATTTTTGTTTTCTCATAATTTACCTCCATACCTATTGAGAAATCTCAATGAATTTAAAATAATTATATTGCATAATCTCAATAAATGCAATACTCTGAATTAGGAAAGTTTATAAGATTAAAAAGAGAAAATTTAGGGATTTCTTTGAACAAATTTGCACAGGAAGCAGATGTTGATTGTGCTATGCTGTGCAGAATTGAAAACTGTAAACAGGGAATTAAACTTGCTGTATTGGAAAAAATCGCCGTAAATTTCGGCGTTACACCTGCTGAATTTTTGAAAGAATTTGAAGAATTCTAATTCTTAACCTCTATGTAATTAGTGTTTGGAATATATGAATTTTCGGAATTAATTTCCATGTCGTTGATAATTTTTGCACGTTTTTTACGGAAAAGCATGTCGACAAAGGCTTCCAAACGGGTTATAAATCCTGCTTCGCCTGTTTGTTCGTCGATAGTAAGGTTCAAAAACGGCTTGTTAAATCTTTTTGCGTTGCGTGTAATTCTCTCTATCATCAATGAATCAGGCCCGCACCCGAAAGCTGTCAATGTTATAATGCCGTCGATTTTTGCATCTTTCATGTAATGCCCCGCCGCACCGGTCATTTCACGTTCGTTTGCCCAGTACATGTTTTGTCCGAGTGTCGCAATACCGTCGTCCATCTGCTCATTCGATAATTGCAAGGACGAATAAACCTTTACATCCATGTTTTCAAGCTTATCAAAAATTTTCATGGAAGTTCGTTCGTCAAAAATATTGTAACCGTGCGAAATCAAGGCAATGGAAATCGGATATTCTTTTGTTTGGTTTTCAATAAAAACTTTGCCTTGCAGAGCGTAATTCATAGCTTTTTTGTAGCTCATGCCTGATTTAGACATAATATGAAAGTTGTTATACGTTCTCCAGCCTGCTTTTGAAGCTTTTTTAATCTTTTCTTTATCGGTAATCCCGAATTGTTCGGCGATTTCATACAAAAATTCATACAACCCATGATTTTTTTCGGACTTATCGAGAGTTGCTTCTATCAGTGTAAAATCTTTTTTCACGACATTTCTGACCAAATCTGGCAGCCCTCTGATTTTTGAGCAGTTATAAATTTTTGGTGCGATAGACTGAATTGACGGAACAAGAATTTTATCAACACCTTTGTTAATAAGGTTAAGTACATGTCCGATATAGACTTTAATCGGCAGACATGTTTCGGTGACGACGAGCAAAGACCCGTCAGTCATAGTTTGTTTGGTGGTAATATCAGACAGCACAATTTTAATACCCAAATCTGTGAAAAAACCGTAATAGAACGGGTAATTGTGATAGAATGACATTCCGCGCGGAATTCCTATTATTTTTTCGTCATTTTGATTTTTCATATTTCTGCTACCTTTATAATACTTCAAAAATAAAATTTTATCATAGTTTATTAATATTCTTAACAATTTTTTTACTTTGGATTTCACATTAGTATGGTGCAATCTGTCATTGCGAGCGAATGCGAAGCAATCCAGCTTATTGACTCCCTCCCCTAATGGGGAGGGCAGGGGTGTGGTGCAGTCAATACCCTCTCCCCCTGCGGGAGAGGGAAGAATTTCTTAGTGAACGCAGTGAACTTAGAAATTCGGGTGAGGGGTAGCTCCCTCCCTTTTCAAGGGAGGGTTAGGGGTGGGTTTAATATCACGATTTCATTAAGAATTTTTAAAAAAAATTAAAAAATTTCCATTTCCCCTCTTGCATTTTTTGAAAAATCGTTTATAATGAGAATGTATAAGAAAACGAAAGGAAAAATGATATGAAGAAGATTACTATTAGCGCACTTA
>CANQMP010000051.1 GCA_947624975.1 Candidatus Gastranaerophilales bacterium
AGGGATAGTCTTTTTATTCTTGTGCAAATCCGCTGTGCAGCACCTTCCGACAATGTGAAGGCTGTTAATTTTTTACTTCCAAAAAACCTTCTTAACATAATTTTATCTCAGTCCTCATTTTTAAATATCTATCCTTGTTATTACGTATGTTTCCCTTTTTGTCAATACATGAGTAAGTTGGAATGGCAATTGTTCCACCCATCTGCGAACTAAAGTAAAACCTGATTTTAAATCATTTTTCAAAATAATCCTCTTTTGGAAAAATAAGTCACTGACATTAACCTCATTTAGGGCAGAATAAGTCACATGTCAAGACTTAATGAATTGGGTAAAAATATCGCAAACTATCGCAAAAATAAAGGTTTGTCACAAGAAAAACTCGCCGAAAAAGTCGATTTGTCACGAGAATACATTACTCGTGTAGAAAGAGGGCAAAAAAATATCAGCCTCAAAAAACTTTTTGCGATAGCTGATGCATTGGAAGTTGAATTTTATAAATTAACAAATTTCAAATAAAAAAACCGCCTTGTTTGAAAAAGGCGGTTTATGTTTGTTGTAACTTTTTATTTAACTTCTTTAATAACAAGTGATGCGTTTTGTCCGCCAAATCCGAAAGAATTTGACAATGCGGCATGGATTTCGGCTTTACGTGCCTTGTGAGGAACGTAATCCAAATCAGCGACTGCCTCATCCTGATTATCAAGGTTAATCGTCGGAGGTACAATGCCTTCGTTAATAGCTTTAATGCAGGCAATACATTCAACCGCACCCGTTGCACCGAGCAAGTGACCGTGCATTGATTTTGTTGAACTTACCATTAAATTCGGGTTTTGCTTTTTGTCGCCGAACACTGTTGCAATAGCTTTTGATTCTGCGACATCGCCGAGTCCCGTGCTTGTTCCGTGTGCGTTGATGTATTGAACATCGGTCGGTTTAAGGTTTGCATCTTCAAGAGCGAATTTCATCGCATGAATTGCACCTTGACCTTCGGGGTCGGGAGCTACGACATCATAAGCATCGCCTGTCTGACCGTAGCCGACAATTTCTGCGTAAATCTTTGCACCGCGTTTTTTAGCGTGTTCGTATTCTTCCAAAATAAGAACGCCTGCACCCTCGCTCATTATGAAACCGTCACGTTCAACATCCCACGGACGTGAAGCCTTTTGAGGTTCATCGTTGCGTTTTGAAAGTGTTCTTGCTGATGAAAACGCACCGATTCCGACATCGCATATTGTTGCTTCGCAGCCGCCCGCAACGATTATGTCGGCATCGCCGTACTGAATTGAACGAAAAGCGTCGCCGACTGTGTGTGTTCCTGTCGCACAAGCGGAAACAACAACTTTGTTTACACCTTTGAAACCGTATTTCATAGAAATTCTGCCGGATGCCATGTTAACAATCATCATGGGAATTGTGAACGGAGAACATTTGTTAGGGCCTTTTTCAAGAATTCTAACGTGGTTATCCTCGAAAGTTCTGAAACCGCCTGCCGCAGAACTAACCATAACGCCTATTTTGTAAGGGTCAACATCATGAACTTCTTCCAATTTGGCATCTTTTACCGCCTCATCGGCAGCAATTAGTGCAAACTGGATAAATCTGTCCATTTTTCTGACTTCTTTAGGGTCAATATAATCTTCGGGATTAAAGTTTTTTAATTCACCGGAAATTTTAACGACATGTTTTTCAATATCGATTGATTCGGAGGTTGAAATTCCACTTTTGCCCTCTTTGAGGCTGTTCCAAAACTTATCAACACCGATACCGAACGGTGAAACTGCCCCTAAACCTGTAATTACTACTCTTCTTTTAGTCATCTTTTTACCTTATTACTATTCTAAATAAACGAGGGTAAAAATAGTATTCAATTTTACCCTCGCAACTGTTTATTCTCACTTATAAATTCAAGAAAAGTTTATTTGTGAGAGTCAATGTAGTTAACTGCGTCTTGAACAGTTTGAATTTTTTCAGCTTCTTCATCAGGAATTTCGCAGCCGAATTCTTCTTCAAAAGCCATAACCAATTCAACGGTGTCTAATGAATCAGCACCCAAGTCAGCTGTAAAGCTTGCTTCCGGAGTTACTAAAGATTCATCAACGCTTAATTGATCAACTACTACTTTTTTTACTTTTTCTAATGTACTCATTTCTTTTTCCTCATAATTTTTGTAATTACTATTATTTTTCATAATCATTATACTTAGTACAAGATTAATTTGCAACTGATTTAAAAAATTGTTACATTTTTATTATATCATCAAACCGCCTGCAACTTCGATAGCCTGACCCGTAACGTAATCGGTATCGAGTGCAAGGAATTTAACAACTTTTGCAATATCTTCGGGTGTACCGAGTCTTTTCATCGGAATAGCTTTCAGGTATTCGTCGATGTTGGGCAATTCTGCCGTCATTGCCGTTTGGATAAATCCGGGGCAAACGGCGTTTACTCTGATGTTTCTTGAACCGAATTCTTTTGCAAGAGTTTGAGTAAGTCCGATTAAACCTGCTTTTGATGCGGAGTAATTTGCCTGACCGGGGTTTCCGTGGCGTCCTACGATACTTGACATGTTGATAATTGAACCTTGACGGGCTTTCATCATATATTTAACAACCGCATGAGTTACGCAATAAGCACTTGTAAGGTTAATTTTAATAACTCTTTCCCACTGCTCCATATCCATTCTTATGAAAAGACCGTCTTTTGTAATACCTGCGTTATTCAATAAGATGTCAATTTTGCCATGATCAGCGATAATTTTATCAACTGCTGTTTGAACTTGTTCATCGTTTGAAACGTCAAATTGGTAAAAATAAGCGTTTGCACCGCAAGCCTTGATTTCATCCAAAGCGGGCTGTGCTTTTTCGGCATCACAAATATCGTTGATAACGATATCACAACCGTTTTTTGCAAGTTCCAACGCACAAGCCAAACCAATACCGCGTGAACCGCCTGTTACTAAAGCAATTTTTCTTTCTGTCATTAATTTCTCTCCTTATAATTGTCAGGTTGAACTGACCTGTTTCTATCTTATACCAATACTATAACACTAGTGGAGTTATTATAGCATAAATATAACTGTATTGACAGTTTATAACTTTTTATTAAATAATTTGTAACATTGAAGACATTATCATCTGTTAAATTTGTAATTGTCAGGGTAATTTTTATAATTTAATTTATTTTTTACAAAAATGTCTTTCATACTGCCAAAGTTACTATCGCTACCTCTAGTATCTAAATTATTTTTATAAACAATAATCTGATGTACATCTGCTCCATACTGGTTAGGGCCTTTATATTCTCCGTTAACGTCGATAATAACCGTTGCACATCGATAATCAGTAACCTGAGATGTTGTACCAGCATCAAAACCATTACTATCCTTATTCGCAGACTCATAACGCATTGGGTCGCAATTTTTGCGTAAATCCCTTAAATATATAGAACTTCCGTCAACAATATTAATTCGTGGGAAGCCAAAATTTTCCGTAGTTATTCCGCCATTGCCGTTATTCATTGGCTCTGATGTTTTAACTTTATAAGATGACCCGCAGCCTTTATTTGCACCTGAACAAACATTTGAGCCATTGTAAAACGATGCTATATTTTTTGCAATTTGTTCCGCTTCCTCCCCCGTAACAAATAAATCGGCAACATCTGTAGTTCCGTTTTCAGCTTTCATTCTTTCAATTACATTTAAAAAATTTGTGTAACTTTTTTTTACCTGATTGATTAACACCTTATCCTTAAAATGTTGAATTAATAAAGGCATAGTCATCGCTGCAACGACACCGATAACTGCAAGAGTTATGAGAACTTCTGCGAGAGTAAACGCAGTTTTATTAAATTTGCAGCAGGGAATTACTGTTTTCCCTAATTTTCTCTCGTAAAGGGTGAATAAGCTTTTGTTTTTGTGGTCATTATAAGGCAATCGTGTTGTAGGCTTGAATATTTTTTTCATAAATTTTTCCCCATTCAATATATAGAACATCATATATAATTATATCTAATAAACAGAATTTTGTCAATACAATAAATAGAATTTTTTATTTTATCTATTTAACAGATAGTTATTTTTATGCAAAAAAGTTGTAATTATAAAGGTGTGAATGTAATGTTAAAAAAACAGCTGGGTAACAAAATACAAACGTTGAGAAAACGGAAAAAACTTACACAAGAAAAATTTGCGGAATTAATAGGTATTGACGCCAAAAATGTCAGTAAAATCGAAAACGGTAACAATTATCCCACACCCGAAACCTTAACCGCAATAGCAAAGGCGTTAGATGTCGATATTTATGAACTTTTTGTGTTTCAGAATAATTTGCCGTATGAAAAAATGCGTCAGGAAATAATAAATAATCTTGCAGATGAAAAAGTTGTACTGTATCTTTATCAGGTACTTAAAGGTGCTGCAAATTTTTAACGAAAATCGTGTAAAAATCTGTCGAGATTAATTTTTACCGATAAATCCTTTATTTTTGGATTTATTCTTCTTGATTATTTTGTTTAAACCACTCGTTTGTAATATCCCGTCTGCGATAATCCATATTACCGTTTGCAAGAACCCATGCCGTACAACCTATACCGTTGCCGCCTTTATATTGATTATATAAACAAACATAATTGTTAGGACCTCCGTCAAATTGCGGTAAACCTATTGGCTGTACACCTTTGCTTGTTATATAAAATCCGAAATAGTCAACACCTGCTTGATTTGGACCTTTATAAGAGTTTAAATCCACATAAATTACACCGCACACATCATCATATCCTTTTACCGTTACACCATTACATCCGCTTCCGTTTGAAGCAATTGCAAAAGATATTCCGTTCGCTAAAATCCCTTTTGCATACATACTATTTGTATTTGGTTGAAATGTATAATCTTTGCCGTCCAATGTTATATATTTTTCACCAAAACAACCGCTTTCATCTGCACAATTTTTTGATTTACGAAGATAAGAACTTAATATATTATATAATTTTAAAGAGCCATCCATTACAACAGGGGCGTCATCCTTCTTAAATGTTCCAATGTCCCAGTCTTTAACAGCCCCGTTTTCTGCCGTGGCAAGCCGAATTGCCTGCGAAAATATTGAATATGCCTGTTTTAACTTTTCAATAAAAACTTTTTCCTGATATTTTTGTATAAGTGTCGGCATCGTTATTGCCGCAACAACACCAATAATGGCAAGGGTGATAAGCACCTCTGCTAAAGTGAAACCTGATTTTAAATTTATTTTCATATTACTACCTCCTTTATAATAACTAATATATTAGTCATTATACTAATAAATTATGTAGAATGTCAATATAGTAGTTTTATAAAATATCCTTATGAACGAAAATATAAATGTAAAAGTCGGATTAAAAATTCGCGTGGAAAGACAAAAACGAAAAATTTCACAGGAAAAACTCGCCGAACTCGCTGAACTTAACAGAAATTCGGTCGGATTAATCGAGCGCGGAGAAACTAACGTTACTCTTAAAAACCTCGAAAATATCGCAAATGCTTTAAATATTGACATTAAAGAATTATTTAATTTCGTTATTTAATTATATTTCAACAAATAACTCTTTCAATTCGTTAATCGTGTTTTCTAAAGACTCTTTATCATATATATTGAAAACTTTTGCCTCGGGTGCGATTTTCTTATTCAAACCCGCAAGAACTTTTCCCGGGCCGATTTCGACGAATATTTCAACGCCGTCACTCACCATTTTTTCAATGGTTTGTGTCCAGTGAACCGATGAATAAATTTGTTTCGGCATTTTTACTCTAAAATCATCCGATGAAACTGTTGCTTCCGCATCAACATTTGTGATAACGGGAGTTTTGGCATTGTTAAGTTCAAGAGTTGAGGCAAATTCCGCAAATTCTTTTCCCGCACTTTCCATAAATTTAGAGTGAAATGCTCCCGAAACCGCAAGCGGAACAACACGTCTTACACCGTTTGCCGTCATGTAATCGCCTGCTGTTTTAACGGCATTTTCATCACCTGTTATAACAACCTGAGCGGGTGAATTGTAGTTTGCAATGTCAACATAACCCACCTTAGAACCTTCTTCAAGTCCTGCTTTCAGTTGTTCTTCGCTTGCGTTCAAAACCGCTGCCATAGAACCGCCTTTTGATGAACTCATCAAATCAGCACGTTTTTGAATAGCTTTTAATGCGGTTTCCAAACTCATTACATTTGATGCGTACATCGCACAGTATTCGCCCAAACTGTGACCCGCCGTGTAATCAGGTTTTATGTCAAGTTGAGATTTCAACGCCTCTAACGCGGCGATCGACATTGTTACTATCGCAGGTTGAGTGTTAACCGTTTGTTTCAAAGCATCTTCAGGGCCTTCAAAACACATTTTTGTAATACTTTTACCTAAAACATTGTCCGCCGTGTCAAAAACATTCTTTGCACTTTCAAAATTATCATATAAATCTTTTCCCATTCCGACAGCCTGTGAACCCTGTCCGGGAAATAAAAAAGCAATTTTTTTTGTCATATCCGTTCTCCTTAGATTAAATCATACAATAAAAATCTAAAATTGTATATATGTTACGTATTGACAAAATTTAAAAAAAGTATTCAAATATAAAAAGAAAGGGGTTTTATATGAAAAAATTATTTTTAACTGTTTCAGTAATTCTAGTATGGAACTTGTTTTTAGCGGCATTTGCGGGTTATACGGGTGCAAATCAACCATCGGGCGGTTACACGGGAACGTCTGACTTACATTATACTTTTGCACGTGATGTTAAAAGCTTGCGAAACGATGAATTTATAACGCTTAAAGGCTACATAATTTCCAAAATAGGTAATGAAAAATACATGTTCAAAGACGATAGCGGAACGGTTCAAGTGGAAATTGATGACGAGGACTGGAGAGGGTTAAACGTCGGAGCATCTGACAGAGTCATTTTGCAGGGTGAAGTTGACCGTGACTGGAACTCCGTAACCGTGGATGTAAGCTCTGTTCAATTAGATAAATAGAAGTAAAAAATCAGTTTATCAAAATCATGAATTTTATAATCGTCGGTGACGTTTTATAAATACGAATTTAGCCTGCATAGAGTTTATCGAAAGTGATGTCTAAAGCTTTCATGATTTCAACGATTGTAGTAAGGCTTGTATTAACTTCGCCGCGTTCAATAGTTCCGATTACCTGTAGGATATTCCGATTTTTTCTGCAAGTTTTTCCTGCGAAAGTCCGGCACGATTACGTTCGGCTTTAAGGTTTCGCCCAAATTCTTATAATATATCTTTTTTATTCATAGTTTAATTCTATAAATTTGAAATAAATGCTTCTACAATTTATAATATGTATAATACAATAAATATATTGTAAAAAACATAGGAGATATTATTATGAAAAAAGATTTAAAATCAGATTTCACTTTAGCGGAATGCTTATTCCCTTACCAAACGGATAGCGCAAGAGTTGGGTTCAATTCTTTGCGTGAAACGCAAAAATAAATCGTCATTGCGAGCGAATGCCTCAGCCTATTATTAGCATGCAGTGCGGAAAATAGCTCCCTCCCTTTTCAAGGGAGGACAGGGGTGGGGTGCAAACCGTCATTGCGAGCGAATGCGAAGCAATCCAGCTAATTATTTTGCACAAAGTGCCGATTTATTATAATATATGACCCCTCACCCGAATTTCTAAGTTCACTACGTTCACTAAGAAATTTTTCCCTCTCCCGCAAGGGGAGAGGGTTTGCCCTTTTTCCCTCCCCAAATGGGGAGGGTTAGGGTAGGGTGCAATTATTTTGGAGCTTTAGCACCCGAAACGAACCTCTCACTTTTCACCTTTTAAAAATTTGTTGGGGTAGAAACCACCAACTTAAATTTTAATTCCCTCTCCCCTTGCGGGAGAGGGAGCAGTTGTGTGAGCGTAAGCGAACTACAAATGCGGGTGAGGGGTCAGATTTTATTAAGGATTTTTAAAATTTTTTAAAAAATTTCCATTTCCCCTCTTGCATTTTTTAAAAAATAGTTTATAATGAGAATGTATAGAAAAAACGAAAGGGAAAAAAATATGAAAAAGAAGATTACAAGAGCATTAAACGCATCGGGGGGGGGGGGATTTGCTCCTAGCA
>CANQMP010000052.1 GCA_947624975.1 Candidatus Gastranaerophilales bacterium
TTTGCGCCGAAGATTATCTGTTTCCTTATACCCTTTGTATATTATCTTACGACAAAATTCCGAAAAACTTTACAATATGCCTGCTATGCTATGCTATGCTATGCTATGAGCAATTATAGCAAGGGTTTCGGGCTTGTGTAAATTCGAATTTACAATTCGTTACAATTCGTTTTTTGTTAAGTTTTCGTAATATTTTCTCTCTGATTTTTCTTTTATAAATAAAAAAACGGTCGGCTTAATTGCCGACCGTTATCAGTAAAAATATTGATGAACATTTTTATAATTTGCAAGTCGTAACATTAGATACCGTTTGTGAAAAATCTTCTCTGCTCATCTTTATAACTTTTTCAGGGTTATTAGATTCGACCAAATAAACATTTTCACTATCCATATCGGTTACGGCATAAGCATGTCCCGACATAATCAAAGGTGAATTATCAGGCATTTCCTGTGTTTTTTCAAGATTCATCACTATCGCAGAAGCTACAGATTTATTATCCGTATCGTCTTTAAACCCTACTTCTATTGCTATTTGATTATTATTAAAAGCTTCCAGTATATTGTTATAAAAACTTTCTTTAAGACTACCCTGACATAATTTTATGCTTATACCATCTTGGACTGTTGAAGAAGACGTATTAATACTGTGTTTTTGACCTGTTAATATTTCAAACATTCTTCCCGGTATGTTACCATCCATATTGTTAGCTTCATCAGATTTTTCACCTGTATCTCTAAAATATTGACTTACAGCAAGCATAACCGCAGTAACATCACCATCTCCAAAACTTTGCTCGGTAAAACCACCAAGTGCCAAAAGCTCTTTTTCGGTAAAAGTATAAATTCCGTCGCAATTTGGTTTTGGTAAACCTTTTTGCGCAGCTTCAGGTAATTTCACCGCTATTACTCCGTTTTGTTTAGTAATTAAATTGTTAAGTATTTCTTTTCCTGCAGGTGTTGCAACAAGAGCATTTATACCTGAATGTGCCCAGCAATTACCGGTCATTTGTATTGCACCGTTATTTTTATCAATAACACCATCGCCCAATATAGCATCAGGTCGTGACATACGTGCATTCTTAGCATTATTTTCAAGTCCGGTTTTGATATCATCATCCATATAAGTTTGTCCCAAGTTTTCCGAGTTTTTTCTTACGGTAGCTTCCGACATGTTTTCCATGGTTTCTATTCTGGCGATATATGTATTTATAGCCGCATCCAGTTTTTTCGTATCAACATATCCGACTTTTGCCAACATACCCGTAGTCGCATCCTTAACTTCCTGTTCAAATTGTTTAGTCAAAACTTCAACTTGAACACCACGAGAATTAGCTTTTTGAATAAGAGCGTCTTTTATATGGTTAACACTTGCTATTTGTTTGTCGGCATCCATTCCGATTTCATCAAAAATAGCTTCAACCAATGATTCTCCCGAAGATTTTGAATTATATGCTTTCCAAACATCAACAACATTTGAAGAAGTAATATCGTTAATATGTTCATCAAAATCTTTGCCTGTACCTATTTGATGAATATCATCATACAAGGATTCCGCCACTTCAGTACCGTTTTTCCCTCGCAGTAAATTAATCAAATTCGAATCCTTTATTTCTATAATTTCCGGCAAAGTCACTTCTTCTGCCGTTGTATCATTTGCGGCAGCGGGGACAACATCATCCGGCGATTGCTGTTGTACTTCTTCGTTTTCAGTTTTCGGAACAGTTATTTCCGCACCTTTTACAAGCTGTTTGGAATTGTTCAACTTTTGAAGTTCAAGCATCCTTTGTGATATCTGAGCATTGGAAGGAGATTCAACCCCTGTGTCAATAAGATTTTGCTTTGCTAAATCCCAATATGTTGTATTTGACTCCAAAGTCTTAGTGGTTGTATTTTGGTTGTTATAAACACTGATATCAACCTTATCTGAAGCACTGCGAGCAAATTTTGCTTGCTCGGATTTTGTATCAACATTAAGTTCTGCAATGTTAAGTTTATCTTCCATCCCTGCAGGAATTTTCACTTCCGCACCGACTTGAAACCAGCCTTTTTTCGCAGCCTTAGCATTAAGCTCCGTAAATTGTTCAAATTCGGGAGTTCCTTGTTCTATACCCAGTCGTTTTGCGGTTTGCACAAAAGTTTCACCGTTTTTCGCATTGGAAATGATATTACCTGCCTCATCATATTTTATTTCGACAGTATTTTCACCATCTTTTATTACGGTTTTCTTTACACCGTCTTTATCAGAAGTCTGTATTTCACGACCGTCGGAGTTTACTTCAACTACGACCGTACCGTCGGGGTTTGTTGTTTTGGTTGTTGTTAATTTTCCCTGTTCGTCGTAATTGTATTCGGTAACAACTTTACCGCCTAAACCTTTGTCAATCTCTTCTTTTAAAACTTTACCATCATCGTCGAGATATTTAGTTACAGCACCTTTTTGACTGGTTCTTAAAATATCTCCATTCTCATCGTATGCTCTTGTTGTTGTCCATCCGTCAGGTGTCTTTATTACCTGTTTAGAAACATGCCCCAGTTCATTGTATGTAATTGTTTCTTCTGTTCCATCTGATTTTTTAGTATATTCTTCAGAAACTTCTTTTTGTTCATTGTATTTTTCCATGTAGATTTCGTTATTTTTTACAGTTTGTTTTGCATAAAGTGAACCGGTTTTTTCATCATAATACTCTGTTATAACCTCTCCATTTTCATTAGGTTTATACTCAACATTTTTTGTTCTTACATTACCGTCATCCCAAAAGCTGTTAAATGTTTTTTCAATATTTTCGGAAGCTACACCCATTTGTTTAAGCATTTCTAAAACTTGCTCTTTTTTTACATCACCTTTTAATCCGTTTTCTTTTATGAATTTTTTGGCCTCTTTTTTGGTAATTTTACCGTCTTCGGCATAATTTCCGAGATTATCGAGCATGGTTTGGATTTCATCTTGCGACAAAATACCGTTATGGTCTTTATCCAGTTTCTCAAATATTTTTATTTGCTCAGGATTTTTAAAGTCGGACTGTTTTATACCGCCTTTAAATTTGTTAAAATCTACAGTGCCGAGTTTTCCCGTTCTACCTAAATTTACGTTTCCGCTCATAAGTACTCCTTTAAAATCGTTGTTGCTTATGGAAATTTTAACGGCAGATAGGTCGAAAAACTTTACAATACGCCCGCTATGCTATGCTATGCTATGCTATGAGCAATTATAGCAAGGGTTTCGGGCTTGTGTAAATTCGAATTTACAATTCGTTACAATTCGTTTTTTGTTAAGTTTTCGTAATATTTTAGTTAATTTTTTCACGATTTTTTATTATGTTTAAGTGAGGTAAATTTTGTTTGCATTTTAAAAAACGGCAGGGGTTGAAATTAAAAAAAAAGCGCAAAATCAAAGATTTTGCGCCGAAGATTATCTGTTTCCTTATACCCTTTGTATATTATCTTACGACAAAATTCCGAAAAACTTTACAATACGCCTGCTATGCTATGCTATGCTATGCTATGAGCAATTATAGCAAGGGTTTCAGGCTTGTGTAAATTCGAATTTACAATTCGTTACAATTTGTTTTTTGTTAAGTTCCCGTAATATTTTCTCTCTGATTTTTCTTTTATAAATAAAAAAACGGTCGGCTAAATTGCCGACCGTTATCAATTAATTTTATCCCAACAGTAATTCTTCAAGCTGATTTAATCCCACTGCCGTATTTTCGCCTAACGGTTGTTCCATGTGTCGGGCGAGCTTGTCAGGGTCACACCCCGAAACATTGTATTGTTCTGTCTGCGTTAATCCTTGCAATTTATTTAATGTTCCGATAAAACCGTTATCTCCGTTCAAAGCCGCCAAGGTTTGATCGTTTAAAGGTTTCGTCGTAAAACTGACATCCGGATAAAATCCATGCGTTAACAAATCATCGCCAAGTTCTTTTGTTTCCGGAGCCTTTTCAGGCTGTATCATCGGCACAGTCTTAATCTCAGACGGTTGTGGCTTTGTCGTTGATTTGTCCGTGTTACCAATAAATGTGCCGCTAAAAATTCCATGATTTCCGTTTACTGATACCATTGTCTTGTCCTCTTTTCACTTTTTCTATTATTTAATTAAAAATAATAAAAAAGCATATTTCATACTCTGTTTCCTGTAAATTGATTCTCTTACTTATATAAAGTATTTTTTGATTTAAAAATTGCTTAAAAAATATATAATTGTTATATATTTTTACATTTCTTTACAATTCGGGTAAAACAAAAAACACCGTTTGAAAAAAAATCTATTCGTCATCAAGGCTCAAAACAGCCATAAACGCTTCTTGCGGAACTTCCACACGACCGATAGATTTCATGCGTTTTTTACCTCTTTTTTGCTTTTCCAAAAGCTTTCTTTTACGCGTGATATCGCCGCCGTAACATTTATCCAAAACATTTTTACGCATCGCCTTGATATTCGTTCTTGCAATAACACGTCCACCGATAGCCGCCTGAACGGGAACTTCGAATAATTGACGGGGAATTATGTCTTTCAGTTTTGCGGTAAGTTTTTGACCTATGTAAAAAGCATTATCTTCGTGACAAATGACAGATAAAGCATCCACGATTTCTCCTGCAAGCATTACATCAAGTTTTACAAGGTTAGAACGCTTGTAATCCTTAAATTCATAATCCATGCTCGCATAACCTTTCGTGCGGGATTTCAACTGGTCGTAAAAATCCGTTATAACTTCGCTTAAAGGAATTTCGTATTCCAAACTTGCCCGAACTTTGTCGATATAAGACATATTAACAAATATTCCCCGCTTTGTTTGGGACAAATCCATAAGAGTTCCGACGTAATCGTTCGGAGTAATTATTTGGACTTTTACATAAGGTTCTTCAATATAATCCCTGACTTGTGCGGGCGGAAGGTTTGCGGGGTTGTCAATTTCTATCGTTTCACCGTTTGTTTTGTGAACTTTATACACAACGGAAGGCGCAGTCGTAACCAATGAAAGCCCGTATTCACGCTCTAATCTTTCCTGAGCGATTTCCATGTGAAGCATGCCCAAAAAACCGCATCGAAACCCAAAACCCAACGCACTCGATGTTTCGGGTTCAAAAGTTATACTGCTGTCGTTGAGTTTTAATTTTTCAAGAGCCTCTTTCAAATCCGCATAATCATCATTATCAACGGGATACATTCCTGAAAAAACCATCGGCAAAGCTTCTTTGTAACCTTCAAGCGGTTCTTTTGCGGGGTTTTCAACGGTCGTAATCGTGTCGCCCACAAATCTGGTTAACTCTTTTATTGAACCCGCAAAATATCCGACATCACCGCATACAAGTTCATCAACCTGAACCCGTACTGGCGTTTGATAACCGAGTTCGACAACATCGTATTCTTTGCCCGACGCCATAAATTTTACCTTATCACCGAGCCTGATTTTTCCGTCAATAATCTTAAAAAAGCACAAAGTCCCAAGATATTGATCATAAGCACTGTCAAAAACCATTGCCCTAAGGGGTTTGTCGGAATTATCAAGCGGAGGCGGAATTAAATCAACAACAGCCTCCAAAACTTCATCAATACCGATTCCTGCCTTTGCACTGACAGGAATAGCCAAAGACGCATCAATTCCCAAAACTTCTTCAATTTCCTCTTTAACCCGCTCGACATCTGCTGAAGGCAAATCTATTTTGTTAATAACGGGGATAATTTCAAGGTTTTGTTCTATCGCAAGGTAAACATTTGCGAGTGTCTGTGCCTCAACGCCTTGCGTTGCATCGACAATAAGTAATGCACCTTCACATGCCGCAAGCGAACGTGAAACTTCGTAAGAAAAATCAACATGTCCCGGAGTATCTATCAAGTTTAGAATGTAATTTTTGCCGTTTTTGGCTTTGTAATTCATTCTTGCGGAGTTTAATTTTATTGTAATACCTCGTTCGCGTTCGATATCCATGGAATCCATAATCTGATTTTGCATATCTCTTTCGGCGACCGTACCTGTTTTTTCAAGCAAACGGTCTGCTAGAGTAGATTTTCCGTGATCGATGTGGGCAATTATGCAAAAATTTCTAACATTTTCTCTGTATTTCATAATTACTATTATACAAAAAAAAGTGAAAGTGAAAAGTAGCAGGCTGAGCTGCATGCTATATTTAAGTGAAAAGTGAAAGGTGAGAAGTGAGAGGTTCATTTAGGCAACTTCGTGCGGAAATAATATAAATTCCCTCCTCAAATGGGGAGGGTTAGGGTGGGGTACGCTTTTCCCCTCCCTTTCCAAGGGAGGGGTCAGGGGTGGGTTTAATTCTTTGCGTGAACTACAAAAATCAGCCGTCATTGCGAGCGAATGTCTCAGCTAATAAAACCTATCCTAACCTTCCCTTGAAAAAGGAAGGAACTGATTTTTTCCCCTCCCTTGGGAAAGGGAGGGAAAAAGTCCGTTTTCCTATCGCTGATTCTTGTTAAAACTTTCGTGGGTAATCTTTCGGTATTTTCCAGCCGTTACGACGAATTATTTCTGTGCAATATAAACCATTACCGTTTTTACAACCATACAATGTATCGTTCATAAGGCTTTCCTCATTTCCATCCCACATATATAAACTCGGCTGTAAACCTTTTCCTATATTATAATGAAATACTTTGCCATATTGGTCATCAGGTTTTATCGCAAGTACAAACATAAAATGACATGTTCCAAGTGAATTTGTCGTATTGCATTTTTCCGGATTTGTAGTATAAAAATGCCATGATATGTTATTATGAAGTCCAAAGCCAAAAGCAGTTCCGTCAGAAAGGTAATAAATTTTTTGAGGTGTTGACAATATTTCAAGTTCTTTTGAATCGATTATTTTAACATAAGGTGCAATGTATTTATTAATAATAGTGTCATATTTATCACCTTTATCATACAAAGTATTACCATCAACTTGTTCAGTATATATGTAAAAATCCGTCCATGTGCTTGTCGGACCGTATTCTACCTCTGCCATTTTTATTGCATTGCTCATGACACTATAGAATTTCACAAGCTTTGTTTCAACAACTTTCTTTTTGTAGTTTTGTACAAGAGTCGGAATTGTCAAGGCAGCGACAACGCCAATGACTGCAAGGGTAATTAAGACTTCCGCCAAAGTGAAGGCGGCTTTACGTTTTTTTCTCGGCAGAGCTACATGCGTAGCACCCTCGACTAAAGTGAAAGCAACTTTTTTAGTTTTACCCCATACAAATATTCCTTTTTTGAGAAAATGAATATATTTATTTCCT
>CANQMP010000053.1 GCA_947624975.1 Candidatus Gastranaerophilales bacterium
GATGGGTTAAATGCGCTAATAGTAATCTTTTTCATGGTTTTTCCTTTCTATTTTTCTATACATTCTCATTATAAACGATTTTTCAAAAAATGCAAGGGGGGAAATGGAAATTTTTAAAAAAATTTAACAAAAATATAAAAAAGTGAGAGGTGAAAGGTGAGAAGTGAAAAGCGTATTGCGAGCTGAGGGCGAAGACTTGACGTCGAAATGACGGAGTCATTGCAGACGTCAACCGTAGACCCGTTAAACGCGAGCAACCAAGCAGACCTTTTCGGGTGCTAAAGCACCGAAATAATTGCACCCCACCCTAGCCCAACTCGAGGAACAATTCCTCGAATTGTTCCGCTCGGCAGAGTCCGTCCGAGGAGGGAACAAGCCCCTTACGTGCGTAGCCCCCTCAACCGAAGTAAAAGCTTTTTTACAATTTGAAAAATTATTTTTTAACATAATCTGCTCCTTTATAAATTATTATAACAAATTTGCACTATTTTTGCAAGTGCAATATACACAAAAATTAATATAATAAATTATGGTGTGCCTTAAAGGATAAAAATATTGTATATTGTAATTATGTTCAGAGTTGAAAAAGAAGAAATGACGAATAAAACTTTTAGGCTTCCGCTCTCACTCGTCGATAAACTGTACACTGTTGCTCAAAACAAAGGAGTTTCGCTCAATAACCTTGTTCGCCAGTGCTGCGAGTACGCTCTCGAAAACCTCGAAGATGATAAAAAGTAATATATCTATAGGATTTGACAGGCGTTAGAGATGATTTAAAATATTTATATGAAGAAGTTTGTGATAGCCTTTTTGTTTATAATTATGCAAACCCCGTCGTTTTCCGCTCCGCAAAAAATGGTTCCGTCGGGCGATGATAATTTCGTGCCGAATATTTTTATTTACTCAATTCCCGAAACCGAAACAAAAGAAATCCCTGACACCGACGAGGCAGATTCAATAAACGAATCCGTCACAGAACCTCAAGCGGAAGAACTTGCGGGAAATGTTTATGCTACAACCCTTAAAGGCTACGCTCAATATGTCGAAGATAACAACGAAATTTATTTAAAAGATGATTACAACAATTTTGTCTTAAACATTAAGCAGCCGCAAAAAATTTCATCCTCAGGCATCGGAGAATTTAGGCAAAACGGTAAAAAGCCGACACTGCAATACAACAGCCCCGAATATTCTATAGCTCCAGCTTCGATTAAAACAACGGACAGAGCGGGCGATTTTACTTTCGGAGCAATGTACGGAAACGATATTGACAACTCAACAGCCATGCTTGAAACCGAAACAGGACTTTTCACAAAATACGAAAGGAGTAAATTCGCTCTCAGTTCATCGGTTACAAAATCGCTTAACACAACAAATGCGATTGATTACAATACTTTTTCTATTGCACCCGAGCTGAAAGTAAATAATTATCTTTCATTGAAAAACGTTATGAGTGCGGATGTTACAAGAAACAGGCGTTCCTCGGCACTTATCTTTTCGCTTAACCCGTTCGGTAAAAAAGATGTCGACAGAATGCGGCTTGAGCTCGGTGCAAAACAAACGTACTACCTCGACACTTCAACCAACAAAACCGAATTCAGCTTTTCAACCGTTTTTAAATTGTAAACTTATACTAATTTAGTTGTTTTAATCATTTATTCTGTTATAATTTAATTGGTATGAGTGACGAAGAAAATTCAAAAAATACAAAATTGACCCGAAAAACAGGATTTTATTACTCTTTTTTAACTCTTGTTCTGCTTTTTTGTCTTTTGCAAATAGGTTTTGGAGCAATTCTGAACATTTCTAAAACAATATCATACCGTGCCAAAATCTCAACTCTGACAAAAATTCGTGATTTAGCCGAAGAAAGAAACAAAGAACTTAAACAGGATATCAAACGTTTTTCAACGATGTCAAGTCTTGAAGGTATCGCAAGAAATAACCTTAAAATGGCGGGCGAAGATGAAGTTCTGGTTATAATAAACCAGCCTCAAACCGAAACCAAAACAAAAACGAAATCAAAACGAAAAAAACGGAGCAACAATGCGGGAAATTCTTGAATACATAAAACAGGCTTTTGATTTGAAATCCCGTCAGTGCTATAAACAGGCTGTGGAAATGCTTTACAAGGCTTTGGAAATCGAAAGCGATAATACGGAAATTTTGTACCAGCTCGGCGAGTTGTATTTCCTTTTGAATAACCCGCAGCGGGCTGTTCATTACCTTGAAAAGACTCTGGCTATTGATAGCGAGCATATTGATGCATTAAAAATTACCGCAAAAATTTGCTCGCTCGAAAAAGATTATCAAAAAGCAAAAGATATTTATGAAAAGATTTATAAACTTGATAACTCCGTGCAAAACCTTACGGCACTGATTTTTGCACTTGCAGATATAAAAGATTTTGATGCAATTAAAGCGTTTGAAACAAGCGAAAATGAAGATGTTCTTTTTGCTATCGCAAAAGTTTATTACGACAACGGAAAAGACAGCAAAGAAATTTTACAAAAGATTTTAAACATAAATCCGAATTATGAAAATGCACTTGTACTAATGGGAAAAACCTATTTTGACGAGAGTGAATTTGAAAAAGCGAAAGAAATATTTTGCAAATTCCCAAAGACCGTTGAAAACCCTGAAGTGCTTAACTATCTCGGAATTTTTGCACTTGAAAACATGGAATTTACAGAGGCAATAAAATATTTTTCCAAAGCATCTTTTTCGGATAAAAATAATGCAGGCTATTTCTACAACCTTGCAAACGCATATTTTTACAACGGCTGGATGAAGGAAGCCGTAAATTCCTACAAAACCGCAATATGTTTGAGTCCCGACAATGCAGGATACAGATATTCTCTGGCATATCTGTATTACGAGAATAAAAATTTTGAAAAATCTCAGTATGAATTGGATTACGTTCTGCAAAATAATCCGGAATTTCCGCAAGCACACGTTTTGAACGCACTTTTAAAATTTGAGAACAAAGACTATCTCGGTGCTAAAGAAGAACTTGAACAAAACCTCAACTCGGGCGCGGATGACAATTTCACGTACGTTTCACTTGCAAAAGTTTACACGGAACTTTTGATGTTTGAAAAAGCGAGAAAACTTATGGAAAAAGCCATTGAAAATACGCCCGAAAGTCTTAACTACAAATGCAAACTGGCAAAAATTCTCGTTGCGGAAAAGAAATTTGACGAGGCACTTGAAATTACCCGCAAGGTTATTGAGCAAAACGAAAACTGCATGGAAGCTTACGAGATTTCATCAGAAGCCTCTATAGCAAAAGGTGATTTTGAACAGGCAAAAGAATATGCACAAGAATTGATTTCACTCGATATGAACTTTTCAAGCGGTTACTATTACCTTGCTCTGGTGCGTTTTGAGGAAAAAGATTACGATGAGGCGTTGGAATGTATTAAACGTGCGATTTTATGTTCTCCCGATAACGCAAAGTATTACGCAAAAGCGGGTGAAATTTATAAAGCAAAAAATGATTTCAAGACGGCACTGGAATACGTCAAAGAGGCTGAAAGCATAAATCAGTCGGAAGAATACAGAATTTTATACAAACAGCTTGTCGAACTAAACAGAAAAAATTTGACGTGTAAACAAAAATAATTATAATATTATTACTACAGACGTAGTTTTGGAGGAAAGATTAGTGGATAGTAAAAAAATTGTGAATATTTTGTTTATAGCGGGATTTGTTGCGTTATTGCAGCTTCCTGCCAGTGCAAAAAAGGAAGAAGAACTTATTGAAATGCCGAAAACTTATCCCGAAAAATACACGGCAGAGTACATAAAGCAAATCACGCCGATGTACAAGCCCACAGGGAAAGAGGAAGTCATTTATGTTGCTCTGGATATGCTCAAAGGCACTAACGGAGAGTTTTCAAGAAATGCGATTTTAGGCAATAACCTTTCAGGCAGACCGGTAAAAATCGAGTTTAGGGATTTGGGAACAATTAACCCTGACTTTGCGGAATTTGACGCTGTCGGCTGGAAAAAAAACAGACAACTTTTTATATTCATTAATCCGCGTCATAAAGATGCCCCTCCGGGTGCAATAGCGGCACTTTTGGCACACGAAGCACTTCATCAGGACGAATACAACTCACTTGCCGAAGAAACTTACGCATGGACAATGGAAGCTTCTGTTTGGTACGAAATAGTTAAACTTTACCCTGAAAGCAACGATGAACTTCATCCGCTTGTCGTTCGCGAAAACATCTTAAAAAAGCAGTTTGAACGGGGAAATTACTCGGATAAGTATATCAAAAAGACTGTCATGTCAAACGAGGGTTACAAAAATCTTCCGTCAACCTCTCCGGGGTTTGAGGATTTGTAATTATTTTATAACCTGACCTAACGCCTCAATAACAACGGGATCCCACTTTGAACCCGCTTCCGAAACAATAATTTCAAAAGCTTTTTGAGAGTCCATGGCTTTTCTGTAAGGTCTGTCCGATATCATGGCGGAATAAGCATCGGCAACAGAAATTATCCTTGAACCGAACGGAATGGACTGACCGCTTAAACCTTCAGGCATGCCCGAACCGTCGTATCTCTCTTTTTGATAAGTTATGTACGGCACAACTTCTGACAAGAAATTAATCTTCATCAAAAGATTGACACCGACATTAGAGTAGTCGCGGATTTTTTTCAAATCATCTGCGGAAAGCTTGCCGTCAGTTGCGAAAATTTCTTCGGGAAGTGCTATCTTTCCGATATTTTGCAATAACGCCGCATAATATATCAAATCCGTAGTTTTTTCGTTAAGTTTAAGCTGTTTGCAAATTTGTTTTGCAATATTTGCGGTATTTTTGGAATGCGAAACCTTGTAACCGCCTTTTTTATCAACGGCATTGGCAAGATGTTCGACAAAATTCTGCTGATAATCGCACAAATCGGCAATTAATGCGGTTAACTCCGCTCTCATGTGCTGTAATTGAGAAAGTGCGGAAGTTTCATCCGCTATAAGTCTGTTTGTTTCATCAATGGTTTTTTGCAAAGCCGTTGATGTAGCAAATAAAATACCCATGCTTTCTGCAAGTTCCATATATTTTTTGTTAAGCTCTTTTTTGTTATTTATTACAATAACTCCGACTGATTTAATACTTAAAAACATCGGAATTGCAATAATATCTTCAATAACCGTTTCTTTTGTAAGGTAAGCACCTGCCACTGCGGATTTGCCGTTTATAGCGTAATTTGACGGAAAATCTTTCGATGTCGCACCCGCAAGCTCTAAAACATTGTTCTTTTCAAGATAAATCGCACACTCATCCACATCACACATTTGTTTAAGTGAATGGGCAACAGAGTTATAAATAGCGGTATCACCTTCATCAAAGCTCATAACGCATAAAGTATTCTGAAGTGAATATATTGAAACAAGCTCTTTTAACTGATTAATAAGTCCCGCTTTTTTATCTTTAACATTTTCACCGATTTTTCGGGCTAATTCTTCGGATATAAGATTTTCGGATATGAAATCACCGAGATTAAGTGCAAAAATTTCTTCAATGGGGTCTTGTCCCGTCAGATATTCAGACTGTGCAAAAAGGGACACTCCGGTATTTTTCTCATCTTTTTTCATTAAACTAACCTCACTTCATGATATATAACGGCACAACCCTGAAAAAACTTTAATAAATTTTACATAAGTTCATACTTTAGTATGGGAAAATTAAAACTTTCGTCGGTAAATTTGGAAAAATTTTTTCAGAACATAAAAATACTAGACACATGTACAATTGTATAAAAAGTATATATTGAGTTTAATAAAATCATTAAATCTTTTTCATACTTCCAGCTATTCTTAATTCCAACAGGAGCTTATATTAGCTCCTTTTTTTTGCGCTTAGCGGCTTTAACTTGAAAAATATTTACATAAAAAAAACTCCGTCAAATGACGGAGTTGGAATTCTTTTTACGTAATTCCTCGTAATAGTGTGAAGTGTAGTGTGCAATAAAACGTGTTTTTTGATTCCTCGTTTTATGCTTTCCTCGTGTCATATATATAAAAAATTTTTTTTATATAAAATTGCTATATTAAGCATATATTTTTTAAATTTTGTTACAAAAGTTTACATTTTACCTGTAAAATGAAGATATTTCGCAAAAAATAGTTTATAGTAGATGTAGGAGGTAAAAAAATGAGGATATTAATTTCAAACGATGACGGCATAGCTGCAAACGGAATAAGGTGTTTGAGCGAAATACTTTCGCAAAATCACGATGTTTATGTAATTGCACCCGACAGAGAAAGAAGCGCGGCAGGACATTCGCTGACTTTGCATACACCGATAAGGGTTGAGGAAGTCGAGGCTTATTACAACGTAAAACGTGCATGGGTTACGACAGGAACTCCGGGGGACTGCGTTAAGATAGGGATTAATGCGATATTGTCACCCGAAGAACAACCTGACATAGTAATTTCGGGAATTAATCACGGGCCAAATTTAGGCGCGGACATATTATATTCGGGTACGGTTAGCTGTGCCATGGAAGGTGCTATGCTTGGTGTTCCGAGTATTGCAATGTCGCTTGCAAGCATGAAATATGAACATGAAGATTTCAGATTTTCGGCAAAATTCGTAAATGCACTGCTACCAAAGCTTTCCGAGTTTAATTTCCCGAAAAAAAGCATATTGAATATTAATATTCCTGCATTGGAAGAAGATGACATCTCAGGAATTGCGATAACTGAACTCGGGCGCAAAATGTTTACGGACAGTTACGAAAAAAGAATTGACCCGCGCGGTAAGGTTTATTACTGGATGGCGGGTGAATTGATTACCGAACCGGTAGACGCAAACACAGATATAGCTGCGGTAAGGAATAATAAAATATCCATAACCCCCGTAACTTATGAGATGACAAACGAAAATACGATGTCGGATTTGGAAAAGGTTTTGTGCAAAGATAATTTGTGTAATTGGTTTTAACAAAAACAGGTCGGTTTTCCCGACCTGTTTTTTATCATTAATCACATTTGTGTTTACCGTCCCAAGATAAATCATTGCAATGCAAATAATCCATATTTTCGTTATACATTACCCATGCCGC
>CANQMP010000054.1 GCA_947624975.1 Candidatus Gastranaerophilales bacterium
ATCTTCTTCATATCATTTTTCCTTTCGTTTTCTTATACATTCTCATTATAAACTATTTTTCAAAAAATGCAAGAGGGAAAATGGAAATTTTTTAAAAAATTTTAAAAATTCTTAATGAAATCGTGATATTAAACCCACCCCTAGCCCTCCCTTGAAAAGGGAGGGAGCTACCCCTCACCCGAATTTCTAAGTTCACTGCGTTCACTAAGAAATTCTTCCCTCTCCCGCAGGGGGAGAGGGTATTGACTGCACCCAACCCTAACCCTCCCCATCAGGGGAGGGGGAAAATTAGTTCCTTCCCTTTTCAAGGGAAGGTTAGGATGGGTTTTATAAGCTGAGGCATTCACTCGCAATGACGGTTTACCCCTCACCCTAGCCCTCTCACGCACGGGGAGAGGGAAGAAACCCACCCCTAGCCCCTCCCTTATAAATGGAAGGGAAAAAGTAAAAAGTGAAAGGTTCATTACGGGTGCTAAAGCACCGAAATAATTGCACCCCACCCTGCCCTCCCCGTTAGGGGAGGGGGAAAATCCGCTTGGCAGAGTCCATTAGGGGAGGGAGTTTGCCCCTCACCCTAGCCCTCTCAAGCAGAGGGAGAGGGAACTAACCCACCCCTGTCCCCTCCCTTGAAAAGGAAGGGAGCTATTTTCCGCACTGCGTACTAATAATAGGCTGAGGCATACGCTCGCAATGACGGACAATTTCCCCTCACTGTTTGTGGAGGGAGTTGACCCTTCACCCTAGTCCTCTCTGTCTGGGGAGGGGGAAATTCATATATCCTTCATTTTACTTTATCTTTATATCAAAGCATAACGAGGCGGTTAAATTGTTCCTTTTACATACCAGGTTTTGGCTTCCGTTATTTTAACGTTTACAAATTGTCCCGTAAGGTCTTTGTCACAAGGTATATGAACCGTCTTGAAATTCCTCGTTTTGCCCGAATTTATCATTTTTCCCTTATGTTCATAAAAACTTTCCACAAGAACTTCCATTTCGCGACCGACATATTTTTTATTGGATTTAAGGCAGTTTTCCTGAATTTTTTTGTTTAACCTTTGAAAGCGTTCGTCTTTGACATCTTCAGGAATAAATTTGTCCGTCCATTTTGCCGCAACGGTTTTTTCACGGGGAGAATATGCCGCAACATTACAGTAATCCAGTTCAAATTCATCAACTGCTGTCAGTGTTTCTTCAAATTGTTCTTCCGTTTCACCCGGAAAACCTGCGATAAAGTCGCTTGTTATCGTGACATCAGGAACTTTATCACGAATTTTCGCAACGATTTTTGCGTACTCATCTCTTGTGTAACGTCTGTTCATAGCCTTTAAAACGGGAGTGCTTCCCGACTGCATCGGGATATGAAAATATTCACAAACTTTATCAAGCTCGACAGCCGTATCGATCAGCTCATCCGTAATATCTGTCGGGTAAGAGGTTACAAAACGTATTCTGAATTTGCCTTCCAAACCGTTCAATTCTCTCAACAAGTCCGCTAAACGATAGTTTCTGTCCTTAAAATCTTTGCCGTAACTGTCGACATTCTGTCCCAAAAGCGTAATTTCTTTATAGCCTGAATTGAGTGCGTCTTGAGCTTCTTTCATAATGATTTCGGGCAAGCGTGAACGTTCTCTGCCTCTTGTATAAGGCACAATGCAGTAAGTACAGAAATTGTTGCAGCCTTCGGTTATTGAAATCCAAGCGTTAACACCTTTTACACGATTTATTTTAAAATCCTTTGCTTTATCATCTTCCGTGGAATGGGTTTCCGTGCATTCACAAACCTTTTCGCCGTTGTTAATTCTTTTTATAATTTCGGGAAGTGAATAAATTTTATGCGTTCCGAGAACAAAATCCACATAAGGTGCTCGTTTAAAAATTTCTTCGGCTTTTTGCTGTGCAACACATCCGCAAAACCCGATTTTTATATTTTTTTTGCCTTCTTTTTTCATTTTTCCCCAAGTTCCGACCGCACTAAACGCCTTATCTTCGGATAATTGGCGGATAGAACAGGTATTAATCATTAATAAATCGGCTTTTTCGGGGTCTTTTGTTTCTTCATAATCCAGATGTGAAAGCATTCCAAGCATTCTTTCCGTATCGGATTTATTCATTTGACACCCCATCGTGTCAATATATACTCGTTTCATAGTACAATTATATAACAAAAACAAAAATTTTTAATTCAGATGTTAATTAACATCGACTTTGCTTTCGTATTCGATGCCCATTTCTTTAAGTGTTCTGATAAAGTTTTGAGCGCAAATTTTTTGAGCTTCGGGGGGTACAATTCGTAAAATTTCAACTGTTTTGGATATAACAGGGTCTTTATCGTACCAGCGGTTATTAGCATTTACGGGTTTAACCATTGCGTAAAACTTGTCGACGGTTTCTTTGGAAACCTTTTCTTCAATTTTTTGCAAAAATATTTCCGCTTGAGCTCTCAACTCTGTTTGGTAATTCTTCAAAAGCTCAATGACTTCCAATAATAAAGGATCATGATCATACCATCGTTTGTATGCCGGTGCCATTATATTAAGCCCTCCGTTATTTTAGGTTCGATTGGGGAGATTATGTCATCATTTTTTCTCTCAATCTTACCTCCTAATAATCTTAGCTTATTTTCAAAATTTTCGTATCCTCTATCTATATGATGTAAGTTTTCGATAGTGGAATTTCCTTCAGCCATTAGAGCAGCAACCACTAATGACGCGCCCGCACGCAGGTCGCTTGCGGCTAAAGTAGCGCCTGTAAGCTTTTTTACACCTTTAATTATTGCGTGGTTTCTGTCCTGATGAATATCTGCACCCATTCTTCTGAGTTCGGGAACTTGCATAAACCTGTTTTCATAAAGGCTTTCCGTAATAATTCCGACACCGTTAGCCGTCGTTAAAAGTGTCATTGCCATTGACTGCAAATCCGTAGGAAATCCGGGATAAGGTTGTGTTACAAAGTTTATCGAATTGAGTTTGTTTTTACACGAAACTTCCAAAGAATTAGGTTCAATAAGTTTGATATTAGCTCCCATTTTAAGAAGTTTGTCGGTAAAGAAAGTCAAATGAGCGGGAAAAACATTTTTTATCAAAGCTTTACCGCGTGTTGCAATAATTGCGGACATAAATGTTCCCGCCTCAATTCTGTCGGGAATTGTTGTATATTCTATCGGGTGAAGGTTATCCTGTTTAACGCCGTTGATAATAATTTCGGATGTCCCCGCACCGATAACATCAGCGCCCATTGTGTTCAAGAAATTTGCCAAATCGACAATTTCGGGTTCTTGTGCGGCGTTTTGAATTCTTGTTGAGCCTTCGGCGAGAATTGATGCAAGCATAAGGTTTTCCGTTGCACCGACGGAAGGTATATCAAGATAAATTTCCGCGCCTGAAAGTTTTGAGGCTTTGGCATGAACGTAACCGTTTTCGATTTTTATTTTAGCACCGAGAGCCTCTAAACCTCTGATGTGAAAATCTACACGTCTTTCACCGATAGCACATCCTCCGGGGAGTGCGACTATTGCCTCTTTGCATCTGGAAACCAACGCACCGAGAACAATAAATGACGCTCTCATTTTGCTTACAAGTTCGTATTTTGCCGTAACGTTTGACAAATTCGATGCGTCAATTACGACCGATTTTTCCTGTTTGTCGTAACTCGTTTTAGCTCCGAGCTGTTCTATAACGTTCAACATAATTTCGACATCGGTCAAATCGGGAACGTTATAAATCTTTGTTTCACCTTTTGCGAGTAATGCTGCCGCCATGAGTTTCAGAACCGAGTTTTTTGCTCCGCCTATTGAAACTTCACCTTTTAAAGGGGTACCGCCTTTTATAAAATATTTATCAGTCAATTTTTTTTCCTTACCTATCTGCTATTATAATAATACAACCGTATCCATTTGGTGTAAATAAGTTAAATAATGTAAAGAAAAAAAAGACCCTTTTTCGGGTCTTTAAATTGAGTAAATGTGTGTAGTGTTAAGCTGTAAGTCTTGTGAAATAATCTTTTAAACCTGTTTGAGTTTCTTGACTCAACGGTTGATTAATATATTTTACAAATTTTTCGCAGTTAATTCCCGTGATATTAGCCATTGCAAATGCGACAAAATCAGTTTCAAATCCTTGAAGTTCATCGAGTGATTTCATAAAAGCCGAGCCTGCAAAAGCCTGTTCAAGTCTTTTTGCGGTAGCATCTTCCGATTTGTCGATTTTTGACAACAGAGTACCTCTGTTTTGTGCTGCAACGGCGTCTAACGCACTTGCTTCAACCTGTTTTGTTTCAAATTCTTTTACCTGTTTTGTTTCTTCCTTTTTTTCGTCTTTTCCTGCTTTTTTGGGCTGCACACCGCCTAAATAAGCTTTTACCGTTTCCAAATTGCTGTGATTAATTTTGTCCATTGTTTCATCTCCGTCATTTACTCACAACAATAATATCGGCTCATTGGGAAGAAAACTTTAATAAATTTCGGTTTTTGTTAAGAATTATTACAAACCATTGTATATTTAACCTTTAAAAATGTTGCTCAAAATATTGAATAATTCTTGTCCAATTTCTCTTTCAGCTTGGGTAGCATCCTTAGGCAATTTGTCAGGATGAAATTTAAGTACAAGTTTTCTAAAATCGGCTTTAGTAAGATTTTTAAGCTGTTCAGGCGTTACATCAAACAATTTAGAAAGTTTGGAAATTTCTGCTTCATTTAGTGAGTTCAAGCCTTGATTTGCAACTTTACTTGATATTCCATCGACAAACTTTTTAGTTGCTGCAGTTGCGGCTTCTTCTGCAGCACCTGCTCCTGCTGCGCCTTTTGCTGCGCCTTGTGCCGCACCTTCAGTAGCGCCTGCTTCTGCTGCGCCTTTTGCTGCACCTTGTGCCGCACCTTCAGTAGCGCCTGCTCTTGCACCGCCTTTTGCAGCATTACTAGAAGTTGATTTAACCACTGCACCCGCTCCATTTTCTCCGGAACTCAATACTAAACCTCTTTCGGCTGTAGTTGCAGATTTACCGACCAATCCGCCGGCACCTTTTATCACGCCTGCCGTAACTCCTGATATTACACCTTCAACTGCCGCCTGTTTTGCAATGTCACCGACATTTTCTTTAACATCGCCTTCAACATTATTTGTAGCCAAATCGGAGACTTCGGTAACGACTCTGGCAGTAGCCGTTGCACCCGCTATGACGGCTGCTTCCGCAATTAATGAACCTCCGCCCGTGGCAACCGCAGCTCCCACCGAAGCAGCGATTACAACGCCCGTCTTAATAGTCGAAGCACCTTTCTGCTGTGATACGTTGTAATCCATTACACGCTTGTGAATATCATTTTTAGTTCCGAAAGCTTTTTTGTAATTTTCATCGGTCGGATTAGCCTCATATTCCGCTATATTTTGAGGATTGTATTCGACACCGAAAATTTCTTTAAATTTCGCATCAAAAGCTTGACTGCCTTTACTCTGGGCATCTTGAAGCTCTTTTATCTGATTTTCGTATTTTTGTAAATCAGCTTCAACTTTTACCGCTCTGTTGTCAGAACCCCATAAAACACTTACTGCATCGGCGGTTTTGCCTGCCCAGCCGTCCGTATCAAGTTGATGTTGGAAAGCTGCCCGTGCATTTTTTGCAACATCTTTTTGAGCATTAACCGCAGAATATTCGCTTTCGCGTTTTTCATAGTAATCTTTCTTAATTGCCGTTCCGTCAGCCGCAAAATACCATGTTTCACCGTTCGATGCGGTGTAAGAATATCTGCCCGAGCCGTTTTCAGACACATTACGCTTATCTGCCGAAGCTTCTTTGGCTTCAAAGTAGCTTTGTTTCAATTCTGTTCCGTCTGCGGCATAATATCTTGTTTTACCGTTTTGGGTAATAGTGTATCTGCCTGTTTCACTCGTTGTTTTGTAACCCCAGTGGGATTTGTCGACTTCTGCATCAATATCTTTTAATTCAACCGTTTCGCCGTTTTTCAAAGTTACTGATGCGGGTAATGTGATTTCCGATGGCATATTGGTAGCTTTCGGGTCAACATTATTTTGCTGTTTTAACTGTCTTACAATTTCCATGGTTGCTTTATGGTCTGTTATACCGTATTTAGCCTGTACAATACCGTACCATGTATCTTGATAATTAACTTTTAATTTGTATTCTTGCGGTTTTTCTGGTTCTTGGGTTTCAACCTGCTGCTGAACGACTTCCTGTTCGGGTTGTTCACCTTCAACTACGACCGAGCCGTCGGGGTTTGTTGTTTTGGATGTTGTTAAATTTCCTTTTTCATCGTAATTGAATTCGGTAACAACTACACCGCCCGAGCCTTTGTTAACTTCTTTTTTAACAACTCTGCCTGATTCAATATATTCTGTTACGGCACCTTTTTTACGAATTTCCGATGTTTCGCCGTTTTCACCATAAGTTATGGTAGATGTTGTTCCGTCAGAGGTTTTTGTTGTTTTTTCTGAAAGTTTTCCGTCAGGTGTAAATTTTTCCAAACATGTTTCGTTTTCTGATTCGGTTTGTTTTGCGTAAAGCTCACCTGTTTCGTCATTATAGCACTCTGTTAAAACCTCTCCGTTTTCATTAGGTTTATACATAACATTTGTTGTGCTTACCTTACCGTTTTCCCAAAGACTCTTATATGAATCTTCAATATTTTCGGAAGCTATACCTATCTGTTTTAGCATGTCTAAAACTTGTTCTTTTTTTACGTCACCTTTTAATCCGTTTTCTTTTATAAATTTTTTGGCTTCTTTTTTGGTAATTTTACCGTCTTTAGCATAGTCGCCAAAAGATTCGACCAGAGATTGTATTTCATCTTGCGACAAAATACCGTTATGGTCTTTATCCAGTTTCTCAAATATTTTTATTTGCTCAGGATTTTTAAA
>CANQMP010000055.1 GCA_947624975.1 Candidatus Gastranaerophilales bacterium
GATATGAAGAAGATTACTATTAGCGCACTTAACCCATCGGGGGGGGGGGATTCGCTCCTAGCAAGGGTTTCAGCGGTATCCTAATTTTCAAAGACAAAAAATTCTCAAAAGTTTTTCGTTTGAAGGGTAATTTTTATGCACGCAGTGCCGAAACGGTCTTTTCACCTTTCACTTCTCACTTTTCACAAAAATGTGCATTTACTTTGGCGGAAGTCTTAATTACCCTTGCCGTCATCGGGGTTGTTGCAGCGATGACAATTCCGTCACTGGTACAAAGTTACAAAAAATCTGTTGTTGAAACAAGATTAGTAAAATTTTATTCTACAATAAATCAAGCAATAAATTTAGCAGAAGTTGATTATGGTAATAAAACCGAGTGGATGGTTGATGATGTTGATGTATTATGGGATAAATATTTAAAACCTTATATGAAATATTCAAAAGAAGAAACTATAAAATCTTTTATTCAAGTATTGGATGATAAAGAACGAAAATTTAAGAGAGTATATTTGTCTGACGGAAGTGTATTTGTATTTGATATTTATAAGGATACTCATGGCGGACACTTTTATTTTTGTCCTTTTGGAAAAAATTGTATGATTGATAATATTACACCTGAATTTGGCAGCAAGATTTTTATATTTGGTTTTTGGCCCAATGAGGAGTTGAGCCAATTTAAATATCATAAAAACAAAGGAGTAGAGCCATATTTGGTAAATTGGGACGGAAACGAGGACAGCTTAATGAATGATGGAGCTGGTAGTTGTAAAAATGGTAATGGTATGTATTGTACGGCAATAATCCAGCACAACGGCTGGAAAATACCAAAGGATTATCCGAAAAAGTATTGGTAATTAAGTCAACTCCAACCCCTACCTTAAAAAGGAAAGGAAAAGTGTAAGTTGGGGGTTTCTACCCCAACAAATTTTTAAAAGGTGAAAAGTGAGAGGTTCGTTTCTGGTGCTAAAGCACCGAAATTATTGCACCCCACCCTAACCGAAATTTCTAAATTCGCATGCTCATTAAGAAATTTCCCTCTCGCAAAACGATACTTAATCGTTTTGCTCGGCAGAGTCCATAATGGGAGGGAGTGGACCCCTCACCCTAGCCCTCTCCCGCAGGGGGAAAGGGAATTAACCCACCCCATCCCTCCCCATCAGGGGAGGGAGTTAATTTGCTCGGCAGAGTCCATCAGGGGAGGGAATAAAGTAGGATGGGTGAAACAATTTTCATTTCACCCATCAACCATCTGATATAATATAAAATGTAAGTTGGGGGGTTCTACCCCAACAAATTTATTAAAGAGAAATTTGAAAAGTAGTATTATTTCTGTCCGTTAAATGCCTGTAATCCGATGTATTTGCCCGCAGAACCCAGTTTTTGCTCAATTCTTAAAAGCTGATTATATTTTGCCATTCTGTCGGAACGCGACGCTGAACCCGTTTTTATCTGTCCGCTGTTCACCGCTACCGCTAAATCCGCAATAAACGTATCTTCCGTTTCGCCCGAACGGTGCGAAATTATCGTTGTATAGCCCGCTGCATGTGCCATCGAAATCGCATCCAAAGTTTCCGACAATGTTCCGATTTGGTTGACTTTTATCAATATAGAATTTGCAATATTACGTTTAATGCCGTCAGCCAAGCGTCTTGTGTTCGTAACAAACAAATCATCACCTACAAGCTGGCATTTACAACCGAGATTTTTGGTAAGCATTTCCCAACCTTCCCAATCCTGTTCAGCCATACCGTCCTCTATAGAAATAATCGGATATTTTTTAACCCATTCAGACAAAAACTCCGTCATTTCAGAACTTGTAAAGGATTTTCCCTCACCTTTCAAATTGTATCTGCCGTTTTCGTAAAACTCCGATGACGCAATATCAAGACAGATTTTAATCTGGTTTGTGTTATACCCCGCTTTATCAATAGCCTCAAGTATAACTTCTATTCCTTCCGCATTTGAGTTTAAGTTTGGAGCGAAACCGCCTTCATCACCCACGGATGTTGCCATCCCTTTTGCGTTTAAGACTTTCTTCAGCGTATGGAAAACTTCTGAACCCATCTGCAAAGCGTGATGAAAGCTTTCCGCTCCGACAGGTGCTATCATAAATTCCTGAAAATCAATATTATTGTCTGCGTGTGCTCCTCCGTTAATTATATTCATCATCGGCACGGGAAGCGTTAATGCATTAATTCCGCCTAAATATCTGTATAACGCCATGCCGTAAGCCAAAGAGGCAGCCTTTGCTACAGCCAGAGAAACACCGAGAATTGCATTAGCTCCAAGCTTTGATTTGTTTTCCGTTCCGTCCATGTCAATCATGAAGGTATCTATTTCCTTTTGGTGAGAAGCTTTTTCACCGATAAGCTCGGGTGCGATAATGTTGTTAACGTTATCTACCGCTTTTTGAACGCTTTTACCCAAATATCTTGAATTATCGCCGTCACGAAGTTCAAGAGCCTCAAAAATCCCCGTCGAAGCCCCCGAAGGTACGGCTGCACGCCCGATTATCCCGTTGGTAAGCTTTACATCGACCTCGACTGTCGGATTACCTCTCGAATCTAAAATTTGTCTTGCATAAACATCTTCAATATAAGTTGACATAGTAAACCCCGCTTTCATAATGATTTTGGCACAAAATTTTCAGCTTTGCAAGTAGCTGTTTTACCAATGTTAATACAACAACTTTTGAAGGCTTAATTGTAAATTTTTTGTAACAATTAGCCAAAAATTGTAACATTTCTTCATGAAAAATACTTTATATAAGTAAGGGAAAAAAAGATTTACGCAAAGTAAATCCAAGGCGGGAAATATGAGTTTCGACGTAAATGTCCTTAGCACAAAACCGATAATTAAAGCGGCAGCGTCAATGCAAAACGACGGAGGCGGGGGAAATTTGGGTTACATGGCTCAAGGACAAAAAGAAGAAAAAAGAAAATACTTAGATGAAAGCATTTTTATGAAACAGCAGGGGGAAGACATTTTCGGGTTGGATAAAGAACCGGATTTGCCGGAAGAAAAATTTTCACTCGCTAAGTTTATTGCAAAAATTATCTTCACTTTAAAAAATCTTTTTTACAGAAAATGATTTTATGGTATGATTTTCCTATGAAAAAGAAAATTAAAGTAGGATTAATCGGACTCGGAACTGTTGGTTCGGGTGTATTTAAGACGTTAAGAAATTTTGATTACATTGAAGTTTCAAAGATAGCCGTTCGTGATATCAACAAACCCAGAAATATTGAAGGTTTAGATAAATCACTTTTGACGGATAATCCGTATGATGTCGTCAACGACCCTGAAATTGATATAGTTGCGGAACTTATCGGAGGGTTAGACCCTGCGTATGACTTAATTACAACCGCAATGAAAAACGGAAAACACATTGTCACGGCGAATAAAGAACTTCTTGCAAAACGCGGAGAAGAACTCTTTTCAACAGCCGATGAATATAACAGAGTTATCCTTTATGAAGCTGCTATCGCAGGCGGAATACCTCTTATAATGCCTATTAAAACAATTCTTGCGGGAAATAAAATAAACAAAATTGAAGCTATTGTAAACGGAACGACCAATTACATTCTTACAAAAATGGATGTTCAAGGTGCGTCGTACGAGGATGTATTGAAAGAGGCTCAACAGCTCGGTTACGCCGAAGCCGATCCGACAGGTGATGTAGAAGGCTTTGATGCGGCGTACAAAATCGCAACACTTTCAACTATCACGTTCAAAAAACGTATAAAAATCGAGAAAATTTACAGAGAAGGAATTACAAAAATTCGTTCACAAGATATGAAAGCCGCAAACGACTTAGGTTACAAGATAAAACTTATTGCATCGGGAAAAATTGATGAAAACGGCAAAGCGGATGTTCGTGTACATCCCATGCTTGTTTCAAAGAAATCAACCCTTGCACATATAGATTATGTAACGAATGCAGTTTCCTTAACGGGTCATCCCGTCGGCAGTATAACGTTATCAGGCCCCGGGGCGGGCGAATTTCCGACAGCAAGCTCCGTTGTTGGAGATATTCTCGCAATATCCGCAGAACTCGGTACATCCGATTATATTTTACCGATGATGAGATGTCGTCATGCCGAAAACGCCGATATGACAGATATTTCGGAAACCGAAAATAAATATTACATGTCCATAAACGCTAAAAATGCCATGGGTGTTATTGGAAAAATCGGAAACATCTGCGCAGACAACAATATAAGTCTTGCAAGTATCGTACAAAAGTGTGTATCAGACGATAACACCGCTGACATAACCGTGATTACCGAAATTGCAAACGAAAAAGCCATGCAAAATGCGGTAAAACTTATCGAACAGGACGGTAACAAGGTTAACAGCTTAATAAGAGTTCAGGTATAAAAAAAGACCTTATGAACTGAAACCCTAAAACCGACTTTTTGTACTTTGTTCGATTTTTAGGGTTCAGTTCAGATTAAATCGGTCTATCTTTTTTCCTTTGGCGGAAGATTAATGTTATGCGTTTGTGCATATTGTCTTATTGCATCGTCACCTTTTTCAATAACTTCTTTGGGAATTCCCAATTTGCGAAGTTCTTCCAATTTTTTGGCATCTTCAGTGCCTTTTTCTTCCTTTGGCGGCAATCCCATCATTGCAGCAAACTCTTTTTCATTCATACCTGTTTCTTTTGCTCCTTTTTTAATATAAGCTGCAAGTTTTTCAGGATCATCAGTTAATGCACCAAAAGTGCTAGTTTGAGCCTCTTTGCCTGTTCCGCCAAATACAGAAGGCGGATTAGGGTCGCCATATCTGCTTTTTAATTGTTCTTTTGCTTCATCTAAACTAATACCGTTTTCCTATGCATAATGCTGAGCATACGCATTCGGATCCATCGGTATACCGCTGCCGCTTACTCCATCGAAATACATAAATAATCTCCTTTCATTTTTACTAGTGACAATTAAATAATAGTTAATAAATATTATTCATATATTATTAAACAATATTATTGGAAAATAATTGATATTTTTTACCGAAATTTTTACATTTCTTAATAGTTATTAACTTATAATTAATTGTTATCAGTAATTAGAAATTTACTGTTATCAAATCTATAATGTTTGCATGGATAAGAATAAGAATATCGAAAAACGTTTTGGCGCAAAATTGGCTTATGTCAGAAAGTTAAAAAAACTTTCACAGATGAAACTTGCTGAAATGGTTGATATGAATTTCAATTATATCGGTCAAATTGAACGAGGTGAAGCTAATGTTACAATTAGAACAATGATTTTACTTGCAAATGCTCTTGATGTCGAATTGAGTTCATTATTTGATTTTTCTTTTTAATTCTGTTATAGTAAGAATTATGTATTATCAGGGATTAATAAACACATTCAGGGAATATCTTCCCGTAAGCGACAAAACACCGATTATTACGTTGAATGAGGGCAATACACCGTTAATCAAAGCCGATAATCTTGTGCGTAAAATCGGGGTTGATGCGGAAGTTTATCTGAAATTTGAGGGCTGTAACCCGACGGGAAGCTTTAAAGACCGCGGTATGACAATGGCGGTATCAAAAGCTAAAGAAGAAGGTTCTGATGCAATAATTTGTGCATCGACAGGAAACACTTCGGCATCGGCTGCCGCATACGGTGCAAAAGCCGGACTTAAAACATTTGTGCTAATCCCTGACGGCTACATTGCACTTGGCAAACTTTCTCAAGCAATGATGTACGGTGCTGAAATTATTGCGATTAAAGGTAATTTCGATGAAGCACTTGAAACGGTCCGAAAAATTTCGGATAAATACCCTATAACGCTTGTAAATTCGGTTAATCCGTACAGAATTGAGGGGCAAAAAACGGGTGCATTTGAAATTTGTAATGCACTTGGTCAAGCACCGGATTACCACTTTATTCCGGTCGGAAATGCAGGCAATATAACGGCTTACTGGAAAGGTTATAAAGAATTTTATAATGCGGGAAAAATTTCTGCTTTGCCAAAGATGATGGGATTTGAGGCAGAAGGTGCAGCAGCTATTGTCAGGGGCGAGAGGATTTTGAAACCTGAAACACTTGCAACGGCAATTCGTATAGGAAATCCCGCAAGTTGGAAACAGGCAGAAGCCGCAAGAGATGAAAGCAAAGGCATAATTAATTTTGTAACGGATGATGAAATTGTTAAAGCTTACAAACTGCTTGCCTCATCGGAAGGCGTCCTCGCAGAACCTGCCAGTGCCGCATCCGTAGCGGGGTTGATTAAGTTTAAAGATAAGGTTAAATCGGGTTCAAAAGTTGTCTGCGTCTTAACGGGCAACGGGCTGAAAGACCCTGATAATGCGATAAAATATTCAAACTCGGAAGTTAAAAAGACATCTTCAGACATTAACGAAGTTTTAAGAGCGATGGGAATTTAGGTTTTAAGTTGTGCCGTCTCTCCAAGACGGATACAGAGTGCATTTTCCACCTCATCAAATGAGGAGGGGTGGGGTGCGCGGTTTTCCCCTCCCTTTCCAAGGGGATTGTCAACTTTTCATTGCATTAAGGATAAAGTCTTTGTAGAATAAAAGGTCAAGAGAAATCTTTAACATC
>CANQMP010000056.1 GCA_947624975.1 Candidatus Gastranaerophilales bacterium
TTTTTATCAGTTTCTTTTGTATTATTAAATTTTTCTCTGATTTTATTAAATGAATCTAATTCTGAATCTAATTTTTTGCGTGCTTTATTCATTTGAGCTTGGGTTGATTTATAAGCCTTATTTAATTCTTCATCAGTCATTTGATGATATTTATCCATAAATTCTTGTCGAAAGGAATTATTATCATTTTCATATTTATTTGTTAATTCGGATGCATTCATTCTTGCACCACCGCCACCGCCGGATCTGCCACCGCCTGAGCCACGACCTCCCATAAATTAGTCTCCTTTCATTTTTGGAATGTCAATATCAATCCAATTCTTTTCGCTTGTACCCCAAGTGATTTTTCGACCTGATGCTCTTGATATTTTTTTAATTACTTTATCAATCTGTTTTCCGCTTGATTTATGCAGAACTTGCCAATCATAATCTTCCTCATCTCGTGCATAAGACGGATTTTTCCATTTGCCCAAGTATCTTACTGATATTGTATGAAACTTTCCGTTATCTCGTGACATAAAATCGCTATTTGAAATATAACCGTCAGTATCAACATTTCTTCTGAGTTCTGATTTTAAATCATAGACGGTACTGTCCATAGACATTTTTGGCTTTTTCTTGCTTGGATCTTTTTCTTTTTTTTCGGGTTTAACTCCGTTTTTCTTGTTTTCAGCACGTTTTGCACGAGCTTTTGCCAAAGCATCAAGCCGTTTTTGTTTAAGGTCTGCCGCTTTTTTCGCATCTAAAGCGTTTATTCTTTCTTGAATATCGTGCATAGCTTTAACTCGTTGTTCTACAGACAAATTTGAATTGCCTGAAATACTGTTATATAAATTTATCAGCTCATTTTTATCAGTTATACCTTCGCCTGTCGGTATTTTTTTTGAGGCAGCACCACCGCCACCTGATTTGCCTCCGCCTGATCCACGACCGCCCATATTACCTCTCTTTCTTATTAAACTTATTCATGTACGGTTCGAACCAACGAATATTTTTATATCCGTCAAGTTCTGTCAGCTTGTTTCCATAAATCAAAATCTCTTTCGGTTCAAGCCTTTTTATCATTTCTTTAAAGCCGAGCATAAAGAGCCTTTTTGCATTTTCATCATTTAGAACACCGACTGTTCCGATTGCAACAACGGAATTTTTGGGAATTCCCAAGAATGCAAAATCATAGCTTGATTCATCCGACCAACTGACAGTCGGAATGACTTTTATACCTAAACTTTGCCAATAGCAAGTACACCATCTGTTCCTATAAACCTGCCATATTTGAAAGGCTTTAGGATAATTTGTGTACATAGAAAAATCGGGGGATAGCACCCCATCATATTTTTTCAATTCTTCAATTTGAGAATCGGGATTTTTCCAACATCTCTCAAAACGGTAATCATCTAAAAAGAAATGAGCAGTTCCCCTCCTGTTGGAATCTACCCGATAAGGGATGAGGTTTTTTATTTCAAACTCATCCCTTCTTATATCGGGTATTCCATAGGAATTAGAGGAGTCAAAAAATCCTTTTTCAACATTTTGAACATTTAAAAGGTCACGCCAATACACTATATCCTCCTATGAACGCAATTTTTTTGATTCTTCCAACAAGTAATTTGCAAATGTCTCAATAGCAGAAACTCCCTGATTAAAGCAATAATCGTCAATTTCATTCGGGGTTGTCGCAATTTTTACTTTTAGCTTGTAAAGACTGTCTATTGCAGGCTGAGCATATTTAGCCAAGTTCTCATACAATTTGGTAATTGTAGTCGGGACATTCTTTTTGACAAGTTTCAATATGAACGGTTGAATGATAACCCATATTTCACTTAAATTTTTCCAATTTTTCTTAATTAGAGACAGAAAACTCATAATAACTTCCTTTCTTTTCAAATTTGTATTTACTTTGCTTGATTTTATCTCTGTACCAAGAGATTTTTTGTCTTAAGTAAGTTCCAATGCTTTCTTTTGATAGATTAGGCAAATAATGAATATATGTAATGTCGATTTTGCCTTCGGGTTTTGTTTTCTTTTTGTCGAATTCATAATGCGTGAATACGGATTTTTCAGAAATCAAAATGCCGTATTTGACACTTAAATAAGCGGCAAGACAACAAAGCGATTCAATTTGCTTTTGGGTTAAAGGGTATTTTGTTTGTTTTTTAGATAAATTAAATCCTGCCATACCGCAAACGGATAAGCCGATACAGCCTGTATTATTGCCTCCGCAATGAGCGGCATAGTTTCCGTCATAGCAGTTTAAGTTATCTTCAGGTTTGTGTTTACCTGCATAAATTCTGCCTTTAGAATCAATGCAATAATGATAAGCATTCAAATCCGTATCACAGGGATTATTACTTCCGGCTGTCCAATGCAGACAAATTTTACTCAGTGATGTCATTTAAAATATTCCTCCTTTTTTGACGTTGTAAAATCAATTCAAGATACTCATCATCTGTTAATGATGTTTCAACCCCTAAGTCCTTCTGCTCTTTGTGCCTTATAATCTGCCAATCAGTATTCTTTAAAAAATCCTGTGCCTCTTTTTTATCAAGTTCCTTAAAATATGAATCAGCATCGATAACCCAATTGTTGTTAATAAAAATTGCTTTTTCGTGTGGTTTTTTGGCAACTTCAATATCGCCGAATAATAATTTTTCGGTTTCTAAATATTCATTATTTCTGATGACATAAAACATTAAAAATTCCTTTCAATTTGAATAAGCAAAGTAGCATTGGCTTTTATGGCACGTGTAACATTGTTATAATCTTTGTAATTCATTATTGTTCCCGGTGTTCTGACGTTAAATTGGCAATCATCAACATAATAGCCGTAGTTGTTGTATTCAACATTTGCATCAATATTTGAATCAACATTCCATGGCAAAATAAAGCCGTTTACTTTATCTTTAATCCAACCTGAAACTTTTAAATTTTTATAGTCGACACCTATATTGTGAAAAAATGAATACAAAGTATTAGGGGCAAGTTCAGTTTCTTCGCTCGTATATTTATTTTCAGCCGCATAGCTTTCAGCTTCGGTTATAAAATTATTTTGAGTTTTAATTCGACCGATATAAATAATTTCTTTTTCTTCAAATTCCTGAGTTTCGATATTGTATGAATAAAATTTATTTTCAGGAATAACAAAACAATTCGCTATTTCGTGAATTTGAAATTCTGCAACCTGAGCAAGTTTTGCACTATCTTGAATATCAGTAATTTCAAGTTTGAATTGATTACAATCCTCTATAATATCTGCATCAAAATGTCGGACTTCATTTACTTTCCAATCAATTTGATTTTTTATTTCTTTTAAAACCACCCATTCTTCGCCATTAAAACCTTTAATAAATCCGTTTTTAACACTTCCTCCGGCATCATCGTGCGAAGCAACAATTGTGAAACGAGCGGCTTTTCTGTAATTAGGAAATTCAATTTGTAACCATTGATTTCCCCCTGCAACATTTGCAATCCACTTATTATCCCAAGCACCGTTAAATGCCAAATACGGATTGTTTGTTTTATATATGCTACTTGAGGAGGCTATATATCCATACTTAAATTCTTTACTTGTTGTATCAGAAATCATTGTGGGGACTGAGTTTTTATTTGAATATCGTTGCAAATTATTTGAATAAACCGGGCAAGCTGTCGTAACAAATGTTTCAAAGCGATTTTCGGAGTTTTTGATATAACCCACATACATCAAAGAGTTATTATATAGGTTTTCAATCGTATCTTCTTTGCTTATTATTGAAAGCTGATTAATTTTACCGATTGTTGATTTTCCGATACCCGTATTTATAAGCAACGGGTTTTTAACACTTAAATCAAGTTTTGCCACCATAGGCATAAAATCATTTAAAGTCTCGAATAATTCCATTGCACCAAACCCTGAAAAAGTAGCAGTTCCTGAATTTTTATTAATTGTTATTCGGTAGAATTTAAAATTATCAAAATAAGTAAGAGCAAAATATCTTTTTTCATTTTGCAACCAATTAAGATGATTTTTATAATCCCCAAGCAAAGTCCAATTCGTATCATCATTGCTTCCCTCAATAACAAAATCACATGGGGAATGTTGCGGTGCATCTGCTGCATTTCGTGTCGTAATACTAAATGCGGTTATTTTAGGTCTCAGGGATCTGAATTCAATCTTTAGCCAACCTGTTGTTACACCGTTAATTGTCAGCCAGCCTCCAACATCATTTGTGTGGTGTCTAAATGCTTTCCAAGGCATATAATTTACGGCATCGTGTTGAGAACTTGAAGATATAATACAAACTTCATTCTCAAAGCCTTCCATAACAGGCATTATGTCTTTTGAAAATTCAATCTTTTTAATAAAATTACTTTTGCCTGTTTTATCTTTTGGGCAATCAATAATTGTTTGGGTGGGTAGTGTGTTTGTTTTTTCTTCTTTTGAAGTGAAGAAATTAACTTCTTTTACAACACCGTTTTGAAAAAGATAAATTCCAATGTCTCCAATTTTTGTTATTCTATCGACATTATTTTGCAATATTAACTTTGGATTATTAATAAGGACTCTTGAATCAACAAACTCAATAAAAACAAAACCGTTTAGTATTCCTGTAAATTCTGATATTGAAGAAGTGCCTGAAACCTTAAAGTTGTTTGTTGTTTCATTTAATTCTAAAATTTCAGAATCGCATTCAATTTCGCAAAGTTCGTTTAATTTATAATCATTAAAATCCTGTTTTAACTTATTAATTGAATCGTCAAGCTCGTTATTTGCAAGCCTTAAAGTTTCAAAATTTTTGTTAACTTCCTCAGCGACAGCTTTTGTTTTTGCCTTAAATTTTATTATTTCATCGTTAATCTTCATTTTTGCTCCTTATAAATATTTACTTGGTCTGTTTTTTCGCCAAATAGCAAGCCAATTAACTTGAGGGTTGGCTCTTTGCTCTGTGTTGTAACAAGTTATTTTTATTCGAGTTTCTTCTATTCCCCAATAGCAATATGAGGAGTCATCCCCATTTACATCTCCGCTGTAATGAAATGTTCTCATCGAGGGAATAAAAGCTAATAAATTATCCATTGTATAGCCTTCAGGTGGGTAAACATACGTTGTTGTTCCCACGTTATATCCGCTTAGAATTTGCATATTTTCAAAACTGTGGAGCGATTCATTGGTTAAAATTTCAGAAATCGGATGTTTATGGTCTTTATCAGCATAAGGTTTTAAATTATTTTCAGGCACAAGCCCGTTTTCATCCAAAACCAAAACTTCATTATTTCCGTTGCCTGCATGGTGTCCGTCTATTAAATCGGCATTCAAATTTTGATTAACGACACCGTTTGAAATAGAAACATTGTTTTCTTCATTCCCTGCGTGATAACCGTCAACTTTGTCGGCATCAATTTTTCTATAATGAGCATTTGGGTCTTGGTTATGGTTATTTTCTAAATATTCATAAGAAATCAGGCTTACGTTTGAATCAATAATTAATTGCCTGTCTTCTAAATTTTCAACTTCAAGAACAACTTTGATATAAAAATCTCTTGTTGAGCCTTCTTCATCAAGCGGTTTATAGCTTTCAGGAATTCTGCCTATGGCAAACAAATTTCTTTTATCATCAAAGATACCAATTTCTCTGATGTAATATCCACCGCTCTCGGCAGGAATCGCACATTCAACAACAAGCCTGTTTTCATACTCTAAATCAACATAAATTCTTGATATGTTTCCTCTGTAGGTTTCATTTATCAAGCTCTCTTGATTTACATCGGGTTCATAATATCCGTCTCCGCCATCGCCAACCGCAAATGTAGTTAAATGCAAAGGATCGCTATTAACATGAGAGTAAGCAATTCTTTTTGTTCCGCCATTTGTCAGTAATGTATAAAAATCCATAAAAACTCCTAATTAACCAAAAGACCACACGCACTCATCAAAGTTGGTTTCATCCCAAACTCCGAGTGGCAATTTGCGTATTTCATCTTCTTTTTTCGACCAATAAGTTTCATTCCAATTGTTTTCATCAAATATGAGAGATTTTT
>CANQMP010000057.1 GCA_947624975.1 Candidatus Gastranaerophilales bacterium
AGTAATCTTCTTCATATCATTTGTCCTTTCGTTTTCTTATACATTCTCATTATAAACTATTTTTCAAAAAATGCAAGGGGGGAAATGGAAATTTTTTAATTTTTTTTAAAAATTCTTAATAAAATCTGACCCCTCACCCTAGCCCTCTCCCGCAAGGGGAGAGGGAATTAAAGGGTAAGTTAGTGGTTTCCATCCCAACAAAATTTTTAAAAAGCGAGAGGTTCGTTTCGGGTGCTAAAGCACCGAAATTATTGCACCCCACCCCATCCCTCCCCATCTGGGGAGGGAGCTACCCCTCACCCGAATTTTTAAGTTCACTGCGTTCACTAAGAAATTCTTCCCTCTCCCGCACGAAGGTCAATTCGACGGAGAGAGGGAATTAACCCACCCCTGCCCCCTCCCTTACAAAGGGAGGGGGGAAATCAATTACCTCATAATCTGCGAGAAGAGGGAAAATCCGTTTTATTCTTTGCAGATTTTTGTTAAAACTTAAACGGATAATCTTTCGGTATTTTCCAGCCGTTGCGGCGAATGATTTCTGTGCAATATGCACCAATACCGTTTTTACATCCATACGATGTACTGTTCATCAAGCTTTCCTCATCTCCATCCCACTGATATAAATAGGGCTGCATACCATTACCAATATTATATTTATAAGAATTATCATTATATGAAGCCGGAATAAAACTAAATACAAAACCACAAATACCAAATACATCTGATTTATCTGATTTTTTAAAACATTCTTTAGGATTTCTTATATAAAAAATTATTTCTCTGTTTTCAGTCAGACTAAAAGCAAAAGCAGAACCGTCTGCCAAATAATAAGCTTTTTGTATGGAAATTCCATCTGGCACATTTCTAATTTCTTCCGAGCCTGTTATTTTCAAATACGGGGCAAAGTATTTATTTACGAGAGCATCGTATTTGTCGCCTTCATAATATAATACTTTGTTGTCATCATCATATTTATCAGGTACATAATAATCCGACCAAGTGGTTTGCGAACCGTAGTCGACCTCTGCCATTCTTATTGCGTTATTCATGACACTGTAAAACTTCGCAAGCTTTGTTTCAACAACAGATTTTTTGTAGCTTTGTACCAATGTCGGAATTGTCAACGCTGCAACAACACCAATGACGGCGAGGGTGATGAGAACCTCCGCCAGTGTAAACCCGAATTTCCGTTTTTGCATATCAAAACCATTAAGTTTCGTTTTGTGACCGCCAATGTTTGAATTTGTTTTAATTTGTGTAACTTTTCTTTCCATAAAACCTCCTTTTTGCATGCGTGCAATTTTTTTCAACATTTTACCATTAAAATTGCATGTATGCAAGAGGAAGATTTGAATAGCTTAAAAAGATTAGGTGCAAGGATTAAAAAAATCAGACTTGCCAAAAAACTTACTCTATGTGAATTTTGTTACAAAAACGGTCTTGAACCTTCCACTTTATCACGTATTGAGAAGGCTGTAGTTGAACCTAAATATTTAACGCTTATAAAAATCGCCAAAGCTTTTAATATATCCGTCGGCGATTTGCTGGGTGCAGAAAAATAAAAGCCCTGTACGAATGTGATTTTGTTGCCTGCGGAGTCTCGCAGGTGGGTGAACGCCCCGGATTATCCGTTTCCCGCTGGCGATTTTTTAATCGGCGGGTATACTTCACATCCTGACGGAGTCAATTCTCCCTTTTAATATAAATGTAGGAACAAAATAAGCATCCGCACAGAACTAATTTCAGTATAACATATTTTATTTATTTTACAATAATTCTATTTGGTTATTTTCACCCCGATGAAAAATCCTATATACATTGAAAGTGCTACAAGTGCAAATGTGTTTAGGATATCTAAATGCTCGTATTCATAATAAAATATGTTGAAACAAAGTGTGATAAGTGCAAAACCTAACGCCAAAAGGGTATATTTAGTCGTGTTAAATTTCGCGGATGAGCGTTTCATTGAGTCAATGTTAGACAAATTCACGGCTTTATTGTAAATATCCTGTGTAATTTGTCCGTTTTTAAGCAGGTTTGCACAAGCTTTTTCGTAAGCTTTTTTAAGTTGAAGTTCTATAAGTTTCAGCATTTCATCACGGGAAAGACTTCCCAAAGCTGATTCTCTGCCCATTTCGTATGCCACATAACCGAGTTTTTGCAAAATGCTTTCATGGTACATAGACGGAATATCGGAACGCAATAAATCAACGTATTTATGAAAAGTCCATTCTGAAATTATTTGAGTCAAAACTTTTGCCGTGTCGGTATCGCTTATCGTATCGTCCTTTGAGAAAGCCTCACCTGCGATATAAGTAAAATTGTATATTTTTTCCAAAAACTCTTTTTTATGTGCAAGTGCAATGTCCTCGGGAATACTTCCTTCAGCCTGTTTGGTTAAATCCTTTGCAAATTCTTTGTAATTAAAAGTTGTGCTCATAACACCTCCACATATTAATATAACATGTCATGGTATATTAGGGCAAGTTAATTCATGTTCAAAGTTTGCAAAGCCAATTTTTCCGCTTCTTCCGCTCTACGTAAAGCCTTATCGACGGCTGATGTATCGCCTCCGTTTGCCTGCACCACACCTATAGGCGACGGAACATAAATTCTTACGGGTTCTTGCGGCTCGTCATTTTTACCGTTTTTCTGAGCATCTATATATTTTTTTACGAGATTTGTCGGGCTTTGTGATAATTGCGGATTATTTGCGTGCTGTGCGGGAGTTTGTGCATTTGCACGTTGTTGATTTACATAGTTGTTAAGTAAATTTGTCGAAGACGGCTGCAAATCTTGAGGCTGTGCGGGAGTTTGTGCATTGGCACGGTGTTGATTTATGTATTTGTTAAGCAAATTTGTCGAAGATGGCTGCAAACCTTGAGGCTGTAAGGAAGTTTGTGCAGTCGTTCCATGTTGATTTACCTGACTGTTTGGCAAATTCGATGTTTGTGAATCCTGAAGTACTGTAGGAGGCATATTTTGCGGAATTTTTTCTTCTTTGCCTTCATCAAGTATTGAATTTTTCGGCTTTCCGAATAAAAGATGCGAACACTTAACCGCTATCTTGTTTAAAAACGGAAGCAAAACTGCCATACCGATAATAATTCTCATAGGATAACCCGCCATTTGTTTAAATCCGAATTTGGGATGACGAATTAAATCTTTAAGTTTTTCCGCAATACCTTTTCGGAATACTTTTTTACCGTCTTTCATAACGCCGATATCTTTTTTGTCCCAGGGTCTTATCTGTTCAAGTCCGACGGTTACAATTCTTCCGATACGCTTGAAAAGTTTTGTAATCGGATTTTTCACCCCTGCATTAAGTTCACGTTTCAAAGCTTTTGCACTTACATCACAGTCAAGTTTTGTTCTAAATCCGCCTGACATAGCTTTTTCGTTATGAAATTTCAAATGTTCTCTGTATTTTGCGACCTGTTCGGCTGTCATGCCTGCATATTGCAAACCGCCGATTTTATGCATCATCTGTACCGCAATAGGCATACATATAAAGAATGACAGCAATTCCGCAAATCTTTCGGCAAATGATTTAGCTTTTTCACTTAACCCGTCAGCTTTCATGGATTTATAAATTACGTCCGCCAAATATATAGCCTGAGTTGCCGCAATAAGCTTTCCGCCTGCAACTCTGTTTGTCGCGCCCTCAAGTACGAGGTTTGCATACTTAGTAAAGAATTTACCGAAACCTGTTTTGGGTAGCAATTTGTCATAACCGGTTCGTTTTAAAACTTCTGCCCAGTCTTTGTTCTGACCCATGTTCATATTACCAATGAAAGCTGCTATTTTGTTCGCGGTTTCAGAGGCGTAAACTTTTCTGCCGAAATATTTGTGGACAAATTTTTGCCAAGCGGAAGATTCCGAACCGCTTATGTATGCATACATTTTTTTGTTAGCCTTTGTTGCTGCTTCAAATACTTTCGGAAGATTTTCCTGCATATTTACTTTTACGGCTTCCATTTCGGCTAAACTGTTATAACCCCATTCAAAAGCTTTCATGTCTTTAAGTTTCATCGCACGAGCGTCTGCCGGAAGGTGCATAAATTCTTGTTTTGCCACTTCAAGCACAGCACCGGTTTTTCCGCCCGCTCTGCTATATTTGCTCAAACATTCAAACTCCGCAAGCTGTTTAAGATTTGCCTTTTCCTCTGCCGTCAAAGCTTTTGAGATTAAATCTTTATATCTTTTGATGTCATCACCTGTTCCCGCGTAAGCACCCAAATCATCTATACTTTTAAGCGGTTTTAAAAATGCGTCATCATGCTGTGAACAGTCAAAACCTACAAAGCCGATACCGCCGTTTGCGTTACCCTTAACCATATCAAGCTCGGGTTTGGAAGGCGTATATGCCATAGCCCTTGTAATTCTAAACCTGTCAATAAAATTCTTTTTGGTAAAAGCTTTGGTTTGAGTCCATTTTTTACCGATAAATTGCCCGAAAGCAGATTTTCCCAAAAAACTTTCTTTAACTTTGTTTGAAATATTGTCCGCAAATCTTGAAAATTTTCCGTGAACTGTTTTGTCAAAATCACCTCTGGACGCCGCTGCATACTTATCCATAAGTTGAGAAATAAGAAGCCAGGCGGGAACACTCATCAACGCAGTGTATATATTGCCTTTAATATCTTCTTTTTCGCCCGTAAGTCTGTTGACAACGTAAGTATCTTCAATATTTTCCTTTAAAAGTTCGGGGTTAACAGCCTGCATGGGAACTTGCGGTTCACCACCCTGCGGAGGTGTTACCGCCTGAAACTGCGTATTCTGCATATTCTGTAATTTACCACTTTCGAGCATACTTTTCCCCTATATAAATATAAAAACATTTTTCTTATAATAATTGCCTTTTTTAAGCCATTGTAAACTTTTGTAACAAGTTAGCCGAAAACTGAAATTTTTAAAGTTGTATATACTTTATATATACAAGAGAGATAAATTAAAAAAAAGAGAGGCTTTAAAATGGCAGTAGCTAATTTGAAAAAGATCGACGACAAGTTGAAAAACATTTATGAAAACGAAGTAACGGTCAATAACAACCAACCATTTGAGGACCGATCGGAACTATTGTTTGCCCAGATGAATTTTATCGCAATGGCAAACCGGCGAGCTTTAAATTTATTATAAAACACTCCAATTAATTTTTCCCCTACAAATTTTTTCACCCGCTTTTCAAAAGAAAGCGGTTTTTTTTTGTGTAATGAAGTTGAATTGCCATGGCAGGGGTGGGTTAATTCCTTCTCCCCCTGCGGGAGAGGGCTAGGGTGGGGTGCGGTTTTCACCCCTCCATTTATAAGGGAGGGACTGGGGTGGGTTTATCCCCCCGCCCCGTCGAATTGACCTTCGTGCGGGAGAGGGAAGAATTTCTTAGTGACGAAGTGAACTTAGAAATTCGGGTGAGGGGTCGAATAATTAGGCACTTCGTGCGGATTAAAAGGCTGAGGCATTCGCTCGCAATGACGAACTGTTTCCATATTTACTGATTTCTGTTAGAGCTTTCTCGGGTAATCCTTAGGTATTTTCCAGCCGTTACGGCGAATGATTTCCGTACAATATCCTCCGGAATTTTTACAATTCTTCATCAAATCGTCCTCGTTTCCGTTCCATTTATATAAAT
>CANQMP010000058.1 GCA_947624975.1 Candidatus Gastranaerophilales bacterium
CCCTCTCCCCCTGCGGGAGAGGGTTAGGGTGAGGGGTCAGATTTTATTAAGAATTTTTAAAATTTTTTAAAAAATTTCCATTCCCCCCCCTTGCAATTTTTGAAAAATCGTTTATAATGAGAATATAATGAGAATGTATAGAAAAATAGAAAGGAAAAAACTATGAAGAAGATGATTATTAGTGCATTAAATCCATCGGGGGGGGGGGATTCTCTCCCAGTAAAGGTTTTGAGGGTATTCCAGCCTTAAAAACAAAGAATTTCGCGTTTACCCTTGCCGAGGTTTTAATCACACTTGCAGTTATTGGCGTAGTTGCAGCTTTAACAATACCGACACTTGTACAAAATTATGAAGAAAAAGCGACAGTTACAAAAGTCAAAAAAATGTACAACACTTTATCTAATGCGTATCAGCTTGCGATTTTAGATTACGGAACAGCGGGAGAATGGGGCATAACAGGCAGAGATGCGTGGCCTGACGATGATGAAGAAACATATAACGCAACTAACGCAATATTGATTCGCGACAGACTTTTAAAAAATGTAAAAACTGTTAAACTTTGTGATAATGCTAAAGATCAAACAGCCTGCGGTTTTGGAAAAAAATATTATTTAAATGGAAAAGAAGATGGAGCTATGGTTAATTTGTATGCAGCCGCTCTGCTTGCTGATAGTAGCTCGATAGCATTTGTTGCTACCGGTGCTAATGCTACACCTAATCGTGGAAGTGGCGAATTGTCTTATGTTTATGGGCAAATAGTTTATGATATCAATGGCATAAAACCCCCAAATACCTATTCAAAAGATATCTTTGGTTTTTATTTGACCGAACATAGTATTATCCCTTTTGGTACTACAAATGAAACAACGTATTCATTTGCTAAATATTGCCTTGGCAGTGATTCTACTGGATTAGCTTGTCCCGCATGGTTAGTCTACATTGGCAATATGGACTATCTGCATTGCGATGAACTAAGCTGGAACGGCAAACACAAATGTGATTAATAGTGTTGCAAAAAGTTGGATGGGTGGAACAATTATCATTCCACCCATCAATTATTTTTTATACTTTTCACCTCTCACTTTTTACTTTTAAAAAATTTGTTGGGATCCCCAACTTACATTTTAATCCGCACGTAGTGCCTAAAAGAACCTTTCACTTCTCACCTCTCACCTTATCCCCCCCTGCCCTCCATTAAAAAGTAGGGAGCTATTTTTTGTACAGTGCCTTGACAAAAAAGTTTGAGCAAATATCATATATTGTATGGCTTAAAATACCAAATTAGTATGTAGTATAAGTAGAGAAAAAAGGAGATTAATCTCATGGCACGTGAAAAGTTTGAACGTACAAAACCGCACGTAAACGTAGGTACAGTAGGCCACGTTGACCACGGTAAAACAACATTAACAGCAGCTATTACAGGTGTTATGGCTGCAGCAGGCGGAGCTCAAGCTAAAAAATTCGATGAAATCGACGCAGCTCCCGAAGAAAGAGCAAGAGGTATTACTATCTCTACTGCTCACGTAGAATATGAAACAGCAGCAAGACACTACGCACACGTAGACTGTCCGGGTCACGCTGACTATGTTAAAAACATGATTACGGGTGCAGCTCAAATGGACGGTGCTATCCTCGTTGTTGCAGCTACTGACGGTGCTATGCCTCAGACTCGTGAACACATCTTGCTCGCTCGTCAGGTTGGTGTTCCTAACCTCGTTGTATTCCTTAATAAATGCGACATGGTTGATGACCCTGAATTGCTTGAACTCGTTGAAATGGAAGTTAGAGAATTGTTGACTTCTTACGAATTCGACGGCGACAACATTCCGTTTATTCACGGTTCTGCTTTGAAAGCTTTGGAAGCTGTTCAGGCTAACCCCTCTATCCAAAGAGGTCAAGACAAATGGGTTGATAAAATTTGGGAATTGATGGATGCTATCGATTCTTACTTCCCGACTCCGGAACGTGACTTAGACAAACCGTTCTTAATGCCTGTTGAAGACGTATTCTCTATCACAGGCCGCGGTACTGTTGCTACAGGCCGTGTTGAACGTGGTGTTGTTAAAGTAGGTGACGAAGTTGAATTGGTCGGTTTGGGTGAAACTAAGAAAACTACCGTTACGGGTGTTGAAATGTTCAGAAAATCTCTTGACCAAGGTCAAGCAGGTGATAACATCGGTGCTTTGTTAAGAGGTATCGACAAAACTGATATCCAACGCGGTCAGGTTCTTGCTAAACCCGGAACTATTCACCCGCACACTAAATTCACGGCTAACGTTTACGTTTTGACCAAAGAAGAAGGCGGACGTCATACTCCGTTCTTCCCCGGTTACAGACCTCAGTTCTACATCAGAACAACTGACGTAACAGGTTCTATTAAATTCGACGGTCAAATGGTTATGCCCGGTGATAACGTTGTTATGGAAGTTGAACTCATCGCTCCGGTTGCTATCGAAGAAGGTATGAGATTCGCTATCCGTGAAGGCGGTCACACAGTTGGTGCAGGTGTCGTTGATAAAATTCTTGCTTAATTTATTCAGCAATAAAACCAAAAAAGCGGATTTTTAAATCCGCTTTTTTTCATGCTGTTCTGCCTTTTGCGTTATGCACTTCGATTTGCTAAAATAATACAAAAAGACCTGTCACACGGACAGGTCTTTACAATTTTTTTCCCCTTACAAATTTTTCCCTTTTATGAACCTTGACCTTATTTTGCTGCTCTGACTTTGTCGAATTTGTTTTCTTTTTTAGAGTTCTGTAAATATTTTACAAGTGATTTTGCTATCATTTCAGAACGTTTTTTGTTTTCTCTGTCTAAGATTTCGAAGTATTCGTCAAGTGATGACATAATGTATTCGCTGTTTTCCATAATTTTTTCCCCTTTCTATCCTAATAATGCTTCCAGTATTTCTGCGTTTTTTCCTGCTTGTTTTGAATTTCTCATCTGACTTCTGTACATGTAAGACCTGAGTGCTTCTCTGATTAGTTCCGATCTTGTTCTGTTTTCGTTTCCTGCGACCTTATCAATCTCGTCGAGAAATTTCTCAGGCATTGATATTAATACTCTTGCCATATTCTGCTCCTTTTTTTTTCCCTTTTAGTATCCCCATATATATAAAGTAAATTTGTAGGTAAAAATTGCGTAAATCGTATATATTTTTTATTAATTTTGTAATATATCTTAACAAATTTTCCTCAAATCCGCCTTACATAATAGTTTTCATCTTTCTTTAAAATTTCTTTAAGTTTTAAAAGTGTATCATCTTTTTGAACTTTAGAAAGTATTTTTGCGGTTTTTTCGCGAATTGTGTAGTCTTTAATGCTTGCAGTTTCCGTCAAAATCGCCGTCAAATCCGAATTTTTAAAGAATTGACTAAAATGAAAAATAGTTTCAAGGTACCAGTAGAGTTTAAAAACCTCCTTATTTATCTTGTATTTGCCCTCTTGTATGTCGAATTTTTGGACTTTAAGGGCTGTGGGAATTGTGCATGCCATCAATTTTTCGCAGAAGTCATGGCAAAATTCTTCGTTATTCTGCAATGATTTGAGTGCCGTAATTGTGTTTCTGCATATATTCCCGTTTATATCTATTATAGCATCGAGAAAAATTTCTGTAAAATCCGTAAAAAATTCCGGATTTTTTTCCATAAATTCTTTTAACCTGAAAGATACAGCCTCTCTTATTTTGCCGTCGCAGCCCGTAAGATTTGACATTAAAATTTTTGCTTCATCTTTGTTTTCAATTCTGTCCAGTTTAAGCGTGCAGGCTTGCTTTTCAACATCGTTTCCCGATTTTAAGCAGTTAATCAAATCATCATGCGAATAATCATTTTCATATATCTTGAAAGCTGTATTAAAATCGTGATTGTGTTTTTCGTTCAAATTATGCTCCTCAAATGCTTACTTGATGAATATAGCATAAACTGTAATGTTTTTCTATTCAAAAATAGTTTTAATGAATGATATAAAATTAATATTTGATATTATAATATTTTCAGGAGAAGCAGATGAAAGAATTATTCAAGTTTTTAAAAGAAATTTTTATGATAAGCGATGAAAATTCAAAGGTAAAAATAGGGCTTTCGCAGTTCAAAGAGGCATCCGAGCCTGTAAAGAAGGTTGAAAAGGTTCAAAAAGAGGTTAAGCTTTCGGATTTAATGCGAAGAAGTGCCTAGAGGGTTTTTGCAAACTTGTAGAGTAAAACAGCCAATTTATCGTCAGCATCTAGTATGTTAAAGAAAGAAAAACTTGAAAAGTTCTTACTTGGTTGCTCGCGTTTTTGGTTGACGTCTGCAATGACTTCGACATTTCGCCGTCAAGTTTCGCCCTCGGCTCGCAATCCGCTTTCACTTTTTAAAAATTTGTTGGGGTAGAAACCCCCAACTTACAATTTAATTCCCTCTCCCGCACGGGGAGAGTGGATTAACCCACCCCTAGCCCCTCCCTTTGTAAGGGGATTGTCAACTTTTCATTGCATTAAGGATAAAGTCTTTGTAGAATAAAAGGTCAAGAGA
>CANQMP010000059.1 GCA_947624975.1 Candidatus Gastranaerophilales bacterium
GATGGGTTAAATGCCGTTGTAGTAATTTTCTTCATAGTTTTTTCCTTTCGTTTTTTCTATACATTCTCATTATAAACGATTTTTTAAAAAATGCAAGAGGGGGAATGGAAATTTTTTATAAAATTTTAACAAAAAATGTAAGTTGGGGTTTCTACCCCAACAAATTTTTAAAAAGTGGCAGACTGAGTCTGCACGCAATATATGGTGTTAACGTGAGATTTTTCCTCACCCCTTGCTTAAAAATCCCCCTCGCCCCGTCGAATTGACCTTCGTGCGGGAGAGGGTTAGGGTGAGGGGTTAAATAATTAGGCACTTCGTACAAAAAATATTAACCCATCCTAACCTTCCCTTGAAAAGGGAAGGAACTAATTTTTTTCCCTCCCCTGATGGGGAGGGAGTCAATAAGCTGAGGCATTCGCTCGCAATGACATCCGAGTTTTATTAATAGAGGAAATTATTTGAATTTCCTCATCATTTTGATAGCTTTATTTACTGCGTGTTTGCCGAGTTTGCCGTTTATGCCCCCGCCTAAATTCCCCAATTTGCTTAAATCAGGCATTCCGCCTTTGAATTTTGAAAACATACCTTTCATATCGGTCATGCCTTTCATCATCGCACGCATTTGTTCAAACTGTTTTACAAACGCATTAACCTCCGAAAGTTCCATCCCGCAACCCTTTGCGATACGTTTTTTACGGCTTGAATTCATCAAATCGGGGTTTGCACGCTCATCAGGCGTCATGCTCAATATAAACACTTCCATTTTTTTAAACTGTTTTTCACCCTCATGGGAGATAAGCTCTCTGTCGCTTTTGCTGATATTCATGCCCGGAAGCATTCCCAAAAGCTGATCCATAGACCCGAACATTTTCATCTGCTTTTGCATTTTGATAAAATCGTTGTAGGAAAAGTTGTTTTTACTCATCTTTTCTTGAAGTTCAAGAGCCTGTTTTTCGTCAAAGACTTCCTGAGCACGCTCGACAAGGCTTACGATGTCGCCCATGCCGAGTATTCTTGAAGCCATACGTTCGGGGTAAAAATCTTCAAGAGCGTTAAGTTTTTCGCCTGTTCCCGTTAATTTTATGGGTTTTCCCGTACAGTAAGCGACGGAAAGCGCCGCACCGCCTCTGCTGTCACCGTCAAGTTTTGTCAAAACAAGCCCCGTAAGCCCGAGTTGTGCATCAAAGTTCTCCGCTACATTTACGGCTTCCTGACCCGTCATCGCATCAATTACAAGAAGTTTTTCAGCAGGTTTAAAAATCCTGTCTATGAGTAAAAGTTCCGCCATCATCTCGGTATCTATCTGCAAACGTCCTGCGGTATCAAGAATTATCGTGTTAAAACCTTTTTCTTTGGCGTAATTAATCGCACCGTTGACAATTTGCTGAACATCTTTGCAGTCGGGAATTGTAAAAACTTCCGTTTCGATATCTTTTCCGAGTGTTTGCAGTTGTGAAATTGCGGCGGGTCGATAAACGTCACACGCAACAAGCAGAGGGTTTCTGCCTTCTTTTTTAAGTTTAACCGCAAGTTTTGCTGACGATGTAGTTTTTCCCGAACCTTGAAGTCCGAGCATCATGATTAAATTCGGATTTCCCGAGAAATCAAGCGGTTTTTGCTCATTTCCTAAAAGTTCAATAAGCTCATCGTGAACGATTTTTACGAGTTGTTGTGACGGATTAACGCCTTGAAGAACTTTTTCGCCTTCCGCTTTGTCTTTTATCGCGGAAATAAAGGATTTTACCACGCGCAGATTAACATCGGCTTCCAAAAGGGCACGGCGGATTTCGCGAAGTGCGTCTTGCATGTTTTCGGATGTAAGTTCTTTTGAGCCGGTTTTGCTGATTATTCCCTGTAATTTTTCGCTTAAACTTTCAAACATAGTGATATTTTAGCATAAAAAAATCAGCCGCAAAATATTTCGGTATTTTTTCACTTCTTTTAAACCCGCTCCTGTTTATATTTTAAAAAGAGAGGATGAAAAAATAAAACTGTAGGTTGAAATTTTGCCCTAACAAATTTTTATTTTCCGATAAATTCAAAAATATAAAGCGTTAGTCATTAACCCTGCTAGATGAAATTGCCATCGTTACCGCAGCGGTTCGGTTTTTGACATTCATTTTTCTAAAAATTGATGTCAAATGTGCTTTAACAGTTCTTTCAGCGATAAACAAAATTCTAGCAATATCCTTGTTCATGTAACCGCAGGTTAAAAGTGCTAAAACTTCCAATTCTCGCTCAGTAAGCTTCTCCATTAATTCTACCTCTAATTGTAAAGATAACACACAAATTAAAAAAAAATAATTAGTCCTTTAGTACAATTTATAATTCGATGTTGTAGAATTGATATTCTAGGGGGTTTTACATAAAATTTAATTTGTAAATGTCAGGTTCACTTACTTTTTATTCTGCAGCCAAATCACATCTATCCGTCCCTTTTCTGCCTGCAATAAGACTAATCACATTTGTGTTTGCCGTCCCAGCTTAAATCATCACAATGCAGGTAGTCCATGTTCTCGTTATAGATTATCCACCCGGTACAAGTAATTCCGTCCAATCTTTGTTTTGATGTCACATTAGGGTTACATTCTGTGGAAAAGTTTTCTTTTGTAAACATGCCTCCCGGTACAAGCTTATAATGTTCAATGTAAAAATCAAAAACATCTTTTCCCTGAATATTTGGACCCTTTTTTCCGTTGATATCCAATTTTATCGAAGCACTGCAAGTTTCTTTCGAGTTAGTAGAAAAGTGAACATTAGCTATAGTTATTCCATCGGCAAACACAAGCCTTTCTCTAAGTTCATCGTATGTATTATCAACACCCGTTAAACTTTTGGCATAGTATGGCTCACAGGATGAGTCAGTAAATTTGCATTCTGACGTCGGTTTCATATATTTAGAAAATTCACTTAAAAAATCTTCTCTTATTTGGTTTCCCTCAGTTCCCGGAGCTGTAGATTCAACACCCCATTGACATAAATCTCCGTTCTCGGTCATAAACATTTGCCATGCGTTATTCATAGTATAATATGCTTTTTTTAATTTTGTTACCGTGGTTTTTACTTGATAATTCTGAATCAAAGTCGGTATTGATAATGCTGCAACTACACCGATAACGGCAAGAGTGATAAGAACTTCTGCGAGTGTAAATGCGAAACTATTGGCTTTTGAGGTTATAATACCCTCAAAACGCTTTCTAGGAGCAAATCCCCCCCCCCCCCGATGGGTT